>JALUAG010000041.1 GCA_027045875.1 Alphaproteobacteria bacterium | reverse complement strand
GGTCTGGGGCAGCAGATCGAGGGGAAAGAGGGCGTTGTGGCGGGCGAGGGTGCGGGCGATGCGGAGGGCGCGCCAGAGATTGCGGGCGGAGCGCAGCATCGCCGGCGCTCAGATCCGCCAGCCCGAATGGATGGCGGCGATGCCGGTCGAGAGGTTGCGCCAGGAGACGTTGGCGAAGCCCGCCGCGGAAATGAGCTCGGCGAAGGTGGGCTGGTCGGGGAAACGGCGGATGCTCTCGACGAGGTAGCGGTAGCTCTCCTCGTCCTCGGCCACCACCCGCCCGAGGAACGGCACCACGGAGAAGGAATAGGCGTCGTAGAGGCGGTCGAGGAGGGGCACCACGACGCGCGAGAATTCGAGACACAGGAAACGTCCGCCCGGTCTCAGCACCCGCCGGATCTCGGCGAGCGCCCGGTCGATGCGGGTGACGTTGCGGATGCCGAAGGCGATCGTGACCGCGTCGAAGCGGCGGTCGGGGAAGGGCAGCGCCTCGGCGTCGCCGGCGACCCAGTCGATCTCCGCGAACCAGCCGCGGTCGAGGGCGCGGTCGCGGCCCACGCCCAGCATGTCCGGATTGATGTCGCAGAGGGTGACGCGGGCGGCGCCGTCGAGCCGCTGCAGCAGCCGGAAGGCGACATCGCCGGTGCCGCCGGCGAGATCGAGGAGGTGCATGCCCGGCTGCGGATAGAGCCAGTCGATCAGCGCCTCCTTCCACAGCCGGTGGATGCCGGCGCTCATGAGATCGTTCATGAGGTCGTAGCGCCGCGCCACGCGGGCGAAGACCTCGCGCACCCGCCGCGCCTTCTCGGCCGGATCGACGGGCGTCTCGCCGAAGGACCGGGCGAGCTCCTCGACGGCGGAGACGGCGGCCGTCCGCCGGCTTGTGCGTGATCCCTCGTCCATGCCAGTACCAGTGCTGCAGGCGGAGCGCCGCCACGCCTTGTAGGCGAGGGCCGGGGCTCCGGCAACCCGCCGTCCGGAGGAGACCCGTACCCGGTGCCCGAGCTGCCCGAAGTCGAGACCACCATGCGCGCCCTCGCGGCCCGGCTGCGCGGACGCCGCATCCTGCGATTCGAACGCCGTGTCGACCGCCTGCGGGAGCCGCTGCCGGCCGATCTGGAACGGAAGGTGAACGGCCGACACATGGTCGATTTCGCGCGACGCGCGAAATACATCATCATTCATCTGGACCAACCGGAGAGCCTGCTCCTCCATCTCGGGATGTCGGGCCGGCTCCTCTTCGACGGTCCGTCCGGCGGCCGCCACGAGCATCTCACCTTCCACTGCGAGGGCGGCACCGTCCTGCGTTTCGTCGATCCGCGGCGCTTCGGCCTCCTGCTCCTGGCCCGGCGGGAGGCACTCGACCGGCATCCGAGGCTCGCCGGGCTGGGCATCGAGCCGCTGTCGCCGGCCTTCGACGGCGCGCTGCTGCACCGCCGGTTCGCCGGTCGCCGCTGCGACGTCAAGGCGGCGCTCCTCGATCAGCGGCTGGTGGCCGGCATCGGCAACATCTACGCCTGCGAGGCGCTGTTCCGGGCGGGGATCTCGCCGCGGCGGCGGGCCGGCGATCTCGGCCCCCGGCGCTGCGCCCGCCTCGCGCGTGCGATCGTGACGGTGCTCGAAGAGGCGATCGCCGCCGGCGGCTCCTCGCTCCGGGACTATGTCGGCGCCGACGGCCGGCTGGGCAATTTCCAGAACGATTTCCGGGTCTACGGACGCGAGGGGGAACCCTGCCCCCGCTGCGGGAGGCCGGTGCGACGCATTGTCCAAGCGGGCCGTTCCACCTTTTTCTGTAACCGCTGTCAGCGCTGATCCGCGGGGGCTGGACGGCCGGCGGTCGCCTGGTGTTAAACCGCGCCGCCTTCGCGCCGCCGGCTCCGGCGGCCGTCGAGACATGCGAGCCATGATCAAGGGGTCCGCGGGGACACCCAGCCCGAGCGCGGGCCACGAGGAGGATACGCCATGGCGTACGAGACGATACTGGTCGAGCAGCGCGGCCGCGTCGGCCTGGTGACGCTCAACCGGCCCAAGGCCCTGAACGCCCTCAACAGCCAGCTCGTTGCCGAGCTCAACGCCGCCCTCGACGCCTTCGAGGCCGACCCGGCGGTCGCTGTGATGGTGCTCACCGGTTCCGACAAGGCCTTCGCCGCCGGCGCCGACATCAAGGAAATGATGGCGATGGACTTCATGGACGCGTTCCGGAGCGATTTCATCGCCCCTTGGCAGCGCGTCGCCCGGCGCAAGAAGCCGATCATCGCCGCCGTCGCCGGCTATGCCCTGGGCGGCGGCTGCGAGCTCGCCATGATGTGCGACATCATCATCGCCGCCGACAACGCCAAGTTCGGCCAGCCGGAGATCAATCTCGGCACCATTCCCGGCGCCGGCGGCACCCAGCGGCTGACCCGGGCGGTGGGCAAGTCCAAGGCGATGGAAATGGTGCTCACCGGGCGCATGATGTCGGCGGAGGAGGCGGAGCGCGCCAATCTCGTGAGCCGAGTGGTGCCGGTCGCCGATCTGCTCGAGGAGGCGATGAAGCTCGCCGAGAGCATCGCCGCCAAGTCGCAGCCCATGGTGCAGATCGCCAAGGAGGCGGTGAACCGGGCGTTCGAGACCACCCTCGCCGAGGGCTTGCTTTTCGAGCGCCGGGTGTTCTATTCCACCTTCGCCACCGAGGACCGCAGCGAGGGCATGGTGGCGTTCGCCGAGAAACGCAATCCCAATTTCCGGGACCGCTGACCCCCGGACGGCGGTGGCCGGGCGCGATTGACGCGGCCGCGGCCGGGGTCTATAGGTCCGCGCCGGCAACGGAACGAGAGGACATCCGTGGCACACAGCCGCTCCGCCAAGAAGCGCGTCCGCCAGACCATCAAGCGGACGCTGCGCAACCGCAGTCGCAAGACCCGCATCCGGACCTTCGTGCGCCGGGCCGAGGAGGCGATCGCCGCCGGCGATCCGGAGGCCGCCCGCGCCGCCTTCGTCAAGGCGGAATCGGAGCTGCGCAAGGGGGTCGGCAAGGGCGTGCTGCACATCAACACGGCGGCGCGCAAGATCTCCCGCCTGGCGCGGCGGGTGAAGATGCTGACCCGCCCGGAGGGCGCCGGCGCCTGAACGGGGCGTCGGGAGGGACGGAACGGGCCGCCCCCGGCGGCGGGGTCGGGCGCGTGGGCGGACGCCGTCGTTCGTTGATCCGTCGCACGAGGGATTTCAACCATAACGCGAAAAACCTCGTTCGCGGTTCGATCCCCTTGTCAGGTTTCGAGGCCCCGTTTACCCTTCGCGATGGCTTTCGAGCCCGCCTGCCAGGTTCGGAACTCGGCTCTCTTTTCGGCATCGACGTCCCAGTGGTGCGCCAAGTTCTCGTATCGTTTCATTGCTGAAATGATCCGGGAAGGGCGGTAACCGCAAGTATTCGCCAGACGGGGAGCGCATCCCCGCGGAGGATGGCCGAGGCGGGAATGAGGGGCTCCGGCGGGGGCGGTCGGCGGGTGGCGAACGGGCGCCGGTCCGGTTCGGGGATGCAGCGCGGATGCGACGGGAGGTCGATTGGGCGTGCCATCCGAGGTTGGAATGATTTCGCCGTCGAGCGATCTGCAGGCGCAGTGGGCCCGGGTTCGCGAAATGTTGCGCGCCGAGTTCGGAGACACCGCCTTCGGCACCTGGCTCAAGCCCCTCGAGGTGAGCCGGCTCGAGGGCGACCGGGTGGTGATGACGGTGCCCACCCAGTTCATGCGCGACTGGATCGTCGCCCACTACGGCGACCGCATCCGCTCCATGTGGGCGGGGGTCAATCCGGCGGTGCGTTCGATCGCCCTCAGCGTGCGGCCGCCCGAGGCGCGCACGCCGCCGGCCCCGGCGGCGGACGCGGCCCGGCCGGCGGTTTCGGCGGTGGCGTCCGCCGGCTGCGAACCGGGCGAGGTGGCGCCCGAGTTCGAGGACATGGGCGCCCGCCTCGATCCCCGCTTTACCTTCGACAGCTTCGTGGTCGGCAAGCCCAACGAATTCGCCGTCGCCGCCGCCGAGAAGGTGGCCGCCTCGCCGAGCCCGCCCTTCAACCCGCTGTTCCTCTACGGCGGGGTCGGCCTCGGCAAGACCCATCTCATGCACGCCATCGGCTGGCGCATCCGCGAGGTGACGCCCGGCCGGCGGGTGGTCTACCTCTCGGCCGAGAAGTTCATGTACCAGTTCGTGCGGGCGCTGCGCCGCAAGGACACCATGTCCTTCAAGGAGCTGTTCCGCTCGGTCGACGTCTTGATGGTCGACGACGTGCAGTTCATCAGCGGCAAGGAGAGCACCCAGGAGGAGTTCTTCCACACCTTCAACGCCCTCGTCGACCGCGGCCGCCAGATCGTCATTTCCGCCGACCGCAGCCCGGCCGATCTCTCCGGCCTCGAGGAGCGCATCCGCTCGCGCCTCGGCTGGGGGCTCGTCGCCGACATCCATCCCACCACCTACGAGCTGCGCCTCGGCATCCTCCAGACCAAGGCCGAGAAGCTCGGGGTCGAGGTGCCGGTGCGGGTGATGGAGTTCCTCGCCGCCCGCATCACGAGCAACGTCCGCGAGCTCGAGGGGGCCCTCAACCGCATCGTCCATCACGCCTCCTTCAGCGGCCGGCCGATTTCCATCGACACCGCGCGCGAGGTGCTCAAGGACCTGCTGCGCGCCCACGACCGGCGGGTGACGATCGAGGAGATCCAGCGGGCGGTGGTGGAGCATTACGGCATCCGCATGGCGGACATGAGCTCCAGCCGCCGGGCGCGGGCGGTGGCGCGGCCGCGGCAGGTGGCGATGTATCTGGCCAAGCAGCTCACCACCCGCTCGCTGCCGGAGATCGGCAAGCGCTTCGGCAACCGGGACCACACCACCGTCATGCACGCCATCCGCCAGATCGAGCGGCTGTGCGAGGAGGACCGGAGCCTGGCCGAGGACGTCGAGGTCCTCAGGCGGCGTCTGCAGAGCTGAGGATCGCCGCCGCCCGCGGCAGAATCCGGCTCAACGCGGGAGATGTTTTCTGCTAGCGTTCGCGCCCCGGCGGTCGCGTCGGGGGCGACCGGCGGCCACCGCCGGTCCCGGACGTCAGAGGAACCGGACGACCCATGAAGCTTTCCATCGAGCGCAGCGCCCTCCTCCGATCCCTGTCCCATGTCCAGAACGTGGTCGAGCGGCGGACTACCATCCCGATTCTCGCCAACGTCAAGCTGGAGACCGGGGATGGCGAGCTCAGCCTGGCCGCCACCGATCTCGATCTCGCGCTGGCCACCCGCGAGACGGCGGAGATCCGCGAACCCGGCGCCACCACGGTGGCCGCCCATCTGCTGTTCGAGATCGTGCGCAAGCTGCCGGAGGGCTGCGAGGTGGAGCTCGCCCAGCCGCCCGACGGCAAGGAGCTCGAGCTCAGGGCGGCGCGCTCGGTGTTCCAGCTTCCCACGCTGCCGGCCGAGGAATTTCCGCCCCTCGGCGAGGACGGGCTCGACATCGGCTTCACCATGCCGGCCGCCGATCTCGCGCGGCTGATCGACAAGACCCGCTTCGCCATCTCCACCGAGGAGACCCGTTACTATCTGAACGGCATCCACATGCACCCCCTGGCCGCGGGGGCCGCGGGCGTGCTGCGCGGAGTGGCCACCGACGGCCACCGGCTGGCGCGGGTCGAGGTGGCGCTGCCGGAAGGCGCCCAATCCCTGCCGCCCATCATCGTTCCCCGCAAGACGGTCAACGAGCTCAGAAAGCTCCTCGGCGAGAGCGAGGCGGAGATCGAACTCAACGTCTCCCCCAACCGCATGCGCTGCATCATCGACCGCGCGGTGCTGGTCTCGCGGCTGATCGACGGGCCGTTTCCCGACTACGAGCGGGTGATCCCCAAGCCCGAGGACACCGACCGGGTGGCGGTCATGGAGGTGCGCGCCTTCAAGGATGCGGTGGACCGGGTGAGCACCATCTCCACCGAGCGCACGCGGGCGGTGAAGCTCGGCTTCGCCCCCGGCCAGGTGACCATCTCGGCGGTCAGCGCGGAAGCCGGACGAGCGGTCGAGGAACTCGATGTGGAATATTCCGGCGAGCCCCTCGAAATTGGCTTCAATGCGCGCTATATATTGGACATCCTTGGAGAAATCGAGGGCGAGCAGGTCCGCATGGAGATGACTTCGCCGGCGGCACCGACGGTCTTGCGCGATCCGGCCGACAGCAGCACGCTCTATGTCCTGATGCCCATGCGGGTGTGATGACGGCACCACTGGCACCGGAGCCGGCCACCGCGGTGGCCGGGCAGACCGCCGGCGCCGTCTCGCGGCTCGAACTGCGGGCCTTCCGCAACTACGGCCGCCTCGATCTCACCGTGGGGACGCGGCCGGTGGTGCTGTTCGGTCCCAACGGCGCGGGCAAGACCAATCTCCTGGAGGCGCTGTCGCTGCTCGGTCCCGGCCGCGGCCTGCGGCGGGCGCGCCTCGCCGAGCTCGACAACCGGGCCGGCGGCCGCTTCCGCATCCGGGCGCGGCTGGAGACCGCCGACGGCCCGCGCGAGCTCGCGACCTGGCACGATGCGGCGACCGGCCGCCGGCTGGTGGCGGTGGACGGGACGGCGAGCCGTTCCTCGGCGGAGCTCGCGCGGATCTGCGCCCTGGTCTGGCTGACGCCGGCCATGGACCGGATCCTGGTGGAGGGGCCCGCGGGGCGGCGGCGCTTTCTGGACCGGCTCACCCTGGCGCTCTATCCCGACCACGCCGCCCGGGTGAGCGCCTTCGAGCGGGCCATGCGCGAGCGCGCCCATCTGCTGCGGACGCGGCGGCCCGATCCGGTGTGGCTCGCCGCCCTCGAGCGGCGGATGGCGGAAGCGGCGGTGGCCGTCGCCGCCGCCCGGCGCGATCTCCTGGCCGGGCTCGAGACGGAGCTGGCCCGCGGGGTCGAAGGGTTCCCGGGCGCCCGGCTGGAGGTGGTGGGCGAGGTCGAGGAGCGCCTCGAGCGCGCCACCGCCCTCGAGGCGGAGGAATGGCTCGCCGCGCGGCTCGCGGCGTCGCGGGCGGCGGATGCCGAGAGCGGCGGGGCCGCCCACGGCACCCACCGCAGCGACCTTCTGGTGTTCGCGCGCGAGGGGGAGGTTCCCGCCGCCGCCTGCTCCACCGGCCAGCAGAAGGCCCTGCTGCTGGCCATCCTGCTGGCCGAGACCCGCCTGCGGCGGGCGCGCGCCGGCGACTGGCCGCTGCTGCTGTTGGACGAGGTGGCGGCCCATCTCGACGCGGCGCGGCGCGAGGCCCTGTTCGGGGCCCTGCTCGGGCTCGGCGCCCAGAGCTGGCTCACCGGCACCGACGCCGGGCTGTTCCGGCCGCTGTTCGGACGCGCCGCCGTCTTCCACGTCAACGAGGCGACATTGAGTGAACATGGCTGACAAGCAGACCACCGCAACGCCCCAGACCTACGATTCCACCTCCATCCAGGTGCTGGAGGGGCTGGAGGCGGTGCGCATGCGTCCCGGCATGTACATCGGCGACACCGACGACGGTTCGGGCCTCCACCACATGGTGTTCGAGGTGGTGGACAATGCCATCGACGAGGCGCTCGCCGGCCACGCGACGCGGGTCGAGGTGGTGCTCGAGGCCGACGGCTCGGTGACGGTGACCGACGACGGGCGCGGCATTCCGGTCGATGTGCACGAGGAGTTCGGCGTCTCGGCGGCCGAGATCATCATGACGAGGCTGCACGCCGGCGGCAAGTTCGACCACAACGCCTACAAGGTCTCGGGCGGCCTGCACGGCGTCGGCGTGTCGGTGGTCAACGCCCTCTCCGACTGGCTCGAGCTCACCGTCTGGCGCGACGGCAAGGAGCACGTGATCCGCTTCGAGAACGGTGGCGAGCCGGTGGCGCCGCTGCGCGTGGTCGGCCCCGCCGAGGGGCGCCGCGGCACCCGGGTGAGCTTTCAGCCCTCGATCGCGGTGTTCGCCAGCACCGACTTCAAGCGCGAGATCCTCGCCCACCGCCTGCGCGAGCTGGCCTTCCTCAACGCCGGCATCCGCATCCGCCTGGTCGACCGGCGCGAGGATCCGCCGGTGGAGGAGCTGTTCCACTACGAGGGCGGCCTCGAGGCCTTCGTCGACTGGCTCGACCGCACCAAGACGCCGCTCTTCCGCCCGCCCATCCTGATCCGCGGCGAGCGCGAGGGGATGCGCGTCGAATGCGCCCTCCAGTGGACCGAGAGCTACCACGAGACCTGCCTCTGCTTCACCAACAACATCCCCCAGCGGGACGGCGGCTCCCATCTCCAGGGGCTGCGGATGGCGCTCACGCGGACCATCAACCGCTATGTGGAGGAGAGCGGGCTGCTCAAGCGCGAGAAGGTCCAGCTCACCGGCGAGGACATGCGCGAGGGGCTCACCTGCGTGCTCGCCGTCAAGATCCCCGATCCCAAGTTCTCCTCCCAGACCAAGGACAAGCTGGTGAGCTCGGAGGTGACGCCGGTGGTCTCGGCGGTGGTGGGCGAGCAGCTCTCGCGCTGGTTCGAGGAGCATCCCCAGGAGGCCCGCCAGATCCTCTCCAAGATCGTCGAGGCGGCGACCGCCCGCGAGGCGGCCCGCAAGGCGCGCGAGCTCACCCGCCGCAAGGGGCCGATGGACGTCGCCAATCTGCCCGGCAAGCTCGCCGACTGCCAGGAGCGCGATCCCAGGAAGGCGGAGCTGTTCATCGTCGAGGGCGATTCCGCCGGCGGCTCGGCCAAGCAGGGCAGGGACCGCACCTTCCAGGCCATCCTGCCGCTCCGCGGCAAGATCCTCAACGTCGAGCGGGCGCGGCTCGACCGCATCCTGAACAGCCAGGAGATCGGCACCCTGATCACCGCGCTCGGGACCGGCATCCGCGACGATTTCGACATCGACAAGCTGCGCTACCATCGCATCGTCATCATGACCGACGCCGATGTCGACGGCTCGCACATCCGCACCCTGCTGCTGACCTTCTTCTACCGGCACCTGCCGGAGATCGTGGAGCGCGGGCATCTCTACATCGCCCAGCCGCCCCTCTACCGGGTCAAGCGCGGCAACCGCGAAAGCTATCTCAAGGACGATGCGGCGCTTGAGGAGTTCCTGATCGAGGCGGGGCTCGAGGGGGCGGCGCTGGAGAGCGGCGAGGGCCGCCGCATCGAGGGGGCGGCGCTCGGTGAGCTCGTCGAGCGGGCACGCCGCGCGCGCGATCTCATCGGCCAGCTCGCCCGCCGCCTGCCCGGCGAGCTCGTCGAGAGCCTGGCCCTGGCCGGTGCCTTCGGCGAGCAGGCGCTGGCCGACATGGACCGGGCGCTGGCCCTCGGCCAGAAGGTGGCGGCCCGGCTCGCGCGCACCGACGGCCATCCCTGGCAGGTGGTGCGGGGCGAGGCGGGCGCCCTCGTCTTCCACCGCCAGCACGGCGAGCGGCGCGAGCGCTGGGTGGTGGACGCCGTCTTCCTGCGCAGCGCCGACGGCCGCCGTCTCGGCGACAAGCTGCAGCCGGTGGCGGCGCTCTTCGAGGGGGCGCGGCTCCTGCGCAGGGAGGAGGCCGTACCCATTGCCGGGCCGGTGCAGCTCGTCGAGACGCTGCTCGCCTGGGGGCGCAAGGGGCTCGCCATCCAGCGCTACAAGGGGCTCGGCGAGATGAACCCCGAACAGCTCTGGGAGACCACCCTCGACCCCGCCCGTCGGGTACTGCTGCAGGTACAGATCGAGCACGCCGACGAGGCCGACGAGATCTTCTCGACCCTGATGGGCGATCTCGTCGAACCCCGGCGCGAGTTCATCCAGGAGAACGCGCTGCGGGTGGTCAATCTCGACGTCTGACGGCGGTCGCGGATGCGGCGAAAGGCCGGCCCGCGCTCGCTTGACAGGCCGCATCCCACCTCTCACGCTCCCGCACCGAGGCGCCCTCCGATGCGCGCCTCGGGACATGCGCCGCCGTTCGCCGGGGTCGACCGAACGAGCTCGCTCGGCGAGCGCGTTTCGCGCCCGTGTCCCGACTCGCTGTAGCCGGACCGGCGCCCTGCCGGCTTGCGAGCGCACGAGCCTCTTTACACTATCTGACGTCTGTCGAGCTCATTTCGATTTCTGTTCGACGAACTTCTCGGAGCACGGAGGAGGGCTCCTGAGAAGTGCGGCGACCTGTGTCGGGAGACCCTGTGCATTTCGAACGCACGAATTGGGATTCGCTCCCATGACCTCGGCAGTGGAGGGGCAGGAAGCGAACATTTTCCCCTCTTCGGACAGCGGCTCGAACCCCTCGCTGTTCGGCAGCGGACAACGGATCCACCATGCCACCCGAACAGCTTCCGCACCACCAACACAGGTGTCGCTATCCCTTACGGCACGATCGCGAGACGTGATCACCGTGCCTCGAAAATCGACTTCCTTCGTCCTTCTGGGATCCCAGTAACAGTCGCCCCGAACACGGGTATGTCCTCCACCGAACATCTCCTGCGCTGCGGAGGCGAACAGCCTTCGATATTTCTCTCCGCGAGGTGCCTCCGAGTTCGTTTCGGCGATCTTCGGGGCGTTCCCGCCATCCCGGAAGCGGTTGAGCTCGACTCCCCGACCTGCGCGGGTGAACTGGGGGCGGGTCGGGGATGGAGGAAAGGGCGATGCGCGCTTTGCCCGAGGCGGCCGGCGCCGTCGCCGCCTCCGGCCGCCGGTGACGTCCCGGTGGGCCGTCGGCGCGGCCATCCGCCGCCTGTCGGCGGGGCGTCAACCCGCCGGGAGACGGTCGGCGTGTGTTGTCCGATCGGAAACGGGCGCGAACCCCGCCCCACGCATCGCCTCGGGCGTGCGGAAGCCGTTGCGCCGCAGCCAGTCCTCGAGATGGGTCGGGCTCTCCGCCTCCACCCGGAAGGCGCGCGTGCGGCCGGCCGTGCGCGAGGTGCGGAAGAACACCTCGCCATGGGGGTTGCGGTAGATCTGGATGGCGATCGTCATCGGCCGTCTCGCAGCTCGCGGAAACCTTCGGTTAAGACGACTTTATCCCTCTTCCGCGCAACCGGCTCGTCGATAAGGGAAAAAGTCGTACGCGGATACGTGGAACGGCCCGGAGAGGCCAGCCGTCGGGTCCCATCCCGGCGGAACACGCTCCCCGGTACGCTCGGGCGCGGCCCCGTCGCGAAATGTTTCGGGCCGTTCGACCGGGCCGGCGGCTCAGAGCAGCAGTTCGCCCTCCGCCACGAGGGCGCAGCGACCGCCGATCCGCACCTCCTCGAGATGGCCGTCGCGCTTGCGGGCGAAGGTCTCGATCAGACCGGGCCGACCCATCTCGCGCCCCTGGGCGATGCGCCAGCGCAGGAGGGAATCGGGCTCGGGATGGAGATGGGCGAGAAGGCCCGCGAGGGTGGCGGCGGCGCTCCCGGTCGCCGGATCCTCGGCGATGCCGTGGGCGGGGGCGAACATGCGGGCGAAGATGTCGGCCTCGATCCCGTCGCCGTCGGTGAAGAGATAGATTCCGTTCGCGAGTCCGCAGGCGAGCAGCGACGGCGGCAGCGGGCCCCGGATGGCCGCCCGGCCCAGGGCGTCGGCGTCGGCGAGGCGCACGATCAGGAAGTCGAGCCCGTGACCGGCGCGGCAGGGCAGGGGGGCAGTGGCCGACAGATCGGCTTCCGCGAGCCCGAGCAGGCACGCCACCTGCGCCGGATCGGCGCGGTCCCCGAGGAGGAAGCGGCCGGGCGCGGGGAACTCCGCGCCGACCGGCTGCTCGCCGAAGAAGCGGATCCGGGCCTCCACCGAGCCGGCGGCCACCCGCAGCGGCAGATCGGGAGCGGCGGGCTCGGCCGGCAGATAGCCGAAGCGGGCGAGGGCGTAGGCGGTTCCCACCAGCGGATGGCCGGCGAAGGGGAGTTCGGCCGCCGGGGTGAAGATGCGGACCCGCCAAGGTCCGCCTTTTTCGGGGAACACGAAGGCGGTTTCCGAGAAGCCGAACTCCGCCGCCACCCGCTGCATGAGCGTCGCATCGAGACCGACGGCGTCGGGGATCACGGCCAGCGGATTGCCCGCGAAGGGACGGTCGGCGAACACGTCGAGAATGAAGTAGCGCACGCGAGACTCTCCGGCCGGGAGCACGGACGCTAGCCGCTGCGGCGATCCCTGTACAGATCGCGAACGCCGGCGGCGGGTGGGGGCGGCGAAAACGCACCCCGGGGTGCAGCGCTACCCGGACGGGTAGTGCGACCGGCTAACGCAGCCGATTGTGGTCTCCGGTTGATTTTGTGCTAACAGAAGGACTGTCGAACGCGACTGGCACAGCAGAGGGAGGCCAGAGGATGACTGTTCACATGAAGGTAGGGAAGCCCGGGGCCGAAAAGGCTTCGAAGGCGAGCCGCCGGCGCTTCCTGAAGCGCGCGGCCGCCACCACCGCGGCCGCCGGTGCCGCCACCATCGCGATGCCCAACGTCAGCCGGGCACAGACCGTGGTGCTGAAGATGCAGGGCGCCTGGGGCCCCACCGACATCTTCAACGATTTCGCCATGGAATACGTGGACCGGGTCAACGAGATGGCCGGTGGCCGCCTCAAGATCGAGTATCTGGTGGCCGGCGCGGTGGTGAAGCCCTTCTCGGTGATGGATGCGGTCAACGACGGCATTCTCGACGCCGGTCACTGGGTGACCGCCTACTGGTACGGCAAGCATCCGGCGGCCTCGCTGTTCGGGACCGGACCGGTGTTCGGCTTCACCGCCCACGAGGGGCTGTCCTGGATCTACAAGGGCGGCGGCCTCGAGCTCTACAACGAGCTGCACGAGATGCTGGGGCTCGATCTCGTCGGCTTCTTCTGCATGCCGATGCCCACCCAGCCGCTGGGCTGGTTCTCGAAGCCGGTGAAGAGCGCCGCCGATCTCAAGGGCCTCAAGTACCGCACCGTCGGCCTCGCCACCAAGGTGATGCAGAAGCTGGGCATGTCGGTGGTGCAGCTGCCGGGCGGCGAGATCGTGCCGGCCCTGGAGCGCGGCGTGATCGACGCCTTCGAGTACAACAATCCGACCTCGGACATGCGCTTCGGTGCCCACGACGTCCGCAAGGTCTACATGATGGGCAGCTACCATCAGGCCAACGAGTACTTCGAGATCATCTTCAACAAGACGAAGTACAACAGCCTGCCGGCCGAGCACCAGGCGATCCTGCGCTACGCCGCCGAGGCCGCCAACACGGCCAACTACGCCACCGCCATGGATCAGTACTCCAAGGACTTCATCAAGCTCCAGGAGGAATACGGGGTCGAGGTGTACCGCACGCCGAAGGACGTGTTCGAGGCCCAGCTCAAGGCATGGGACGAGGTTCTCGGCGAGCTGACCCAGGATCCCTTCTTCAACAAGGTGGTGGAATCGCAGAAGGCCTGGGCCAAACGGGTCATGGGCTATCTGTTCTACAACCAGGCCGACTACAAGCTCGCTTACGAGCACTACTTCGGCAAGCTGCCCTTCTGAGGTCGGCAGCGAATCGCATCCGCACGACGGGGCGGCGCCAGTCGCCCCGTCGTCACGTAGGCCGTCGGGTGGGAGACGCGGTGTGGACAATCCGGTGCTGCTCTTCATCAACACCTTGAGCACCTGGGTCGGCAAGGCCTTCGCCTGGTGCATCATCATCCTGACCTTCGGCGTGAGCTACGAGGTGTTCGTCCGCTACGCCCTCGGGGCGCCCACGACCTGGTCCTACGACATCATGTACATGATGTACGGGGCGCTGTTCCTGATGGCCGGACCCTACACCGTGTCGCGCAACGGCATGGTTCGCGGCGACTTCATCTACCGCTACTGGCCGGTGCGGGTACAGGCGGGGCTCGATCTCGTCCTGTTCATCACCTTCTACATGCCCGGCGTGGCGGCTCTGGCCTACGCCGGCTACACCTTCGCCTCCCAGTCCTTCCGCTACAAGGAAACCAGCATCTTCAGCCCGATCGCGATCCCCATCTATCCGATGAAGATCCTGATCCCGGTCGCCGGCGTGTTGCTCTTCCTGCAGGGCATCTACGAGATCGCCCGCTGCATCACCTGTCTGCGTACCGGCGAGTGGCCGGCTCGCCCCCACGATGTCGAGGAAATGGAAACCGCCATCCTGCACGACGAAGAGGCGCGGGCCAAGCTCGCCGCCGAAGGCTTTATCCCGGAGACGCGGGAGGACGCCAGATGACCGATCCCCAAGTCGCCATCCTGATGCTGGTGAGCTTCATCGGCGTCATCCTGCTCGGCTTCCCGGTGGCCTTCACCCTCGTCGCCATGAGCGTGTTCGTCGGCTACTATGCCATGGGCGACCGCCTGTTCGCACTGCTGGTGCAGAACACCTACGACATCATGGCCAACGACGTGCTGGTGGCCGTGCCGCTGTTCCTCTTCATGGGCTACGTGGTGGAGCGTGCCGACATCCTGGAACGGCTGTTCTTCTCCATCCAGCTCGCGGCCCGGCGCATCCCCGCCTCGATGGCGGTGGCGGCGCTCATCACCTGCGCCCTCTTCGCCACCGCCACCGGCATCGTCGGCGCGGTGGTGACCCTGATGGGGCTCCTCGCCCTGCCACCGATGCTCAAGGCGGGCTACGACAAACGCATGAGCTCCGGCGTCATCTGCGCCGGCGGCACGCTGGGCATCCTGATCCCGCCCTCGATCATGCTCATCGTCTATGCCGCCACCTCCAGCATCTCGGTGGTGCGGCTCTACGCGGCGGCGCTGTTCCCCGGCTTCGTGCTGGCGGGACTCTACGTGCTCTACGTGATCGGCCGGGCGATCGTCGATCCCAAGGTGGCCCCTCGGATTTCGGCGGAGGACATGGCCATCAGCCCGCTCGTGGTGTTCGGGCGCCTGCTGACCTCCGCCTTCCCGCTGATGGTGCTGATCATGTCGGTGCTGGGGGCCATTCTGTTCGGTCTCGCCACCCCGTCGGAAGCGGCGGCGGTGGGCGCCCTCGGCGCCCTCGTGCTGGCCGCCGCCTACCGGGCGCTCAACTGGGACAAGCTGCGCGAGGCGGTGTTCCTGACCGCCCGCACCTCGGCGATGGTGATCTATCTCTTCATCGGCTCCTGGACCTTCTCGAGCGTCTTCTCCTACCTCGGCGGCGACAAGCTGATCGAGGAGTGGGTGCTGTCGATGGATCTCTCGCCGGTGACCTTCCTGCTGCTCGCCCAGCTGATCATCTTCATCCTCGGCTGGCCGCTGGAATGGACCGAGATCATCATCATCTTCGTGCCCATCTTCCTGCCACTGCTGCAGCACTTCGACATCGATCCGATCATCTTCGGACTCCTGGTGGCGCTCAACCTCCAGACCTCCTTCCTGACACCGCCCATGGCCATGTCCGCCTACTACCTCAAAGGGGTGGCACCACCCAACGTGGAGCTGGTGGACATCTTCCGGGGGTCCTTCCCCTTCCTCGCGATGGTCTTCATCGCCATGGCCATGCTCTACATCTTCCCGGGCATTGCCCTCTATCTGCCCGAGCTGATCTACGGTCGGTGAGGACGGGGGGATGGCGGCCGACGAACTGCGCGAGGTCCCGGCGCGGCAGCTCGCCGCCTGGATCTCCGAGGGTCGGGTCGGGCTCGGCGAATGCGTGGAGGCCTTCATGGCACGCATCGCCGAGCGCGAGCCGGAGGTGCGGGCCTGGGCGTTCCACGATCCGGAGCATGTCCGCCGCCAGCTCGAGGCCCGGGAGTTCGAGCGTCGCCTCGGCCGTCCCAAGGGGCCGCTGTTCGGTCTGCCGGTGGGGCTCAAGGACATCTTCGACACCGAGGACATGCCCACCGAGTACGGCACGCCCCTGCACGTCGGCAGGCGTCCGACCGCCGATTCCTGGGTGGCGCGGCGCCTGCGGGCGGCGGGTGCCATCCTGATGGGCAAGACGGTGACCACCGAAATGGCCTGCATGACCCCGGGCCCGACCCGCAATCCGCTGGATCTCTCGCGCACGCCCGGCGGCTCCTCCCAGGGCTCGGCGGCGGCGGTGGCCGATCGCATGGTGCCGCTGGCGGTGGGGACGCAGACGGCGGGCTCGGTGATCCGTCCCGCCTCCTTCTGCGGCATCTACGGCTTCAAGCCGAGCCACGGGCTGATCCCCCGCAGCGGCTGCCTCATGCAGTCGGAGCTTCTCGATCATGTCGGCGTGTTCGCCCGCTCGATCAATGATCTCGCCTTCTTCGCCGAGGTGCTGGTGGGGGACGACCGGGGAGATCCCGCGACCCGGCCGCGGGCGGCCCTGCGCCTGCCCGAGATCGCCGCCGGCGAGCCGCCGCTCCGGCCCAGGCTCGCCTTCGTCGCCGGTCCGGGCTGGGAGCGGGCCGAGGAATGCGTGCGCGAGGGCTTCGGCGAGCTCGCCGAGGCGCTCGGCGAGGATCTGGTGGCGGTGGAGCTGCCCGCTCCCTTCGAGCGGGCGGTGGAGGCCCACCGCACGCTGTGGACCGGGGATCTCTCCTGGCACTACCGCCGCGAGTACGACGCCGGACCGGACGGTCTCAGCGCGCACCTGCGGGGTCTGATCGAGGAAGGGCAGGGGGTCACGGTGCGACGCTATCACGAGGCGCGGCACATCCGCGAGCGCTGCCGTCTGATCCTGGATGGGCTGTTCGCGGATTTCGACGCCCTCGTCACCCCCGCTGCCCTGGGCGAGGCGCCGGGGCCGGAGACCACCGGCGACCCGATCTGCTGTACGCCCTGGACCTTCGCCGGTCTGCCGGCGGTGACGCTCCCCCTCCTCGAGGGACCGAACGGCCTGCCGGTGGGTGTACAGCTCGTTGGCGCCTACGAGGACGATGCCCGGCTGCTCAGGACCGCGGCCTGGCTCGAACGTCGTCTCAGCCGAGAGGAGATTTCCTGATCATGGGACGGATCGCTGGCGTGCTCGCCACCCTCATCATGGTGATCTACGTGGGCTTCCTGACCTTCAAGGTCTGGGAGTTGCCGCTCGCGATCATCATTGGCGCGGCGGTGCTGATGGCCCTCGTCGATCTCTGGCAGACGGAGTTCGAGCGCCGCGAGGAGAGCCGGCGGAGCTGATCTCCGGCGGGATCGCCGTCAGAGATAGCCCTCTTCCACCAGGGTCTGGGCGATCTGCACCGCGTTGAGGGCCGCCCCCTTCCGCAGATTGTCGGCCACCACCCACATGGCGAGACCGTGCGGCACGGTCGGATCCTCCCGCAGCCGCGAAACGAACACCGCATACTCGCCCACGCATTCCACCGGTGTCACGTACTCGCCCGCCTCCGGGCGGTCGACCAGCAGCACGCCGTCGAACTCCGCCAGGGCCTCACGTGCCTGCTCGACCGTGATCGGTTCCTCGAACTCGACATGGACGGCCTCGGCATGGCCGACGAACACCGGCACCCGCACGCAGCTCGCCACCACCTCGATCCCCTCGTCCAGGATCTTCCTGGTCTCCACCCGCATCTTCCATTCCTCGCGGGTGGCGCCGTCCTCGAGGAAGCGGTCGATCTGGGGGATGACGTTGAAGGCGATCTGCTTCGGGAAGACCTCGGGCTGCGGCTTCTCGTTCATGTAGATGCCCTTGGTCTGGTCGAACAGCTCGTCCATCGCCCGCTGGCCGGCCCCGCTCACCGACTGATAGGTGGCCACCACCACGCGGCGGACGCGGGCGAGGTCGTGCAGGGGCTTCAGCGCCATCACCATCTGGATGGTGGAACAGTTGGGGTTGGCGATGATGTTGCGGGCGCGGAAGCCCTCGAGCGCCTCGGGGTTCACCTCGGGCACCACGAGAGGGACGTCGGGCTCCATGCGGAAATGGGAGCTGTTGTCGATCACGACGCAGCCGGCCGCCGCCGCCCGCGGCGCGTATTTCGCCGAGATCTCGCCGCCGGCCGAGAAGAGGGCGATGTGGATGTCCTCGAAATCGAAACCGTCGAGGTCCTGCACCGTGAGGCGCACCTCGTCGCCGAAGGCCACCTCCCTGCCCACCGAGCGCCCGGAGGCCACGGCATGGACCTCGTCGACGGGAAACCCGGTCTCGTAGAGGATCTGCAGCATCTCGCTGCCGACCGCGCCGGTGGCGCCGACCACCGCGACATTGTAGCTCATGGGCTCCGTCCTTCCACGATGCGAGGGGCCGC
Source organism: Alphaproteobacteria bacterium (assembly GCA_027045875.1). Taxonomy (GTDB): domain Bacteria; phylum Pseudomonadota; class Alphaproteobacteria; order Geminicoccales; family Geminicoccaceae; genus JALSRW01. Next base: position 39,347 of record JALUAG010000041.1, on the reverse strand, counting down.
GTCCGGGGATCAGGCGACCGAGGCGTCGAGCTCGGCGAGCAGCCGATCGCCCATCCCGCTCGTGCCCACGAGGGTGGTGCCCGGCTGGGCGATGTCGGGCGTCCGGTAGCCCTTCTCGAGTACGGCGGCCACCGCCCGCTCGAGACGGTCCGCCTCGGCCCCGAGATCGAGCGAGTAGCGCAGCAGCATGGCGAAGCTCAGGATGCAGGCGAGGGGGTTGGCCTTGTCCTGACCGGCGATGTCGGGCGCGCTGCCGTGCACCGGCTCGTAGAGCGCCTTGCGCCTGCCGTCGGCAGCGGGCGCGCCGAGGGAGGCCGAGGGCAGCATGCCCAAGGATCCGGTGAGCATGGCGGCAGCATCGGAGAGGAGATCGCCGAACAGATTGTCGGTGACGATGACGTCGAACTGCTTCGGCTGGCGTACGAGCTGCATGGCGCAGTTGTCGGCGTACATGTGGCCGAGGGCGACATCGGGGAACTCGGCGTCGTGCACCTCCTGTACCACCTCCCGCCAGAGGACGCCGGTGTACATGACGTTGGCCTTCTCGACCGAGGTCACGCGGCCCCGGCGCTGGCGCGCCAGCTCGAAGGCGACCCGGGCGATGCGGCGGATCTCGGGGCTCGTGTAGACCTGCGTGTCCACCGCCCGCTTCTCGCCGTCGGGCAGCTCCTCGATGCCCCGCGGCTCGCCGAAATAGACCCCTCCCGTGAGCTCGCGCAGGATCAGGATGTCGAGCCCCTCCACGAGCTCCCGCTTGAGGCTCGAGGCGTCGGCCAGGGCCGGAAAGACGATCGCCGGGCGCAGGTTGGCGAAGAGGCCGAGCTCCTTGCGGAGACGCAGCAGCCCGCGCTCGGGCTTCTTCTCGAAGGGAAGATCGTCGTACTGCGGGCCGCCCACGGCCCCGAACATCACGGTGCCGATGCGCCGGGCCTTGTCGAGGGTCTCCTCGGTGAGGGGGGTACCGTGGCGGTCGTAGGCGGCGCCGCCCACGAGATCCTCCTCGACCGCGATCTCGATCCCGCGGGCGGCCAGCCAGCCGATCACCCGCTTGACCTGCTCCATGATCTCCGGGCCGATGCCGTCACCCGGCAGAAAGAGAATGGTGCCCGCCTGGGCCATCGCGCGTTCCTTCCCCTGTTCTCGGATCGAGCGCCGCGCTCACGCCGCCGGCCGGAAGAGCCAGGGCTTCTCCCGTCGCAGCGCCTCCTCGTAGGCCTCGATCTCGTGCGCCTTTTTCAGCGTGAGCCCGATGTCGTCGAGGCCTTCGAGCAGGCAGTGGCGCTTGAAGGGATCCACCTCGAACCGCACCGGCGCGTTGCCGCTCGGCCGGAGAATGAGCTGCCGTTCGAGGTCGATGGTGAAGACGGGCTCCGGGCTGGTTTCCGCCTCCGCCATCAGCGCATCGACGGTCTCCCTCGGGAGCACGATGGGCAGGATCCCGTTCTTGAAGCAGTTGTTGAAGAAGATGTCGGCGAAGGAAGGCGCGATCACGCAGCGGATGCCGAAATCCAGGAGCGCCCAGGGGGCGTGCTCACGCGAGCTGCCGCAGCCGAAATTCTCGCCCGCGATCAGGATCCGGGCGCGACGCCAGGGCTCGCGATTGAGGACGAAATCGGGGTTCTCGCTGCCGTCCTCGCGGTAGCGCAGGGTCTCGAACAGCCCCACCCCGAGGCCGGTGCGCTTGATGGTCTTGAGCCAGTGGGCGGGGATGATCTTGTCGGTGTCGACATTGACCATCGGCAGCGGCGCGGCGATGCCCTCGAGCCTTCGGAACGGTTGCACGGCGGGCCTCCCTCAGAGGAACTCGCGGACGTCGGTGAAACGCCCTTCGATGGCGGCGGCGGCGGCCATCGCCGGGCTCACGAGATGGGTGCGGCCTCCCTTGCCCTGCCGCCCCTCGAAATTGCGGTTGCTGGTGGAGGCGCAGCGCTCGCCGGGCGACAGCTTGTCGGGGTTCATGGCGAGGCACATGGAACAGCCGGGCTCCCGCCATTCGAAGCCGGCATCGAGGAGGATGCGATCGATACCCTCCTCCTCCGCCTGATGCTTGACGAGGCCGGAGCCGGGCACCACGAGGGCGCGCACATGGGGGGCGACCCGTCGCCCCTCGACGATCTTCGCCACCGCGCGCAGATCCTCGATGCGCCCGTTGGTGCAGGAGCCGATGAACACGGTGTCGATGCGGATCTCGGCGATCGGCGTGCCGGGCTCGAGGCCCATGTAGGCCAGCGCCCGCTCCATGGCGGCCCGGCGCTGGGGGTCGGTTTCGGCGGCGGGATCGGGGACCCGCCCCGAGATCGGCGCCACGTCCTGGGGGGAAGTGCCCCAGGTCACCAGTGGCTCGATCTCCGACGCGTCGAGCACGACCTCCCGGTCGTAGCGGGCGCCCTCGTCGGAGGGCAGGGTGCGCCAGTAGGCCACTGCCTGCTCCCAGAGCGCGCCCTTGGGCGCCATCGGCCGGCCGGCGAGATAGGCGTAGGTCTTGTCGTCGGGGGCCACCAGCCCGGCCCGGGCACCGGCCTCGATGGACATGTTGCAGACCGTCATCCGCCCTTCCATCGACAGGCCGCGGACCACCTCGCCCGCATATTCGATCACGTGGCCGGTGCCGCCGGCGGTGCCGATCTTGCCGATGATGGCGAGGATCACGTCCTTGGCGGTCACGCCGAGGGGCAGTTCGCCCTCGACCCGGATGCGCATCGTCTTGGGGCGCTTCTGGAGAAGCGTCTGGGTGGCCAGCACATGCTCCACCTCGGAGGTGCCGATGCCGAAGGCCAGGGCCCCGAAGGCGCCGTGGGTGCTGGTGTGGCTGTCGCCGCAGACGATGGTGGTGCCGGGCAGGGTGAAGCCCTGTTCGGGGCCGATCACGTGGACGATGCCCTGGCGGATATCCAGGGCATCGAACAGCGGGATGCCGAACTCCGCGCAGTTCTTCTGCAGGGTTTCCACCTGGATGCGCGAGGTCTCGTCGGCGATGCCCTTCGAGCGGTCGGTGGTCGGCAGGTTGTGGTCGGGCACGGCGAGGGTGGCATCCGGACGGCGGACCCTGCGGCCGCTCTGGCGCAGCCCCTCGAAGGCCTGCGGGCTCGTCACCTCGTGGACGAGGTGGCGGTCGATGTAGAGCAGGCAGGTGCCGTCCTCCTGCTCCTCGATGACATGGCTGTCCCAGATCTTCTCGAACAGGGTCCTCGGCCCGGACATGACGCTCCTCTCCCCCGGCCGTGCGGCCGGCTCATTCCTCGCCGTCGGCCTCTCCCGCGGCGGCCTCGGCCTTGCTTGCCTTGTTGGTGGGTTCGTAGCGGCGCTCGGCGATCCGTGCCGCCTTGCCGCGCCGGCTGCGCAGGTAATAGAGCTTGGCGCGACGGACACGGCCGCGGCGCACCACCTCGATGCTCTCGATGCGCGGGCTGTAGAGCGGGAAGAGCCGCTCCACCCCCTCGCCGTAGGAGATCTTGCGCACGGTGAAGGAGGAGTTGATGCCGCGGTTGCGGCGGGCGATGCACACCCCTTCGAAGGCCTGGATGCGCTCGCGGTTGCCCTCGATCACCCGCACGTTGACCCGGAGGGTGTCGCCGGGGCGGAAGTCGGGCACCGGACGCTCGGCCGTCAGCTGCGCGATCTGGTCCTTCTCGAGTTCTTCGATGATGTGCATGGCTCGTCACTCCGCAGGCTCGACCGGTCGTCCCGCCCGACCGGTGTTGTGGACGTTCAGGACACGGTATTCAAGAGATCCGGCCGCCGACGCCGGGTGATCTCCAGCGCCTGGCGCCGCCGCCAGGCCCGGATCTCGGCGTGATGGCCGGAAAGCAGCACCTCGGGTACGGGGCGGCCTTCCCAGACCTGGGGCCGGGTGTAGTGGGGGTATTCGAGCAACCCGCCGCTGAAGCTCTCCTCCTCGAGCGAGGCGGCGTCGCCCACCACTCCGGGCAGCAGCCGCACGCAGGCGTCGATCACCGCCATGGCGGCGAGCTCGCCGCCCGAGAGCACGAAATCGCCGATCGAGACCTCGAGGAAGTCGCGGGCCTCGATCACCCGCTGATCCACCCCCTCGTAGCGGCCGCAAAGGAGGAGGACACCGGCCCCCTCCGCCCATTCCCGCACCCGCGCCTGGGTCAGCCGCTCGCCCCGCGGGGTGAGATAGACGCGCGGTCCGGGCGCGCCGCGGGCGGTGCGATCGTCCACCGCGCGGGCGATCACGTCGGGGCGCATGACCATGCCGGCGCCGCCGCCGAAGGGGGCGTCGTCCACGGTGCGGTGGCGGTCGGTGGCATAGTCCCGGAGATCCACCGCATCCAGCTTCCAGACGCCGTTCGCGAGGGCCTTGCCGGCGAGCGAGAAGCCGAGCGGCCCCGGAAACATCTCCGGGAAGATGGTGAGCACGGTGGCGGTCCAGGGCGCGCTCACGGCACCGCCTCCTCGCGTTCGCGCCCTTCCGCCTCCACCGTCAGCGGCGGCTCCACCACGAGATAGCCGCGTTCGAGGTGGATCTCGGGCACCGCCTCGCGGGTGAAGGGGACGAGGACGGAATCGCGCCGGTCGTGGCCGATCTCGAGCAGCGTGCCGGCACCGAACTCGTGCACCGCCAGCACCTCGCCCAGCTCCCCGCCGCCGGTCCCGATCGCCCGGAGGCCGAGGAGATCGGCATGGTAGTACTCCTCCTCGCCGGCGGGCGGCAGGGCGCGCCGCGGCACGTATAGCTTGCGGCCGCGCAGCGCCTCGGCGGCGTCGCGGTCGCGGATGTTCTCCGAGACCACCACCACGCCGCCCCGCCAGCGACCGATCACCCGCGGCCGCAGCAGTTCGCGGCCCTGCGCGTCGAGCAGCGGCCCGTAGGCGGCGACGCTCTCCGGCCGCTCGGTGAAGCAGCGCAGCTTGAGGGCGCCGCGCACGCCGTGCGCGGTGGCCACCTCGGCCACGCAGACGAGCCGCTCGCCGGTGCCGGACATCGCGCCTGTTCCCCGGGCCGCCGCGACCTCAGGCCTCGGCCGCCTCGGCCTCCGCCCGCTTCCTGGCGGCGATCTCCTGGGCCCGCTTGCCGGTGCCGCGCAGGCGGGTGGCGCCGGGAACGATGCCGGCCTTGTCGAGGAACCGTGCGACCCGATCGGAATACTGCGCGCCCACCGACAGCCAGTGGCGGATGCGCTCCTCGTTCAGCGTCACCCGTTCGGGATGGTCGTCGGGCAGCAGCGGATTGTAGGTGCCCAGCTTCTCGATGAAGCGGCCGTCGCGCGGGCTGCGCGAATCGGCGGCGACGATGCGGTAGAAGGGGCGCTTCTTGGTGCCTCCCCGGGCGAGACGGATGCGTACGGCCATCGCTGGAAACTCCTCGTCCTCTGTCGTGATCGTGTCAGTGGGGCAGCATGCCGGGCGGAAGACCCCGGCCGAGCAGGTTCTGGATGCCGCCCGCCTTCTTCGCCCGCTTGAGCATGTCCTGCATCTGCCGGTGCTGCTTCAGGAGCCTGTTCACGTCCTGCACGTTGGTACCGGACCCGCGGGCGATGCGGCGCTTGCGCGAGGCGTGGATGATCTCCGGTCGCCGACGCTCCTGCGGGGTCATCGAATCGATGATGGCGCACTGGCGCACGATCATCTTCTCGTCGACGTTGGCCTTGGCGAGCTGCTGCTTCATCCTGGCGACGCCGGGAAGCTGGGCCAGGATGCCGCTCATCCCGCCCATCTTGCGCATCTGCTGGAGCTGCTTTCGCAGGTCGTTGAGATCGAAACGGCCCTTGGCCATGCGCCGGGCCATCCGCTCCGCCTCGTCGCGGTCCACCGTCTCGGCGACCTTCTCGACCAGCGAGACCACATCGCCCATGTCGAGGATGCGCGAGGCCATGCGCTCGGGATGGAAGGCGTCGAGCGCATCGAGCTTCTCGCCGGTGCCGACGAACTTGATGGGCTGGCCGGTCACCGCCCGCATGGACAGCGCGGCGCCGCCCCGGGCATCGCCGTCCATGCGGGTGAGCACGATGCCGCTCACGCCGATGCGCTCGTGGAATTGACGGGCGACGTTGACCGCATCCTGACCGGTCAGCGCGTCGGCCACGAGCAGCGTCTCGGCCGGCGCGACGAGGTCGCGCACCGTCTCGAGCTCGCGCATCAGCGCCTCGTCCACGTGCAGGCGGCCGGCGGTATCCAGGACGACGACGTCGTAGCCCTCCCGCCGTGCCGTCTCGAGCGCCCGCCGGGCGATGGCCGGCGGATCCTCGCCCGGCACGATCGGCAGCGCGGCCACGCCCGCCTGGCGGGCCAAGGTGGCGAGCTGCTCCTGGGCGGCCGGCCGCTGCACGTCGAGGGAGGCGAGCAGCACCCGCTTCCTGTCGCGCGTCTCGATGCGGCGGGCGAGCTTGGCGCTCGTCGTCGTCTTGCCCGAGCCCTGGAGGCCGACCATCAGGATCGCCGAGGGCGGCGGGCCGTAGCGCAGCGCCGCATGGGTGCCGCCCAGGAGCTCCACCAGGTGGTCGTGGACGATCTTGACCACCATCTGGCCCGGGGTGACGCTCTTGAGCACCTCCCGGCCGACCGCCTTCTCGCGCACGCCGCGGACGAAATCCTTGACCACCGGCAGGGCCACGTCGGCCTCCAGCAGCGCCACGCGGATCTCCCGCAGCGCGGCGTCCACGTCCGCCTCCCCGAGCGCGCCGCGGCGCTTGAGGCGATCGAAGACGGTGCCGAGACGGCTGGTCAGGTTCTCGAACATGGCTTCCAAGCAAAACCGCGCGCTCGGTCCCGCCGGGTCCGAGGCGTCGTGACGCACAGGTGCTGGCTTGGCGCCGCTGGGCGGCCACCCGAAGCAGTGGCCGTTTTTATGGGCCGGAAGCGGCCGAAGTCAAGGTTTTCCGCCCCTTCCGCCGCCCGCCGCGGCGGGTGCCCGGGGGTTGCTTTCGGCCCGGTGGTGCTCTCTATTGCCGCGCGTGATGTGCAGCGTCCCCTTCGTCAAGATGCAGGGCTGCGGCAACGATTTCGTGATCATCGACCGTCGTGCCGGAAGCCCCGCGCCGTCACCGGAGCTGATCCGCCGCCTGGCCGACCGGCATCGCGGCATCGGCTGCGACCAGCTGGTGCTGCTGGAACCGGCGGCGGAGGCGGCGGCGCGCCTGCGCTTCTTCAACGCCGACGGCGGCGAGGCCGGGGCCTGCGGCAATGCCACCCGCTGCGTCGCGCGGCTGCTGGCGGATACCGGGGAGGGCAGGGAGCCGGTGCTGGCGAGCGCGGCCGGCCGCATCCCGACGCGGGTGGGTGACGACGGGCGGGTGACCGTATGGCTGCCGCCGCCGCGGCTCACGTGGAACGAGATCCCGGTGGCCGAGCCCTGCGACACCCTCGCCCTGCCGGTGGCGGTCCCCGGGCTGCCGCCGCCCGTCGGGGTGAACATGGGCAATCCGCACGCGGTCTTCTTCGTCGAGGAGCTGGAGGGGCTCGATGTCGAGCGGCTGGGGAGCCGGATCGCGCGGCACCCCTTCTTCCCCGAGGGGGTGAACGTGGGCTTCGCGCAACCGCGGGAGGGCGACGGGATCCGCCTTCGGGTGTTCGAGCGCGGCAGCGGCCTCACCCTCGCCTGCGGCAGCGGCGCCTGTGCCGCCCTGGTGGCGGCGGTGCGGCGCGGGCTTGTGGAGAAGGGCGCCCGCCTCATATTGGATGGCGGTGTTCTCGAGATCTCCTGGCCGGGCGAGGGCCCGGTGGAGATGACCGGCCCCGCCGCCTACTGTTTCCGCGGCACCTTCGACCCTCGGGAGCTGTTGTCGGACTGAATGCGCACGCCCCGGATCGTAACCTTCGGCTGTCGTCTCAACACCTTCGAATCGGAGGTGATGCGCCGCCACGCGCAGGCGGCGGGCATCCGTGAGACGGTGATCGTCCACACCTGCGCGGTGACCGCCGAGGCCGAGCGCCAGGCCCGCCAGGCGATCCGCCGCGCCCGCCGCGAGCATCCGGACGCGCGGATCGTGGTCACCGGCTGCGCCGCCCAGATCGCCCCCGACCGCTACGCCGCCATGGCCGAGGTGGATCACGTGCTCGGCAACCGCGAGAAGCTGCGGCCGGAGACCTGGCGGGCGCTCGCCGCCGGTGGTGCTGCGCGGCTGCAGGTGGCCGACATCGCCACCGTGCGGGAGATCGCGGGCCATCTGGTGGAGGGCTTCGACGGCCGCAGCCGCGCCTTCGTCCAGATCCAGCAGGGCTGCGATCACCGCTGCACCTTCTGCGTCATTCCCATGGGGCGCGGGCCCAGCCGCAGCCTGCCGCCGGCGGAGATCGTCGCCCAGACCCGGCTGCTGGTGGCCCGGGGCTACCGGGAGGTGGTGCTGACGGGGGTCGATCTCACCTCCTGGGGGACCGATCTCCCGGAGCGCCCGCGGCTCGGCCATCTCGTCCGCCGGCTGCTGCGGGAAGTGCCCGGGCTGCCGCGGCTGCGCCTGTCCTCGATCGACCCGGCGGAGGTGGATCCGGCCCTCGCCCGGGCCTTCGCCGAGGAGGAGCGGCTGATGCCGCACCTCCATCTCTCGGTGCAGGCGGGGGACGATCTCGTGCTCAAGCGCATGCGCCGCCGCCATGGCCGGGCGGATGTCCTGCGGCTGGTGGCCGAGCTTCGCCGGCTGCGGCCGGATCTCGTGTTCGGCGCCGATCTCATTGCCGGCTTTCCCACCGAGGACGAGGCGATGTTCGCGCGGACCCTCGATCTCGTGGAGGAGGCGGAGTTCACCTTCCTCCACGTCTTTCCCTATTCGCCGAGGCCCGGCACGCCCGCCGCGCGCATGCCGCAGGTGCCGCGGGAGGTGCGGCGCGAGCGGGCGGCGCGGCTGCGCGCCCGCGGCGAGGCGATGCTGGAGCGCTTCCTCGCCGCCGAGGTGGGAAAGCGGCGCACCCTGCTCGTCGAACGCGGTGGCGGCGGCCACACCGAGCATTTCGCGCCGGCCCGCCTCGCGGAGACGGAGGGGGCGGTGGCCGGGCAGCTGACGCCGGTGACCATCACCGGCACCTCCGACGGCGTGCTGCTGGCGAGGCCCGCGGACCATGGCTGAAAGGCTCGGCTGGCTGCAACGCCTGAAGCAGGGGCTCGCCCGCTCCTCGAACAGCCTCAAGGAGCGCATCGGTGGCGTGCTGCGCCGGCGCCGGCTCGACGCCGAGGCGCTGGAGGAGCTCGAAGAGGCGCTGATCATGGCCGATCTCGGCGTCGAGACGGCGGGCGAGCTGATCGCCGAGCTCTCGCGCGGCCGCTTCGGCCGGGAGGTGACGGACCGCGAGATCCGCGAGGCCCTGGCGGCGGCGGTGGCCCGCATCCTGGAGCCGGTGGCGAAGCCGCTGCCGGAGCGTACCGAGGCGCGCCCGCAGGTGATCCTGGTGGCGGGCGTCAACGGGGTCGGCAAGACGACGACCATCGGCAAGCTCGCCCGGCAGATGCGCGCCCGCGGCCGACGGGTGATGCTCGCCGCCTGCGACACCTTCCGGGCGGCGGCGGTGGAACAGCTCGTGATCTGGGGCGAGCGCACCGGCGCGCCGGTGGTCACCGGCCGGCCGGGCGCCGATGCCGCCGGTCTCGCCTACGAGGCCCTCGAACGGGCGCGGCGCGAGGGGTTCGACGTGCTGCTGATCGACACCGCCGGCCGGCTCCACAACAAGCAGGCGCTGATGGACGAGCTGGCCAAGATCGTGCGCGTGCTCAGGAAGCTCGACCCGGCCGCGCCCCACGACGTGCTGCTGGTGCTCGACGCCACCACCGGCCAGAACGCCCACGCCCAGGTGGAGACCTTCCGGGCGATGGTCGATGTCACGGGGCTCGTCGTCACCAAGCTCGACGGCACCGCCAAGGGCGGCGTGGTAGTCGCCCTTGCACGCCGTTTCGGTCTGCCGGTACATGCCATCGGCGTCGGCGAGACGGCCGAGGATCTGCAGCCCTTCGCGCCCGAGGCCTTCGCCCGGGCGCTGCTCGGGCTCGAGGAGGAGCCGGCGTGAGGCGGCGAGCGAGGTGCGGCGGTCGGCGGCACCGGCAACGGGGAACGAGGGATGTCGCGTAACATCGTCGAAACGCTGCTCGGTGCCGTGGTGCTGCTGGTGGCCTTCGGGTTTCTCTTCTGGGCCTACACCCGCAGCAACGTGGCGAGCCCCGACGGCTATCTCCTGACCGCCGCCTTCGATCGCATCGACGGGCTCGAGATCGGCGCCGAGGTCCGGGTGAGCGGCATCCGGGTGGGCAAGGTGGTGGAGGAGAAGCTCGACCTCGACACCTACCGGGCCGAGGTGGTGTTCAGCGTGCGCAGCGACGTCAGGCTGCCGCGCGACAGTTCGGCGGCGATCGTGAGCTCGGGCCTTCTCGGCAGCAAGTATCTGTCGATCATCCCCGGCGCCGAGGAGGACATGCTGCCGCCGGGCGGACGCATCACCTTCACCCAGCCGCCGGTCAATCTCGAGGATCTGGTGGGTCGCTTCATCTTCGGCGGCCAGCAGGAAGGCGGATCGAAGCCGTGAGGATCGCCGCCGGCTGCCTCCTGGCGCTCCTCGCCCTGCCGGCCACCGCCTCCGCCGCCGTCGTCGAGCCCTATGCGGTGGTGGTGCTGCAGGGGCTCGACAAGATCACCGCCCGCATCTCCACCTTCACCGCCCGCGTCGGCGAGATGGTGCGCTTCGGTACCCTCGAGATCACCGCCCGCGCCTGCTACAAGTCGCCGCCGGTGGAGCCCCCGGAGAGTGCCGCCTTCCTCGAGATCGAGGCGGTGGATCCGGGGCGGCCGGCGGAGCGGGTGTTCAGCGGCTGGATGTTCGCCTCGAGCCCCTCGATCTCGGCCCTCGAGCACCCCGTCTACGACGTCTGGGTGCTGGACTGCGAGGAGCCGCTGCCGCCCGAGGCGCGGGCGCCCGGGGGCTCGGCGACGCCGCCCGGGGAGGCGCCGGCCGACGGCGAGGGGGCCGTGCCGCTGCCGCCGGACGTGTTCCTCCTGCCGAACTCGCGGAACGCGAACGAATAGTCCTCGAGCGGGAAGACGGCGTGCTTGACGATCGCCCGCCGCAGGCGGATGCGGTAGTCCTGCCGGCTGATCTCGATGGCCCCGAAGCGTTTCAGGTGATCGGTCACGAACTGGGTGTCGAGGAGCTCGAAGCGGGCGGCCCGCAGCCGGCAGACGAGCTCCACCAGCGCCACCTTGCTGGCGTCGCGGGCGCGGCTGAACATGCTCTCGCCGAAGAAGGCGGCCCCCAGCACCACCCCGTAGAGCCCGCCCACCAGGCGATCCTCGCGCCAGCATTCGATGCTGTGGGCGAAGCCGCGGGCGGCCATCGCGATGTAGGCCTCGATCAGCTCGTCGTTGAGCCAGGTGCGGGGGCGGTCCGGGGTCGGTTCGGCGCAGGCGTGGATGACCGCCGGAAAGCTCGTGTCGATGCGGATCTCGAAGGGGGCGCGGCGCAGCAGCTTGCGGAGGCTGCGGGGGACGTGGAAGCCGTCGAGGGGGAGGATGCCGCGGCGGATCGGGTCGAGCCAGTGGATGGCGGGATCGTGCCGGTCACGCGCCATGGGAAAGAGTCCGTTGGCATAGGCGCTTATGATGAGTTCCGGCGGCAGTGCCTGCATGTCGGCATCCGAACAGACGGGGAAAGGGGGCGAACCTATTTCCGGCGCTGCTCGAGGAAGCGCTCGAGCCAGCCGATATCGTAGTCCCCGCCGTGCATTTGCTCACTTTCGACAATCTCGCGCAAGAGGCGAAGCGTCGAAGGCATACCGTCGATCACGAATTCCCCGAGGCTGCGCGCGAGCCGCCGCAGGCACTGCTGGCGATCGCCGTCGTGGACCACCAGCTTGGCGATCAGACTGTCGTAGAAGGGCGGCACCCGGTAGCCGGCGTAGAGGGCGGAATCGATCCGCACCCCCGGGCCGCCCGGCGGATGGTAGGCCTCCACCCGGCCGGGCGCCGGCAGCATGGTCTCCGGATCCTCGGCGGTGATGCGGCATTCGATGGCGTGTCCCGAGAGGCGCACCCCCTCCTGGTCGAAGCCGAGGGGCAGACCGGCGGCGACCCGGATCTGCTCGCGCACGATGTCGATGCCGGTGATCATCTCGGTCACCGGATGCTCGACCTGCAGCCGGGTGTTCATCTCGATGAAGTAGAAGTCGCCGTCCTGATAGAGGAACTCGACGGTGCCGGCGCCCACGTAGCCGAGTTCGGCCATGGCCGCCGCCACGGTGGCGCCGATCTCCCGGCGCTGCTCCTCGCTCAGCACCGGCGAGGGGGCCTCCTCCACCACCTTCTGGTGCCGGCGCTGGATCGAGCAGTCACGTTCGAACAGATGGACCACGTTGCCGTGCAGATCGCCCAGCACCTGGACCTCGATGTGCCGCGGCCGGTCGAGGAACTTCTCGAGATAGACCCGGTCGTCACCGAAGCCGGCGCGCGCCTCGTTGCGGGCGATGTTGAGGGCGCGCGCGAGCTCGCTGTCGTCCCGGACCACCACCATGCCGCGGCCGCCGCCGCCGGCCACCGCCTTGACCAGCACCGGATAGCCGATCTCCCCGGCCAGCAGCCGCGCTTCCTCCTCCTCCGCCACCGGCCCGTCGCTGCCCGGCACCACCGGCACCCCGAGGCGGCGCATGTGGCGCTTGGCCTCCACCTTGTCGCCCATGATGCGGATGTGTTCCGCCGACGGGCCGACGAAGGTGAAGCCGTGCTCGGTCACCATCTGGGCGAAATCGGCGTTCTCCGAGAGGAAACCGTAGCCGGGATGGATGGCGTCGGCGCCGGTGATCTCGGCGGCGGCCAGGATGGCGGCGGCGTTGAGGTAGGATTCCTTGGCCGGGGGCGGGCCGATGCACACGCTCTCGTCGGCCAGCCGCACGTGCATGGCGTCGGTGTCGGCGGTGGAATGGACGGCGACGCTCGCGATCCCCAGCTCCTGGCAGGCCCTGAGGACCCTGAGCGCGATCTCTCCGCGGTTGGCGATCAGGAGCTTGCGGATCACGGCACGCGCTTCACTCGATGACCATCAGCGGCTCGCCGAACTCGACCGGCTGGGCGTTCTCGACCAGGATCCGCGTCACCGTGCCGGCGCGCGGCGCGCGGATGGTGTTCATCACCTTCATCGCCTCGATGATGAGCAGGGTCTGGCCCTCCTGCACCCGGTCGCCGACCCGCACGAAGGGATCGGCCCCGGGCTCGGGCGCCAGATAGACGGTACCCACCATGGGGGCGGTGACGGCGCCGGCCTGCGGCGCCTCGGCGGCCGCCTCGGGCACCGGTGCCGGGGCCGGGGCCTCGGCGGCGGCGGGCGGCGGGGCCGGCGGCGGCGAGGCGTACTCCAGCCGGGCCTGGATCTGGCGGGCGACCCGCAGCCGGGTCTCCCCCTGGCCGATCTCGATCTCGGTGAGACCGGTGCGTTCGAGCAGCTCGGCGAGCTTCTCGATGTAGGCGATGTCGATGTCGATACTGGCCATGGTCACGCTTCGGGTTCGGTCTCTTCGCGGCGGTCCCGCAGGCGCTCGGCCACGGCCTCGAGGGCCAGCAGATAGCCGGTGGCGCCGAAGCCGCAGATCACGCCGTCCGCCGCCAGCGAGACGTAGGAACGGGCACGGAAGGCCTCGCGGCGATGGGGGTTCGAGAGATGCACCTCGACGATCGGTCCGGGAAAGGCCCGCAGCGCGTCCAGCACCGCGACCGAGGTGTGGGTGTAGGCACCGGCGTTGACGACGAGGGCCGCCGCCGCCTCGATCGCCTCCTGGATCCAGCCCACGAGCTCGCCTTCGGAATTGGTCTGGCGGAAGGCGATGTCCAGCCCCAGCCGCCGGCCGGCCTCGCGGCAGCGGGCGGCGATGTCCTCGAGGCTGTCCCGGCCGTAGATGTCGGGCTCGCGCCTGCCGAGGAGGTTGAGATTGGGACCGTTGAGTACGAATACAGTCGGCATGGCTCACTGCGGGCGACGGGATGGAAACGCGAGGCGACGCCTCCCGCCACCGCCGGTCGAAGGATCGGCGCGCTTATACCACGTCGCCGCGGCCTTGCAACGGAAGTTCGCGGATCGAATACTCAGTTTTCCTCGCCGATCGCCACCACCACGCGGCCCCGGATCTTGCCCTCGAGAAATCCTCGTGCGATTTCGGCCGCCTTCTCGAGCGGGACCACGGTGGTGATTTGATCGAGTAGCGCCGGATCGAGTTCGCGCGCCAGGGTTTTCCAGGCTTCGAGCCGTCGCGGCCGCGGACAGTACACCGAGTCGATGCCGATCAACTTCACCCCCCGCAGGATGAAGGGGAAGACGGTGGTGTGGAGTTCGGCGCCGCCGGCCAGCCCGCAGGCGGTGGCGGTGCCGCCGTAGCGCAGCGCCTTGAGGAGTGAGGCCAGCATCGCCCCGCCCACCGTATCCACGGCCCCGGCCCAGCGCTGCGAGGCGAGGGGGGCCTTGCCGGCCTCCAGCACCTCCTGCCGCGGGATCACCTCGGCGGCGCCGAGGGCGCGGAGATAGTGGCCGAGTTCCGACCGCCCGGTCACCGCCACCACCCGATGGCCGCGCCGCGCCAGGAGGGCGGTGGCGATCGAGCCGACGCCGCCACCCGCGCCGGTGACGAGGACGTCGCCCGCTCCGGGTTCGACGCCCTGCTCGGCGAGGGCCATCACACACAGCATGGCGGTGAAGCCGGCGGTGCCGATGGTCATGGCTTGGCGGAGGCCGAGCCCCTCCGGCAGCGGCACGAGCCATTCCGCCGGCACCCGGGCGAGTTCCGCGAGGCCGCCCCAGTGGCGCTCGCCCACCCCCCAGCCGGTGAGCACCACGGGATCGCCCGGCCGGTAGTCCGGCGAGGCGGATTCCCGCACACGACCCGCGAAGTCGATGCCGGGGACGAAGGGAAACTCGCGGATGATCTTGCCGGCGCCGGTGATCGCCAGCCCGTCCTTGTAGTTGAGGGAGGAGTAGGCGATCTCCACCAGCACCTCACCCTCCGGCAGCGCCGTGACCGGCAACGCCTCGATACGCCATGCGATTCCGCCGTCCTCACGATCGAGCACCAGCGCCCTGAAGGTCTCGCCCATCCTTCCTCCCGTTTCCGCTGTGTCGTGCGATCCGTTCCCGACCGGCCGCAGATGGGACCGGAGCGGCCGCCGGTGAACCGCGACCGAGGCGCGCAGCCCCCCGTCTGGCCAGTCCGCGCGGCGCCGTGTAAGCAGGGGCCGCGACAGCGATCGCCGCCGTCGGGGGCCATAGAACAGGGCATGCCCATGGACAAGCTCGAAGCCTTCGCCCGGACCGTGGACCGTCTCAACGAGGCGGTGGGGCGGGCGGTCTCCTGGCTCACCCTCGCCATGGTGCTGGTCACCTTCACCGTGGCGGTGATGCGCTACGGCTTCAACTGGGGGCTGGTCTGGGTCCAGGAGACCTACGTCTGGATGCATGGCCTCGTGTTCATGCTGGGCGCCGGCTACACGCTGCTGCACAACGGCCATGTGCGGGTCGACGTCTTCTACCGGCCGGCGGGGATCCGCTACAAGGCCTGGGTCGATTTCCTGGGCTCGCTGCTGCTGTTGATGCCGCTGGTTCTCGTGATCTTCTACGTGAGCTGGCCCTATGTCGCGGAATCCTGGAGCAAGCTCGAGGAGTCCCGCGAGGCGGGCGGGCTGCCGGGCCTGTTCCTGCTCAAGACCGCCATCCTCCTGTTCGCGGTCCTGGTCGGGCTGCAGGGGCTGTCGCTGGCGGCCAAGGCCCTGCTGGCGCTGCGCGGACGCCCCGAGCTCCTGACCGCCCAGGACGCGGCGGACGCCCGATGACCGGGGAGATCCTGAGCCTCCTCATGTTCGTCGCCACCTGCGGCGTGCTGCTGCTGGGCTTTCCGGTGGCCTTCTCGCTGGCCGGCACGGCGCTCGCCTTCGCCGCCATCGGCTGGGGCCTGGACGTGTTCGACATGCGGCTCCTGGGCGGGCTGCCGTCGCGCTACTTCGGGGTGATGGTCAACGAGGTGCTGGTGGCCGTGCCCCTGTTCGTCTTCATGGGGGTGATGCTGGAGCGCTCGAAGATCGCCGAGCAGCTCCTCGAGACCATGGGCCTCCTGTTCGGCACCCTCCGCGGCGGGCTCGCCTATTCGGTGACCGTCGTCGGCATGCTGCTCGCCGCCTCCACCGGCATCGTCGGTGCCACGGTGGTGACCATGGGGCTGCTGTCCCTGCCCACCATGCTCAAGGCCGGCTACGATCCGAAGCTCGCCTGCGGCACCATCTGCGCCTCCGGCACCTTGGGCCAGATCATCCCGCCGTCCATCGTCCTCGTCATCCTCGGCGACATCCTGCAGGGGGCCAACACCCAGGCCCAGCTCGCCCTCGGCAACTTCGCCCCGGAGCCGGTCTCGGTGGTGGACCTCTTCGCCGGCGCGATGCTGCCGGGGCTCGTGCTGGTGGGCCTCTATCTCGTCTACGAGGCGGCGGTCGCCTTCTTCCGCCCGCAGGCGGCGCCGGCCCTCGTTGTCGCCGGCGAGACGCGCGACGGGCTGGCCCGCCAGGTGATGGTGGCGCTGGTGCCGGCGGCGCTGCTGATCGTCGCCGTGCTGGGCTCCATTCTGCTGGGCATCGCGACGCCCACCGAATCCGCCGCCGTCGGCAGCGTCGGCGCCATGCTGCTGGCGCTCATGCGGCGCCAGCTCGACCTCCGGATCCTGCGCGAGGTCATGCGCCAGACCACCATGGTCAGCTCCATGGTGTTCGTCATCCTGCTCGGCGCCTCGGTGTTCTCGCTCACCTTCCGCGGCCTGGGCGGCGAGCGGATCGTCACCGACGTGCTGCACAACATGCCGGGCGGTGCCTTCGGCGCCATGTTCCTGGTCATGGCGCTGATGTTCGTGCTCGGCTTCTTCCTCGACTTCATCGAGATCGTGTTCGTGGTCGTGCCCATCGTCGGGCCGGTGCTGCTGATGATGGATCTCGATCCGGTCTGGCTCGGGGTGATGATCGCCATCAACCTGCAGACGAGCTTCCTCACGCCGCCCTTCGGCTTCGCCCTCTTCTATCTGCGCGGGGTGGCGCCGCGATCGGTGACCACCATGGACATCTACCGGGGCATCATCCCCTTCGTCGTGCTGCAGCTCGCGGGCCTCGCGGTGATCGCCGCCTTTCCGGGGCTCGTCACCTGGCTGCCGGACCTGCTGTTCGACTGAGCGCGGACGGAAAAGGCGGCCCCGGAGGGCCGCCTTCCACCGACCGGATGCCGGCGCCTCAGCCCCGGCTGGGCTTGGCGTATTCGAAGGGCAGCAGGCGCGCCGTCATGTAGGACTGCTCGGAGACCTTGGTCCAGGCGATCAGCTTGCGCCGGAAATCGAGGATGCTGTCCAGGACCTCGCGCGACATCGGGTCCTGGTCGGCGAGCTCCGTCAGCACCTGTCCGGCGAGCCCGCCGAGACCGTTCAGCACCTCGTCGGGGAACTTCTTGAGCACCACCCCGTGTTCGTTGATCAGCACGTCGAGACTGTCGTTGTTGCGGGCCTGGAACTCGCTCAGCACGGCGAGGTTGACGGCCCGGTTGGCGCCCTCGACGACGGCCTGGAGATCGGCCGGCAGGCTCTCCCAGGCCTTCATGTTGACGAAGCAGTCGAGCACCGTCGCCGGTTCGTGCCAGCCCGGGTAGTAGTAGAACTTGGCCGACTTGTAGAGGCCGAAGGCGAGATCGTTGTAGGGACCCACCCATTCGGTGGCGTCGATGGCTCCCGACTGCAGGGCCGGCGGGATCTCGCCGCCCGGCAGATTGACGACGATGCCGCCGGCCGCCTTGACCACCTCGCCGCCGAGGCCGGGGATCCGCATCTTGAGCCCGTTGTAGTCGTCGAGGCTGTTGATCTCCTTGTTGAACCAGCCGCCCATCTGGACGCCGGTGTTGCCGGAGGGGAAGAACTTGGTCCCCATCTCGGCGTACACCTTGTCGGCCAGCTCCTGGCCGCCGCCGTAGTAGAACCAGGCGTTCTGCTCCTGGGCCGTGAGGCCGAAGGGCAATGATGCGATGAACTGGGAGGCCGGCACCTTACCCTTCCAGTAGTAGGGGGCGCCGTGGCCCATCTCCACCGTGCCGCTCGAGACCGCGTCCATGCTCTCGAAGGCGGGCACGATCTCGCCGGCGCCGTACACCTCGACCTCGAGGCGGCCCTCCGACATCTCGCCGATCATCTTGGCCAGCAGGTTGGCGCCGGTGCCGAGGCCCGGGAAGTTCTTGGGCCAGGTGGTGACCATCCGCCATTTGAAGGTGCCCTGGGCGATCGCCGGCTTGGGGAAGCTTGAGGCGGCGGCGAGGGCGCCGGTGGCACCCGCCGCGGCCGCTCCGGTGACGAAATCGCGGCGCTTGACGTTCTTCATCGTGCACTCCCTCGTTTCGCTGGGAGGCGGCGTGGCCGACCGCCGGCCCCGCGGCGGTCGCCGCCTCGGTTCGCCCGCACCCTCGTGAAATGCGGGTCGCGAATCAAGGGGTGTCGGTCGTCGCCTCCGTCTCCGGCGGGAAGGGCACCCAGCTCGCACCCTCGAGGCACTCGAGGGGGGCGAAGCGCGACTTGTAGGCCATCTTGCGGCAGCCGGCGATCCAGTAGCCGAGATAGACGTGGGGCAGCCCCAGCGCGCGGGCGCGCAGCACGTGCCAGAGCACGATCTCGGTGCCGAGGCTGCGCCGCCCCTCCGCGGGTTCGAAGAACTTGTAGACCCCGGACAGCCCGTCCGCCACGCGATCGGTGAGGGACACGCCGAGCAGCCGGCGGTCACCGTCGCGGAACTCGATCAGCCGCGTGCCGGCGGTGCCGTCCTCCACCATCTCCCGGTATTCCTCGAACCGCATGCCCTGCATGCCGCCCTCGGTGTGGCGGTGATCGAGATAGCGGGCGAACAGGCGATACTGCTCCTCGGTGGCCAGCGGCGCCTTCTCGGTCGCCACCAGATCGCGGTTGCGGGCGTGGATCTTGCGGAAGCTGCGGCTCCAGACGAAACGCTCGACCAGGATCCGCACCGAGACGCAGGCCTGGCAGCCGAGGCAGCTCGGCTTGTAGACGAAGCGCTGGCTGCGGCGGAAGCCGGCCGCGGTCAGGGTGTCGAAGGCCGAAGCCGGCAGTTCGTCGAGGCAGGCCACCACCCGCCGCTCCATGCGTCCGGGAAGGTAGGGACAGGGAGCCGGCGGGGTGATGAAGAACACGTGCGGCGCGGTGACGGTCACGCTTCGGGCGGCCTCCACGCGGAAGGGTCGGCGAACCGGCGGCGCCGGTCCGTCGGCGCTCCAATATGGGCCAAAGCGGCGCCGGGATCGAGGGCCATCGGCGGTACCGCCTCAGGCGGCATCGTGCAGATGGCAGGCCGACAAATGCCCGGGCGCGATCTCCCTGAGCGCCGGCACCTCCTCGCGGCAGCGGGCGAAGGCCAGCGGGCAGCGCGGGTGGAAATGGCAGCCCGGCGGGGGATCGACGGGCGAGGGGATCTCTCCCTGGATGGGGCGGAAGCGGCGGCGGCCGGCATCCAGCCGCGGCACGTCCTCGAGCAGCGCGCGGCTGTAGGGATGGGCGGGATGGCGGTAGAGCTCCTCGGTGGCGGCGAGCTCGACGAGACGCCCGAGATACATGATGGCGATGCGGTCCGAGATGTGCTCCACCACCCCGAGATCGTGGCTGATGAAGAGATAGGTGAGGCCGAGATCGCGCCGGAGCTCCATGAACAGGTTGAGGATCTGGGCCTGGATGGAGACGTCGAGGGCGGCGATGGCCTCGTCGCAGACGAGGAACTCGGGCTCCACGGCGAGCGCGCGGGCGATGCCGATGCGCTGGCGCTGACCGCCCGAGAACTGGTGCGGATAGCGGCGCGCGTAGGCCGGATCGAGGCCTACCCGCTGCATGAGCTCGGCCACCCGGTCGGCGATCTCGGCGCGCGAGACCAGCCCGTGATAGAGGGGCGCCTCGCCGATGATCTCCGCCACCCGCAGCCGCGGGTTGAGGGAGGCGAAGGGATCCTGGAAGATCATCTGCACCTTGAGGGCGGTCTCGCGCCGCGCCGCACGGTTCGAATCGTCGTGCCGGCGGCCGCGGAACAGCACCTCGCCGGCAGTAGGCTCGAGCACACCGGCCACCATCCGCCCGAGGGTCGACTTGCCGCAGCCCGATTCCCCGACGAGGCCCACTACCTCGCCGGGCATCACCGACAGGCTGACACCGTCCACCGCCCGCACCACGGTGGGGCGGTAGCGCGCGCCCAGGAGGTTGGCGATCCGCTCGGAGAGATCGAGATCGCGCACGAAGGTCCGGGAAACCTCGCGGATTTCGACGATGGGGTCGGACATCGAGACGGGCTGCCCTCGGCTCCTGCGCGATCGGCGACCTTCTAGCAGGCGGCGACGGGAGGCGCCACTTCGCCGTCAGGTCCGATCGTCCGCGGCGACGCGGCCGCGGAACCGCCACCAGATCGCGGACAGGACCAGGAAGGCGGCGAGGATGGCGCCCCACATCCAGCCCGTCAGATGTTCCAGATGATCGCCCATCGCCACCATGGCGACGATCGGCGGCAGGATGCCGAGTCCCGTCGTCCAGAGGAAGGTCCAGAGCGGCACGCGGGTGAGTCCCGCCCCGTAGTTGACGAGATTGAAGGAGACCACCGGCAGCAGCCGCACCAGCAGCAGCACGGGCACGCTGCCGGCAGCGATGCGCCGGTCGAGCCGTTCGAGATGGCGGCGCTCGACGAACCGCTCCACCAGCGGCCGGCCGGCACGGCGGGCGAGGGCGAAGGCCACGAGGGCGCCCAGCATGGCGCCGACCCAGGTCACCACCGTGCCCCAGACGGGGCCGTAGACCATGCCGTTCGCGAAGGCCAGGAGCTCCGCAGGGAAGGGCAGGAAGCTGTGCAGCACCATGAGGGCGACGGAGGCGAGCACGCCCCAGGCGCCGAGGTCGCGGATGACGCGCTCCACCGTCTCGGGACGCAGGTCGAGACGGTAGGCGAGAAGGGCGAGCGCCAGCAGCAGAATGAGCAGCGCCAGCGCCGCCCATGCCTGCCCGACACTCTTCCCGCGTCCCGTCGCCTCGCGCACGATCCGCTCCTCGCCCCCGGTGGAACCCCGTCTTCGCGCAGCCTGCGGAAGCGGAGCCGCTCCATGTCAACTGTCTCCGCCGTGGCGGGACGGTGGGCAACGCCTTCTCGCGCGCATGTGATGGCGGGGAGAATCGAAAACGCCCGGTGGCGTATTCCGGTGGAGCGATTGCCTGCCGGGCGAGCGAGCGTTAGATAACGGCGAACGGCAACCTCCAGCGACGAGGCCAACGCCTTGAGCGGGTCCGCGCCTTCCCTTCCGCCCCTGCCGCCCTTCCCGCGCACGCGCCTCCGCCGCCTGCGGCAACACGGCTGGAGCCGGCGGCTGGTGGCGGAGCACCGGCTGCACGCCTCGGATCTCGTGCTGCCGCTGTTCGTGCTGGAGGGAAGCGGCCAGCGCGAGCCGGTCCCCTCCATGCCGGGGGTCGAGCGGCTGTCGGTGGATCTGCTGCCGGCGGTGGCCGAACGCTGCCTCGCGCTCGGCATTCCCGCCCTCGCCCTCTTTCCGGTGACGCCGCGGGAGCGCAAGAGCGAGGGCGGGGAGGAGGCCTGGAATCCCGACAATCTGGTGTGTCGGGCGATGCGGGAACTCAAGGCCCGCCTGCCGGAGATCGGCCTCATCGGCGACGTCGCCCTCGATCCCTACACCACCCACGGCCAGGACGGGATCTTGCGCGACGGGGTGATCCTCAACGACGAGACCCTGACGGCGCTCGCCCGCCAGGCCGTCTGCCTCGCCGAGGCGGGTTGCGACGTGGTGGCGCCCTCCGACATGATGGACGGCCGCATCGGGGTCGTGCGCCGGGCGCTGGACGAGGCCGGTTTCCAGGACACGCTGGTGCTCTCCTACGCCGCCAAATACGCCTCCTCCTTCTACGGTCCCTTCCGCGACGCGGTGGGCTCGGCGGGGGCCCTCGGCGGGGCCGACAAGAAGACCTACCAGATGGATCCGGCCAACAGCGCCGAGGCGGTGCGGGAGGCCGCCCTCGACATCGCCGAGGCGGCGGACATGCTGATGGTCAAGCCGGGGCTGCCCTATCTCGACATCATCCGCATCCTCAAGGACCGCTTCGGCATGCCCACCTTCGCCTACCACGTCTCGGGCGAGTATGCGATGATCAAGGCCGCCGCCGAGCGCGGCTGGCTGGACGGGGCGGCCTGCATGGACGAGGCGCTGCTGGCCCTCAAGCGCGCGGGCGCCGACGCCATCCTGACCTACGCCGCCCTCGAGGTGGCGGAGCGGCTGCGCGAGCGGGGCTGAGCTTCGGTCGCCGGTCCTTCCCGTCGCATTGACGGGGACCAAGGGCCCCGGTACCTCGGCGGCGGTGCAACGCGGGGAGTGGCCGGTGCAGTTCGAACTCGACGAGGATCGCGAGGCGCTGCGGGCGGCGGCGCAGCAGTTCGCCCGCGAGCGCATGGCGCCCGAGGCCGAGCGCTGGGACGAGGAGCACATCTTCCCCGAAGAGGTGCTGCGGGAAGCGGCCTCCCTGGGGTTCGCCGGCATCTACGTGGGCGAGGACGTGGGCGGCAGCGGCCTCGGCCGGCTGGACGCGGCGGTGCTGTTCGAGGAGCTGGCGACCGCCTGCCCCTCCACCGCCGCCTACATCTCGATCCACAACATGGTCGCCTGGATGATCGACCGCTTCGGCGACGAGGCGCAGCGGCATCGCTGGCTGCCCGAGCTCGTGACCATGGACAAGTTCGCGAGCTACTGCCTGACCGAGCCGGGTTCCGGTTCGGACGCCGCCAGTCTGCGCACCAGCGCCCGGCGCGAGGGCGATCATTACGTGCTCAACGGCACCAAGGCGTTCATCTCGGGCGGCGGCCGCAGCGACGTCTACGTCGTCATGTGCCGCACCGGCGGCGAGGGGCCGCGGGGGATCAGCGCCCTCGTGGTGGAACGGGACACGCCGGGCCTCTCCTTCGGCGCCCAGGAGAGGAAGATGGGCTGGCACTCCCAGCCCACCTCGCAGGTGCTGTTCGACGACTGCCGGGTGCCGGTGGCGAACCGGCTCGGCGAGGAGGGGCAGGGGTTCCGCATCGCCATGCAGGCCCTCGACGGCGGCCGGGTCAACATCGCCGCCTGCTCCCTCGGTGCCGCCCGCGCCGCGCTCGAGCGGGCGCTCGAGTACGTCCGCGAACGCCGGCAGTTCGGACAGCGCATCGCCGACTTCCAGGCCACCCGTTTCCGACTCGCGGACATGGCCACCGAACTCGAGGCGGCGCGCCTCCTGGTGTGGCGGGCGGCCGAGCGCCTCGATCGCGGCGCCGCCGACGCCACGGCCGCCTGCGCCATGGCCAAGCGCTTTGCCACCGACGTCTGCTACCGCGTCGTCGACGACGCGCTCCAGCTCCACGGCGGCTACGGCTACATCCGCGAATACGGGATCGAGCGGCTGCTGCGCGATCTCCGCGTCCACCGCATCCTCGAGGGCACCAACGAGATCATGCGGGTGATCGTCGCCCGCCATCTGCTGGACCGCGCATGACCGCCGACACCGACACGGAAAGGGAGATGACCGAAACCGCCGACATCCGCATCGAACGCCGGGGCGCCCTCGGCGTCGTCGTGCTGGACCGCCAGCGCGCCCTGAACGCCCTCACACGGGAGATGGTCCGGGCGTTGAGCCGCGCCCTCGCCGCCTGGCGCGAGGACGACGGTATCGCCGCGGTGCTCGTGCGGGCGGTGCCCGGCCGCGCCTTCTGCGCCGGTGGCGACATCCGCCGCGTGATCGAGACCCGGGACCGCGAGGGTATCGAGGCGGCCTGCGGCTTCTTCCGCGACGAATACCGCATGAACTGGCGGATAAAGAACTTCCCCAAGCCCTACATCGCCCTCTGCGACGGCATCACCATGGGGGGCGGGGTGGGCATCTCGATCCACGGCAGCCATCGCATCGTGACCGAGAACACCCTCTTCGCCATGCCGGAGACCGGCATCGGCTTCTTTCCCGACGTCGGCGGGACCTGGTTCCTGCCCCGCCTGCCGGGGGAGCTCGGCATGTACCTCGGCCTCACGGGCGTGCGGGCGAAGGCCGCGGACTGCCTCTACGCGGGCATCGCCACCCACTATCTGCCGGCCGAACGGCTGCCGCTCCTGGAGGAGGAGCTGGCGGCGGCGCCCGCCCGCCGGATGGAGGCCGTGCTGGCGGGCCTGCTGGCCGATCTCTCGGAGACGCCGGAGCCGGTGCCGGCGCCCCTCCAAGAGGAGCGTGCCACCATCGACGCCCTGTTCGCGGGCGAGGAGCTGCTCGCGATTCTCGATCGCCTCGAGGCGGATGGAAGCGGCTTCGGTGCCCGCCAGCTCGCGCTCCTCGCGGAGAAATCGCCCTTCTCCCTCCACGTCACCTGCGCCCAGCTCCGGCGCGGTGCGGCGCTCACCGATTTCGCCCAGGCGCTGGCGCTCGAGTACCGGATCGTGCACCGGTTCCTCGAGGGGCGGGAGTTCGCGGAGGGCGTGCGGGCGCTCCTGGTGGACAAGGACAGGAACCCGAAATGGACCTGGCCCGATCCGCGGGCGGTACCGCGGGAGGCGGTGGAGGCCTGCTTCGCGCCGCTGCCCGGAGGGGATCTCCTGTTCGACTGGAACGACGTCTAGACGGTCTCGCGGCCGCGCACGGGAGGAAGAGATGACACGCATCGGCTTCATCGGCCTCGGCAACATGGGCCTGCCGATGGCCCGCAACCTCGCGAAGGCCGGGTTCGCCGTCGTCGGTCACGACGTGGTGGCGGCGGCGCGTGCGCGGGCCGCCGAAGCGGGGCTCCCGGTAGTGGAGGAGCTCGACCGGGCGGTGGCCGACGCCGAGATGGTGATCACCATGCTGCCGGCCGGCCCCCAGGTGCGCGAGGTCTATCTGGCCGACGGCGGGGTGCTGGACAATGCGGAGCAGGGCGCGCTCCTGATCGACTGCTCGACCATCGACGTGGAGACCGCCCGGGCGGTGCACGAGGCGGCCCGCGGCCAGGGGTTGGCGATGCTGGACGCGCCGGTCTCGGGTGGCGTCGCGGGCGCCGAGGCGGCCAGCCTGACCTTCATGGTGGGGGGCGAGGCGGAGGCCTTTGCCCGCGCCCGGCCGGTTCTCGAACGCATGGGCAAGGCGGTGGTCCACGCGGGACCGGCCGGGACCGGCCAGGCGGCCAAGATCTGCAACAACATGATGCTCGGCATCCAGATGATCTCGGTCTGCGAGGCCTTCGTGCTGGCCGAGAAGCTGGGGCTTTCCGCCGACAAGCTGTTCGAGATCAGCTCCCGCGCCTCGGGCCAGTGCTGGTCGCTCACGAGCTACTGTCCGGTACCCGGTCCCGTACCGGCCTCGCCCGCCAACCGCGACTACCGGCCGGGGTTCACCGCGGCGATGATGCTCAAGGACCTGCGCCTCGCCCAGCAGACCGCCTCGGCGGTGGGCGCGGCGACCCCGCTCGGCGCCGAGGCCTGCCAGCTCTACGCCCTGTTCGCGGCGGCGGGCAAGGAAGGGCTGGATTTTTCGGCGATAATAAAGATGATTGCCGGCAGGCTGTAGTCGCGGTTGAATGCTCGCCGATGCCGGTTTCCTCCGGCGTGTAGCGGATCTGGGCGCATCTCATCGAGGCTGACGTGAAAGAGCAGTATCTTCTGACATCCCGACTGATCGAACGGCTGCACCGCCGGTTCCTCGACGTGATCAAGGCCGAGCTCGATCGCCTCGGGGTCGAGGACATCAACAACGTCCAGACCCTGATTCTGTTCAACATCGGCGAGGAAACGCTGACCGTGGGCGAACTTACGCTGCGCGGCTACTATCTCGGCTCCAACGTCTCCTACAACGTCAAGAAGCTGGTGGAGAACGATTATCTCATCCAGGAGCGCTCCGCCCACGATCGCCGGATGACCCGCGTGCGACTGTCGGAAAAGGGGCTGGCGCTGATCCGCCAGATCGACAAGCTCTACGAGCGCAACGCCCAGGAGCTCGCGGAAACCGGTATCCGCCCCGAGGATCTCGAGCAGATCAACAAGGTGCTGATGCGCCTCGAACGGTTCTGGAGCCTCCAGGTCTCCTTCGTGCGCTGACCGGCGGGCCGTCGCGCCCGCCTTCCGGGGAGGCCCCCGTCGCTGCGCGTGGTCAGGACTTGCGACCGCCCCGGCGGCCGCGGTCGCCGCCGTTGCGGCTGCGGGTCAGTGCGTCGATCTGCCGCTGCAGGACCTCCATCTGGCGACGCAGCTCGCGCACCTCGTCGCTCAGCGCCTGGGCCTCGCCGGCCGCCTCCTCGGGCTCGCCGGCGGGCTCGCCCCGTTCGCCGCCGGCCGCCGGCTTCTGCTCGCCGGCGAAGGGATTGAACATGCTCGCCGCCTGCTGGAACAGGGCGAGGTTCTGGCGGGTCAGCTCCTCGAACTGCTTGACCGGGAAGAAGCGCCCGAAGGTCTGCTCCATGTAGGAGCGCATCTGGTCCTGATGGCGCGCGAAGTTCTCCATGCTCAGCTCGAGATAGCGGGGCAGGAGGGTCCTCAGGCTGTCGTCGTAGAAGCTGATCAGATGGCGCAGGAAGCCGATGGGCAGGAGGTTGCGGCCCTTGCTGTCCTCCTCGAGGATGATCTGCGTCAGCACCGAGCGGGTGATGTCCTCGCCGGTCTTGGCGTCGTAGACCACGAACTCGCGCCCCTCGCGGGTCATCCGGCTCAGTTTCTCGAGGGTGACGTAGCTGCTGGTCTCGGTGTTGTAGAGGCGCCGGTTGGCGTACTTCTTGACGACCGCGACCTTGGCCTCGCCGTGTTCCCGGTCCGGGGAAGGTGGGTCCGGCGCCGTCCTGTCCTTCATGATGACGCTCTCCAGCCTACCGTCGCCGCCCATGATGCAAGCCGAGGGCCGACCCCCGCATCATGCCGGGGCCGCACCGGTTTGTCACCCGTGCGGGGCGGAACGGATCAGGCCGGCTCGCCGGCGGTCTCGGTTTCGGCGGGCGGTTCCCCGGCCACGGCGGGCGACTCCTCGCCGCCTTCCTCCTCCTCGGGTCCCTTCTCGCCGGCCTGGATGGCCGCCTCCTCCTCGGAGCGGGCGACGTTGACCAGGAGCTCCACCTCCACCTCGGGATGCAGCGCCACCGTCACCCGGTGGATGCCGATGGTCTTGATCGGCTCCTCGAGACGGACCTGCTTGCGATCCAGGGTGACCCCGGCGGCGGTGAAGGCCTCGGCGATGTCGCGGGCGCTGACCGAGCCGTAGAGATGGTTGCTCTCGCTCGCCTGGCGCAGGACGACGACGCTGCGGCCGGCGATCTCGACCGCCACCTTCTCCGCCTCCTGCCGGCGTTCGAGATTGGCCGCCTCGAGCTGCTTGCGACGCTGCTCGAACTCCCGGAGCGCCTCCTTGGTGGCCCGCAGCGCCTTGCCCTGGGGGATGAGGAAGTTGCGCGCGTAACCGGGCTTGACGTCCACCACATCGCCCATCTGCCCGAGCTTGGGGATACGTTCGAGAAGGATCACCTGCATGATCGGCTCCGTTCAGATCAGTCTGCGACGCAGCCCGGCCCAGTCCTCGACCAGGCCGAGGCCGACGACCCCGAGGATCAGGGGCCAGCTGAAGAAGAGCAGCGCGGCGTAGAACAGGGTGAGGGGCACCGCCGGGGTGCGCGCGCGCCGCGCCAGCACGTGGATCACCGCGAGCCCCTGGAACATGTAGGGGACGGCCGCCATCACGAGAGCGGTGGCGGCGAAGAAGAGGGGCGTACCGCTCAGGAAGGCGGTCCCGAGGGCGCTCGGCAGCAGGAGCATCAGCGTCCAGGGTGCCACCATGAAGGTGACGAAGGACGGCGCGGGGCGGATCGCCATCTGTGCCCGCTGCGCCAGCGCCTGGGCGAGGACGGCGTTGATGCAGGTCATGAGCAGCCAGGACAGGCCGAGGATGCCGGGCACCAGCGGCAGCCAGGCGGGCGGCGCCATGCCCTCGGCATCAACCCCGAACATCGCCAGCGTCTCGCGCAGCGCGGTGGCCAGCACCGTGGCCACGTCGCCGACGAAGAGCTGCAGGGCGAGCAGGCCCAGCAGGACGGCGCCCAGGCAGTAGAGGAGGAGCTGGCCGACGAGCAGTCCCGGCGGATACCATTCGACCTCGCCGTTCTCCTGCCGGCGGGAAAGCAGCGCAAGGCGCGTCACCAGCAGGCTGGGCAGGCTCTCGAGCACCAGATAGAGGGCGGCGGCCAGCCAGCCGCCGAACAGCCCCACCACCAGCAGCGCCAGAAGCGCCGTCAGCCCGGCGTGGGGCACGCCCAGGGCGAGACCGACGAACAGCAGCGGCAGCTGGACGAAATAGGCGAACAGCGGCAGCACCGCCATGCCCGAGCTGTAGGCCAGGTAGAGGAGCGCGCTCGCGGCCGCGGCGAGTGCAGCGATGGCGAGCGGCTGCCGCATCGCCCGGCGGTCAGCGGGAGGCGGTGAAGGGCAGGAGGGCCAGGATCCGCGCGCGCTTGATGGCCCGGGCCAGCGCCCGCTGTTCCTTGGCGGTCACCGCCGTGATCCGCCGCGGCACGATCTTGCCGCGCTCGGAGATGAAGCGCTGCAGGAGCCGCACGTCCTTGTAGTCGATGCGGGGGGCGTCCTTGTGGGCGAAGGGGCTCGCCTTGCGACGGCGGAAGAAGGGACGGCGGATGACGATCGTCGGCGGTTCGGTGCCGCGGCCGCCGCGCCGCTCTTGGCCGGGACGTTCGGTTTTGGCTTCGACCATGTTCTGCTCCTGCATCCTCAGCGGCGACGGTCGTCGCGTCCGGACCGCGACTGCATCATCACCGACGGACCCTCCTCCAGGGTCTCGGTGCGCACGGTGAGCCAGCGCAGGATGTCCTCGCTGATGCGCTCCCGGCGCTCGAGCTCGTCGACGACCTTGCTGGGCCCGTCGATGTTGAGATGGAGGTAGTGGCCCTTGCGGTGCTTCTTGATGCGGTAGTTGAGGCTCTTGAGCCCCCAGTACTCGGTCTTGACGACCTTGCCCCCGAGTTCCTCGACCACCTGTGCGAAACCCTCGGCCAGCCCCTGCGCCTGCTGCGGCGTCAGATCCGGCCGGGCGATGAAGGTGTGCTCGTAATACGGCATGGAGCGCGCTGTCCCTTCGAGCTTTGCGCCACGTCCGAGCGGGAGCCGCCGCCTTCTCCGGCGCTCCTGCCCGCATGTTCACGCCTCTGTCGTAAGCCGGACCCTCTCCGGCTCGGCGAACGGTGCGCGGAATATACGGAAAAGCCGCCGGGTGACAAGGGGGCGGGGCCGCGCCGAAACCCCGTGTCGCGCCGCGTCCCGGGCCGCCCGCCGGCGGGCCTTCGGCCGGGCCCCGTCCGGCGCTACCGGCGATTGACCGGAACCGGGCGCTTCGATAGTTTGCGGCGAAGAACGGGATCGGGGAGGAACGCATGGCCTTGCGTCGGGGCGATCGCGGCGCGCCCGTTTTCGACCTCCAACGGCGCCTCAAGGCGCTCGGCTATCCGCCGGGCCCCATCGACGGCATCTTCGGCCCCCGCACCGAGGCGGCGGTACGTGCCTTCCAGCGCGATGCCGGGCTGGTGCCCGACGGCATCGTCGGTCCCCGCACCAGACGCGCGCTCGCCCGCGCCCGCGGCGGGGCGGCCGCCGGTCGTGGCGGTGGCGATCCGGCCGCGCGGCCGGTGCGTCGGGAGCGGGGCGCGCCTCCCGGCGAACCGCGCTGGATGGCGATCGCCCGGCGCGAAATCTGTACCCGCGAGGCGCGGGCCGGTCAGCCCCCCAACGCCCGCATCGTCGAATACCACCAGTCGACCTCCCTGCGGGCGACGAGCGACCGCACGCCCTGGTGCGCGGCCTTCGTGTCTTGGGTGCTGGAACAGGCGGGCATCCGCTCGACCCGTTCGGCCCGCGCCAAGTCCTATCTCGACTGGGGTCACGCGCTCGATGCACCGCGCGTGGGCGCCATCGCCGTCTTCCACCGCGGGCCCGGCGCCCCCACCGCCCGCGGGCCGGGGCACGTCGGCTTCCTGGTGGAGGAGCGGGAGAACGCCGTGCTGCTGCTGGGAGGCAACCAGAGCAATCACGTCAACATCAAATCCTACGCCAAGAGCCGGCTCATGGCCTACCGCTGGCCGGCCACATCACCGTGAACGACGGGAGGAGCTGACAGATGGCCGTTACCCCCAACTTCGCCCAGGAACTGGGCGCCATCGATTTCGATCGCGTGATCGGCGGCCCGCTGATCGCCGCGATCGACGCCCACAATCTCGCCCAGGTCACCGTCGCCGAGTTCATCCAGGAGGTGGGTTTCACGAGCGGCGGCGGTGGCGGCGGCGGCGACGTGCGCATGGTCACCTTCCAGTACCAGAAGCAGGTGACCAACCCCGACGGCACCACCGAGACCAAGACCTTCACCTTCGAGGTGCCGTTCCTGCTGCTGCTGAACCTGCCCTATTTCGAGGTCGATTCGGTGGACATCGCCCTCAACGTCGAGCTGACCTCCGTCCAGACCCGGAGCACCACGACCAAGCTCGG
Source organism: Alphaproteobacteria bacterium (assembly GCA_027045875.1). GTDB lineage: Bacteria > Pseudomonadota > Alphaproteobacteria > Geminicoccales > Geminicoccaceae > JALSRW01. Next base: position 8,879 of record JALUAG010000041.1, on the reverse strand, counting down.
CGTCGATTCCTCGCTCGCCGTCAAGCACGGCTGGCTGTTCGGCAAGGTGGACTTCAAGGTCAACGTCTCCTACCAGCGCACCACCAAGACCGGCTCGCGGGTGGAGCGCAAGTACGCCTATCAGGTGCGGGTGCACGCCGGAGCGACGGAACCGCCCGAAGGGGTCAACAAGCTGATCGACGCCCTCACCGCGCTGGCGGTCGAGAAGCAGGCAGCGTGACGGGATGGCCAGCGACAAGCCGGATCTGCGTTCGCTTCCCTTCCACGAGATCCTGGCGGCGCCGCTGATCGCCGCCACCGAGGCCCAGCTCCAGTCCTCGCTGCGGATCCTCGAGGTGGTGCAGGAGGTGGGGTTCGAGGAAGGGGACGGGCAGGAGAAGCCGGTCGCGCGGACGGTGGAATTCCGGTACGAGCGCCAGGGGCTGGACGCCGAGGGGCGTCCGGTGCGCCGGGAGACCCGCCTGCGGGTGCCCGTCTTGGCGCTGCTCTCCCTGTCCCAGCTCGAGGTCGAGAAGCTCGAGATCCGCTGCCGCCTGCGGCTGCGGAGCGTCGAGCGGCAGGCCCCATCGCCGAGGCTGCGCATCGACGACCGCCTGCGGCGCAAGTACGGCTTCCTCGAAGGTGCGGCCGGCCTGCGGGTGGCGCCGGTCGCGAAACGAATCACCCGTGGTGGCGAGCAGACCAGCCAGTCCTTCGACCTCGACGTCACCCTCACTGCGCGGTCGGAGGATGTGACCGAGGGGCTCGACCGCGTGCTGACCGCGCTCGGAGCCGTGGTGAGCGAGGAGACGGAGTAGGCGCGTGCCGGTGAAACTGAGCGACCTCGTCGAGGCGGTGGCACGGGAGGTCGCGCTCGGCCGCACGCGGGCGGCGCTCGCCAGCCTGGAGATCGCGGCCGATTTCCGCGACCATCCCCTCCTGCGCGAGCTGCCGGTTCCCGGCTTCCGCATGGAGCGCGTCGAGTTCGAGCTGCGCTTCGCGGTGGCCGAGGTCGATCCCGTACCCACGCGCCGCCTCTCCCTGTCGCCCGAGCTCGTGCGGAAGCTGGTGGATGAGGCCGTCACCCGGCTGCCGGAGAGCGAGGGCGCCGAGAAGGCGTTCGCGGTCACCGGCCGGCTCGCCGAGATCTGGAAGCTCGAGGCGGCGCGGTCGATCGTCGCGGGCCTCGATCGCGAACCCCTCGGGGCGCTGTCGGTGGAAGCGGTGCTGGCGCTGACCGTCGCCCTCGCGCGCAACCGCTATCTGGAGCTCCTGTCCGATCCCCGCGCACGCGCGCCGCTGCGGCGCATCCGCGAGGCGGTCCGTGCCGGTCTGCCCGACCAGCTCGCCCGCGCCCTGCGCCGCGAGCTCGGCCCGCGGCTCCTGAAGGCGGCCGAGGAGGAGCGCGGCAAGTTGCCGGCCGCGGCGCGGATGGCGGTCGTGGTGACCCCCGAGGAACTGCGGGAGGCGCCCGAGGTCTCGAGCCTGCGGCTGGTGCTCGAGGAGGAGGAACTCGAGCTGCCGGCGCCGCCGTCGGAGGGGAACGGGCAATGAGCGGGAGCGGTGTGCGCATCCGCATGCGTCGCGTGACCTACGGCGAGGTGCAGGAGCTGCGCCGGCGGGAGAAGAAGTACCGCCGGGCGCTGCGACGCAAGGGCTGGACGACGCGGACCCTGATCGACCGGACCGGCTGCTTCGCCCTCGTGATGGTGGAGGACGAGGCCGGCGGGCGCGTGGGCGTGCTCCAAGCCGACGGCAGCGTGCTGTGGCTGGACGAGGCGCGGGGCGTCGGCGCGCTCGCCGCCGCCGCGGTCAGCGGCGCCGCGGTGGAGCCGCCCGGCGAGGGGTCCGGCTGAAGGGCGCCGCCCCCCGTCAGCCGGCCGGCGGCGCGTAGCGCTCCACCGTCTGGTCGATGGCGCCGAAGATGCTGTTCCCCTCCGCATCCGGCATCTCGATCCGCACCCGATCGCCGAAGCGCATGAAGGGGGTGCGCGGCGCCCCGTAGAGGATGGTCTCGACGGTGCGCTGCTCGGCGATGCAGGAGTAGCCGCGGCCGCCCTCCGCCACCGGCCGGCCCGGACCGCCGTCGGGATCGCGGTTGGAGACCGTGCCGGAGCCGATGATGGTGCCGGCGCCGAGGGGGCGCGTCCGTGCCGCATGGGCGATGAGGCGCGGAAAGCCGAAGGTCATGTCGGTGCCGGCGTCCGGTTCGCCGAAGAGGGCGCCGTTGAGCCAGGAACGGAGCGGCCGATGCAGTTTGCCCTCGCGCCAGGCGGTGCCCAGCTCGTCCGGGGTCACCGCCACCGGCGAGAAGGCCGAGGAGGGCTTGCTCTGGAAGAAGCCGAAGCCCTTGGCGAGCTCGCCCGGCACGAGGTTCCTGAGGCTCACGTCGTTGACCAGCATCACGAGCTTGATGTGCGAGAGGGCCGCCTCCTCGGCGATCCCCATCGGCACGTCGTCGGTCACCACGGCGATCTCGGCCTCGAAGTCGATGCCCCATTCCTCGCTGGTGAGGCGTATGGGTTCGCGGGGACCGAGGAAGCTGTCGGAGCCCCCCTGGTACATGAGCGGATCGGTCCAGAAGGAGGGCGGCATCTCCGCCCCCCGCGCCTTGCGCACCAGCGCCACGTGATTGACGTAGGCGGAGCCGTCCGCCCACTGGTAGGCGCGCGGCAGGGGGCTCGCGCAGGCCGCCGGGTCGAAGGGAAAGGCGTCCGGCAGCGTGCCCTCCTCGAGACGGGCGGCCGCCTCCCGGAGCCGCGGTTCGACGCTCGCCCAGTCGTCGAGGGCGTCCTGCAGGGTGGCGGCGATGTCGGGCACCGCCGCGGCACGGGAAAGGTCGCGGGAGACCAGGACCAGATTGCCGTCCCGGCCTCCCCGTGCGAGGCTCGCGAGCTTCATCGCCCTCAGGCGCCCTTCCAGCTGTCCTTGTAGCCCTCGAGTTCCACCCCCTCGGGCAGCTCGCCGACCTCCAGCGGGTCGCGGGTGTCGACCATCACCGCATATTCGTCGGTCATCGGCTTGGGCTGCTCCCAGGCGCGGCTCAGCGCCTTCGGATGCGGGCCGTGGGTGAAGCCGCAGGGATGGAAGGTCACCATGCCCGGCTCGATGTTGTCGCGCGAGAAGAAGTCGCCGGCGTGGTAGAAGATGACTTCGTCGTAGTCGTCGTTGTTGTGGTAGAAGGGCACCTTGAGGGCGTCGGGGTCGGTCTCGAAGGGGCGCGGGCAGAAGGTGCAGATCACGAAGCGGTTGGCGACCCAGGTGATGTGCGCCGAGGGCGGCAGGTGGTAGCGGTGGCTCATCAGCGGCCGGATGTCCCGCACGTTGAGCTTGACCGGCGCGAGATCGCCCTTCCAGCCCACGGCGTCGAGGGGGTTGAAGGGATACGTGACCGTCGAGATGCGGTCCTGGCGCTTGATGCGCACCTTCCAGGTCCCGTCCGGCCCGCGGTCCTCGTACTGGGCGCGGAAGGCCTCGTCGATGCGCGGGGTCTCGAGCACCGCCGGATCGAAGATGGCGTGCTGGCCGACGATGCCCTTGTCCGGCAGCATGTAGGTGGAGCCGGTGGCCTCGATCAGCAGCGCGGTGATGGGTTCCGCGGCCTCGATCCGCCACATGGTGCTGCGCGGCAGGATCACGTAGTCGCTCTGCTCCACGGGGAGACGGCCGTAGTCGCAGAACAGGTCGCCGCGGCCGCGATGGACGAAAAGCAGCTCGTCGCCGTCTCCGTTACGGGCCAGATGGTCCATCTTCTCGGGCGCCCGCCAGAAGCGCATCTTGCAGTGGGCGTTGTGGAGGAAGGTGGTGGCGTCCCAGGGAGAGGCGTGGGTCGGCCGGATGTGGTTGAGATTGAAGGCCCGGGGACGGAGCGGTCCCTCCCAGTCGATCCAGCCGGTGGGGGGATGGGTGTGGTACATGTGGGTGGCGGGACCGAAGAAGCCCTCCTTTCCCATCTCCCGTTCGTATAGGCTTCGGTCGAATCCGGCGTGCGCCTGGCGGGATGCCTGCCCCTCGATGCGCGGAAAGTAGATGTACCTGCGCATGGTCGCCTCCTCGGTTGGTATCTGGCCCGGAGCCGGACGTTCGCGTCAAAAACGCAGGAAACTTAGTTTCACATGAAACAAGGTCAAGGTAAACCCGCAGCGGACGGGGAATGCAGGGAGAGCGAGACCGCGCCGGACCTCGAGCTGGAGCGCTTTCTGCCCTATCGCCTGTCGGTGCTCACCAACCGCGTGAGCCGCCTCATGGCCCGCGAATACGAGAGCCGCTACGGCATCGGGGTCTCGGAATGGCGGGCGATGGCGGTGCTGGGACGCGAGGCGGCCCTGTCGGCGGGCGAGGTGGCCGAGCGCACGAGCATGGACAAGGTGCGGGTCAGCCGGGCGGTGGCGGCGCTGCTGCACAAGGGCTTCGTCGAACGGCGGCGCGATCCGGTGGACCAGCGGGTGGCGCGCCTCAGCCTCACCGCCCGCGGCGAGGAGGTGTACCGGCGGGTGGCGGCCCTGGCACTCGCCTTCGAGGCGCGGCTGCTGGCGGGCTTCCACGCCGAGGAGCGCCGTCGCCTGTTCGGCTTCCTCGAACGGCTCGACCGGCGGGTGCTGGAGCTCGGAGCCGAGCCGTGAGCGGGCCCCTGCGTCTCCTGGTGGTCGGCTGCGGCCGGGTCTTCCGGCGCTTCCATCTGCCGGCGCTCCGGCACGCGGAAGGGATCGAGGTGGCGGGGGTGGCCGATCGCGACGCGGGGGCCGCCCGGGCCGCCGCCGACGCCCTGGGCGGCGTGCCGGCCTTCGCCGAGGCGGAGGAGCTCCTCACGGCGGTGCCGGCGGCGGCCGCCCTCGTGCTCACCCCGCCCGACGCCCACGCGCCGGTGATCGACCAGGCGCTCGCCCGCGGTCTCCACCTGCTGGTCGAAAAGCCCCTCGCCACGGAGGTGGCGGCGGCCGAGCGGCTGGCCGCCGCGGCCCGTGCCCGCGGGCTGTGGCTGCAGGTCGGCTACAACCGGCGCCTGCGGCCGAGCCTCCGCGCCCTCGCGGCGGCGCTGGGCGAGGGCGGTTCCGGGCCGCGCCGGCTCCGCCTGCGGCTGCGCACTCCGGGCGGCCGCTGGGGGCGCGCCAGCGGCGACGAGCGGGCGGTGGCCCGCGAGCTGCTGTTCGATCTCGGCACCCATCTCGCCGATCTCGCCGCCTGGCTCGCGGGATCGCCGGTGGTGGCGGTCCGCGCGAAGCCCCTGCGCTTTCCGGGCGGCGGGCCGGAGCTCGCGGCCGAGTTCCGCCTCGCCGACGGCAGCCGCGCCTACTGTACCGTGGGCTACGGCCGCCGGCTGGAGGAGCATGTGATCGTCCAGGATCCGAGGGGGATTCTGGTTGCCACCCCCTGGACCTTCCACCGGGGCGGCTGGACGGCCGGCACCGGCCTTCGCGACCGCCTGCGCCGGCTCGCGGATCTCGGCAGCGCGCGGCTGGGGCTCACCCGCAACCTCACCCAGCGGAGCTTCGACGCCCAGCTCGCCGGATTCCGCGAGGCGGTCGCCGGCCGGCCGCGGCCGGAGCTCGCCGATGCCCGGGCGGCGGTCGCTGCGGTGCGGACGGTGGAGGCCTGGCGCCGCAGTCTCGCCGCCGCCGGCGACTGGTGCGATGCGCATCGGGATGACGCCAGCAGCAGGGAAGCCGCATGTCCTCTCTCCTCCTGATCGGTTTCGACGCCACCGACCCCGAACGCATCGACCGCCTCGTGGCCGAAGGGCGGATGCCGCGCCTCGCCGAGCTGCGGCAGGGCGCGCGCCGCGGCCTCCTCGAGAGCCGCCCCGACGCCTTCGTCAACATGGTCTGGCCGACCCTCGTCTCGGGCATGCAGGCGGGGGCTCACGGCTGGCATTCGGCCAAGATGTGGCGCGCGGAGCGGATGCGCCTCGAATACGGCGACACCGACTGGCTGCCGCTCCGCCCCTTCTGGACCGCGCTCGAGGAGGCGGGCGCACGCCTCGGTATTCTCGACGTCCCCTTCGCACCGCCCCCTTCGGCGCGTTTCGAGGGCGTCTTCCTGAGCGGCTGGCAGACCCACGACGAGGCCCTCGCCGGCAGCCGTCCGGCCGGGCTGCGCCGCCGTCTGCTGCGCCGTCACGGCCGGCCCGCACTGGGGCCGGAGCTGTTCGGGCCGCAGACCCCGGCCACCCTCGAAAGCCTGCACCGGCGGGCGCTGGCCTCGGTGCGCCAGTTCGCGGACATCGTCTGCGAGACCCTGGGCGAGGGACCCTTCGACCTTTTCCTCGCGGTGTTCGGTGGCGCCCACCGTGCCGGCCACTATCTCTGGGATCTCTCGCAGATCGACGCATCGGCGCTCACCGCCGAGCGCCGGCGGGCGCTCGAGGGCGCGCTCGACGAGATCTACGCCGCCCTCGATGCCGCCCTCGGGCGGGTCCTCGATGCCGCCGGCGGCCGCTTCGACCGGGTCCTGCTCTTCTCCGCCCACGGCATGGGGCCGAGCGACGGCTGGCTGCACATGCTGGACGCCCTGCTGGCCCGCATCGAGGGCCGGGAACGGGCGACCGAAAGCGGCGGCGGGCTCCTCTACCGGCTGAAGAAGCGGCTGCCCTGGAACCTCGTGCGCGAGGTCACCACCCGTCTGCCGGCGGCCGTCAACCGCGCGCTCGTGCCCCTCTGGTCGCAGCGCATGCACGACTGGCGCACGACCCGGCTCTTCACCGTCCCCTTCGACGTGCACGGCTTCCTGCGCGTCAACCTGCGCGGTCGGGAACGGGACGGCATCGTGGCGCCGGGCGGGGAATACGAGTCCTTGTGCGCGGAGCTGGCCGAGGCCCTCGAGGGGTTCGCGGACATGGCGAGCGGGCGGCCGGTGAGCGCCGGCGTGGTGCACAGCCGGGCGCTGTTCCCGGACGGCGAACGGACGGATCGGCTGCCCGATCTGGTGGTCCGGATCGGCGATCCGGTGCGCGGCTCCCCGGGGCTCGTCTCGCCGCGCTTCGGCGAGATCCGCTTCCCGACCCCCGACCGCTTTCCCTCGGGCCGTTCCGGCAACCATCATCCGCGGGGCTGGTACCTGCTCGCGGGTCCTGGTGCGGGAGCGGTCGCCGACGGCCGCGTCGTCGATCTCGCCCCCACCGTACTCGAGACGCTGGGCGTGCCTCCGCCCGGCGGCCTGCCCGGCCGGGGCCTGCTGGCCGGCCTCTCCGGCCACAAGGCGGAGACCGCGGGACCGCCGGCGCCGGCCGCGGCCGCCCGCGGCGCGGAATAGAAGCACCGTCGCCGGCGTCGGTGAAAGAACGGGTCGAGGTCCGGAACATGCCTTCAGCAGCGCGGCACGCGCGAACGCCGACCGTCGGGGCGGAGAATCCGAAAGGCCGCGGTACGCCCGCGGCCGACCGTCTGCCGGTCACGGTCTGCGTCGTGAACTACAACGGCGCCCGCTATCTCGCGGCCACCCTCGCGGCGGTGCGGGCGCTCCGTCCCGCGCCGGCCGAGGTGATCCTCGTCGACAATGCCTCCACCGACGAGGGGCCGGCCCTGGTGGAGGCGCGTTTTCCCGAGGTGCGGATCATCCGCCGCGCATGCAACGACGGGCCGGGGGCGGCGCGCAACAGCGGCGTCACCGCCGCCCGCTTCGATCGCATCCTCTTCCTCGACAACGACGTCGCCCCGGCGCCCGACTGCCTGCCGCCGCTGTTGCGGGTGCTGGACGCCGATCCGCGCGCGGTCTGCGTGATGCCGCGGGTCGTCCACGCCAAACCCGGCGACCGTGTCCAGTTCGACGGCGTGGGCGCCCATCTCCTCGGCATGAACATGCTGTTCCACCAGGAGCGTCCGCACCCCCGGCTGCGGACCGGGACCCGCCCGGTGGACTCGATGGTCAGCGCCGCCTTCCTGTTCGACCGCCGCCGCTGGGGCGCCGAACCCCCGTTCGACGACGCCCTGTTCCTGTATCTCGAGGATCACGAGTTCGGGCTGCGGGCGCGGCTGCTCGGGCACCGCATCTACGTCGCGCCCGAGGCGGTCTGCACCCATCGCGAAGGCACCCTGGAGGTGTCGATCCGCGCCACCGGCCACTACACCGGGATCCGGATCACGGAGACCATCCTCAATCGCTGGCAGCTCCTGATCAAGCTCTACCGGCTGCGCACCATCCTCCTCTATCTGCCGAGCTTCCTGCTGTTCGAGGCCATGCAGCTCATGGGTGCCGCCGCCCGGGGCTGGCTGCCGCACTATCTGCGCGCGCTGCGTCTGCTGCTCTCCGGGGAGCGGGCGCTGCTGGCCCGCCGGCGCGCCTTCCAGGCCCGCCGCCGGGGGGACGAGCTGGCGGTGGTGACCATCGCGCCGCTGCCCTTCAATCCCGCCCTCGCCCGGGGGAGGCTGGATCGGGCGGCCCAGGAGATCCTGGCCCGGGTGCTGCGGCTCAACCATCGCCTGGTGCGCGGGTTCCGGCCGCGGCGACGGGCGGCCCTTCTGGGCGGCCGCGCCGAACGGCCCTCGGGCAACTGAGCGGAGGAACGGGGCGGGTGCGCTGGGCGCTGGTCACCGGGGCGGCGAGGGGCATCGGCCGGGCCATCGCCCGCCGGCTGCTGGTGGAGGGCTACCGGGTCTTCGCGGTCGATCGCGACCGGGAGATGCTCGCCCGCACCCTCGCCGAACTCGCTCCGGACGGCACCATCGAGGGCGAGATCGCGGATCTCGCCGATCCCGCCGCCATCGGCGCCCTCGCCGACCGTCTGCGGCGCCGCACGGGCCGGCTCGCGGCCCTTGTCAACAACGCCGGCGTCAACATCCGAAAGCCCCTCGAGGAACTCGCGGGCAAGGAATGGGCGCGGGTGCTCGCCGTCAACCTCACCGCGCCGTTCCTGCTGGTGCGGGCGCTGGCGCCCGCACCAGCAGGAACGGCGCGGTGAGGTTGAC
>JALUAG010000040.1 GCA_027045875.1 Alphaproteobacteria bacterium | reverse complement strand
CCACCTCGGCCAGGGGGTTGAGGATGCCCGAGGTGGTCTCGCAGTGGACCACCGCCACATGGGTGATGGCCGGATCCTCGGCCAGTGCCCGATCCAGCGCCTCGGGATCGTTGGGCACGTCCTCGGGGGTGCGCAGGGCGGTGGCCGCGCGTCCGTGGTAGGCCGCGATCTCGAGCATGCGCTCGCCGTAGGCGCCGTTGACGAGCACGAGCAGCTTGCCGTCGCGCGGCACGAGGGTGCCCAGCATGGCCTCGACGACGAAGGTGCCGCTGCCCTGAAGCGGCACGGTGACATGGCTCGCCTCGGCGCCGGCGAGCGCCGTCAGCCGCTGGCGTACGGCGGCGTTGAGGGCGATGAACTCCCGGTCGCGCGAGCCCCAGTCGCGCAGCATCGCCTCCTTGACGCTGCGCGAGGTGGTGAGGGGCCCCGGGGTCAGCAGCAGCGGGCTGTCCGGTGACACGGGCGACATGGCGGATCCTCTCTGCGGGCCTCGGCCGCCTCTTGCGCCCGCCGGGCGCATCGGTCAAATCTATAAATCTGATGAACGCATAAATTGGATCGATGAACTTCGAACAGCTCCTGACCCTGCGGGCGGTTGTGGAGGAGGGCGGGGTGACCCGGGCCGCCGCCCGCCTCGGCCTCACCCAGCCGGCGGTCACCGCCCGCATGCGCGGCCTCGAGACGGCGGTCGGACGCGCGCTGTTCCGCCGCCAGGGCAACCGCCTCGCCCTCACGGAGGCGGGGGCCGAACTCTACGAACGGACCCGCGGGCTGCTGGCCCTGTGGGACGATCTGGCGCTGCGCATGGCGGAGAGCGGCCGTCTCGCCCGCGGCCGGCTGCGGCTCGGCGCCGACGGTCCCTTCGGGGTGATGGACCTGGTGCGGCGCTTCATGGCCGCCCACCCGGGGGTGACCCTCAGTCTCGAGATCGGCAACGCCGCCCGGGTGGTGGAGGAGCTCGCCCGCGGCGTCACCGACGCCGCGGTGGTGACCCTGGATCGTGCGCCCGAGGCCCGCTGGCACGCCCTCCGCCTGGGGGAGGAACGTCTGGCCGCCCTGCTGCCCGCCGGGCATCCGCTGGCCGACCGCGGGCGCATCGCCCTCGCCGAGCTCGCCGCCGAACGGCTGGTGTTCCGCGAGCCCGGCTCGGCCACCCGCACCCTGCTCGAGGCGGCGCTCGCCCGGACCGGGCTGCGGCCCCGGATCGCCCTCGAACTGGGTTCGCGCGAGGCGGTGCGGGAGGCGGTGGCGGCCGGCCTCGGCGTGAGTGCGGTGCTTTCGGGCGAGCAGCCCCCCGATCCGCGCCTCCGCCTGGTAGCGCTCGCCGCGCCCGCGCCGCGGCTCGGCCGCTGGCTGCTCTGCCTCGCCGAACGGCGCCGGCTGCGCCTCAATGAAGCGCTTTTTGCGCTGGCGCGGGGGCTTTCGGCTGCGCCGCCGGATCGAACGCCAGCCGCACCCTGAGGCCGGGAGCGTTGTCCGCCATCTCGAGCTCGGCCTCGTGGAGGCGGGCCACCGCGTCCACCAGCGACAGCCCGAGGCCGTTGCCCGGGGCGGAGCGCTCGGGCTGCAGGCGCACGAACCGCTCGAGGGCGCGGCGCCGCTGGGTCTCGGGAATGCCCGGGCCGTTGTCCGCCACCTCCAGCATCGGCCGCGGTCTCCCGCTCACCCGGATCGTCACGCGGCCGCCCGGCTCGGTGTACTTGACGGCGTTGTCGACGAGGTTGGCGAGGGCCTGGGCGAGGAGCTGCGGATGGCCGTAGACGGTGACCTCCTCCCCGGCGTCCAGGGTCAGGGTGATGCCGCGCTCCTCCGCCAGCGGCTCGTAGAGATCGAACACCTCGGCGGCGATGGCGCTCAGATCCACGGGCTCCCATTCCGACCGCAGGGCGCCGCTCTCCGCCCGGGCGATGGCGAGCAGGGCGTTGAAGGTGGCGATGAGCTGGTCGGCCTCGCGCATGGTCTCCTCGAGGAGCGCCCGGGCCTCCGCCTCGTCGAGCCGGCCCAGGAGCGCCACGTCGATGCGCGAGCGCAGCCGCGTCAGGGGGGTGCGGAGATCGTGGGCGATGTTGTCGGTCACCTCCCGCATCGCCGCCACCAGCGCCTCGATGCGGTCGAGCATGGCGTTCAGGTTGCGGGCGAGCTCGTCGAACTCGTCCTCGGTGCCCTCGAGGCGGATGCGCCGCGACAGATCGCCGGCCATGATGAACTTGGTGGCGCGGTTGATGCCCTCGAGGCGGGCCAGGGTCCAGCGGCTCAGGGCGAAGCCGCCGAGCACCCCCACCACCACCATCAGCCCGCCGCCCAGGGTCATGGCGTTGAGCAGCAGCTTCTGGGTGGCGATGCGGTCCTCGACGTCGCGCCCGACGAGGAGTCGCCAGCGCCCGGCGACGATGAAGCGCTTGCCGAGGGCCCGGCGGTGCTCCATCGTGCCGTCCGGGCGCGGGCGCTCGAAGACGAAGCGCAGGAGGCCGTTCTCGTCCACCTCGCCCTCCGGCCAGCCGTCGATGTTGCCGGCCACCCGGCCGCCCCAGCGGTCGACCAGGAGATAGATGCTGGCGCGGTTGCGCTCCGCCTCGGCCCGCTGGCGGATGACCCGCTCGAGGGCGGCGAGACCGCCCAGGGCGTACTGCTCCCGCAGACCCTGGATCTCGGCCTCCACGGTCTCCCGCGTCTGCTGCTCCATGAAGGTGATGCTGGCCTCGTAGACGAAGGCGAAGAGGGCCATCGCCGACAGGCTGAAGACCCCGAGATAGGCCAGCGTCAGGCGGAAGGTGGCGGATTTGAGGAGTCTAGTCAGCAGCACGCAACGTGTAGCCCGCACCACGTACGGTGTGGATCAGAGGGGTGTCGAAGTCGCGGTCGATCTTCTGCCGCAGGCGGCTGATGTGCACGTCGATGACGTTGGTCTGGGGGTCGAAGCGATAGTCCCAGACCTTCTCGAGCAGCATGGTGCGGGTCATCACCTGCTCGGCGTGCCGCATCAGCACCTCGAGCAGCTTGAACTCCCGCGGCTGGAGCTCGATCACCCGGCCCGAACGCTCGACCCGCCGGGTGAGGAGATCCATCGACAGATCGCGGTAGCGCAGCACCGTCTCCCGGGCCTCGGTGGAGGGCGCCACCTGGCGCCGCACCAGCGCCTCGAGCCGCGCCAGCAGCTCGGTGAAGGCGTAGGGCTTGGCGAGATAGTCGTCACCGCCGGCCCGCAGCCCCTTGACCCGGTCGTCCACCTCGCCGAGGGCGGAGAGGAACAGCACCGGCGTCGCGTTGCCGGTGGCCCGCAGGGTCTTGACGAGCGACAGCCCGTCGAGGCCGGGCAGCATCCGGTCCACCACCAGCACGTCGTACTCGTTGCCGGCCGCCATGACGAGCCCGTCCCGCCCGTCGTGGGCGAGATCCACCACATGGCCGCTCTCGCGCAGGCCCTTGGCCATGAACGCGGCGGCGTCGCGATCGTCCTCGATGACCAGTACGCGCATGACAGGAATGTAGGATTTCGGTGACCGGAACAACAGGGGGCGGGTGCCCGAAGACACCCGCCCCCCGACCGGGAAGACTCAGGAAACGGCGAGCGGCACCGCCACGAAGCGGGTTTCGCCCCGCCGCACCACCTTGAGGAGCACCGCCTTCTTGCCGGCGGCGTAGGCCTCCTTGACGGCGGCCGCGACATCGGCGGGAGTCTCGACCGGGCGCTCCCCCACCGCGGTGATCACGTCGCCCGGCTCGAGCCCCTTGGCGGCGGCGGGACCGTCCGGCTGGACGCGCGTGACGAGCGCTCCCCGGGCCTCCTCCACGCCGAGCTCCTGCCGGGTTTCCGGATCGAGCGGCGCGAGCACGAGGCCGAGGCGCGGCTGCGCCTTCTCCTTCGGCCCCGGTCCGGTGGCCGCCACCTCGGCGTCGGGCATGCGGCCGAGCTCGGCGGTCAGGGTCGTCTCCCGTCCCTGGCGCAGCACCCGCAGGGTGGCGGTGCGGCCGGGACCGGCCTCGGCGACGGCCCGGGTGAGATCCCGCAGCTTCTCGATCTTCTCGCCGTCGAACTCGAGGATCACGTCCCCCGGACGCAGGCCGGCGGCCGCCGCCGGGCTGCCTTCGTCGACCGAGCTCACGAGCGCGCCGCGCGGTTCGTCGAGGCCGAGGGCGGCGGCGATGTCCTCGTCCACCGGCTGGATGCGGACCCCGAGCCAGCCGCGTTCCACCTTGCCGTCGTCCATGAGGTCGGCGATCACTTCCTTGGCCAGATTGGCGGAGATGGCGAAGGCGATGCCGACGTTGCCGCCGCTCGGCGAGAAGATGAGCGTATTGACGCCGATCACCTCGCCCGAGAGGTTGAAGGTGGGACCGCCCGAATTGCCGCGGTTGATGGGCGCGTCCACCTGGATGAAGTCGTCGTAGGGGCCGGCGCCCACCTCGCGGCCCTTGGCCGAGACGATGCCGGCGGTGACGCTGCCGCCGAGACCGAAGGGGTTGCCCACCGCGATCACCTTGTCACCCACCTCGACCTTCGAACTGTCGGCGAACCGTACGAAGGGGAAGGGCCCCTCGGCCTCGATCTTGAGCAGCGCCAGATCGGTCTTCTCGTCGAGCCCGACCAGGGCGGCCTCGTATTCCTCGCCGTCGCTGGTGGTCACGGTGATGCTGCGCGCGTCCCGTGCGACATGGGCATTGGTCACCACATAGCCGGCCTCGTCGATGATGAAGCCGGAGCCGACGCCGGCCTGCGGGCGCCTCCGCCGCTCGGGCCTGGGCGGGCCTTCGGGGCCGAAGAAGCGCTTCATGAACTCGTCCATCTCCGGCCGTCCCGGGTGATCCTCGTCGGCGGCGGGCGTCATCCGCTCCACCTTGACGTTGACCACCGCCGGCATCACGGCCTTGACGAGAGGCGCGTAGGAGCGGCTGAAGTCGGTATCCTCGCCGATGGTGCGGAGCCGGTCGTCCACCGGGTTGGCGCGCAGCGCGGCCGCTCCGCCCGAGACGGCGAGCGCGGCGAGCGCCACGAGAACGAGGGCGGTACCCGCCCGGCTGCGGGGTCGGCAGAGGGAACTGGTTTCGGGCATGCTTCGTCCTTCGTGCTGGAATCGCTGACCACGGGATGCGGTTCGGGAAGGGACCCGGACATCCGTAGCGCCATGTAGGACCGTGGGGTGGCGAGGCGTTTGCGCGCGCATGAAATCTCCGTCATGCAGAGCGGGTCTCGGCAACCACGGTCGGAGCGACCATGCGCATCGCCATCTGGCAGCCCGCCGCCCCCTTCACCGCACGGCAACCGTTCGTGACCGCGCTCGCCGCCGTCATGGCCCGCGCCGCAGCGGCGGGCTGCCGGCTGCTGCTGGCGCCCGAACGGCCGCTGCGGGCGCCGGAGGGGACACCACCGGCAGACGTCGCCGAGCCCTCCGACGGCGCGCTCGCACGGTCGCTCGCGGCCCTCTGCCGGCGGCACCGGCTGGGCCTCGCCTTCGGCTACCAGGAGCGCTTCGCCGGGCACGTTCACGCGAGCCTGATGGTGCTGTCACCGGAGGGGCTGGCCCTCGCCAACTACCGGCGCGCCCATCTGCGGAGGGAAGAGGAGGGATGGATTGCGGCCGGCAACTGGCTCACCCTCTTTCCCTTCGCCCGCTGGCGACCGGGGCTCCTGGGCGGCGCCGATCTCGAACATCCGGAGCCGGCCCGGGCGCTGGCTCTGACGGGGGCCGATCTGCTGCTCGCCGTCGGCGACGGGGCCGGACCGGAGCCCGCGATCCTGCGGACGCTGCTCGCCGCCCGCGCCTGGGAGAACCGTCTGCCGATCCTCTATGCCGATTTCGCACCGCCCCGGGGGGCGGGAAGCGCCGCCGTCGCTGCCGACGGCCGTGCGCTGGCCGGCGCGGGCGAGGACGAGCTGCTGATCGCCGGCCCGCTTGCGGGCGAGGCGTCCGATCGTAGGCCGAAGCGCCGTCCGGAGCTCTACGCGCGGTTGACGGAGATTGACGGCTGAGCGCGGCAACGGCACTGTCCACCGGGCGTTGGAGTCCAAGCAGGCGGGAAAGGCGGTGATGCGCACCATCCTGGCCCATCTGGAGATCAGCCCGTCGCTCGATTCGGTGCTGGAATGCGCGCGCCTCGTCGCCGAACGCTTCGGCGCCTACATCGAGGGCTACCACATGCGGCCCGGCCAGCCCGATCTGATCGCCGCCGGCGCCGACGGTTTCGTGGCCGCCGCCCCCGATCTGGTGGCCGGCTTCGAACGCGAGGCCCGCGAGCGGGCCGAACAGGCCCGCCTGCGCTTCGAGGCCTTCCGCGAACGCCACCGGCTGCCGCGGCCCGCCGAGGCCGGACCCGGCCGGCCCTGCGCCGACTGGCGGGTGGAGACCGCCACCGGCCAGGGGGCGATCGGCAGCTACGGCCGGGTCTTCGATCTGATCGTGGTCGGCCGGCCGCTGGCCGACCAGGTGACGCCCAGCATGGCCGCCCTCGAGGCGGCGCTGTTCGAGAGCGGCCGCCCGCTGCTGGTGGCGCCGCCGCTGCCGCCGCGCGAGCTCGGCGAACGGGTGGTGGTGGCCTGGAACGGCAGCACCGAGAGCGCGCGCACGGTGGCCTTCGCGATGCCGTTCCTGACCGCCGCCGCCTCGGTGGCGATCCTCGAGGTGGAGGAGGGCATGGTGCCCGGCCCCGAGGCCGAGGCCCTGGCCGCCAGTCTGCGCCGTCACGGCATCCCGGTCGAGGTGTGCCGCACCCGCCGCGGCGGGCGCGGCACCGGCGAGGCGATCCTGGCCGAGACGGCGGCCCTCGGCGGCGATCTGATGATCAAGGGCGCCTATACCCAGAGCCGCTTCCGGCAGATGATCTTCGGCGGCGCCACCAGCCACATCCTGGCCCACGCCGAGCTGCCGGTGATCATGGCCAACTGAGGACCGCCGCATGACCGTCGTCCTCCCCCTGCACCTCCTCGCGGTGATCCTCTGGGTCGGCGGCATGGCCTTCGCCCATCTGATCCTGCGACCGGCTGCCGACGCCCTCGATCCCCTCGATCGCCTGCGGCTCTGGCGCCGCGTCCTCGCCCGTTTCCTGCCGTTCGCCGGGGCCATGATCCTGCTCGTGCTGGCGAGCGGCTACTGGATGGTGCTGGGCCCCTGGGGCGGCCTGCGGGGGGCGCCGCCCTATCTCCATCTCATGCAGGCGGTGGGCTGGGTGATGATCGGCGTCCATGTCTATCTGGTGATCGTCCCCTGGCCGCGCTTCCGCGAAGCGGTGGCCGAGCTCGACAGCGCCGAGGCCGCGCGCCAGCTGGCCGCCGTGCGCCGGCTCCTCGGTGCCAACACCGCCCTCGGCCTGCTCAATTCGGCGGTCGGCGCCGGTGGGCGGTTCCTTGCGGTCTGAGGCGATGGCGGCGGCACGCGGGCGCCGGCGCGGCGGTCGGCGCAGGGCGGGACTGGTGCTGGTCGTGCTGCTGGGCGGGATCGCCGCCGCGGTGCCGGCACGCGGCGCCGGCCAGGGACCGGAGCCGGAACGGAAACCCGAGCCGGCGGGCGGGGAGGAGACCGCGGCCGGGGTGCCGGAGCTGGACGCGGCCCTGGAGGCGCTGCGCCGGGCGCGGCAGCAGGAGGAGAGCGGGCCGCCGCCCGCCGGGGGGCCGGGAGAGGGGCTCCGGGAGGCCCTGGCCGCCCGCGAGGAGGCCCTCGCCCGCAGCGAGCGGAAGATCGGCCGTCTCGAGGAGCGGTTGCGCCGACTGGAGGCCGAGAAGGCAGGCCTCGAAGAGGCGCTGAGCGCGGCCCGGGCCGCCCTTGCCGCCCGCGACGGGGAGATCGCGGGGGAGCGCCGCGAGGCGCTGCGCCGGCTCAAGGAGCGGGAGCGCGAGCTCGCGATCCTCCGACGCGACAATCTGAGCCTCACCGAACGGCTCGCCCGCCAGCGGGAGGAGAAGCGGAAGATCGCCGAGGAACGGGCGCGGCTGCGGATCGATCTCGACAATGCCGAACGGCAGATCACCGAGCTCACCGCCAGTCTCGAACAGGCCTGGAAGGAGCGCGACGCCGCCGATGCCGAGGTGGAGGCGCGCGACCGGCGCATGAGCGAGCAGGAGGAGCGGATCGCCGCCCTCGCCGGCCGCCTGGCGCAGGCCGAGCAGGAACGGGATCGCCGGCAGGCGCGGCTGGCCGATCTCGAGAAGGCCCTGGCCCGCGCCGACGAACGCGAGGCGGCGCTGGTGGCCGAGCTCGTGCGCTACCGGAGGGCGGTCGCCCTCGCCGCTGCCGCGCTCGAGGATGCCGCGGCCGAGCTCGCGAAGGCCCGCGCCGATCTCCGCGCCCGCGAGCGCGAGCTGGCGGCGCTCGAGCAGAGCAACGGCGATCTCGTACGCGCCCTCGACGAGACGCGGGCACTGGCGGAGCGCTACCGCCGCATCCTCGACGCCCTGCGCGAACGGGTCGAACCCGAGACCCCGCCGCCGGCGGAGATCGCCCCCGAGGCCGGTCCGCCCGAGGAGGGGGTGGCGACCGCCGACGACGGCGGCCCGGACGCGGCCCGCGCGCCGGCGCGGCAGACCATTCCCGCGGCCGTGCTGGCCGCCGGCGAGGCGGCGTCCCCGCGGTTGCGCGAAGCGGCGGCGGCACTCGGCTTCACCCTGCGGGCGGACGGCGAGGGGCGGCTGATGGCGGTTCTGGAGGGAGTGCATTTCGCCGTCGACAGCACCGATCTCGCGCCCGGATCGCTGCCCGTGATCGCGCGGCTGGCCGAGCTCCTGCGGCGCTTTCGGGATCTCCGGGCGATCGTCGCCGGACATACCGACGCCGTCGGCGACGCCGCCTACAACCGCCGGCTCTCGCGGGCCCGGGCCGAGGAGGTGCGGCGGCTCCTGATCGAACGCTTCGACATCGCCGCCGAACGTCTCGAGGCGGTGGGCTACGGTGAGGACCGGCCACGCGCCTCCAACGGAGACGCCGAGGGGCGCCGCCGCAACCGTCGGGTGGAAGTCTACTTCCGGCCCGGCCCCGCGGGTACCGGAGACGGCGGCTGAGGGCGGCCTATTCCGGAGGGCAGTCGCCGCGGCCTTCCGCCTCGCATGCTAGGATCGCGAACAGGCGGGCGAAGGCCTCCTGGGCCATGCGCGGATGGCGTACCGCCCGCGCCCGTTCGAAATTCGGCGCCGGATCGCCGACGACGATCAGCCCCACCATGCCCACCGCGTAGTGGGAGGGGCATTTGAAGCCGTAGACCCCCGGCACCGTCAGGGTCACCGCGAGCGGTCGGCCCATCTCTCCCCACCAGGGCCGCGCCCCCTCGGGCATCATGCCGGGGATGCTCTTGGTGGCGTGGATCGGATCGTGGGCGACGAAGCGCACGGTATCGCCGGGCCGGATGCGGACGATGCGGGGCTCGAAGCGGAACCGGCCGGCGCTGCCGTCGGTCACCATGCGCACCGTCACCTCCGCCGCCGCGGCCGGGCTCGCGGCGAGGAGGGGAAGCAGCGGCACCAGCAGGACCGGCAGCGCACGGAGGAGCGGGGGCGGTCGGAGCATCGGAGTTTCCGCGGCAGGCGGTGTCGCCGCCATTCTACGCCCGATGCTCAGAAAAGCAGCGCACGGCCCTTCACATTCCCGTGGGCCGGCGGCCGGCGAGGCCGGCGATGACATGGTCGAGCCGGTGGTCCTCGATGCCCGCCGGCTCCTGATGGACGATGATCTCGGCCTCGGGGAAGACCTCGGCCAGCCGCCGTTCCAGCGCATCGGCGACATCGTGGGCGGCGCGTACGGTCATCTCCGGATCGAGCTCGACGTGCATCTCGATGAACACCGTCCGCCCCGCCCGGCGGGTGCGCAGATCGTGCACGCCCCGCACCTCCGGATCGGCGCGCACCAGATCGAGGATCCGCGCCCGTACCTCGGCCGGCAGCTCGCGGTCCATCAGCACGTCCACCGCCCGCCTGCCGATGGCCGCCGCATGCCAACCGAGATAGAGGGCGATCAGGGCGGCGATCGCCGGATCGACCCACAGCCAGCCCTCGAGGCGGCCGAGGCCCAGCGACAGCAGGGTGGCGAAGTTGGTCAGGAAATCGGCCCGGTAGTGGACCGCATCGGCGGCGATCGCCTGCGAGCCGGTACGCGCGACAACTTGCCGCTGCAGGGCGAGCAGGGCGGAGGTGACCAGGATCGCCACCACCACCACCAGCATGCCGAAGCCGCTCGCCCGCACCGGCTGCGGCGCCAGCAGCCGCTGTACGCCCTCGACCAGGATGAACAGGGCGGCGCCGAGGACGAGGGCGGCCTGGGCGAGGGCGCTCAGGGCCTCGGCCTTGCCATGGCCGAAACGGTGGCTACGGTCGGGTGGCTGCCGCGCCACCCGCACGCTCAGATAGGTGACGCTGGAGGCGACGATGTCGGCGAGGCTGTCGACGGTGGAGGAGAGGAGGGCGAGCGAGCCGGTGAGCACCGAGGCCAGCAGCTTGAGGAGGGCGAGCGAGACGGCGACCGTGACGCTGGCGGTGGCGGCGAGGTCCTGCAACCTGCCGGGATCTTCGGGTAACAGCCTTCCTGTCATCGGGGATTTCGGGCTTGACCGGGATCGCGGGGTGGCCATTTCGGGATTGACGGAAGCCCGCCGGTCCCGAGGATGCGTGGTGCGCGGACGGACGGCGAGGCCGCGGTCGGACCGCCGCCGGATTTGCCGCGGCCCGTGGTCATCCGGTACAGCTTAGCCAGATCACAGCAGACCGGGAAGTGCGAGATGGCGGTTGTCGACAGGGTGCAGGGAGAGGCCGGCGAGGAGGAAGGGGTGCGCCAGCCGCTGGAGACGGCGGTGGTCCGCTTCGCCGGGGACAGCGGCGACGGGGTGCAGCTCACCGGCAGCCTGTTCACGCTGTCCACCGCGCTGGCCCATCACGATCTCACCACCTTCCCCGATTTCCCCGCCGAGATCCGCGCCCCGGCCGGCACCACCTACGGCGTCTCCGCCTTCCAGATCCATTTCGGCGGCCGCGAGATCCGCACCATCGGCGACCGTCCGGACGTGCTCGTGGCCCTCAATCCCGCCGCCCTCAAGGTCAATCTCGACGATCTCCGGCCGGGCACCGTGATCATCCTCGATACCGGCAGCTTCACCGAGCGCAACCTCAGGAAGGCCGGCTTCACCGAGGACCCGCGCGAGGACGGCAGCCTCGACGCCTACCGGGTGGCGGCCATCGACATCTCCGGCCTCACCAGGCGGGCGGTGGCCCATACCGGGCTGACCTCGCGCGAGCAGCTCCGCTGCAAGAACTTCTTCGCCCTCGGGCTCGTGTTCTGGATGTTCGATCGCGATCTCGGGCCGGTGATCGACTGGACCCGCCAGAAGTTCGGCAGGAAGCCGGCGCTCTGCGAGGCCAACATCGCCGCGCTCAAGGCGGGCCACGCCTTCGGCGAGACGGCGGAGATGCCCCAGCTGCCCGCCTTCCGGGTACCGCCGGCGAGCATCGAACCGGGCCTCTACCGGGCGGTCACCGGCTCCGAGGCGATGGCATACGGTCTCCTCGACGGGGCGCGCAAGGCGGGGCTGCAGATGACCTTCTGCTCCTATCCCATCACCCCGGCCTCGCCGCTGCTGCACGTGCTCGCGAAGCTGCGCGGCTACGGCGTCACCACCTTCCAGGCCGAAGACGAGATCGCCGCCGTCTGCGCCGCCATCGGCGCCTCCTACGCCGGTGCCCTCGGCGTCACCTCGAGCTCGGGCCCGGGCATCTCCCTCAAATCCGAGGCCATCGGCCTCGCGGTGATGACCGAGCTGCCGCTCGTCGTCGTCAACACCCAGCGGGCCGGTCCCTCCACCGGCATGCCCACCAAGACCGAGCAGTCGGATCTCTTCCAGGCCCTCTACGGGCGCAACGGCGACGCGCCGGTGGTGGTGCTGGCCGCCGCCAGCCCCGCCGACTGCTTCGCCATGGCCCGCGAGGCGGTGCGCATCGCCGTCCGGCACATGACGCCGGTGATCCTGCTCTCCGACGGCTTTCTGGCCAATGCCGCCGAGCCCTGGCGGATCCCGGATCTCGATGCGCTGCCCGCCTTTCCCGCACGCTTCCACACCGATCCCGAGGGCTTTGCGCCCTACGCCCGCGACGAGCGTCTGGTGCGCCCCTGGGTGAGGCCGGGCACGCCCGGTCTCCAGCACCGCATCGGCGGCCTCGAGAAGCGGCACGAGACCGGCGAGGTGTCCTACGATCCCGAGAATCACCAGCGGATGACCGAACTGCGCTGGAACAAGGTGCTGAAGGTGGCCGAGGACATCCCCGAGCAGGAGCTGGAACAGGGCGATCCCGGGGATCGCATCTGCGTCGTCGGCTGGGGCAGCACCTACGGGCCCATCAGCCGCGCCGTCACCACCCGTCGCCGCCGGGGCGAGAAGGTGGCGCATCTGCATCTCCGCTATCTCTGGCCGCTGCCGCGCAATCTCGGCGATCTGCTCTCCGGTTTCGAACGGATCCTGGTGCCGGAGATGAACAAGGGTCAGCTCGTCCAGCTCCTGAGGAGCCGCTATCTGGTGCCGGCGATCGGCCTCTCCAAGGTGAGCGGCCGGCCGTTCGGCGTCGCCGAGCTCGAACAGGCCCTCGACCGCCTGTCGGAGGAATGCCCGTGAACGCCCCCGCCCGTCCCCTGCAGCCCAAGGACTACGCTTCCGATCAGGAGGTGCGCTGGTGCGCCGGCTGCGGCGACTACGCCGTCCTCAAGGCCGTCGAACGGGTGCTGGCCGAGATCGGTGCCGATCCGGCGAACACCGTGTTCGTCTCGGGCATCGGCTGCGCCGCCCGCTTTCCCTACTATGTGGCGACCTACGGCTTCCACGGCATCCACGGCCGTGCGCCGGCCATCGCCACCGGGGTCAAGCTCGCCAATCCGGAGCTCGACGTGTGGGTAATCGGCGGCGACGGCGACATGCTTTCCATCGGCGCCAACCATCTCGCCCACACCCTGCGGCGCAACGTCGATCTCACCCTGCTCCTGTTCAACAACGAGGTCTACGGCCTCACCAAGGGGCAGCTGTCGCCGACCGCCCCGCTCGGGTCCCGCACCCCCAGCAGCCCGCTGGGTTCGGTGGAGAACCCGCTTTCGGCCTGCCGCTTCGCCCTCGCCGCCGGCGCCCGCTTCGTCGCCCGCGGCATCGACACCCAGAAGGACCTGCCCGCCATCCTGCGTGCCGCCCACGATCATCCGGGCACCGGCTTCGTCGAGATCCTGCAGAACTGCATCGTCTACAACGACGGCGCCTTCGCGGAGATCACCGAACGCGCGGTGGCCGCCGAACGGCAGGTCCATCCGGTCCACGGCGAGCCCCTGCTGTTCGGCGCCGAGCGGCGGAAGGGGCTGCGCCTCGCGGCCGACGGCAGCGGTCTCGAGGTGGTGGAGATCGGCCCCGACGGCGAGGGCATGGAGGAGGTGCTGCGGCACGACCGCACCAATCTCGCCCTCGCCGGCATGCTGGCGGCGCTCGAGCCGCCGATGCCGGTGGCGATCGGCGTCATTTACGACAACCCGGCCCCGGTCTCCTACGAGCGCGCCCTGCGCGGCCAGGAGGAAGGCGAACGGGAGCGGCTCGGCGAGGCCGATCTCGGCGCCATGCTGCGCCAGGGACCCGTCTGGATGGTCACCGCCTGAGACGGGCCGTGCGGCCGCAGCCGCTCAGTGCAGGGAGGGGCGCTTCAGATAGTCGGCGCGATCGGCGCTCTCGATCTCGAAGCTCAGGACGCGATCGCCGCGCCGCACGGTGAGGGGCACGAGCGTGCCGGCGGGGCCGAGTTCCCACACGAGCCGGTAGAAATCGGCGAGATCGCACACCGGGATGTCGCCGATGCGGGCGATGCGGTCGCCGGCCTCGACGCCGGCCCGCGCCGCCGGCCCTCCGGGCACGGGATTGAGCACCGCGAGCCCCTGCTCGTCCTCGAGCAGATAGAGGCCGAGCCAGGGGCGGGCGGGACGGCGGACGCGCCCGAGGGTGACGAGGTCGTCCAGGATCGGCTGCAGGAGGTCCACCGGCAGCGCCATGGTCACCGAATCCGGCCGTTCCTCGTTGCCGGTGCGCACCTGCAGCGCGCCGATGCCCACGAGCGTCCCGCCCTTGTCGAGACAGGCGGCACCGCCCCAGGAGGGGTGCGCGGGGGAGAGGAAAAGGGCCTCCTCGACGAGATACTCCCAGTAGCCGGCGAACTCGCGGCGGGCCAGCAGCACGGATCGCAGCGCCATGCGCGCGCCGCCGTGGGCGGCCGTCACGAGAGGCTCGCCGACCCGCAGATCGGCGGCGTGGCCCAGCTCGAGGGGCGGTGCGTCGATCGGCGCCTCGGCCTGCACGAGCCCGAAGCCGGTCTCGAAATCGTAGCCCAGCAGATGGCCGGACACCGCCTGTCCGCGGGTCGTGGTGAGCCACACCCGGCTCGCCTCGCAGACCAGATAGCCCACCGTCAGTACGAGACCGTTCTCGTGGATGAGCACGCCGCTGCCCTCGCGCTCGGTGCCCAGGGTCTCGGCGGTGAAGGCGTCCTCGGGGATCTGCGCCTTGAGCCCCAGTACCGCGTCCAGGATCGGTTCGAGGGGAAAGCCGATCTCCTCCGGACGGGGACGTTCGTCGGGCGGGATGGCGGGCGGAACGGATCGGCTCATGGCGCGCATACCTCGTTGGCGACGGGGCGGTACGGGCCCATAACTCGGTATCCGCGCCCGCGAGGTCAACCGGTGCGCGTGCGAACCTTCAGCAGGTGAAGGCCTGGATGCCGGTCTGGGCGCGGCCCAGGATGAGGGCGTGGATGTCGTGGGTGCCCTCGTAGGTGTTGACCGCCTCCAGGTTCATCACGTGCCGGATGACGTGGAACTCGTCGGCCACGCCGTTGCCGCCGTGCATGTCGCGGGCGACGCGGGCGATGTCGAGCGCCTTGCCGCAGTTGTTGCGCTTGACGAGGGAGATCGCCTCCGGGGCGGCGCGCCCCTCGTCGAGGAGGCGGCCGACCCGCAGGCAGGCCTGGAGACCGAGGGCGATCTCGGTCTGCATGTCGGCGAGCTTCTTCTGCACGAGCTGGGTGGCGGCCAGCGGCCGGCCGAACTGCTTCCTGTCCATCACGTAGTCGCGGGCGCGGTGCCAGCAGAACTCGGCCGCCCCCATCGCCCCCCAGGCGATGCCGTAGCGGGCGCGGTTGAGGCAGCCGAAGGGGCCGCGCAGCCCCTGCACCCCGGGCAGCCGATTGGCTTCGGGTACGAACACCTCGTCCATCAGGATCATGCCCGTCACCGAGGCCCGGAGCGCGAACTTGCCCTCGATCTTCGGGGTCTCGATGCCCTTCATCCCGCGCTCGAGGAGAAAGCCCCGGATCACCCCTTCCTCGTCCTTGGCCCACACCACCATCACGTCGGCGATCGGGCTGTTGGTGATCCAGTTCTTGGCCCCGGACAGCCGCCAGCCGCCCTCGACCCGGCGGGCGCGGCTGCGCATGCCGCCGGCGTCCGATCCGTGATCGGGCTCGGTGAGGCCGAAGCAGCCCACCGCCTCACCGCGGGCGAGCGCCGGCAGCCAGCGGCGTCGCTGCTCCTCGGTACCGTAGGCGTGGATCGGATACATGACGAGGGAGGACTGCACGCTCATCGCCGAGCGGTAGCTCGAATCGACGCGTTCGATCTCGCGGGCGATGAGCCCGTAGGAGACGTAGTTGACGCCGGCGCCGCCGTATTCCTCGGGCAGGGTCGGACCGAGGAACCCGAGTTCGCCCATCTCGGTCATGATCTCGCGGTCGAAGCGCTCGTGGCGGTTGGCCTCGAGGATCCGCGGCATCAGCCGTTCCTGGGCGTAGTCGTGGGCCGCCTTCTGGATCATGCGCTCCTCCTCGGAGAGCTGGTCCTGCAGGCGGAAGGGATCCAGCCAGTCGAAGGGGGCGAGCTTGGCGCTGGCGGCACCGGTGGTCTCAGCGGTGGCGGTCATGACGGACGACCTCCCTCGGATGACGGCGGAACGGAACCGGTGGGGGCGGCCCCGCCCGCGGGGCGGCGGCCGACGATCGCGCCCCTTTCCAGCACAAGGATCTCCCCTTCCGCAAGCGGTCGCCAGTCCTCGTCGCTGAGGGGGACGCTCGCGAGCAGCGCCACCTGCTGGGCATCCCCTTCGACCCTGAGGCCCGCCGCCTCGGTCCGATCGGGCGCCTCGCGGCAGCATCGCACCAGCGCCCACAGCCCGGGCGGACGGATCACGCCGTCCCGCTGGCGCCGCCGGTCGCCATGGGCGAACAGGAACTCGCCGTCCGCGTAGAGGAAGTTGGCCGGACCGAAGGTGCGCAGCTCGCGCGCGAAGGCGGCCACGCGGGCGAGGCGGGCGGCGAGCGGCGGCGATCCCCCGTCCCAGAGCGGCGCCAGGGCCTCGAGGAGCAGGCAGAAGGCGTGTTCCGAATCGGTGTCGCCGACGGGCCGGAAGCGGTGCCCGGCGAGAGGCCGCCGCTCCCGCAGCCCCTCGAGCGCGCCGTTGTGGGCGAAGGCGTGGAGGCGTCCCCCCAGCTCGCGCACGAAGGGATGGGTGTTGCACAGCGCCACCGCACCCCGGGTGGCGCGGCGGATGTGGGAAACGACGAGCTCGCTCGCGGGGCCGCAGCGCTCGAGAAACTGCACGAGCGGGCTTTTCGCCGCCGGCGCCGGTTCGCGATAGAGGCGCAGGTCGGGTCCGTCGAAGAAGGCCACCCCCCAGCCGTCGCCGTGCTGGTCGAGGCGGCCGCCGTGGGCGGCGAAGCGGGCGAGGGAGAAGGTGAGGCGGGTCGGCCGGCGGGCGGAGAGGCCCAGGAGTTCGCACACGGTCGGACTTTCGCGGGGCAGGGACGGGGCGAGGCTATCGGGCGCGGGCGCCGGCGGCAAGACGCGGCGGGCCCGATGCCGCCGGTTGGGTGATCTGCCGCCTTCGTGCTATCAGGAAGGGAGACGCGACAGCCATCCGGACCTGCATGGACAACCTCCTCGACTGCTTTCGCGACCTCGGCATCCGCGATCCCTCGGTGGAGGAGGAGGCGGACGCCGCCGTCGCCCGCATCACGAGCCTCTACGAGGCGGCCGTCGGCCGTCTGCGGGCGGCCTTCGCAGCCTATCTCGAGCGCGGACGCGAACCGGGCCGCATCGATGCCTTCTACCCCTTCG
>JALUAG010000039.1 GCA_027045875.1 Alphaproteobacteria bacterium | reverse complement strand
CGCCCATCTCCCGCGCCATGCCGAGGGTGACGAGGTTGGCGACGTAGATCTCCGCACCCAGCTCGGCCGGCTGGGTGCGGAGATCTACGTCGCCAACCTCGTCACCCTCGGCATGGCGCGGGAGATGGGCGCGCTGATGGCCGCCATCATCATGGCCGGGCGCACCGGCGCGGCCTATGCCGCCGAGCTCGGCAGCATGCAGGCCGGCGAGGAGATCGACGCCCTGCGCGCCCTCGGCATTCCCCCGGTCGACCATCTGGTACTGCCGCGCATGCTGGCGCTGGCCCTCATGATGCCGCTTCTCGCCCTCTACGCCGACGCCGTCGGCATCCTGGGCGGGGCGGTCAGCACCATCTTCCTTTCCGACGTCACCCTGCTGCAGTACTACGAGCAGAGCCTCGCCCATCTCTCGCTCGCCGATTTCGGCGCCGGGCTCGGCAAGGCGGCGCTGTTCGGCTGGCTGGTCGCCTTCGCCGGCTGCCTGATGGGGCTCCACAGCGGCCGCAGCGCCGCCGCCGTCGGCCGGGCGACGACCGGAGCGGTGGTGCTCGGCATCGTGCTCATCGTTCTCGGCGACGCCCTGATGACCGTGGTCTACTATGTCCTCGACATCTGACGCCCCCGCGACCGCGGGCGCCGCCCCGCCGGAGGCCTGCCTCGAGGTCGAGGGGCTGGCGGTGGGCTACGGCGAGACGCTCGTCCTGCAGCGGATCGATTTCACCGTCCGCCGGCGGGACATCTTCGTCGTCATGGGCGAGAGCGGCTGCGGCAAGAGCACCCTCATGCGGGCCCTCGTGGGGCTGCTGCCACCGGCGGCGGGGCGGGTCGTGATCGACGGGCTCTCGCTGTGGGAGATCGAGCCCGAGCGGCGTGCCGCCCTGCAGCGCCGGATCGGCATCGCCTTCCAGAGCGGGGCGCTCTGGAGCTCGCTGACACTGGCCGAGAACCTGGCGCTGCCGCTCCGCCGACACACCAGCCTCGACGCCACGGCGATCGCCGATCTCGTGGCCTATCGGCTGGCCCTGGTCGGTCTCGAAGGGCTCGAGGAGCTCTATCCGCACGAGCTCTCGGGGGGCATGCGCAAGCGGGCGGCGATCGCCCGGGCGCTGGCCCTCGATCCCGGCCTTCTGTTCCTCGACGAGCCCACCGCCGGGCTCGACCCCCTCAACGCCCGCCACATCGACGAGCTGCTGCTGGAGCTGCGGGCGGGCCTCGGCACCACCATGGTGGTGGTCACCCACGAGCTGGCCAGCATCCTGACCATCGCCGACGAATGCCTGTTCCTCGACATCGAGAGCCGCACCGCCATCGCCCGCGGCGCCCCCCGTCGGCTGGCGGCCGAGGGACCGCCCAAGGTGCGCGCCTTCCTCTCCCGCGGCAAAGCCGCGCGGCCTTCCGAACCCAGCGGAGAGCCATCGTGAGCAGACCCGCCGACCCCAAGCTCGTGGGCGCCTTCGTGCTCGGCGCCCTCGTACTGTTCCTGGTGCTGGTACTGGCGGTCGGCGGTGGCCGGCTCTTCTCGCGCAGCGAGCGCTTCCTCGTCCGTTTCGACGAATCGGTGAAGGGCCTGCGGCGGGGGGCCACGGTGGCCTTCCGGGGCGTGCCGGTGGGCACGGTGGTCGAGATCACCGCCGAGTACGACGTCGCCACCGGCAGCCTGCGGGTGCCGGTGGTCCTCGAGATCGTGCCCGAGCGGATCCGCCTCGAGGGCGACGGCGGCCGGCGGCTCGAGGAACTGGTGGCGGCGGGGCTGCGGGCGCGACTGCAGCTCGAAAGCCTGCTCACGGGCCAGCTCTACGTGGCCCTCGATCTCTATCCCGAAGCCCCGCCGCCGCCACCCGCGCCGCCCGGCGCCCTGCCCGAGATCCCGGCCCTGCCCTCGCCCCTGTCGCGGCTGACGCGCTCCCTGGACGAGGTGGCGGCGACCCTGCCCGCCACGGTGGCGCGCATCGACAAGGTGGCGGCACGCATCGCGCGCCTGCTGGACGACGCCAATCTCGCACGGATGGAGGCGCTGCTCGAACATGGCGCCGGTGCCGCCGGGCGCCTGGAGCGCCTGCTCGACGGCCTGCCCGCTCTCGTCGCCGATCTGCGGGCGGCGGCCACGGCCACGGCCGCCCTCGCCCGCGATCTCGGGTCGCGGCTCGAACGCCGGGACGCGCAGCTCGAGGAGGTCCTCGCCACTGTCGCCGACACGTCACGCGAAATCGGAAAAACCGCCCGCCAGCTGCGTCTGATGGTTGAGGAAAACCGTGCCCCGGTGAAGGATTTCACGGATACCGGCCTGCCCCTGCTGACCGGGCTGATCGAGGATGCGACCCGGATGGTCAACGAACTCCAGAGCCTGCTGCGCGACATCCGCCAGGATCCGGCCCGCTTCTTCTTCGGCGACCGGCTGTCCGAAGGCGTGCGACCGTGAAGGCGCCTCGCCCCGCGCGCCGCGATCTCCTCCGTCTGGGAGCTGCCGCCCCGCTCCTCCTCGCGGCCTGTGCCACCCTGCCCCGCCCCGGTCCGCCGCCCAGGGTCTTCCGCCTCACGCCCAAGACCACCTTCCCCCCGGACCTGCCCCGCGTCGACTGGACGGTGGCGGTGAGCGAGCCCCTGGCCGAGCGGGCGCTCGACACCGATCGCATCGCGCTCCTGCGCGACGGCACCGAAATCGCCTACTTCGCCAACGTCGTCTGGTCGGACCGCGTGCCGGCGCTGGTGCAGATCCTGCTCGTGCAGTCCTTCCTCGCCTCCGGCGCGGTGACCGCCGGCACCGACCGCGATCCGCTGCGCCCGGACTATCTGCTGCGTTCGGTGCTGACCGCCTTCCAGGTGCGGCAGGCCCGCGACGGCGGGCGGACGGCGGTCGTGTCGCTGACCGCGACCCTCCTGCGCATGCCGCGCCGGCGGGTGGTGGCGAGCGAGCGGTTCCGGGCCGCCTTCCCGGTCGAGGAGCGCCGCTTCGAGGCGGTGGTCACCGCCTTCGACGAGGCCCTCGGCAAGGTCCTCAAGCGGGTCGTGCTCTGGACCCTCCATGTCGGCGAGAACGACCGCCGCCGCGGTACCGCCTGAGCGTCGGGCGACGGGCCTTTCGCCGCAGCGGAACAGGCACTACCTCTTGGACGGCTGGAGGATCGATCCACGGGCGCCGCCTCGCGGTGCCGGCCGACCGCAACGGAAACACGGGGGAGACGAGGACATGCGCCTGCACAGCAATCCGGCATCGCCGTTCGGCCGCAAGGTGATGGTCGCGGCCCACGAGCTGGGTCTCGCCGACCGCATCACCGTCGACGATCATCTGCTCTCGCCGGTGGAGCCCAGCGAGGCGGTGATCGCCGACAACCCGCTCGGCAAGCTTCCCACCATGGTCCTCGACAACGGGCACGCCCTCTACGATTCGCGCGTCATCTGCGAGTATCTCGACCATCTCGCGGGTGGCGGCCGCCTGTACCCCCAGGCGGGCGATGCCCGCTGGCGGGCGCTCACCCTGCAGGCCCTGGGCGACGGCATGATGGAAGCGGCCCTCCTTGCCCGCTACGAGACCTTCCTGCGTCCCGAGGAGCTGCGCTGGCAGGCCTGGATCGAGCATCAGAAGCTCAAGGTCCAGCGGGGGCTCGACTGGCTGGAGCAGAATGTCGACCAGCTCGCCGAGGAGGCGGACATCGGCAGCATCACGATCGCTTGCGCCCTGGGCTATCTCGATTTCCGCTTCGGCGCCGACAAGTGGCGCGAGGGCCACGCCCGGCTCGCCGACTGGTTCGCCCGCTTCGAGTCCCGCCCCTCCATGCAGGCCACCCTGCCCCGGCAGCTGTAGGGGGCTAGCGAGGAACCCTGCGCCAGCACGGGCAGGCCACGCACCGGTTCGCGAGGTCGCGTTGCGCCGTTCCCCGGGCGCGCTGCATTGGGACGAAAGCAAGCAGCGATGGCCAAGACAGACACGGTTCGTGCCCGCGTCGAGCCCGAGCTCGAGGCGGAGGCGGAAACCATTCTGCGCGCGCTCGGATTGAG
The DNA here is from genome assembly GCA_027045875.1 of Alphaproteobacteria bacterium. Classification (GTDB taxonomy): domain Bacteria; phylum Pseudomonadota; class Alphaproteobacteria; order Geminicoccales; family Geminicoccaceae; genus JALSRW01. The sequence goes on along the minus strand of JALUAG010000039.1, from coordinate 54,594 downwards.
ACCGGCCGGGGCGATCCGACCGTTCTGCCGGCAGGTGGCGCTGCGCCGCGGATTGCCCTTTGCCGTTGAAATTCCCAATGCCGAGACGCGGGATGCGATGCGCGAGGCGCGCGAGCGCCAAGACCTCACCGAGTGGTCGAGCCTCGACGCGCTGAAGCGTGCCCATGGCTGATGTTCCGCCTTGCCGACGACCAGGCGGTTCGAGCTGGACCTATTCGAACGCCTTCCCACCGGCCTCAGCGACCAGATGAGCTAGCTAATCCACTGCTACATGGCTTGTCGGGGCATCCGCTGTGACGGCGAGCCTGATCGAGAGCCTTGCTCGGCTCAGTCCGACGTAGAGGAGGCGCGCGCCGAGATCGCCATCGGGATACTGATGGCGATCAACCGGGCACAGAAGTACATGATCGAAATCCAGCCCCTTGGCCTTGTGGATCGTGCTCACCATTTGCGGCGGGCATTTTCGTTGCCGCCGAATTCGCCCCAACATACTCCGAAAGCCGCGCGGATCGTCCGTACGGCTAAACGAACACAGTGCCCACACGTGATCGTGCAACCGGATCGTGTAACCTGGCGGGGGCATGTCCCGAATGGCACGCATCGCGGTCGCCACGCCCCGATGATCGGGACACGCGTAGATCGCTTGGAGACAATTCAGCCACGCGTTTTGTTTCGACCCTGCCCGTTGGCGATTAATCGTCGCGCCAAGCCGACCGCGCAAACCCGAGCACAGAGATTGGGTAAGACCGGCGCCGATGACGCTGAGAAAATCGAGAAATGCACGCGCCAATCGTTCGGCGTTCCCGGCATGCGCCTCCATGGCCTGAATCAACGTGTCCAGCTCATCGAGCCGCGCGCCTTCGTTTATCGGCGCGCGCCAGCTTCCGACCTGTGCAACCGTTTTCACCATTTCATTCCGGTAGGCGAGAATCGCCGCACTGTTCGGCGCGTCGTCCAGAAAGCGGTGAACGACGCTGCTTGCCGCTCGAACATCCCGCAATCTCTTTGGTCCGGCCAGTCCTGCGTGAGAGGAAACCGACACCATCCGCGGCGCTCCCTTCAAGGAAATCGGGTTTCCGGCTTTGAGCGCCGAACGGCACGCCATAATCCACTCACCAAGCTCGCGGGCATCGCTCCATCGATATGGCTCTTCCAGACATGCTTTGTCGTCTGCCGCCGCCCACAGCCTGTCCCAATTGACGCAGGGTTCAGTGCTGGTCTCATGAATTGCCTGCATCGGGTCACCGAAGATACGCAACCTGGAACCGCCGATCTCCCGCAGCAGGAACACGGCTTCATGCTGCGATATTCTGGCGTCCTGGTGCTCATCCAGAACGATGAGCGGGTAATAGGCTGCGACGGCCCTGGCCACAGTTGGCGCTCGTTTGAAAAGCTCGCATGCCTTCTTGCTCAGGTCGGCGAACCTTATGCCGCCGCTGGGCCGGTCAAGGTGGGCCTCGACAGGTGCCGGTAAATTCAAAGGGCGCGTATAGGTGGCGATAGCCTTCAGGCAAAAGCTATCGCAGGTCTCGACATCGACTCTTCCCCTGTGCCCCGCGCACTTTCTCTGGAACTCGCCGCAAGCTGCATGGGTATGCGACAGCAGAAGCACCTTGCCCGATTTAAGACGCCCTGCGGCTTCCAGTGCAAACTTGGCGGCCTTTGTCGTTTTGCCACACCCGCCGGGGGCTTCAATAACCACAACCGGCGCGCCGGAGTGCAGCTTGTCGTCCACATGCCGCGTCATGCCGCTGTGGCCGCCTCGATCGCCGTCAGAAATGCCTCGATCCTGCAGAGGAGCTGCTGCGGCTTCGGCTCGAGCGCGAGCAATTTTTCAGCCAACAGATATCCGCCCTCGAAGGACTTGAACCAGCCCTTCGGCTTTTTGTCGCCCTCCCGCGGCGGACATGCCGTCTGGCACAGCGCGCTCAAGAAACGCTCCCGCCCGCACGCCGCGAAAAGTTCTTCGGCCGTCTTGCCCTTGTCTTCGACATCCAGGGCGATCCGCAGATCCGCCAGGCAGTGCCTTGCTTCCCTGCCCGAAAATTCCTCCGGCCAGCCGACGACCTTTGGCAGGACGTGATCGGGCAAGGCCGTCAGAACGGCGACTTCTAACGCGGCGCCGTCCTCCCACTGAAGCAACGTCGCTTTTTCTCCGACCATCTGCCAGCTTCCGCCCTTGCGCCCTTCATCGTCCACGACAGCCGCTATTTGGAATCCGGCTTCGATCAGCTTGCGGCAAATCGCCAGCGCCTTATCGTGCCCGCCTGCATCGACGCAGAAGATCCCCCGCGCCGGGAAGCCGTCGCCGAACTTGTCGGCAAACAATTTTGTCGCGAAGCCTTTTTCCGTGATTCCTTCGCAGATGACCGGCAGTCGGGCCAGAACAGCTTCCGGGTGGAACTTCAACAGCGTTCTGATTTCTGCGCTCTCGAGTGCTGTCAGTACATGCGAGTGCGTCACTTCGGCGATCTCCGGCGCGCCGTCTTCGCCTTCTGCGGTTTCTCTTTTTTCTTCGGCAGGCGTTGCTGCAGCCGGATTGATCCGCCAGATCACAGCCCCGGCGGCCGCACCGGCCGACAGGACCGCCGGCGCGTGCGTCGTGATAAAAGCCTGGCGCTTGCCGCCCTGATGCAAGTCGCCAATGAAGGCGCGCTGCCGGTAGGGCTCTAAGCCGGACTCCGGTTCATCGACCACCGCAAGCGAGATCGATTCGGCGAGGATGGAAGCCAGCTCCAGTGATGCAAGCCGGCGCGTGCCCGTGCCCCATGCCGGCAGTGGCAAGGCCGATTCATCGCTGGCCCCGACCATCAGCCCCACACTCGCGGCGAGCGACACGCCTGGCGTACCGATAAGTCCCAGCCGGACCGGATGCGGCAGGCTTCTTTCCCTGAACTTGTCTTCGATGCGCTTGAGCGCTTCCTTCGGTTCGGTTCCGAGCTGGTCGTGAATAGGTGTCTTCAGGATCGCCTGAAGAATCGATTGCCTTAATTGCTGGCCCTCCATAAAGCGGTCCAGAGCCCCGCCCATTACGAGCCGCAGATCGCGATCCCCGCGATCGGCGACCCCGAGTCTCAATAGCCCGATCCTCTGCCGGAGCGCACGCGACAGCGGCACCCTCGTCTCCTCGTCCGCGCCGACGACCTCGAATATCGCCTCGAAGTCCGGTGTTCCGGTCAGGCGACACACAAGCACCGCTTCGGCTCCGTCTTCGTCGGGCAAGTCTCTAAGATGTCCGTCCTTCCATCCGCGCAATGGCGGCAGCGGAAACCTGTCCCCCTTGAGCGCAGCCCCGTCGCCCACAGCAAGCGCAGCCTCGATCGTGAATCCCTTCGTGGCGTCGCGCCGGTAGTAATCGAACTCCGACAAATTCAAATTGGGCGCCGGCGAGAGCAGGGCGGCAATCGCTTCAAGGATCGTGGTCTTGCAGGTATCGCCAGCCCCAACGATCACATTCAATCCGGAAGACGGCCGCCATTCCAGTCTTTCGATGCCGCGGAACCGGCTTATTTTGAGCAACCGTATGGAGTGTATTGGTGTCGGGGGCTTTCCCTCCATCGGTGTCTTGTCAGTCATAACAATGGCATCCCACCTCAAATCGCTAAGCCATCTGTAAATTCACAGGGCGAAGCTGTGAAGTCTGTCTCGTGTCCATTTGAATTATACAAATTTACCACACATTGGCGACAGCCGGTTCGATCAAGAATCCCAACGCACGGCCCCTAGTTCTGCGGACCCTGCCGGTCGATCCTGGTCGTGGTTTCGAACCATTCCGAACGCCCGAGTGGTCACTCACCTGCGATTTGCCTTGCGCTCGCTTTGCCCATGGGCTCTCCCAACGACCGCTCCAGTAGCGGGGACAGCTACGAAGCCTGGCGAATGTCCGCCCTCCTCAGATCCGCTTTTCGATCTGGGGCCGGAGGAGGGCCAGGTAGATGGCGCCGAAGACGAGGACGATGATCAGGAAGGCGAAGCTCAGGGCGCTCGTGTAGCCGAGATTGAACTTCTTGAGCCCCTCCTGGTAGGCGTAGAGGGTCAGGGTCTCGGTGGAGACCCCGGGACCGCCGCCGGTGAGCACGAACACGGTGTCGATGATCTTCATCGATTCGATGAGGCGGATGAACACCACCGCCGCCGACACCGGCAGCAGCAGCGGGAAGGTGATGGTCCAGAACTGCGTCCAGGGCGAGGCGTCCTCGAGCCGCGCCGCCTCGTAGATGTCCTCGGGCAGCGACTGCAGGCCGGCCAGCATCAAGAGGATCACGAAGGGGGTCCACTGCCAGACCTCGACCACGATCAGGGAGGTCTTGGCCCAGACGGGATCGGTGGTGAAGGGCAGGTTGGGAAGGCCGAAGAGGGAGAAGAACTGGTTGACCGGCCCCAGGGTGGAGTGGAACAGCATGCGCCAGATGAGGGCCACGGCCACCGGCGCCATCAGCATCGGCAGCAGGAAGGACACCCGGAACAGGCGCTCCCCCGGCACCCGGGCGTGGAGCGCGAGGGCGATGGCGAAGCCGAGCACGTACTGGATGGCCACCGAGGTGACACTGATCACCCCGGTGTTCCACAGCACCCGCCAGAAGCGGGGCTGGGAGAACAGGGTCGTGTAGTTGTCGAATCCGACGAAGCGGGGCGGCGTCGGCGGCACGAGGCGGATCTGCTGGAAGCTGATGGTCAGCGAATAGACGAGCGGAAAGAGGGCGATCAGCAGCACCACCAGCACCGCCGGCCACAGGAACAGATGCTTGATCCGCTCGCTACCGGCCATCGCCATGCCGGCACTCCTCAGCTGCGGACGATCATCACCGAGGCGGACGCCCGCTGGGCCACCCGGGTGGCATTGGCGCCGAGCACGTAGTCCCCCACTCCCGGCCGGTGCGAGCCCATGACGATGAGATCGACCTCCCGCTCCTTCGCCTCGCGCACGATCTCCCGCCAGATGCTCCCCTGGCTCACCATGACATCGACCGCGATCCCTTCGGGCACCGCACGCCGGGCGATGGCGCGGAGCTCCTCGCGTGCCTTCGCACGCAGCTTCTCGCTGTGATCCGGCGGGAAGAACTGACCCACGACGGGCATGCCGTAATCCGGCAGCACGGTCATCAGACGGAGGCGTGCCCCGTAGGTTCGGGCCAAGGTGACGGCGGTCTCCAGCGCCTTCTCCCAGATCTTCGGGTCACCGAGATCGAGCGGGACGAGAATGTCGCGGAACATCACCCTACTCCGTTGGCGAGGCCGCACCGTCGGTCGGCCGGCCCGCGCGCGTTCCGACCACGGTCAGGCGGCCGCCGCCATCGTCTCCTGCCGTCGCTTGCGGATCAGCTGCGAGGCCAGCACGAGCCCCAGGAGCGCCAGCGCCGGAATATAGAACACCTCCTTGGGCATGCGCTCGGCAGGCTCGTACACCCTGGCCACCACCACCGGCGCATCGGCGTAGAAGTCGAACTGCTGGGCGAGCTCGAAGAAGGCGGTGCCCGGCATGGGCTCCTCGAGGATCACCCGGTCCCCCTCGATCGTCACCATCAGACCCGCATCGGCGAGCCGGTCGAGGGGATCGGTTCCCGCCGGCAGCTCGACGTTGACGGTGGTGCCCCGGATGCGGTCGGGATTGTTGAAGTCGGGACCGGCGATGCGCACCCGCAGGAGCTGGCCCTCGCCGGTGCGCTCGATCACCCGCGCGAGCTGGATGCCCTCGTGCTCGACGAAGGGCGGTTCCACCCGGTCCAGCCAGAAGCCGGGGCGGAAGAGAGTGAAGGCGATCAGCAGCAGCGCCCCCACCTCCCACCATCTGAGGCGCACGAACATGTAGCGCTGGGTGGCGGCCGCGAACAGCAGCATGGCGATGACGCCGATCACGAACACGAAGATGCCCTTGGCGAGCCCGACGTCGATCAGCAAGAGCTCGGTGTTGAAGACGAACAGGAAGGGCAGGATCGCCGTGCGGATGTCGTACATGAAGCCCTGGATGCCGGTCTTGATCGGATCGCCGCCCGAGATGGCGGCGGCGGCGAAGGCGGCGAGGCCCACGGGCGGCGTGTCGTCGGCGAGGATGCCGAAGTAGAAGACGAACATGTGCGCCGCCACCGCCGGCAACAGCAGGCCGTTCTGGGCGCCCACGGTGATGATCACCGGCGCCATCAGCGAGGACACGACGATGTAGTTGGCGGTGGTCGGCAGGCCCATGCCGAGGATGAGGCTCATCACCGCCACCAGCAGCAGCATGAGAATCAGCGAGCCGGCGGAGAGATACTCGACGAAGGCCCCGACCACCTGATGGGCGCCGGTGAGGCCGATGGTACCGACGATGATGCCGGCGGCACCGGTGGCTACCGCGATGGCGATCATCGAGCGGGCACCGGCGACGAGCCCCTGGACCCAGTCGCCGAAGCCGCGACGCAGGCCGGCCACGACGTCGCCCTCGCCGCGGAACAGGCCCTTGAGGGCATGATGGGTGAGCGCGATGAAGCTCATCGCCACCACCGCGTAGTAGGCGGCGGTGCCCGCCGACAGCCGCTCGATCATGATCAGCCAGATGAGCAGGATGATCGGCAGGATGAAATAGAGGCCGGTGACGGCCACCTCGCCCGCCCGCGGCAGCTCGGTGATCGGCGCGTTCGGGTCGTCGGCGGCGAGATCGGGGTACTGGGCCGCCTTCCAGACCAACAGCAGGTAGGCGGCGAGGCCGAACAGCACCACCGTGGTGAAGGTCATGTCGGGGAACACGGTCTTGATCCAGCCGAGACCGTAGTAGACGGCCAGGAACAGGATCATGGTGCCGAGGAAGCCGCCCACGAACAGGGTGAGCGACTGAAGCTTCGTGCGCCCCGTGTGGGGCTTGGGCAGACCTTCGAGGCCGAGCTTGAGGGCCTCGAGATGCACGATGTAGACGAGCGCGATGTAGGAGATGAGGGCCGGCACGAAGGCGTGCTTGATGAGCTCGAAGTAGGGGATGCCGGTGAACTCGGCGATCAGGAAGGCCGCCGCCCCCATGACCGGCGGCGTGAGCTGGCCGTTGGTGGAGGAGGCCACCTCCACGGCTCCCGCCTTTTCCGGGGTGAAGCCGGTCCGCTTCATGAGGGGAATGGTGAAGGTACCGGTGGTCACCACGTTGGCGATGGAGGAGCCGGAGTAGAGACCGGAAAGACCCGAGGCCACCACCGCCGCCTTGGCCGGACCGCCGCGCAGATGGCCGAGCAGGGCGAAGGCCACCTTGATGAAATAGCCGCCGGCCCCCGCCTTCTCGAGGATGGCGCCGAACAGGACGAACAGGAAGATGAGGGTGGTGGACACTTCGAGCGGCTTGCCGAAGACCCCCTCCTCCTGCATCCAGAAATGCCACATGGCCTTGGAGAAGCTGGCGCCCTTCCACTGGATGACCTCGGGCACGAACTCCTTGTCGCCGAAGAACACGTAGACGAGGAAGACCGTGATGACGATCACCAGCGGCAGGCCGAGGGCCCGGTAGGTGGTCAGCAGGACGAGCAGGATGCCGATCGCCGAGATCCAGAGATCGGCGGTGATGGGTACGCCGGAGCGTTCGGCGATGGCGGTCTGGAACACCACCGCGTAGAGGGTGACGACGATGCCGATCGCGGCCAGCAGCCAGTCGTACCAGGGAATGTAGCGCCGCGGGCTCGATTTCAGCAGCGGGAAGGCGAGCGCCGCGAGGACGAGGGCGAAGGCCAGGTGGATGCGGCGCGTCTTCACCGAGCCCATGTAGAACTGGATGTCGAGGCCCACCGCGCGGGCCCATTCCTGGAGCAGCGGCGGCAGCGGAGAGGCGATGTAGATCTGGTAGAGGGACCAGGCGATGCACAGGCCGATCAGCAGCCGGCCGGCGAAGCCGGTCGGGTTGCGTGCCCCGGTATCGACCTCGGCGGCCAGCTCCTCGGCGTCGATCCGCCGTCCGGTACCCTGTTCCGTCATCTGCGAGCCATCCCCGTTCCCGCTCCGGGCTCCCGCAGGATCGTCACCCTCCCGCCCGCCGCGGATCGGCGCCGGCGGGTCCGCACGTGCCGTGTCGGTGAGCCGCGGTTTCTGAGGCCGGTTCCCCTCACGGGCCGTTCACGCACTGCGGGAAGCCCGCCGAAACGGGCTTCCCGGCGTCATGCGCGGCGGCCTCACTCCATCCAGCCGCGTTCCTTGTAGTACTTCACCGCGCCCGGATGCAGCGGCGCCGACAGCGAGGCGGTGATCATCTCCTTCTCGTTCAGATGCGCGAAGGCGGGATGCAGCTTCTTGAAGGCGTCGAAATTGTCGAACACCGCCTTCACGAGCGTGTAGACGACCTCCTCCGGCACCTTGGCCGAGGTCACCAGCGTGGCGCGCACGCCCCAGGTCCGCACGTCCTCGTCCTGGCCCGGGTACATGCCGCCGGGAATGGTGGCGAAGCTGTAGTAGGGCCGCTCCTCGACGAGCTTGTCGAGGGCCGGCGCCCGGGCGTCGACCAGATGCGAGGGGCAGGAGGCGAGGGTCTCCTGCGTCAGCGCCGAGGGATGGCCGACGAGCCAGAAATAGGCGTCGATCTTGTTGTCGCAGAGGGCCTGGCCGGTCTCGGCCGACTTCAGCTCGGCGGCGAGCTTGAGGTCGGAGCGCTTCCAGCCGAGCGCCTGCTCGATGACCTCCCAGGTGCCGCGGGTGCCCGACCCCGGATTGCCGATGTTCACGCGCTTGCCCTTGAGGTCGAGGATGTTCCGGATCCCCGAATCGTCGCGGGCGACGATGGTCACCGGCTCCGGATGGATCGAGAACACCGCCCGCAGATCCTTGAACGCCCCCTGCTCCTCGAACTTCGAGGTGCCGTTGTAGGCATGGTACTGCCAGTCGGACTGGGCGACACCGAACTCGAGTTCACCCGCGCGGATGGCGTTGATGTTGTAGATCGAGCCGCCGGTCGACTCGACCGAGCAGCGGATCCCGGTCTCCTTGCGGAGCTTGTTCATCAGGCGACAGATGGCACCGCCGGTCGGGTAGTAGACACCGGTGATGCCGCCCGTGCCGATGGACACGAACTTCTGCTGGGCCGAGGCCGCATCCGCCATGGCGAGCGCGCCGACGGCGGCAGCGGCGATACCGAAACGGCGTAACCAGCTGGTTACCATGGGTTCCTCCCGTGAGATATTCGTCGTCTCCTTTCCTTTAGAACAATCTGAAGCTCGGTGGTCAACCCTGCCCCCCGGCGGCCGGCACCGGCTCCACCTCGACCCCCATGCGGCGGAGGAGCCAGATGAGAACGAGCGCCGGCAGGGCGAACAGGGTCGAGGTGACGAAGAAGAGCTGCCAGCCGACCGCCTCGACGAAGAAGCCGCTCGAGGGAACGATCACGAACTTGCCGAACAGCTGCATGAAGGAGGTGAGCAGCGCGTACTGGACGGCCGTGTAGTGGAGATTGCAGAGGGAGGAGAGATAGGCCACGAACACCGCGGTGCCGAGCCCCCCGGACAGGTTCTCGATGATGATCACGAGATGGAACAGGGCGAGCCGCCAGAACTCCGAAAGCGCGACGCCGCCGCCTTCTCCGCTCACCGCCAGCAGCAGGAAGGAGAGGTTGGACAGGGCCATCACCACCACCGCGAGGGCCAGTGAGCGCATGATCCCGAACCGGTACACGACGGCGCCCCCGACGAGGCCGCCCAGGAGGGTCATCCAGAGCCCGAAGGTCTTCGATACCCAGGCGATCTGGGCCTTGGTGAAGCCCATCTCGATGTAGAAGGGATTGGCCATCAGGGTGAGGATGACGTCGCTCGCCTTGAACACCGAGATGAGGGTGAGCACCAGCACGGCTACCGCCACCCCGTGACGGCGGAAGAAGTCGTAGAAGGGCTCGATCACCGCCCGGCGCATCCAGAGGTGCAGGCGCGCCTCCTCCCGCAGCGGGGTGAGGCCGAAAACGGCCACCGCCCGGCGGCTGAAATAGGGCATGCCGTAGAGGGCCACGATGGCGAAGAAGCGCAGCCAGAACCCGAGGATCACGAGCCACACCGGGCTCGTGAAGGCAGCCATCTCGAATCCGCGGCCGCCCAGCAGCACCGTCACCCCGTCGGCCAGCCACCAGAGGATCACGAGGCCCAGCCAGGCATAGAGCTCGCCGAGATAGGGGGGCTCGGCCAGCAGGACGTACCACAGCACCTCGAACACGCTCCAGCCGAGCGCCACGAGGGCATAGGTCTTGACCCAGCGCATCGCCTGCGGGTCTCGGACCACGATCTTGCCGCCGACGGCGATGCCGAACAGTACGAGGGCGGCGTTGGCGGCCACCAGCAGCGACTGGCCGCCGTCGAACGGCGCCCGGTAGGGGCCGAGGAGGCCGAACAGGAACGAAACCGGTTCGATCACCAGCAGATAGGCCAGGGCGGCGATCAGCGCGCCGCCGAGGGCGCCCCCGCGCGCCTGTCCACCCGCACCGATCACCCGGCCGAGCTGGTCCTCCTCCCGTTCGACCCCGGGCTCGATGAGATCGGTACTGGAGCCCTCCGGTTCGTCCACCAGCAGCACGGTGATCACCCCCACCAGCACCAGAAGGGCCATCGTCGTGTAGGCGGTCGACCAGCCGGCGGCATCGGCGATCAGGAGGGCGCCCGCGGTCGCCACCCACATGGCGATGCGATAGCCGAGCACCACCACGCCGGCGCCGGCGCCCAGCTCCTCCTTGGGCAGGATCTCGATCCGGTAGGCGTCGATCACGATGTCCTGGCTGGCCGAGAAGAAGGCCACCAGCACCGCGCACAGGGCCGTCCAGTAGAGCCCGTTGGCGGGATCGGTCTGGCCGAGGGCGTAGATCGAGAGGATGAGGCCGAGCTGGGTGGCCAGCATCCAGCCACGACGGCGGCCGAAGAGGGTGGTGAGCGGCGGCAGCGGCAGCCGGTCCATGAACGGCGCCCAGGCGAACTTGAAGGTGTAGGGCGCGAACACGTAGGCGAAGAGGCCGATGGAGGCCTTGCTCACCTGGGCCTCGGCGAGCCAGGTGCTCAACGTCGTTGCCACCAGCATGATCGGCAGGCCGCTCGAGAAGCCCAGGGCCAGGATCGCGATCACCCGCGGATCGCCGTAGATCTTCCAGGCTTCGCGCCAGGCTGCGATCCGTGCCGCCACCGCCGAGGATGCTGCCATCGTCATCTCGCCCCGAGCCGCTCGCGCATCGTCGGCGCCATTTGGCCGCGGCGGATCGGTTCGCGCAAGGGTTATGTCGCGGACGCTCCCGCCCAACGCAGAAGGGCGGCCGGTGGCCGCCCTCCACCCGACCCGCGGGACGGGGTCAGAAGAACCGTTCCTGTACGGTGATGATGTCGCCCGGCTGCACCCGCGTGTTGCCGGGCACGATTACCGGCTCGGCGTTCGATCCGCCCCGCTGGAGCAGGATCTCGTCGGTATCGGCGCGGTAGGTGAACCCGCCGGCGAGGGCGACGGCATTGAGCACCGTCATGCCGCTCTCGTACTCGTACTGTCCCGGCCGGTTGACCTCGCCCAGGATGTAGAACGGGCGATAGGTCAGGACCTCGACGCTGACCTCGGGATTGACGAGGTAACCGTCTCCGAGCCGCTTTTCGATCTCCTGCTCCAGCTCGGGCGCGGTCAGACCGTTGGCGTTGACCGTGTTGATGAGCGGCATCGAGAAGCTGCCGGAACCGTCGAGCTGGAACTCGCCGGAGAGATCCTCGTGCCGGAACACCACCACCCGGATGCGGTCACCCGGGCCCAGCCGGTAGGGGACCTCGGGAAGTTCCACGGCGGCCTCCGGCGAGCCGATCTCGGGCAGCGTTCCGGTGGCGTACCGCTGTCCGCCGCAGGCCGTCAGCACCAGCAGGACGCCGAACAGGAACAGGATGGTGTATCTGCGCAGGCCTTGGTTCCGCATCCGCAACGCTCCGAACTCCGCTCCAACCGCCCACCACGAGCGCCGCGACGCGCCCCCGCGCGCGACGGCGGCTCGATGGATTAGCTAAGCGCGAGCCACCGCCGGGGCAAGGCCTCGGCGGTTCGTCCGCCATCCGGTACCCGACCGCAGGTCAGAGCTTGGCCACGATGCCGACGAACACCTGATGACGGTCGAACTCGGCATCGTTGTCGTCCGACTTGCGGGTGTCGAAGCGGTAGCGTGCGTCGATCGAGAGATTCCGGTTGAGCAGGTAGGTCACCCCGGCGCCCACCCGGAAGATGTCGTCGACCCGGTCCGTGCCCTCGAAATCGTCCCGCAGATAGCGGGCGTTGCCGTTCAGCAGGACGTTGCGACGCAGCTCGTGGGTGACGTCGACGCCGATCTCCGTGTGCTTGGCGGCGCTCGCCTCGTCGCCCTGGTAGACGACCGTGGTCTCACGCACCTCGCCCACGATCTCGCCGATGATGGTGGTGAGCGGCGTCACGTTCCAGGTGAGCCTGCCGCTGCCACCGAACCCCTGCACGTCGTCGAGATCGTTGTCGTCGTAGTTCTGCTTCGAATAGCCGAGCTGGATCTCGCCGAAGATGATCCCGGTAATGTCGATCTCCGTGCCGAGGCTGAGAGTGTAGCCGTCGGAATCGCGATCATCACCGGCATCGTCCGGCGTCTCGTCGTAGCGGCGGACGTTGTACATCCCCTGGCCGAACACGTTGAACCGCGGCGACACCGCGTAGCCCGCCCGGAGACCGACCTGGTACACGTTACGGTCGCGATCGTCCTGATTGATGTTGCCCGTATCCTCGTAGTCGAGCCGCCGCACGCCGGCCTGCGGCTGGACGAAGACGCGGTTGAAGTTCACGCGGTACGCGAGGTCGGCCAGCAGGTTCCAGTATTTCGTGACATCGTCGCCGCGTCCGACGGCGTCGGGCTCGGCACGGGTCTCGTGCTGGCGCGCCGCGCTGAGGCGCAGGCGCAGGTTCTGGCGGCGGGTGATGTCGAGCACGCCCGTGGCCGCGACCCCGAAATCCTCGTAGTTGTTCCTGGAGAACTCCTTGTAGCGCCCGATCTCGGCGAACGCGGAGAGATCCAGACGGTGGCGCGCGAACTGCGACCGCGCGTTGATGCGCGGCGAGACGATGACCCCGAAATCGTCGTCCTCGTCGTTGGGCGTCGCGAAGACGTTACTGTCGTACGTCCCCTCGACCCGCACCGAAGGAAAGATCAGGTAGCTGCCCGCCCGGATGCCGAGCGGATCGTAGCGAGGCCTGGGGCGTTCCTGCACCGTGACGTTGGGGCTCGGCGCCTGCTGTGCCCGGAGAACGTCCGGTAGCAGCAGCAGACCGGTTGCCAACATGGTCGAAGCCAGCACCCACGTCCTCATGACCGTCTCTCCGCTTGCCGTCTCGTCGAACCGCTTGTCTGAAACACCAGTGCGATCACCGCATCACCCAAAAGAACATCAGGCGACGGCCAGCTCCACACCGGACAGCCGGCAACCGGGCATACCGCGCATCGTCCCTCTCGCAGGCCCTCCCCGAAAGACAACCGATTGCGCGCCGCGACGCCACCCTCCCCTTAACAGCGGCCCACTTTCCGCCCTATATGTCGCGCCGTTGCAACAGATGTCGGTGTCGTGCCGGCATCGCGCACGAGTTCGTGAGGTGGACGCTGCTCAGCCGCCTGCTCGCCCGTTCCCACGGCCCTTCGAGCGAACGACCGCTGATCGACGGTCGGCCGCCGCGCCTGCCCGACGGGGTGCGGATCTACGCGGTCGGTGACATACACGGGCGGCACGACCTGCTGCGGCGGATCGAACTGGCGGTCGCCGAGGATCTCGCGCGTTCCCGTCGCCTCCTGCGCCCCGTCGTCGTCTACCTCGGCGACTACGTGGACCGCGGCATCGCCAGCCGACAGGTACTCGACCATCTGATTCGCAACGAGATCCTGGAAGGCATTCCCCGCGTCCTGCTGCGCGGCAACCACGATCTCTGGTTCCGCCTTTTCCTCGAGGGGGAAGCGGTCGGGGAGAGCTGGCTGCAGTTCGGCGGCGACGCGACCCTCCTCAGCTACGGCATCCCCCTCGATCCCAAGCTCGCCCCCGGCCAGCGCCTCGCCAAGGCGCTGGAGCGGCTGATGGCCCGTGTTCCGCCCGGCCATCTGGCGCTGCTCGACCGGCTGGAGACGGCTTTCGGTCTGGGCGACTACTTCTTCTGCCACGCCGGCATCCGGCCCGGCGTGCCTCTCGAACAGCAGCGGGAAGAGGACCTCTACTGGATCCGGGAGCCTTTCCTGAGTTGGACCGGGGACAACGGCAAGATCGTCGTCCACGGGCACACCATCGGCGAGGAACCCCAGCTCCGCCGCAACCGCATCGGCATCGACACCGGCGCCTACGCGACCGGTGTGCTGACCTGCCTCGTCCTGGAAGGCACCGACATCCGCTTCCTCAGCACCGCCGCCGAGGAATGACGGCGCCGTGACGACCGCCGTCCGTCACGAACGCAACCTTCCCTTAACTCCGCCGTGCGATGGTCGATCGCGCGGGAGCCCCGACGCCCCAGACCGGAGACAGCCGTGGTATCCGATCTCCGCAAGGTGAAGGTTCTGGTGACCGGCGGTGCCGGCTATGTCGGCAGCCACATCGCCCTCGCGCTGCGCGAGGCCGGCTCGGACGTGGTGGTGTTCGACAACCTGTCCACGGGGCACCCCTGGGCGGTGCTCGACGCCCCGCTCGTGGTGGGTGACCTCGAGGACGAGCCGCTGCTCTCGGAGCTCCTGGCGGAAGGCCGGTTCGACGCCGTGATCCACTGCGCCGCCAACATCTGGGTCGGCGAATCCGTGCGCGAGCCCGCCCGCTACTATCGGAACAACGCGGCCAACGCCTTTCGCCTGTTCGATCTCTGCGCACGCCACGGGGTGCGCCATGTGGTGCAGTCCTCCACCGCCGCGGTGTACGGCCAGCCCGCGATGGAGCTGATCCCCGAGACGGCACCGCTCGAGCCCATCAACCCCTACGGCGCCTCCAAGCTGATGGCCGAACGCGCTCTTCGCGACATCGCCGCCGCCTGCGATCTGCGCTACGCCATCCTGCGCTACTTCAACGTCGCCGGCGCCGACCGCGAGGCCCGTATCGGCGAGGCCACGCCGGACAACAGCCATCTCATCAAGGTCGCCTGCGAGACCGCCCTCGGGCTGCGGCCGGGCATGCGCATCAACGGCACCGACTATCCCACCCCGGACGGCACCTGCATCCGCGACTACGTGCATGTCGAGGATCTGGCGGCCGCCCATCTCTTGGCGCTGCGCCATCTGCTCGACGGCGGCGGGGCGCTGGTCGCCAACTGCGGCTACGGACACGGCTACAGCGTGCGCGAGGTGCTGGAGACCGTACGCCGCGTGACGGGCGTGTCCTTTCCGGTGACCGAGGGGCCGCGCCGTCCGGGCGATCCGCCGGTGCTGGTCGCCGCCAACGAGCGCATCCGCGCCGAGCTCGGCTGGCGGGCGCGCCACGACGATCTGCAGGAGATCGTCGCCTCGGCCTGGCGCTGGGAGCGGGAGCTGCAGCGGCGCCTCGGACGGCAGCGCGGCCCGGCCTGATGTTTCGCCGCTTGTCCGCCGGCTGAACCCGAAGTAGATCCCTAGCGGTCACGCATGCCGTATTGCGCACAGCCGGACCCGCGCCGGCATAAGCGGCGGGGGATCCGGCCGGCCGGGAGCCGAGCGGGGAGAGCAGAACCATTCGCGAGCGAACCCGACGCATTCTCCCGGCCGTGCTGCTGCTGGTTACGCTCCTGCTCGCCGCGGTCGGGCCGGGCGCGCAGACGCTGCCGGACACGGCGGCGAACGATACCGCCGGCGCCGGCGACGACGCCTCGGAGCGGGCCGATGCGGCACTTCGCCAGCTCATCACCGTGCTCGAGGACCCGGTCGCCCGCGAGCGCCTGCTCGAGAAGCTGCGCCGTCTCGAGGCCGTCGCCCCGACGGAGACGCCGCCCGGCGAGCCGAGACGGGAGGCGGCCGCCGTCGAAAGGGAGGCGGCGCTGGCGCTCCGCAGCTTCGAGGAGGCGGTGCGCGAGCGGGTGGCGGTCACCCTCCGCGCCTTCGGAGAACTCCTCGATTCCTACAGGCAGATCGGCTTTCTCTACGCCTGGCTGACGCGCGAACTCGGTGATCCGGATCGCCGCGCCCTCCTGCTCGGCCATCTGATACGGCTCGTGCTCGCTGCCCTCGTGGGACTCCTCTGCGCCCTCGCCGTCCGTGCCTCGCTGCGGCGCTTCCTGCCCGTTCCCGAACCCGGAGCCGCCCTGCCGGCGAAACGCCGTCTGACCCTGGCGGCGCAGGTCTTCGCCCGCCGGATCGCTGTCGTGGTGGCGTTCACGTTCGGGGCCTATCTGTTCGTGCTGGTGGTCAGCGACACGCCGCTGCCGACGGTCGTCGCCCGCCACGTCCTGATCGGCCTCCTGATCGGCCGGAGCGTCGCGGCGCTGGTCGACGCCGTTCTCGCTCCCCATCGGCCGGAGCGGCGGCTGGTGGCGTTCGGGGATACGACGGCGCGCAGCCTCGCCCATTGGATGACCGCGCTCAACGTGATCGCCGTCTACGGCACGGTCGTGCTCCGGGCGGCATGGGATCTCGGCCTGCCCTGGACGGTCTACGGGTTCCTCCTGCGCCTGCTTTACCTGGCGGCCGTGGTGGTGGCGATTGCCCTCCTGTGGCGCTACCGGGAGCCGGTAGCCGAGGCCCTCGAGGCCCGTCTCGCCGGACCCGAGACGACCGTCGGCGGCTTCCTGCCCTGGCAGCGGATCGCCCGTTCCTGGCACCTGCTGTTGGCCGGGCTGCTCCTTCTCCGCTATTTCGCCTTCGCCCTCGAACTCCCGGGCGGCCTTCCCTTTTTCCTCTCGGCCACCTTTCTCACGCTGGTCGTGCTGGTCCTCGCGCGGCTCGCCTGGCTGGCGGTCGACCGGCTCGTCGCCCGCGTCGGCCCTCCGGCGGAGGAGCCGCCCCCGGGGGCCGCCCGCCCGCGGAGGGAGCTCTACCTCCGGTTCCTGCATCTGGCCGCGAGGAGCATCATTGTCCTTCTCGCCGTGCTGCTCGCGTTTGACGCCTGGGGGCTCGGCCTCACGGAATGGCTGCTCACGGGACCCGGCAGCGCCGTCGTCGGGCAGCTGCTGCGGCTGCTGGCGGTGATCGCGGTCGCGCTGCTGCTGGCGGAGGCGGTGAGCGCGGTCGCCGCCCATTACATGCGCGCCACCACTGCCGACGGCCGGCCCCTCTACGGCAACCGCGCCCGCACCCTGGCCAGCATCGTCCGCAATTTCGCGGTCGTGCTCATCGCCGTCGTCGCGCTGATGACGGTCCTCGCGCAGTTCGGCATCGAGACGGGACCGCTGCTCGCGGGCGCCGGCATCGTCGGCCTCGCCCTCGGCTTCGGCTCCCAGAAGCTGGTCCAGGACCTGATCACCGGCCTGTTCATCCTCCTGGGCGACACGATCCGGGTCGGCGACGTGGTCGACACCGGCGGCAAGGCCGGGGTGGTGGAGGCGATGTCCATGCGGACCATCACCCTGCGCGGGTACGACGGCAACGTGCACACCGTGCCCTACAGCTCGATCGACACCGTCACCAACATGACCAAGGATTTCGCCTACTGGGTCATGGATATCGGCATCGCCTACCGGGAGGACGTCGACCGGGTGATGGCGGTGCTGCGCGAACTGGACGAGGACATGCGCAAGGAGTGGCCCTGGCGGCGGCTCATGCTGGCACCGATCGACATCGCCGGTCTCGACCGGTTCGGGGATTCGGCGGTGATCGTCAAGGCCCGCCTGAAGACCCGTCCCGGGGAGCAGTGGGGGGTCGGTCGCGAGTTCCAGCGACGGTTGAAGAAGCGCTTCGACGAGCTGGGAATCGAGATCCCCTTTCCCCACCGCACGATATACTTCGGGGTCGACAAGCAGGGGCGCGCGCCTCCCCTCCATGTGCGCACCGTCGACGGTCCCGGCAGCGGGGCCGAGCGCGGAAACGGCGGCACGCCGGAAGGCACGGCCCAGAGTTGATGGTCCGGCCATCGCCGAGCCTCCTGCTGCTGCTCCTGTTCCTGCTCGCCGGCTGTGGCCGCACGATGTCCATCCCGACCCCGTTCGGCCCGGCGCCGACCGGTGGCCCGCCGGGCATCGGCTACCGCGTCCAGCTCACCGGCGAGGGCCTTTCCGCCGAACTCGCGGGCCGGTTGCGCGAGGTGCTGGAGACGGCACGCGCCGATCTGCCCGCGCCGCCCAACCGCGTCGTCCTGCTGCGGCAGGGCCAGAGAGACCTCGAGCGGCTGCGGGCGGCCCTCCGTGCCCGGGGGTACTACGACGGCCGCGTCGCCGTCCGTCTCGAGGAGGAGAAGGCGGTGCCGTCTCCCGGCCCCGGTGCGGCGATCGGCGATGAGGAGACGGAGCCCCGCCCGCCGCATCCCCGCTACCGCCTGGTCTTCGAGGTGGCGCCGGGGCCGCTCTACCGGTTCGGCAGGCGTCGGATCACCCTGCTCGGGCCGGCTCACGGCTTCCGCCCGCCCTCGCCCGGACGGCTCGGCCTCAAGGACGGCGAGCCGGCACTGGCCGAGCGGATCCTGGCCGCCGAAGCGCAGCTCCTGCGCACCGCCCGCCGCGCGGGGCACGCCATGGCGGCGCTCGGCAAGCGCCGGGTCGTGGTCGATCACGCCACACGCCTCGTCGAGGTGGAGCTCGCCCTCACCCCCGGTCCCGTATTCGCCTTCGGCCCGGTCCGCTTCGAGGGGGCCGGAGATATCGACGAGCGCTTCCTCCAGCGGCGCATCCGCTTCGCGCCCGGCGACCGCTTCGATCCGCACCGGGTCGCCCGCGCGCGCAGCCTCCTCGTCTCGAGCGGTCTGTTCAGCGCCGTGCGGGCCCGCATCGCCACCGAGCCGGACGCCGCCGGCACCATTCCCGTCACCTTCGAACTCACGCCCCGCAAGCCCCGCAGCATCGGCGGCGCGGTCGGCGTGCACAGCGACCGGGGACCGGGAGGACGGCTGTTCTTCCAGCACCGCAACCTGTTCGGCGGTGGCGAGAGCCTGCGCATCGAGGGACGCGGCAGCCGCGGTCTCGTTTCCGGCAGCGTCCAGCTCCGCATCCCGGAGTTCCTGCGCCCTGCCCAGGATCTCGTCACCTCGGCCGAATACGCGGACGAGCGTTCGGACGCCTTCGACAGCCGCTCGGTGGCCCTCGCCGGCGCCATCGAGCGCGAGATCGGCACACGGCTGAAAGTCGGTTACGGCGTCCGCCTCCGCCGTGCCGACATCCGCGACAAGACCCTCGCGACCGCAGGCCGCAACGAACGCTTCCGTCTCCTCTCGCTGCCCGTGAGCGCCGTCTACGACGGCCGCGACAATCCCTTCGACCCGACCGAGGGCACCCGGGTGGTGCTGGTCGCCGAGGCCTTCCAGGACACCGACGATGCCGACACCCGGTTCCTGCGGACCAAGCTGAGCCAGACCCTCTATGTCAGGCTCCAGCGGCAGCCGCGAACGGTGCTGGCACTGCGTGGCGCACTGGGCACCATTCTCGGCGTGGACCGCGTCGACATACCCGCAGACGTGCGCTTCTACGCCGGCGGTGGCGGCTCGATCCGCGGTATCCCTTTCCAGATGGCGGGACCGCTCGACGCCGCCGACGACCCCCTGGGCGGCCGCTCGCTGGTCGAGGGCAGCGTCGAGCTGCGGCTGCGCCCCTTCGAGAAGCTCGGGTTCGTGGCCTTTCTCGACGGGGGCAGCGCCTTCACGGCGATGATCCCCGACCTCCGGGAGGAGACGCCGCGCTTTGGCGCCGGGCTCGGCATCCGCTATGCTACCCCCGTCGGCCCGTTGCGCCTGGATGTCGCCCGTCCGCTGAGGCGCAACGAGGATGTCGACGAACCCTTCGAGCTCTATATCAGCCTCGGGCAGGCGTTCTGAGGCAGGAGACAGGGGAGACAACGTTGCAGTCGGGGCAGCATCGCCTCCTCCGCCGGATCGGGCGCCTCCTGCTCTGGAGCCTCGGCGGTCTGCTGCTGCTGCTCGGCGTCGCCTTCGCCTACGCCCAGACGCCGATCGCCAAGGATCAGCTGGCGCGCGCCCTCGCGGACAGCCTGAGCGAACCGCCCAACCGCACCCAGATCTCCGGACTCCGGGGATTCCTCCCCTTCGAGGTCCGCGTGGGCCGCATCTCCCTCGCCGACGAGGAGGGGGAATGGCTGCGGGTCGAGGAGGCGGCCCTGGAACTCGCGCCGGGCGATCTCATGGCCGGACGGCTGCGGGCGACCCGCCTCGGCGCCGAGCGGGTGGCACTTTCGAGGCTGCCGGATCCCGACGAGGCGCCTTCCTCGACCGGGCTCCCCTCGCTGCCGGCGTTTCCCGAACGCCTGCCGCCCGTCACCATCGACCGCCTCTACGTGACCACCATCGAGCTCGGCCCCGCGGTCCTCGGCGAGGAGGCCCGTTTCGACCTGCGCGGCTCGCTTCGCACCGACGCCGGGGGGAGTGCGCTCGAGGCCGAGCTGGCGCTGCGTCGCACCGACCGCGAGGGGACGGAGGCGGCGCTCGATGCCGCCCTCGATCTCGAAGGCGGCACCCTGACCCTCGATGTGCGGGCGAGCGACGACGGCAGGCTGCTGGGCGCGCTGCTCGGACGACCGGAGACCGGTCCCGTATCCCTCGGCTTCGCCGGACGCGGCCCCTTCGACGACTTTTCGGCGACGCTCGATCTGACGGCCGAGAACCTCGCCCGGCTGGAGGCCGAGTTCACCCTCGCCCGGGGCGATACCCTGCGTCTTCTGCTCGACGGCCGTTTCCGGCCCGCGCCGGGCGTGCTGCCGCCCGACTGGGCCGCCCTCGTCGGTGACAGCACGACCGTCGCCTTCGAGCTCGTGCGCGAGACCGAGACCCGGATCGCGTTGCCGCGGCTGGCGCTCGACAGCGGTTTCCTGCTGCTCGACGGCCGGGGGGCGCTGGACCTCGCCGACAACCGCATCGAGGGCGAGGTGACGGCCCGCATCGCCGACCTCGCGAGGGCCTCGGCGCTGCTGGGCGGCGATCCCGGCGGCAGCCTCGCCCTGACGGCACGCCCGCGACCCGGGGGCGGGATGCCGGCGGTGGAGCTGGAGATCGACGGGCGGGACCTGCGCTACGAAGGGTTCGAGGCCGCGGTGCTGGACGGCAGCGTGACCCTGGAACCCCTGGCGCCGCTCGATCGCCCGTTCGCCGGGCTGGCCGCGGAGGGACGGGTCGGCCTGCGCGGGCTCGCCCGCAACGGGGTATCGCTCGATGCCCTGCGCGAGCTCGCCGCCCGTTTCACCGGCCGCTGGCGGCGCGGCGGCGCCATCGAGATCGCCGCCCTCGACCTCGACGCGCCCGCCCTGACGCTGCGGGGACAGGGCACCCTCGATCCCATGGCCGGCGAGGGGCGGCTCGCGTTCAGCGGGCGCACCGAGGACCCCGGGGCACTGGCCGCGCTGGCCGCGCCCGCCGACCGCGCGCTGGCGGCGCTCGCCGGCAGGGTCGATCTCGCCCTCGATCTCACCCTGGCCGAGGCCTTCGAGAGCGCCGACGGCGATCTCGTCGTCACCGCCGCCGGGCTCGGCGGCCTGCCCGGCGGTGTCGATCCGCTGGTCGGCCCCTCGCCGCGTCTCCAAGCGCGGCTCGCGATGCGACCGGGAGGGATCTACCGTCTCGATGCCGTCGATCTCGCGGCCCGTGCCTTGCGGCTCACGGGCGAGGCGGGGATCGAGGGTCCCGAACGGCGGCTCGCGGGCACGTTCCTGGTCGAGCTTCCGGATCTCGCGCCCCTCGCCGCGCTCCTCGGACAGGAGATCGCCGGCGGCGGCCGCGCGACGGTGACGCTCGGCGGCTCCCTCGGCGATCCCGCCGCCGATGCCGAGCTGCGGCTCGCCCCGTTCGCCGTCGCGGGCTACCGGCTCGATGCGCTGCGCGTCGATGCACGCGCCGACGGGCTCCTGCGCGGGCCCGAGGGGGAGCTGCGGGCGGAAGCGGAGCTCGAGGGACAACGCATGACGCTCGCGGGGCGGTACGCGCTCCGGGACGCCCGTCTCCGCCTGCGCGAGGCCACCCTCGAGGGTCCGGAGAGCACAGGCAGCCTCGATCTCGTTCTCGATCTCGACGGGCGGCTGGCGCAGGGCGAGATCGCGCTTTCGGCCCGTGACCTCGCGGCACTCGCGCCCTGGCATCGTCAGGAGCTCGCGGGTGCGCTCGACCTCACCCTGCGCCTCGATCGGCGGGACGGCGTCCAGAACGCGAAGCTCGAGGTCAGCGCCCGCGACCTCGGATCGCCGTACGGCGATCTGCGCGGGCTCTCGCTCGAGGCCGCGGGCACCGATCTCTACGGGGCCCCCTCGCTCACCGGCACCCTGCGGATCGAGGGACTGCAGCGCCCCGACGTCCTGGTGGAGGCCGGGACGCTCCGATTCTCGGGGCCGCTCGGCGATCTCGCGCTGTCGGTGGACGCCGCCGGCAGCGCCGGCGATCCCTTCGATCTCGCCGCCGAGGCCCGGCTGGCACTGGCCGGCACGCGCCAGGAGCTGACGCTCACCGCCCTCGAGGGACGGCTCGCCGGCGAGCGGGTGAGGCTGCGCACGCCGGCCAAGGCGGTGCTCGAAAAGGGCGTGCTGGCGATCGACCGGCTCGATCTGTTCGTCGGCCGGGGGACCATCCGCGGCGATCTCGAGACCGACGGCACCTACCGCAAGGCGCGGCTCACCGGCAGCGACCTGCCCCTCGCGCTCCTCGGCCGCTTCGCCGAGGTACCGATGCGCGGAAGCCTCGCCTTCGATCTCGATCTGGATCTCGGTCGCGGATCGCCGCGGGCGCGTCTCGAGGCACGGGTGGAGAGCTTCCACGCCCTGGATCTGCTCGGCGTCGACTACCGGCCGGTCGATCTCGCGCTCGCGCTTCTGCTCGAGAACGGGCGCCTCGAGGCGGCGCTCGAGACGCGCGGCGACGACCCGCGACCGAGCCGGGCCGAGCTTCGCATCCCCTTCGCCGGAGCGGATCCCACGGCCCTCCTGTCGCTGCCGCCGGATACACCCGTCGAGGGCCGTCTCGACGCCCGCGCCGAACTCGCCCTGGTGACCGCCCTTCTGGGCCTGCGCGATCAGTATGTGACGGGGCGGGCGGAAGCCGAGCTGCGGCTCTCGGGCACCCTTGCGGCCCCGCGGCTCGACGGCGCCCTGCGCGTCGTCGACGGCCGGGTGGAGGACGGGGTCAGCGGCGCGGTGCTGCGGGACATCCGGGCGGATGTCCGGGCCGAGGGCGATCGTCTGCGCATCGCCCGCTTCGAGGCACGCGATCCGCGCAAGGGCAGGGTCGAGCTCGCGGGCGAGCTCCGCTTCGCCGATCCGCGCGCGATCACCTATGCCCTCGACCTCGAGGCGCGCGGGCTCCTGTTCTGGAACACGCCCCTCGCCACCCTCGCCGGCGACGCCGATCTGCGTCTCGAAGGCGATCTCGAACGGGCCCGGCTCGCCGGCCGGATGGTGCTCGGACGGGGAGAGATCCGGGTTCTCGCACGCACCTCGGCGACGATCCCGGAAATCGAGGTGGTGGAGGTCGGCAACGGGCGCATCGTGCCTCCCGATCCCCGGCCGCGGGAGGAGGCGTCCCCCGCCTT
Source organism: Alphaproteobacteria bacterium (assembly GCA_027045875.1). Lineage (GTDB taxonomy): Bacteria > Pseudomonadota > Alphaproteobacteria > Geminicoccales > Geminicoccaceae > JALSRW01. Next base: position 31,056 of record JALUAG010000039.1, on the reverse strand, counting down.
CCCGCTCGAGGTCGCGGTCCGGGTCGAGGTTCCGGGGCGCCTGTTCGCCCGCGGCGGCGGTCTGGACAGCGAGTGGTCCGGTGCGCTCCGGGTTTCGGGCGTGGTGCCGGCGGTGGCGGTGGTCGGCGACATCGAGGCCAGGCGCGCCGTGCTCGACCTCCTCGGCCGCCGCTTCCGCCTTCGCCAGGGACGCATCCTGTTCTCCGGTTCCGTGCCTCCCGATCCGCGGATCGAACTCGTCGCCGAAGCCGAGACCGCCGATCTCACCGCCCTGTTCCACATCACCGGGCCCCTCTCCGAACCGTCGCTGTTGCTCGAGAGCGAGCCGCCCCTGCCGCGGGACGAGGTGGTCGCCCGCCTGCTGTTCGACGAGGACGCCGGCCGGCTGGAACCCCTGCAGGCGCTGCAGGTGGCGACGATCCTGGCCGAGATGGAGGGGGGCGGTCTCGACGTGCTGGGCGAGCTCCGGGATCTCACCACCCTCGACACCCTGCGCATCTCGGGCGGCCGCCAGGATGCGGGCCGCGCCAACGGCGGTGGGGCCGCCCCCCCCGACAGCTACGTCGCGGCGGGCAAGTACCTCACCGAGGAGGTCTACGTGGAGGTGGAGCAGAGCGTGCGCAGCGGCGAAACGACGGTCCGGGCCGAGGTCGATCTCGGCGCCGGCGTCAAGGTCAATTCGGTGATCGACGGCACGGGCGGCGGCGTCGAGCTCGAATGGCGCTATGATTTCTGAGCCGTCGTGCGGGAACCCATGACCAGGGGATCACGGGGCCGCGAGGGTACCGCCGGCGCGGAGGAGGATCTCCGCTACCGCGCCTTCGCCACCGCCGCCCGCACCTTCGACACCTGGGGCGACTACAACTGGATCGGCCTCCGGACCCTCTATCTCAAGGAGGTGCGCCGCTTCTTCAAGGTGGTCACGCAGGCGGTCCTCGCCCCCGTGGTGACCACGCTCCTGTTCCTCGCCGTCTTCGCGCTCGCCCTCGGCCGTGGCGGCCGCACGGTGGGCGATCTGCCCTTCCTCGAGTTCCTGGCCCCCGGGCTGATCATGATGTCGGTGGTCCAGAACGCCTTCGCCAACACCTCCTCCTCGCTCATCATCGCCAAGATCCAGGGCAACATCGTCGACTATCTGATGCCCCCCCTGTCCCCGGGGGAGCTGCTGCTCGGGCTCGTGGGCGGCGGCATCACCCGCGGCATCGTCGTGGGTCTCGCCGTCGGGCTCGCCATGCTGCCCTTCGTGCCCCTCGGCATCCACGCGCCGCTCCTGGCCGTCTACTATCTGCTTTCGGCCTCCATGATGCTCGCCGCCCTCGGCGTGCTGGCCGGGCTGTGGGCGGAGAAGTTCGACCAGGTGGCGGCGATCACCAACTTCGTGGTGACACCCCTGTCCTTCCTCTCGGGCACCTTCTACTCCATCGAACGGCTGCCCGAACCCGCCCACATGCTGGCCCTGGGCAATCCGTTCTTTTACATGATCGACGGCTTCCGCTATGCGTTGACGGGTCACGCGGACGGTGCCATCTGGATCGGTGTTCTCTTCCTGGCGCTCGTCAACCTCGCTCTCTGGCTTGTCTGCCTCCACCTCATCCGCATCGGCTACAAGCTCAAGGCCTGAGAGCCCGTCGGCGTCCGGGAGGCCCGCGCCCTTCGCAACCTTCGCCCTGCGGTCAAGATCGAGATGACACGAAACGCCTCCTTCCCGACCCTGCTGCCCGTCTACCGGCGGATCGACATCGTCTTCGAGCGCGGTCACGGTCCGTGGCTCTGGGACCGGGAGGGCCGACGCTATCTCGATTTCGCGAGCGGCATCGCCGTCACCGCCCTCGGTCACGCCCATCCGAAGCTGGTGGCGGCGCTGACCGCCCAGGCCGAGAAGCTGTGGCACGTCTCCAACCTGTTCCGCATCGCGCAGCTCGAGACGCTGGCCGACACCCTGGTCGCCAACAGCTTCGCCGAGACGGTGTTCGTCTGCAACTCGGGGGCCGAGGCGATCGAGGCCTGCATCAAGATGGCCCGCCGCTTCCACTGGCACCGCGGCCAGCCCGAGCGCAACCGCATCATCACCTTCGAGGGCGCCTTCCACGGCCGCACGCTCGCCACCATCTCGGCCGCCGGCAGCCCACGCCTCACCGAGGGCTTCGCCCCCCTCCTCGACGGCTTCGACGTCGTGCCCTTCGGCGATCACGAGGCGGTGCGGGCGGCCGTCACCGAGCGCACCGCGGCGATCATGATCGAGCCCGTCCAGGGCGAGGGCGGTGTCCGGCCGGTGCCGCCGAACTGCCTGCGCGGCCTGCGGGAGCTCTGCGACGAGCACGACCTGCTCCTGATCTTCGACGAGGTGCAGTGCGGCATGGGCCGGACCGGCCATCTGTTCGCCTGCGAGGCGGCCGGTGTGGCGCCCGACATCATGGGGCTCGCCAAGGGGCTCGGTGGCGGCTTTCCCGTCGGCGCCTGCCTCGCCACCGCCCGCGCCGCCTCGGGCATGACGCCGGGCTCCCACGGTTCCACCTTCGGCGGCAACCCCCTCGCCTGCGCGGTGGCCAATGCGGTGCTCGAGGTGATGCTCGAGGAGGGCTTCCTCGCCAGGGTGCGGGACCGGGGCCGCTATCTGCGCGAGCGTCTCGAGGCCCTGCGGGAGCGCTATCCGCAGCGGCTCACCGAGGTCCGTGGCCTCGGGCTCATGCTGGGCATCCGGCCGGCGATGGAGAACGCCGCCTTCGCCGCCCGCCTGCGCGAGCGGGGGCTGCTCACCGTGCCGGCGGCGGACAATGTGGTGCGCGTCCTGCCGCCGCTCGTCGTCGGTCGGGAGGAGATCGACATCGCCTGCGAGGCCATCGAGGCGGCCCTGGCGGAGGGGGAGGCATGACGGCTCCCCGCCACTTCCTCGATCTCGACCGCCTCGACGGCGCCACGCTGCGCGACATCCTCGACCGCGCGCGGCGGCTGAAGGCGGGGGGCACCTCCTCGGTGCTGGCCGGCGGCGCGCTGGCGATGCTCTTCGAGAAACCCTCCACCCGCACCCGGGTGAGCTTCGAGGTGGCGGCCCAGCAGCTCGGCGGCCACGGGGTCGTCCTCTACAGCCGCGACATGCAGCTCGGCCGCGGCGAGACCATCGCCGACACCGCCCGGGTGCTGTCGGGTTTCGTGCGCGCCATCATGCTCCGCACCGACCGCCACGAGAAGCTCCTCGAGCTCGCGGAACACGCCACGGTGCCGGTGATCAACGGCCTCACCGATCACTCGCACCCCTGCCAGATCATGGCCGACATCCTCACCTTCGAGGAGCTGCGCGGTCCCATCGGCGGCCGGCTGGTGGCCTGGTGCGGCGACGGCAACAACGTCGCCACCTCCTTCGTCCACGCCGCGGCGCGTTTCGGGTTCACCCTCCATCTCGCCTGTCCGCCCGAGTTCGCGCCGGCACCCGAGCTGCTGCGCTGGGCCGAGGCCGAGGGCGGGGAGGTGCGGCTCTTCACCGATCCCGCCGGTGCCGTGCGCGGGGCCGATCTCGTGGTCACCGACACCTGGGTGTCGATGGGCGACGCGGACGCCGAGCGGCGCATGCGGTTGCTCGAACCCTACCGCGTGGATGCCGCCCTGATGCGTCTCGCGGCGCCCGATGCCCTGTTCATGCACTGCCTGCCGGCCCATCGCGGCGAGGAGGTCACCGCCGAGGTGATCGACGGGCCGCAATCCGTCGTCTTCCGCGAGGCGGAGAACCGCCTCCACGCCCAGAAGGGCATCCTCGACTGGTGCCTCGGCACCTGAGGAGGACCACCGCCGTGGCGGAACGCATCCTCGACCGGGACATCGTCCGCCCCTTCTATCTCGAGCGGGCGCATCTCCGCGGCCGCTTCGTGCGGCTCGAGGAGACGGTGCACTACGTGCTGACGGCCCACGCCTATCCGGAGCCCGTTTCGCGCCTGCTCGCGGAGCTCCTCGTGCTGGCCGGGAGCTTCGTCGGCGCCCTCAAGTTCACCGGCACCTTCAGCCTCCAGATCCGCGCCGAGGGGGCGATCCGCCTGATGGTGGTGGACGTCACCAACGACGGGGTGATGCGCGGCTACGCGAGCTTCGACGAGGCGGCCTTCGCGGGCGGGCACGGGGTCGAGACGGAGCGGCTGTTCGAGGACGCCGTGCTGGCCATCACCGTCGATCAGCGGGCGGCCGGCGGCCGGATGCAGCAGGGGATCGTGCGCATCGACGGCAAGCGGCCGAGCGAGGCGCTGCTCGTCTACTTCCGCCAGTCCGAGCAGATCCCGACGGCGGTGCGGACGGCCGTGGGGCGGGATCCGCTGACCGGACGCTGGCGGGCGGCCGGCATCCTCGTCCAGGCGATGCCCGGCGAGGTCTCCGAGGAACCGGAGGCGCGGCGCGAGAACTGGCATCGGGTGATGCTGTTCCTGCAGACGGTCACCGAGGAGGAACTGCTGGGCGACGGGCTGACGCCCGACGAGGTCCTGTTCCGGCTGTTCCACGAGGAAGGGGTGCGGGTGTTCGAGGCGGTGCCGATCACACCCGGCTGTTCCTGCGACCGCGAGCGGGTGCGCACCATGCTGCGACAGTTTCCTGCCGCGGAACTGGAGGCGATGCGCCAGGAGGACGGCACCATCGGCGTCACCTGTCAGTTCTGCAGTCGTCACTATCTGTTCGAGGCGGGCGAGGTCGACGGCCTCGTCGCCGAATGTTCGGGGAGCGCGCGATAGATGCCGAAACGGTCCTTGCCCGGTCTGGCCACCATTCTGCTCCTGCTGCTCGCGGCCTGCACCACCGCGCCCGCGCCCAGGGCGCCCGAAGCCGAGGCCCGGCGCGAGCCCCTGGTCTTCGCCGTCGCCGCCGTCGAGGTGGCCGACAACAGCTCGCTACCGGCCAACACCAACTTCATCACCAAGCGGCGTTCCGCGGCGCTCGCCCGGCGCGCCGAGGCGGCGCTGCGCGAGCGCATCCGCGCCGGCGGCGGTCCCGGCCTCCTGCGGGTGGTGATCGAGAAGGCGCTTTTGGTCGAGCGTCCGCTGGAGACGACCCCCGGCATCGCCGGTCTCTTCCTGCGCGAGACCGCCGCCATGCTCGAGGCCAGCCTCACCGCCCGCCTCTCGGTCCTCGACGAGGACGGCTTCCAGCGGGCCTTCGCGCGGGTCAAGGTGGAGCGCTCGCGGCCGGTGCCCGAAGGCACGACGGTGGCCGGCCGGGACGCCCTCGCCCGCGATCTCGTCGGCGATCTGATGGCGCAGTTCCAGGAATCCCTGGACCGCAGCGTCGAGGACAATCTGGCCGCCTTCCTCGTCCTCTGAACCTCGACCCGCCCGGAAAGAGCGCGATGAGCCACGTCTTCTACCGCCAGCTCGCGGAAACCTACCCCGTCGCGGTGCGGGGCGAGGGCTGCGAGATCATCGACCGCGACGGGCGCCGCTACCTCGACGCCAGCGGGGGGGCCGCGGTCTCCTGCCTCGGTCACAGCCACCCCCGGGTGATCGCCGCCATCAAAGCGCAGCTCGACGCCATCCCCTACGCCCACACCGGCTTCTTCACGAGCGAGCCGGCCGAGGCGCTGGCCGAGCGTCTGGTCGCCGCCGCACCGCCCGGCATGGACCGCGTCTATTTCGTCTCCGGGGGATCGGAGGCGGTGGAGGCGGCCCTCAAGCTCGCCCGCCAGTACCATGTCGAGCGCGGCGAGCCGCAGCGCGACCGCTTCATCGCCCGGCGCCAGTCCTACCACGGCAACACCCTCGGTGCGCTGGCGGTGGGCGGCAACGCCTGGCGGCGGCGCCTCTTCGAACCCCTGCTGATCGGGGTCGAACACGTCACTCCCTGCTATCCCTACCGGGAGCGACGGCCCGGGGAGAGCGACGAGGCCTTCGTGGGCCGTCTGGTGGCCGAGATCGAGGCGCGGATCGCCACCGTCGGGCCGGATCGGGTGATCGCCTTCGTCGCCGAACCGGTGGTGGGCGCCACCCTCGGCGCGGTGCCGGCGTTGCCGGGCTACTTCCGCCGCATCCGCGAGCTCCTCGACCGCCACGGAATTCTCCTGATCCTCGACGAGGTGATGTGCGGCATGGGCCGGACCGGCACCCTCTACGCCTGCGAACAGGAGGGGGTGGTTCCCGACATCGTCACCATCGCCAAGGGGCTCGGTGCGGGCTATCAGCCCATCGGCGCGATGATCGTCCACCGCCGCGTCGTCGAGGCCGTGCGCAGGGGCTCCGGCTTCTTCCAGCACGGCCACACCTACATGGGTCACCCCACCGCTTGCGCGGCCGCGCTCGCCGTGCAGGAGGTGATCGCCGAGGACGACCTCCTCGCCCGGGTGCGGCGGATGGGCGAGCTCCTGGCGCAGCGGCTCGAGGACCGCTTCGGACAGCATCCCCATGTCGGCGACATCCGCGGCCGCGGGCTCTTCCGCGGGCTCGAGTTCGTACGCGACCGCGAGACGAAGGCGCCCTTCGACCCCGCCCTCCGTCTCCACGCCCGGATCAAGAAGGCGGCCATGGCCCGCGGGCTGATGTGCTACCCGATGGGCGGCACCATCGACGGTCGCCGGGGCGACCACCTCCTCCTCGCCCCACCCTTCATCGTCTCGGAAACGGAGATCGAGGCCATCGTCGACCGGCTCGACGGCGCCCTCGGCGATGCCCTCGCGGAGATCGCCGGCGATGGCCGATGACCTCGACCGTCCCTGCCTCGTCATGGTGGCCCCCAACGGGGCACGTCGCCGCCGCGCCGATCATCCGGCCCTCCCGGTGACGGCCGAGGAACTGGCCCGCGAAGCCGCGGCCTGCGCCGCCGCCGGCGCCACCGCGCTCCACATGCACGTGCGCGACGAGGAGGAACGGCACAGTCTCGATCCCGACCGGGCGCGCGTCTGGCTCGCCCGCGTGCGGCAGGCGGTGGGCTCCCGGATGGCGATCCAGCTCACCACCGAGGCGGTCGGTCGCTACGGCCCCGCCGAGCAGATGGCGCTGGTGCGAGCGCTGCGGCCGGAGGCGGTCTCCCTCGCCCCGCGCGAGCTCTTCGGGAACGGCGACGAGCCGGACGCCGAGGTCCGCGATTTCCTCGCCTGGCTGGTGGAAACGGGGATTTCCCCCCAGTACATCCTCTACACGCCCGAGGAGGTGCGGCATTTCCACGCCCTGCGGGCACGCGGCGTGATCCCGCAGGCACGCCCCTTCGTGCTGTTCGTACTGGGTCGCTATCTGGAGGCCGGCGAGACCGTCTCACCGGCGTCCCTCTGCGCCTATCTCGCCGCCCACGATCCCGCCTGTCCCTGGGCGGTCTGCGCCTTCGGCCGCGAGGAGACGGCCTGTCTCCTGGCAGCGGCGGCGATGGGGGGGCATGTGCGCGTGGGCTTCGAAAACAGCCTGCTCAACGGCGACGGCAGCCTTGCCCGCGACAATGCCCAGCGAGTGGCGGCGATCGTCGAGGGGCTCGGGCTCATGGGCCGGCGGCCGGCCGATCCCGGCGAGACCCGCGCCCTCCTCGCCGCAGCCGCCCGCTGATCGCGCAAAGACTGAAACGAATCGAAACCAATATTTCCCTTTTCGTGGCTTACGGCGGTTCGCTGTCCTTCTGGCTGAGGACGGCGAGCGCGGCCCTCCGCGGGTACCATCACCGGAGGAAGCGAGGTTGATCCCGCGTCATGCGAGGGAGAACGCGGCGGTGTTTCCGTTTCCGACGCCGACTGGGGACCGCACGCGGCTCACGGAACAGCCCGGCACCGTGCCGGCCGCCGGGAAGTGGTGTCGACCGGGAGGCCCGATCCTCGCCCGGTCGTGGGACCCTCAGCCCCACAGGCTCGCGGGGGGCGGCAGCATGCGGCTGCCCTCGTAGACGATCCCGGGCTCCCGGTCGCGGGCGAGCAGCAGGGGGCCGTCGAGATCCACCACATCGGCTCCCTGGGCAACGAGGAAGGCCGGCGCCATGGCGAGGCTGGTTCCCACCATGCAGCCCACCATGACGCCGAACCCCGCGGCCCGTGCCGCCTGCCGCAGGGCGAGCGCCTCGCTCAGACCGCCGGTCTTGTCGAGCTTGATGTTCACGAAGTCGTAGCGGTCGCGGAGCCGGTCGAGATCGGCGGTCACATGGCAGCTCTCGTCGGCACAGACGGGAACCGGATGCGGCAGGGCCGCGAGATCCTCGTCCTCGGCGGCGGGAAAGGGCTGTTCGATCAGTGCCACGCCGAGCTCGCCGAGCCGGGGCGCCAGGACCTCGTAGATGGCGACGGTCCAGGCCTCGTTGGCATCCACGACGAGCCGCGCCTCCGGCGCCGCCGCGCGCACCGCCCGCACCCGCTCGAGATCCCGCTCGTCGCCGGCGAGCTTGAGCTTGAGCAGCGGACGTTCACGGGCCGCGCGCGCTGCCTCCGCCATCCGCCCCGGCCGGTCGATGCCGAGGGTGTAGGCGGTGATCAGGGGCTCGGGTGCGGACAGCCCCGCGAGCTGCCATACGGGCCGTCCCCGCAGCTTCGCTTCGAGGTCCCAGAGCGCGCAGTCGACGGCATTGCGCGCCGCCCCGGGGGGCAGCAACGCCGCCAGTTCGCGACCATCGGCCCCCCGTTCGACCGCCCGCGCCACCGCATGCACCTGTTCCCGGACCGAGTCCGGGGTTTCGCCGTAGCGGCCGTAGGGCACGGCTTCACCGCGGCCGCACCGGTTCCCTTCGGTGATCTCAACCACCAGCACCCGCGCCTCCGTGCGCGAACCGCGGCTGATGGTGAAGCGCTGCCGCAGGGGCCAGCTCTCGAGACGGCAGGAAAGACGCCGGGTCACGCGAGCCGGTCCACCAGCGCCCCGACACCGGTCACGAAGGGATCGACGACGGGCAGCCCGGTGCGTTCGCCGAGCTCCGCGAACAGACGGTCCCGTTCCCCCTCCGAAAGCCCCGAACTGTTGAGGGAGACACCGAGGAAACGCGCCTCGCGGTTGGTGAGGCGGGCGGTGCGGAGATTGAGCTCCATGCATTCCTCGACATCGGGCAGGGGCTGGTGCGGCAGCCCGCGCATGTGCCGGCGGGTCGGTTCGTGGCACAGCACCAGCGCATCGGGCTGCGCGCCGTGCAGCAGACCGAGACTGACGCCGGCGAAGGCGGGATGGAACAGGGAGCCCTGCCCCTCGATCACGTCCCAATGGTCGGGCTCGTTGTCCGGCGCCAGCCATTCCACGGCGCCGGAGATGAAGTCCGCCACCACCGCGTCGATGGCCACGCCCTCCCCGGCGATCATGATGCCGGTCTGGCCGGTGGCGCGGAAGGTCGCCTTCATGCCCCGCCGCTTCATTTCCCGTTCGATGGCCAGCGCGGTGTACATCTTGCCGCAGGAACAGTCGGTGCCGACGGTGAGCAGGCGACGGCCCGACCGGCGCCGCCCGGTGCCGGTAGCGAAGCGGCGATCGGGATGGCGGACGTCCAGCAGGCGCACGCCGCGGGCGCGGGCCGCCTCGGCGATGCGCGGCATGTCGGCCAGCTTCATGTGCAGCCCGCTGGCCACGTCCATGCCGGCCGCGATCGCCTCCAGGATGCTCTCGGTCCAGCTCTCCGCCAGAATGCCGCCCGAGTTGGCGACGCCGATCACGAAGGTGCGCACGCCCGCCGCCCGCGCCTCCGCCACCGTGCGGTCGGGAAGGCCGAGGTCGGCGCGGCAGCCGGGCAGCCGGAGCTGGCCGAAGCAGCGCTCCGGTCGCCAGTGGACGATCCCGCTCGCGGTCTTGGCGGCGAGCTGATCGGGCACATCGCCCAGGAACAGCAGATAGGGTGGCTCCATGACCGTCCTCGTGTCTCCTCTCCCGTCGCCGGGATTATTGCCGGGCGGAGACGGTCCTGCCTAGAGCCCCGGATGATCGGTCGCGGCACGGGCGACCCGCTTCCCGCCCCCGCCGAGCCGCAGCCGCGCGGCCACCGCGGCGTGGTTGGAGACCGCCGGCATGCCGGTATCGACACGCGGGTTGAATACCACCCGCTGCTCGGCCACCTCGATCGGCCCGCTGGCGAAGAGATAATCGATGCGGCGGGAGTGCGGGCGCACGGGTTCGGCCACCCCGACCGTGCAGTCGGCATCGGGCCGCGAGGGCTCGGCGCAGAGGCTTTCGGCCGGCCGGTGGATCGCCGCCACGTCCGCAAAGCCGGCGTCGCGGATGCGCCGGTAGAGGCGACGCTCGGCGCCGCTGCGGAAGAGATCGAGATTGAAGTCGCCGCCGAAGACGACGGGGCGGTCGCGGCCGGCCTCGCGCTCGGCGATGAAGGCCAGCGCCTCCTCGAGCTGGCCGCCCCGCTCCTGCGCCTCGCAATCGGCGCAGAGATGGGTCGTGTAGATCGCCACCGGGCCCCGATGGGTGGCGATCTCGACGCCGAGGATGTTGCGGTGGAGCCGCCATTTGCCGCCCACGACACGCAGTTCCGGCACTTCCGGAAGGGCCTCGATCCGCCGGGTGACGATCGGGCAGCGCGACAGCACCGCGTTGCCCACGGTGAACAGGCCGCGCACCCCCGAGGCGGGCGCGTAGACCAGCTCGAAGGCGAGACCGAAGCGCTCGCGGAGGAGCCGCCGCAGATCCTCGGCGGTGCTCGAGGAACCGGTCAGAAGTCCGCCCGAAACCTCCTGCAGCAGCAGGACATCGACCTCTCCCTCGGCCACATAGTCGGCGAGGATCTCGAGTTCCCGTCCCTCGCCCCAGACCCGCGTGAACTGGAGGTTGAGGGTCATCACGTGCAGGCTCGCCCCCGCTCCCGCGCAGCCGCTCCGGGCGCGCGCCCGCTCGGCGACCAGCAGCTGCGCCAGAACGAGCAGAACCAGCAACACAACCCGCACCGCACACCTCCCGATGGCGGGCGCAGGATAACGGGTTTCCTGGAACCGGTACAGACTAACTCTAGTCGCTTCGCATCTCGCGTGCCCCGGGCCAGCGCGAGGGATGGGCGCGGAGGTACATGAAGGGATACGGGATCTCCTCACCGAGCGCGAGGGCCGCGTGCCACCCCCAGTGGGGATCGTCCATGAACCCGCGGGCGAGCGCGACCATGTCGGCCCGCCCCTCCGCGAGTATGCCTTCGGCCTGGCGGGGACCGGTGATCAGCCCCACGGCCCAGGTCACCGCCCCCGTCTCGCGCCGGATCGCCTCGGCGAAGGGGACCTGGTAGCCGGGCCGGAGCGGCATTTCCTGGGCCGGGTGCAGCCCGCCCGAGGAGACGTCGACGAAATCGCAGCCCGCGTCGAGGAGAGCCCGCACGAGCCGGATCGTCTGCGGAAGATCCCAGCCACCTTCCACCCAGTCGGTGGCGGAGACCCGCACGCCCAGGGGACGGTCCTCGGGCCAGGCCGCGCGCATGGCGCGGAACACGGCGAGGGGAAAGCGGATCCGATTCGCGAGGCTGCCGCCGTAGGCATCGGTCCGCCGGTTGGAAAGCGGCGAGAGGAACTGGTGCAGGAGGTAGCCGTGGGCCATGTGCAGCTCGAGGAGATCGAAGCCGAGCTCGGCCGCTCGCCGCGTCGCCGCCGCGAAGGCATCCGCCAGTCTCTCCATGTCCGCCTCGGTGACCGCCCGCGGCACGGGCCACCCCTCGTCGTAGGGCACCGCCGAGGGGCCGAGCACCGGCCACGCCCCCTCCTCCGGCGTCAGTGGCGCGCCCCCCTCCTGCGGGGGGTGGACGGATCCCTTGCGACCGCTGTGGCCCAGCTGCAGGCCGAGACGCGCGACACCGTATTCCCGGCAGAACTCGACCACCGGCCGCAGGGCCCGTGCACCCGCCTCGTCGTAGAGGCCGAGGCAATGCGGCGAGATGCGCCCCTCCGGCGACACCGCCGTGGCCTCGAACATCAGGAGCCCGGCACCGCCCATGGCCAGCGAACCGTAGTGCACGAGATGCCAGGACCCGGCCCGGCCGTCCCGTGCCCGGAACTGGCACATGGGCGCGACGGCTATGCGGTTGGCGAGCTCGAGGGCGCGCAGTCGAAGGGGGGATAACAATCTGCTCATCGGGTATTCGACCTCGTTCTGCGGGCTTCGTGATGAAAGAGGTGGAGGCCGGCGGCGACGACGACGGCGGCGCCGACCACCGTCCAGAAATCGGGCAGGTCGCCGAAGACGAGGAAACCGAACAGCACCGCCCAGACGATCTGCGTGTAGATGAAGGGCGATGCGAGGGACGCGGGGGCGAGGGTGAAGGCCCGGATCATCGCGAGCTGGCCGAGCAGCCCGATCAGCCCCATGGCCGCCATCAGCGCCAGCGCGCCCGCATCGGGCGGGCGCCAGTTCCAGGGCAGGAGAAACGCGGTGACGACACTGCCGACCGCCGCCGACCAGAACATGGTGACGTAGGTGTCGTCCCGGCCGCCGAGCATCCGGGTGACGAGCTGGTAGAGGGCGAAGCTGAGGGCCATGGCCATCGGCGCGAGGGCGGCGAGGCCGAACAGCCCGCTGCCCGGCCGCATCACCACGAGGACCCCGAGAAAGCCCGTCGTCACGGCGAGCCAGCGGGCGGCATCGAGCCGCTCGCGCAGGAGCAGTCCGGCCAGCAGGGCCACCAACAGCGGCGACAGGAAGGCGATGGCGTAGGTCTCGGCCATCGGCAGCAGCTTGAGGGAAAGGAACATGGTGAAGGTGGCGACCACCATCGCCGCCGCCCGCAGGAGCTGCAGTCCGGGCGCGCGGCTGCGCCAGGCCGGCAGCCGCGCCCGGGCGAGCAGCGGCAGCAGCCCGAGGAGATTGAAGGCGTAGCGCGCCCAGACCACCTGCCACAGGGGGTAGTCCCGGGCCAGATACTTGGCCGTGCCGTCCATCACCGTGAGCAGACCGACACTCGCCACCATGAGCGCCATGCCGGCGAGCGGCCGGTCACGGTCCGGGATCCGCACCGGGGCCGCCCGTGCGACCATCAGAAGGCGACCCGATCCCCGCCCTTGAGGGAGAGGATCTCGCGGGCCTCGGCCGGGGTCGCCACCTCGAGACCCAGCCCCTCGAGGATGCGCCGCACCCGCCGCACCTGGACGGCGTTGCTCTCCGCGAGCCGGCCCGGGCCGTCCCAGAGGGAATCCTCGAGCCCCACCCGCACGTTGCCGCCCATCGCCGCCGCCATCGCCGCGATCGCCATCTGGTGGCGGCCGGCGCCCAGCACCGACCAGCGGTATGCGTCCCCGAACAGGCGGTCGGCGGTGCGCTTCATGTGCATCACATCCTCGGGATGGGTGCCGATGCCACCCAGGATGCCGAACACCGTCTGTACGAACAGCGGCGGCTCGACCAGCCCCCGGTCGAGGAAGTGGGCGAGATTGTAGAGATGGCTCACATCGTAGCATTCGAACTCGAAACGGGTGCCGTTTCCGGCGCAGGTTTCGAGGATGTAGGCGATGTCCCTGAAGGTGTTCTTGAACACCAGGTCCTCGGTCGCCTCGAGATGCCGCCGCTCCCACGCGTGGCGGAACTCCGCGAAGCGGCGCAGCATCGGGAACAGGCCGAAGTTCATCGAGCCCATGTTCAGCGACGCGATCTCGGGCTTGAAGGTGGCCGCCGGCCGGACCCGCTCCTCGACCGTCATGTGGGGTGCGCCGCCGGTGGTGATGTTGATCACCACGTCCGAGCGCTGCTTGATCACCGGCAGGAAGCGGGCGAAGGCCTCGGGGCTCTGATCGGGCCGCCCGTCCTCGGGATCGCGGGCGTGGAGATGGACGACCGCCGCACCGGCTTCCGCCGCCTCCACCGCCGCATCGGCGATCTCCTGCGGTGTCACCGGCAGATGGGGCGACATGCTCGGGGTGTGGATCGAGCCGGTCACGGCACAGGTGATGACGACCTTGCGCGGTGCCGCCATGGTCTTCATTCCTCCTCGGGATGGGCGAGGGCGCGCAGACGCGTGACGTCCTCGATGATCACCCGGTGCCCCTTGGTCCGTACGCCCACCTTGCGCAGCCGCGCGAGACAGCGGGAGAGGGTCTCGGGCTGCATGCCGAGACGGGCCGCGATCAGGGTCTTGTCGAGCGGCAGCTCGACGATGCACGAGCCGTGCCGGCGTGGGCAGAGACCGACCAGCATGAGGGCCAGCCGCTCGGTCGAGGAGCGCGCCGAGAGCTGCTCCAGCTGCTGGATGAAACCGTGCAGGCGCCGCGCCAGGGCGGCCATGATGTTGAAACAGAGATCGCTGTCCTGGCGCAGGCGCGCGAGGAAGCCGGCGGCGGGGATCACCAGCAGCCGGGAAGCCTCCACCGCCTCGCCGGTCACCGGATAGCGCCCGAGCTGGAGGATGGCGGCCTCGGCCAGACTCTCGCCGCGGCCGAAGATGTGGATGGTGATCTCGCCGCCCTCCCGCGTGGTCCGCATCACCCGCACCCAGCCGTCGAGCACGACGAAAAGGCGATCGGCGACGTCGCCCTGCACGAACAGCACGCTGTGGCGCGAATAGCTGCGCACCGCGGCATCCGCGAGGAGGGCGTCGAGCTGCTGGGCGGTCAACCCCGAGAAGAGAGGCATCGCCCGCAGGCATTCGACGTCTTCGGCGGACAGGCCGAGCCGCCCGGCGACCGCCGGCAGCGCGTCTTCCGGCCCGCCCGCACCGCGCATGATCGGTGCCGCCACCGCTCCTCCCCCTCGGCAGTCCGTCGCAGCTCCCTTCCTGTCTCTATGGCACGAAATCCGCCGCCCTGCAAAGAACGGCGCCGGCCGCACCGGCTTCCCGGCGCGGAGCAACGGTGCGCTGGACGAAATGTCGCAAAGGCGCCACGAATCGCGTACAGTTCGGGGGGGAGCGCAACGCTCCTTCCTTCGGGGGAGGTCCTCTGCCGGCAGACGGCAGAGCAGGAAAACCACAAGAGAGGACCGTGATGACGGAAGAACTCAGGAACCTCCGCAGACTGGCAGGCTTGGGCGTGGCGGTGCTGTTGCTGCAGGCCGCACCCGTGGCCGTCGCCACGGCGGCGCCCTGTCCGGCGATCACCGTCGCCGACGACCAGGGCATCAAGGGCGCCTTCCCGCAGCAGTTCGACAAGGCCGAGTTCGAGCAGGCGGCCGGCTGCGAGCTCACCTTCAAGGAGAACCCGGCCATCGCCGAGCTCAACAGGCGCATCGCCGGCAATCCCGAGACCCTGCCGCCGGTCGAGGAGCGGCTGCCCGAGGAGCCGCTCGTCGTCGTGCCCTACGATTCGATCGGCAAGTACGGCGGCACCCTCGTCGGCCTCTCCAAGGCGACCGAGGCGGGGACGTCGGATCTGCTGTCCATCCGCCACGTCAACCTGTTCCGCTACAGCGACGACCTCAAGACGGTGGTGCCCAACGTCGCCAAGTCCTGGTCGTGGAACGACGACTACACCGAACTCACGGTGAAGTTGCGCAAGGGCCACAAATGGTCGGACGGCCAGCCCTTCACGGCCGAGGACATCAAGTTCTGGTACGAGGATCTGATCCTCAATCCCGAGATCTATCCCGAAACGCCGAGCCGCTGGCTGTTCGCCGGCAAGCCGATGAAGGTGGAGGTGGTGGATCCGCAGACGGTGAAGATGATCTTCCCGGTGCCCACCCCCGGCATCGTCAACCGCTTCGCGGTCGACTTCGGCCAGCCGTTCCAGCCCAAGCATTTCTTCGAGAAGATGCACATCAAGTACAACCCCAAGGCCAACGAGCTGCCCAAGGAAAGGGGCTTCGAGAACTGGGCGGCGATGGTCAACAACTACTACGGCGGCTCCGACTGGAAGGACGTGCCCTCACCCCTCCTCAAGGGAACCGACACCCGGGTGGTGCCGACCCTCGAATCCCACATCCTGGTCGAGGAGACGGCCACCGGCCGCCGGCTGGTCACCAACCCGTTCTTCTTCATGGTCGACACCGCCGGCAATCAGCTGCCCTACATCAACGAGATCGAGGAGCAGTACGTCGCCGACAAGGAGGTCCAGAACCTCAAGCTCACCAACGGCGAAGTCACCTACAAGATGCAGGCCGTGTTCATCGAGGACTTCCCCGTTCTCAAGGAGAACGAGGCCAACGGCGGCTACGAGGTGGATCTCGCGCCGGGTCTGGGCGAGAACGTGTTCTACGCCTTCAACACGACGCACAAGGATCCGGTGCTGCGGGAAATCTTCAACGATGTCCGCTTCCGCGAGGCGATGTCGCTCGCGATCAATCGCGAGGAGATCAAGGAGCTCGTCTACCTGGGCCAGGCGGAGCCCATGCAGGCGACGCCGGCCGAGCCGCTGACGGTCACCTTCGTCGGCCAGGACATGCTCAACTACATGATCGACTACGATCCGGATCGGGCCAACGCGCTGCTCGACGAGATGGGCCTCGCGGATTCGGACGGCGACGGCGTGCGCGAACGTCCCGACGGCAAGCCGCTCGTGGTGCGGCTCGTCTATTCGAACCAGGGCGCGCCGGTGAAGCTGCACGAGCTGGTGCGCGACTACTGGGGTGCCGTGGGGGTGCGGGTCGATCTCAAGGAGGTGACCTCCGACGAGTACCGGGCGTCGGCCAACAACAACGACCTCGACCTCACCGTGTGGAAGAACGACGGCACCAGCGGCCCGACCATCTCCCAGGACGTCTCCCGCCTGGTGCCGCCCTTCGGCGACTATTTCAACCCCGGCACCGGGTTCGGCTGGGCGCAGTGGAAGCGTTCCGGCGGCAAGGAAGGCATCGAGCCGCCGGCGGACGTCAAGAAGCTGTGGGATCTCGCCGAGAAGTTCATCCAGCTGCCTCTCGGTTCGCCGGAGAGCGACCGGGTCGGCACCGAGATCGTGCGGATCCACGTCGAGAACCTGTGGAAGATCGGCACCGTCGGCAACATCCGCGGTCCGGTCTACCACCGCAACGATCTCAAGAACTTCAGGGAGTTCTCCGCCAAGACCTTCGACTACTACTGGGCGTATCCCTTCCGCCCCAAGCAGTGGTATCTGAGCGACTAGCACACCGCGCGACGGCCGGCCGGACGCCCGTGCTCCGGCCGGCCGTCGGCCGCCGCCGACGGGTCCGGGTCGATGCTGCGTTTTCTGGTCCAGCGGGCGATCGGCATGGTCGTGACGATGTTCTTCGTCTCGATCATGGTGTTCGTGATCATGGAGCTGCCGCCGGGGGACTATGCGGACCGCTACGCCTTCCGCAAGTTCTCGGGCACCGGCGTCTCCGTCACCGAGACCGACATCGAGGGCATCCGCAAGCAGTTCGGCCTCGACCGGCCGGCCTGGGAACGCTATCTGACCTGGATCGGCGGCATCGTCACCCGCTTCGACTTCGGTCCCTCCTTCGCCTTCGAGACCTCGGCCAACGCGGTGATCGGCCAGCGCGCGGGGCTCACCGTGGTGCTCCTGGTGGGCACCCTGCTGCTCACCTACCTGCTCTCGATCCCGATCGGCATCTACGCCGCCCTGCGCCGCCAGTCGCTGGCCGACTACGGCCTCACGGTGGTGAGCTATCTCGGGCTCGCCATCCCCAACTTCATGCTGGCCCTCATTCTGCTCTATGTGAGCGTGCGCTACTTCGGCAGCACCATAGGCGGCCTGTTCTCACCGGAGTTCGAACAGGCGCCCTGGAGCTGGGCCAAGTTCGTCGATCTCCTGAAGCACCTCTTCGTGCCGGCGGTGGTGCTCGCCTGGTCGGCCACCGCGCTCCAGCTCCAGACGGTGCGCGCCACCATGTCCGACGAGCTCAACAAGCTCTACGTGGACGCCGCACGGGCGCGTGGCCTTCCGGAGTGGAAGGTGATCATCAAGTATCCGGCGCGGCTCGCCATCAATCCCGTGGTCAGCACCGTCGGCTTCGACGCCAACCGCATCTTCTCCGAGCTGCCGATCGTGGCCCTCGTCATGAGCCTGCCCGAACTGGGCGAGCTCCTCATCAAGAGCTTCCTCGATCTCGACATGTACGTGGCCGGAGCCATCCTGCTGATGCTCACCGCCATCATCGTCTTCATGAACTTCGTCTCCGACGTGGTGCTCGCGCTCCTCGATCCGCGCATCAAGCTGGAGGGCGGCTGATGGTGGAAAGCGGTCGGGAACGGGCGGCCGGACCCGTGGCGACGGGCGCCCACGGCGAGGAGGCGCTCCGCTACTATACCGCCTCGCAGTGGCAGCTCGTCTGGTGGCGCCTGCGCCGTCACCGGGCGGCGATGGTCGGCGCCTCGATCCTGCTGCTGTTCGCCTTTCTGGGGCTGTTCGCGGACTTCGTCGCCCCCTACGGCGGCACCACGCGCGATCGCGAATACATCTACGGGCCGCCGCAGATCCCCCGCTTCTGGGACGACAAGGGCTTCTCCTTCCGCCCCTTCGTCTACGCCCTCAAGACCGAGCGCGATCCGGTGACGCTGCGGAAGATCGCCAGGATCGACACCGACAGGCGGCGCTACATCTACTTCTTCGTCGAAGGCGAGCCCTACCGGCTGTTCGGGCTGATCCCCGCCCGCACGCGTCTGTTCGGGGTCGAGGAAGGCAAGATCCATCTCTTCGGCACCGACGATCTCGGGCGCGATCTCTTCTCCCGCCTGATGTACGCCACCGGCGTGTCCCTCTCGATCGGTGTCCTCGGAGTGTTGCTGGCCGCGGGGCTGGCGCTGGTGATCGGCGGCATCGCCGGCTATTTCGGCGGCTGGATCGACTACGGCATCCAGCGGCTGACCGAGATCGTGCGGGTGGTGCCGGTGATCCCCCTCTACATGGGGCTCGCCGCCGCCTTTCCCCGCGAATGGTCGAACATCCAGGTCTATTTCGCGATGACCGTGATCCTCGGTCTCGTCGGCTGGCCGACCCTGGCTCGCCGCCTGCGCGGCCATCTCCTCGCCCAGCGCAACGAGGACTACGTGCTGGCGGCCCGGCTGTCGGGCGCCGGTTCGGCCTGGATCATCCGAAAACACATGCTGCCCTCCTTCACCAGCTACATCATCGTCGACGTGGTTATCAGCTTCCCCTACGTGATCCTCTCCGAGACCGCGCTCTCCTTCATCGGCCTCGGGCTGCGGCCGCCCACCATTAGCTGGGGCATCCTGCTGCAGGACGCCCAGAACGTGCGCGCCATCGAGCAGGCGCCGTGGCTGTTCCTGCCCGCCCTGTTCGTGATCGTGGCGGTGCTCGCCTTCACCGTACTGGGGGACGGGCTGCGTGACGCCGCCGACCCCTATGCGGTCAAGAAGAGCTGAGGGAGGGTGGCGCTTGGCGGCCGGCGACGCCCTGCTCCTCGAGATCCGCGACCTCGGCGTGTCCTTCACCACCGACGACGGGATGGTGCGGGCGGTCGACGGCATCTCGCTGGTCGCGCGGCGCGGGTGCACCCTCGGCATCGTCGGCGAGAGCGGCTCCGGCAAGAGCGTCGCCACCAAGGCGGTGATGCGGCTGCTGCCGGCCAACGCCCGCCTCGACGAGGGATCGCGGATCCTGCTGCACCGCGAGGAGGGGGAGATCGACATCGCCGCCCTGCCCGCCCGGAGCCGCGAGCTGCGCCGGCTCAGGGGGGGCGACATCGGCATGATCTTCCAGGAGCCGATGGCCTCCTTCTCCCCCGTCTACACGGTGGGCAACCAGATGATCGAGGCCATCCTCGAGCATCGGGATCATCTCGAACGGCGTCTCGGCGAGCGCTTCGACCGCCGGAGCGCGCGCGAACACGCGATCCGCATGCTGGAGCGGGTCGGCATGTCCAACCCCCGCCTGCGCATCGACCAGTACCCCCACGAACTCTCGGGCGGCATGCGACAGCGGGCGATGATCGCGGTGGCGCTTTCCACCCATCCCTCGCTGCTGATCGCCGACGAGCCGACGACCGCCCTCGACGTCACCATCCAGGCCCAGATTCTCGATCTGATGCTGGAGCTCCAGCAGGAACTCGGCATGGCGATGCTGTTCATCACCCACGACATGGGCGTGATCGCCCGCATCGCCGAGGAGATGGCGGTGATGTATCTGGGCCGCATCGTCGAGCGGGGGCCGACACGCGAGATCATCCGCGAGCCCGCCCATCCCTACACCCGGGGACTGCTCGCCGCGCTGCCGCGGCTCGATACCGCCCGCCGCCGCCTGACCCCGGTCCCCGGCGACATCCCGAGTCCGCTGCAGCGCCCCGCGGGCTGTCCGTTCCACACCCGCTGTCCGCGGCACATGCCGGGGCTCTGCGACCGCATCCTGCCGCAGGACACCGATCTCGGCTCCGGGCGCAGCGTGGCCTGCCATCTGTTCGGCGAGGCGGCGTCATGACCGCCCCGCCACTGGTCGAGATCCGGAACCTCAAGGTCTATTTCGGAGTCCGCGGCAAGCGCATGCTGCAGAAGGCCCGGGGCTACGTCCGGGCGGTCGACGACGTCACCCTGACCGTCCGCCGCGGCGAGACCCTGGGGCTCGTCGGGGAGAGCGGCTCGGGCAAGACGACGCTGGGCCGGGCGGTGCTGCGGGCGCTGCCCGTGACCGCCGGCGGGATCCGCTTCCACCTGGAGGACGGGCCCGTCGACGTGCTGGCCCTCTCGGGCAGGGAGCTGCGCCGCTTCCGCCGCCACATGCAGCTCATCTTCCAGGACCCCTACGCCTCCCTCGATCCCCGCATGACGGTGCGCGACATCATCGCCGAGCCCCTGGAGGCGCCGGGTCATCTGCGCAGCAAGCGGGAGGTGGACGAGCGGGTGCGGGAGATCGCCGCCCGCTGCCGTCTCAATCTCGAGTTCCTGCGCCGCTTCCCCCACGCCTTCTCCGGCGGCCAGCGCCAGCGCATCGGCATCGCCCGGGCGCTCGTTGCCGATCCCGAGTTCGTGGTCTGCGACGAGGCGGTCTCGGCCCTCGACGTCTCCATCCAGGCCGACATCCTCAATCTGCTGATGGACCTCCAGGAGGAGCTGGGCACCACATATCTCTTCATCACCCATGATCTCTCGGTGGTGGCCCAGATCTCCGACCGGGTGGCGGTGCTCTACCTCGGCCGCCTGATGGAGCTCGGCCCGACGGCCGAGATCTTCGCCCGCCCCATGCACCCCTACACCCGGGCGCTGCTCTCGGCGATTCCGCGGGTGGAAGCCGAGCATCGCTTCGCCCCCGTCAAGCTGCGCGGGGAGATCCCGGATCCGGCCCATCCGCCGCAGGGGTGCCGCTTCAGCACCCGCTGCCCGTTCGCCCGCGAGCGCTGCCGGGAGGAGGTGCCGGCCTTCCGCGAGCTCGCGCGGGACCGTTTCGCCGCCTGTCACTTCGCCGAGGAGCTGGCCGACTGACATCCCCGGGACGGGGGTGGCCCGGAAAATGTTCCGCAGACGACATCCCCTTGCGCAATCACGACGCATCCCCACCTGTCGATTCTTCTGTCGATCATTGGAACCGAAAGGAGGTGGAGATGTATCGACCGGTTCCCCTGATCCTCATCGCCAGCATTCTCGCTCTCTTCATCGGCTGGGGAGGAGGCGGCTATCTCGCCTGGTCCCGTGCGAGCGCGACCCTCGCGGCGTTACCCGCGGCCCCCGTGGTCACCGCCGCGGAATACGACCGTGAGGCGCGCGTGCTCGCCGTCACCCTGACCAATCCCGGCCTCGTGCCGATCGAGCTTGTCAGCAAGACACTGGTGCTGCGCCCCGCCGAGGGCGGAAAGGACGTCGCCCTGCTGGACGTGGCCTTCTCGGGCGGCTCCCTGACCCTGCCGCCAGCCAGCCTCGAACGCCTGGAACTCGCCCTCGAGCCCGGGGATCCGAAGCTCTCGGTGGGTGACGTCCTGGCGGCCAGCATCGCCTACCGTTATCCGGAGATCGCCGACCTCTACCTCCTCACCCACAGCTTCGTCGCCGGAAGCGAGGACGCGCCCGAAAAGGACGGCGCGGACGGTGCCGATGCGAGCAAGGACGAAACGCCGACCGTGGGCGGCGACGACGCCGGGGAGGACACGCGATGATCCGGGAGCGGGAAACCGCGTGGCGTCTCGACTGGCGACGTCATCTCGTGTTCGCCCTGCTGGCGGCGGTATTCGCTCTGTCGGTGGCGGGCCTGGCCTTCGGATTGGCGGCCGCCGTGCCCGTGACCCCGCTGCCGCAGGAGATCGCCTTCGCCCTCGGGCTGCTGGTGTTCGCCCTGCTCGGCAACCGGCTCCTGTTCGGCTACGGCTTTCTCGTCAGCTACCTGCAGGCAGTGCACGCGGGTCGCACCGATCCGAAGCAGGACCAGCGGGCCTTCATGCGCAGCCGCGCCTGGCCCGTGCACCGGGCGGGCGAGCTCACCCGGGCCGGCGTCGCCCTGTTCTGGGCGGAGCGTCTGGATCCGGACCGGTACGCCTTTTTCGGGGCGTTCGCCCTGTTGCTGCTGGTAACCGCGGTGACGGCCCTGGACCCGGTGGCCAACCTGCTGACCGGCGGCTTCCTCGAGGGTGCGGTATGGGGTGCCGCCGTTCCGGTCTTCTTCGTCTTCCTGCTCGAAGCGCTCGCCCGCTGGCAGATCGACGAACTCCTCGCGGAACAGGTGATCTGGGCCGACCCGAGCCCGGCAGGAGAGCGGTCATGACCAACCCGCGACTGCTCGAGCTCAAGGAACGGCTGTTCCTCGACACCCTCGTCTTCGAGACCCTGGGCGAACCGGCCGAGGAACGGATCTTCCGCCATCGCGACCTCCGCCGCTGGGGGTTCGATCTCCTCTCGGGACGCCGCGCCGGCACCCGGTGCCGGTTTCTCGCGCCCGCGGCGGACGGACGGAAGGCCGGCGACCGCTACGAGGTCGGGGAGGAATCCTTCGAGGTGGAGGAGGTACTCGGCGATCTTCCGGCCGATACGCGTCTCGTGGGCCGGATCGCGATGCGGGAGGGCCGCGCCTGGCTCGCGCTCGCCCTCCGGGGCGCCGAGGACACGGCCCTCGCCGAAGTGCCCGCCGGTGAGCTCCTCCTCGGCTATCTCCGGGCAACCCGCAGGCACCGGCTGCTGGCCGCACTGCGCAACGTCGGCCGCCTCGCCGAGCTCGTCCAGTCCAACGGCCAGGAGGGGCGCGCCCAGCCATACGATGCGCTGCCCGCCAACTTCCGCGCCTTCCTCCGGGAGGCGCGGGAAACGGCCCGGGTGCAGGACGCCGGCCGCGTTGCCCTCGCCTGGTTCGGACGCAACAAGGACGGCAAGTCGCGTTATCGCCTGAGCTGGCTCGTGCCGACCCTGCTGCTGTTCGACGCCGACATCGCCGAGCGGATGGACAAGCTCCTCGACGCCCTCGCCGATTGAATGCGGGGTGATCCGGGCCGGCGAGGTGCGACGCCCGCCTCGCCGGCTCCGTGCCTCAGTTCCCCCCGGCCGGCGCACCCGCCGCAGCGGCCTTCTCCGCCGCCCGGGCCATCGCCTCGCGGCGCTCGCGGCGCTGGCGGCGCTGGATGAGGGGCGGGCAGAGGTGGTCGTCGTAATAGTTCACCTGGCAGGTGAGGCAGTAGATGCACTCGCCGGGGTGGATCTGCCCCTCCGGCTGGATCGCCTGCACCGGGCAGGTGGTGGCGCAGATCCGGCATTCGACCCCGCACTGGCGCCTTCGCCGCAGCCACTCGAACTGCCGCAGCCGCGCCGGGATCGCGAGGGCGGCTCCGAGCGGGCAGAGATAGCGGCAGTAGAAGCGCTGGACGAAGAGCCCGGCGGCGAGGATCAGGACGGCATAGAGCACGAACGGCCAGTCGCGCAGGAACTTGAGGACGATGGCCGTCTTGAAGGGCTCCACCTCGGCCATCAGCTGGGCGCGGTCCATCGAACCCAGCGCCACCGCGAACAGGGCCAGGAAGATCACGAACTTGATGGGCCTCAGCCGTTCGTGGAGCGCGAAGGGCAGATCGAGCTGCGGGATCCGCAGGCGCTGGGCGATCATGCCGAGGAGCTCCTGCAGCGCGCCGAAGGGGCAGAGCCAGCCGCAGTAGACGCCGCGTCCCCAGAACAGCAGCACCACCGCCACATAGGACCAGAGCACGAAGATCAGCGGTTCGAGCAGAAAGAAGTCCCACTCGAAGCCGCGCCTGAGGGCGTCGCCGAAGGTGAGGACGTTGAGCACCGACAGCTGCGCCGAGGCGTACCAGCCGAGCCACGCCAGGGTGAAGGCCAGAAAGCCCATGCGCAGCCGGCGGTGCAGCCTGCGGTCGCGGGCGATCCGGTCCTGGGCGAAGAGAATGCCGGTGAGGAAGACGAGGACCACCGCCAGGACGGTGATGTCCCATTTGCGGGCGAGCCAGACGTCGACCCAGGGCGGACGCAGCTCCACCGGCTTCCGACGCAGGATGTAGCGCTCGGGGAGGCGGAAGGAGAGCTCGAGCAGCACCGGCACCGGATCGCCGGCCGTGTTCCAGCCGTCGGCGCGGATCTGCAGCCGCCAGGGGGCGGCGGCATCGAAGCCGCTCTCCTTGCGCAGCACGAAAAGTGCGAGCTCGCGGAATTCGGGCGCATCGGCGAGGGCCAGTTTCTCGACCCGCAGATGGTCCTCCGCCCGGAAGGCGAAATCCCGTTCTCCCTGAACGAGTCGCAGCCGATCGAACAGACCTGAGCGGCGCCATTCGGTGCCCTTGAAGGACCAGCGACCGCGGCCGGCGACGAACAGCAGCTGGTCGCCGAGGCGCAGGCCGGCCATCGCCTCCTCGTAGAGCTTGTCGCCCAGGAGATTGCGACCGATGCGCGCAGGGGTGGCGAGCCCGGCGACCGTCTCGAGGAAGAGATCGTCCGGCTCGCCCGGCGGAAACAGCGACCCGCCGCGGGGCTCCAGCAGCGCCTCCACCTCCCCCACCGTCCAGCGCCGTCGCACGAGGGAGCCGTCCGCGAGCAGCTGCGCGAAGCGACGCGGCTCGTAGGTCGCGATGTCGATGCGGCCGCCCCCCAGCAGGCCGCGCGACGCGGCGACGGCGCGGGCCGCGGTCAGGATCGCGTTGTTGATGACGAGGGATGAGACGGTGGCTCCGGAAATGGCGTCGATGCGCCCGTCGCCGCCAGCCCCCCGCGCGACGGTGAGCGGCTCGTCGATGCGCCGTCCCACGTAGCGGGCGACGAAGGCGTCGATGTCCTCGGGGCGCACGCCGATCACCAGGATCGGCTCGTGCTGCTCCCGTACGACCGCACCCGTGATCCGCCCCTCGAGATCGAGCCCCACCAGCACGTCCAGCGGCTTGCCGGAAAAGCCCGTCGAGTTCACCACCTCGCGGGTGGAAAAGACGTAGCCCAGGAGTCCGCCGTCGCGATAGGCGGGCGCCGCCGGCGGCTCGCCCTCGAACGGGCCGAGCCGGGTGGCGCCGGGCACCAGGGGGAGCCACGACGTCCCCCCGTCGCCGGTGGCGCGCACGTCACCGCTCGCGAGGGCCAGGAGCATGCTGGTCAGAACGAGGACAGGCCACAGGCTCGGCTTCATTCCGTCTCCCGTCGGGGCCGTCGCGACGGTGCCACCATCCGCCCGCCCGGCCCGCCGCGCAAGACGCAACCTCGGCGGGACATTTTCCTTGATGGCGGTCAAGGTGCGCGGTGCCGAGCCGGTGTGTACTGCGATCGACCGGGAAAAGTGACGACAAGGAGTGAACCATGAAGACGCGTCGCATCTCGTGGCTCGCGACCGTGTTCCTGTCGACGGCGGCCCTGGGTCTGCTCGTCGCCGGCGGCGCGAGCGCCCAGCAGAAACCGTCGCCGGAGGATCTGAAGAAACACCAGACCACGCCCGGTGGCCAGTACGAGCCCAGCCTCGACGTGCTCATGGAGAAGGAGGTGAAGGCACCCGGTGCGGTAGAGGGCGTACCCGGCCTGACCGACGCGGAAATGCAGCGCGCCAACGAGATCTACTTCCAGCGCTGCGCGGGCTGCCACGGCGTGCTGCGCAAGGGAGCGACCGGCAAGCCGCTCACCACCGACATCACCCGCGAGCGCGGCTACGACTATCTCGCCGCCTTCATCAACTACGGATCGCCGGCCGGCATGCCCAACTGGGGGACCTCCGGCGAGCTCACCCCCGAGGACGTCGATCTGATGGCCCGCTACCTGCTGAACGAGCCGGTGGCGCCGCCGGAGTTCGGCATGCCGGAGATGAAGGCCAGCTGGAAGTTGCTGGTGCCGCCGGACCAGCGCCCCACCAAGCAGATGAACGATCTCGATCTCGAGAACCTGTTCTCGGTGACGCTCCGGGATTCGGGCGAGGTCGCCCTCATCGACGGCAACACCTACGAGATCGTCCAGGTCATCGAGACGGGCTATGCGGTCCACATCTCCCGCATGTCGGCGAGCGGGCGCTATCTCTTCACCATCGGGCGTGACGCCCTCGTCAACATGATCGATCTGTGGATGGATCCGCCGCAGACGGTGGCCCAGGTCAAGATCGGCATCGAGGCGCGCTCCATCGAAACCTCCAAGTTCAAGGGCTGGGAGGACAAGTACGCGATCGCCGGCGCCTACTGGCCGCCCCATTACGTGATCATGGACGGCGAGACCCTGGAGCCGCTGCGTATCGAGAGCACCCGCGGCTACACCTACGATACCGGCGAGTACCATCCGGAGCCGCGCGTGGCGTCCATCGTCTCCTCCCACTTCGCGCCGGAGTTCGTGGTCAACGTCAAGGAAACCGGCCTGGTGCTGCTGGTGGACTACACCGATCTCGATTCGCTCAAGGTGACCTCCATCCAGTCCGAGCGCTTCCTCCACGACGGCGGTTTCGATGCCAGCAAGCGCTACTTCCTGGTGGCCGCCAACGCCCGCGACAAGATCGTGGTGATCGACACCAAGGATCGCGAGCTCGAGGCGATCATCGAGAGCCAGGGCATCAAGCCGCATCCCGGGCGCGGTGCCAACTTCGTCCACCCGAAGTACGGGCCGGTGTGGGTCACCTCCCATCTGGGGGACGAGACCATCAGCCTGATCGGCACTGATCCCGAGAACTATCCGCAATACGCCTGGAAGGTGGTGGAGACCCTCGAGGGCCAGGGCGGCGGCTCGCTGTTCGTCAAGACCCATCCCAACAGCACCAACCTCTACGTGGACACCGCCCTCAACCCGGAGCCGGAGATCGCCTCCTCGGTGGCCGTCTTCGACATCAACAACCTCGAGGCCGGCTACAAGGTGCTGCCGATCGGCGAGTGGTCGGGTATCACCGAGGGTCAGCGGCGCGTCGTCCAGGGCGAGTTCAACAAGCAGGGCACCGAGATCTGGTTCTCGGTGTGGAACGCCAAGGAGCAGGAAAGCGCGATCGTCGTGGTCGACGACAAGACCCTGAAGCCCAAGAAGGTGATCAAGGACCCGAAACTGATCACTCCCACCGGCAAGTTCAACGTCTTCAACACACGTAGGGATATCTACTAAGGTGGAGGCCGGGCGACGGCTCGACCCGTCGCCCGGCCCTTTCCCGGGTCGTTCGGGCAGCGCGTGCATGGCGGGGGTCACGATGGCGGAAGCTCCGGTGGTTCATCTGGTCGGGTCCGGCCCGGGCGATGCCGAGCTTCTGACCGTCAAGGCCTGGAGGCTCCTGCAGCGGGCCGACGTCGTCGTGCACGACCGCCTCGTCGGCAAGGAGGTCCTCGATCTCGTCCCGGCGACGGCACTCAGGATCGATGTCGGCAAGAAGCCGGGGGAACATCGCTTCGACCAGAACAGCATCAACGCTCTCCTCGCCGAGCTCGCCGCCCCGGGGCGGCTGGTGATCCGCCTCAAGGGCGGCGATCCCTTCGTCTTCGGCCGCGGCGGCGAGGAGGCGCTCTATCTCCTCAGGCGCGGTATCCAGGTGGAGGTGGTGCCGGGCATCACCGCCGCCTTCGGCTGCGCCGCCGCCAACCGTGTGCCGCTCACGCATCGCGGCGTCGCCACCGGGGTGCGTTTCGTGACCGGCCACTGCCGCGAGGGCTGGTGGCTGGAACTCGACTGGAAGAGCCTCGCCGATCCCGCGACCACGCTGGTCGTCTACATGGGCCTCACCCATATCGAGCAGATCACCTCCCGGCTGATCGAAGCCGGCCTCGACGGCGCGACGCCGGCGATGGCGATCGAGAACGGCACCCAGGAGAACGAGCGCAGCCTGCGGGCGCCTCTCGGCAGCCTCGCGGAAGCCACCCGGGATGCCGCCTTCCGCTCGCCGGTGCTGTTCATCATCGGCCCGGTGGTGGAAGTGCTGCACAATCCGGCGCCCCTGCCGCTCGAGATCCCCGACCGTCATGCGGCCTGGATCGAGCGGGTGCTCCATGCGTGAGCTCCTGGCCGGGCTTTTGCTTCTGCCGGGCCTCGCCCTCGCCGCGGAGGCGCCGCCCGCCGAGCGGCAGGCCGAGCTCCTCTACCTGCTGCGCCAGGACTGCGGCTCCTGTCACGGCATGACGCTGCGCGGCGGACTGGGGCCGCCCCTCCTTCCCGAGACCCTCGCCGATCGGGACGCCGACACGCTGGCCGAGATCATCCGCGGCGGCGTGCCCGGAACGCCGATGCCGCCCTGGGGCTTCGAGATCACCGGCGAGGAGGCGCGCTGGCTCGCGCGCCGGCTCAAGGAAGGGGTGCAGCCGTGAGGCGGCTTCTCCCGCTTCTCCCGGCCCTGCTGTCGGTGGTCATGCTGGCGACGCCCCTGCGCGCGCAGCTCCGCGGCACCGGCGATCTCGGCATCGTCGTCGAGCGCGCCTCGGGCTCGGTGCTGATCGTCGAAACCAGCGGCCGCAGCATTCTCGCCCGCGTCGAGGGGCTGGGCGATCTCAGCCACGCCTCCGCCGTCTTCAGTCGCGATCAGCGCTACGCCTACATCTTCGGCCGCGACGGCGGGCTCACCAAGCTCGACCTCCTCGAGGCCAAGGTGGCGGCACGCAAGGTGCAGGCGGGCAATTCCATCGGGGGTGCGATTTCCGCCGACGGCGGTCTCGTCGCGGTCGCCAACTACGAGCCGGGGAGCGTGCGGGTGTTCGACGCCGAGGATCTCGCGCTCGTCGCCGACATCCCCTCGGTGTACGCCGACGACGGTGCCCGCTCCAAGGTGGTGGGCATCGAGGACCTCGGCGGCCGCCGCTTCGCCTTCTCCCTCTACGACGGCGGCCAGATCTGGCTCGCCGATCTCGCCGATCCCGCGGCGCCGCGCATCACGCGCTACGCCGACATCGGCCGCCTGCCCTACGATGCCCTGGTGACACCGGACGGGCGCTACTACATCGCCGGCCTGTTCGGCGAGGACGGGCTGGTGCTGCTCGATCTCTGGCAAAGGGAGCCGCGACCGCGGCGCATCCTCGACGGCTACGGGCGCGGCGAGCAGCCGCTTCCCGTCTACAAGATGCCGCATCTCGAGGGCTGGTCGCAGGCCGGGGATCTCCTGTTCCTGCCGGCCGTCGGGCGCCACGAGCTGCTGGTGGTCGACCGGCGCCGGGATTTCGCCGAAATCGGCCGCATTCCCGTCCACGGCCAGCCGGTGTTCGCCGTCGCCCGGCCCGACGGGCGGCAGGTCTGGGTCAACTTCGCCCACCCCCGCAACGACACGGTGCAGGTGATCGACGTGCCGAGCATGCGGGTGGTCGCCACCTTCTCGCCCGGCGAGGCGATCCTGCACCTGGAGTTCACGCCGCGGGGCGAGCAGGTCTGGATCTCGGCGCGGGATTCCGACGAGGTGGTGGTCTACGACACGGAAAGCCTCGCCGAGCTCGCCCGCATCCCCGCCCGCAAGCCCTCCGGCATCTTCTTCACCGCCCGCGCCAACCGGATCGGATTCTGAGCCATGGACCGACCGCTCAGCGAACTCGAAAAACGGCTCGTCGACGGCTTCCAGCACGATTTTCCGCTGCACCCCCGTCCCTTCGCGATCATCGCCGAGCGCCTCGGGACCGACGAACGGACGGTGATCGAGGCCCTCGAGGGGCTGCGGGAGGCGGGCGTGCTCGGCCGGATCGGCGCGGTGGTGGAACCGCACCGCGCGGGCTACAGCACCCTGGCCGCCATGCAGGTGCCGGCGCCCCTGCTGCCCCAGATCGCGAACTTCGTGAGCGGGTATCCGGAAGTGACCCACAACTACGAACGGGAACACCGCCTCAATCTCTGGTTCGTGATCGCCGGTCCGAGCCGGGCGCGGGTGGCGGCGGTGGTCGCCGACATCGAGTACCGCACCGGCCTCGCCGTGCTCGATCTGCCGCTCGAGGAAGCCTTCCATCTCGACCTCGGATTCCGGGTGCAATGGAACTGACCGCCGCCGACCGCGCGCTCCTCGCCGCCCTCGCGGACGGGCTGCCTCTCGTCGCGCGCCCCTATGCCGAGATCGGCCGCCGCTGCGGCCTCGACGAACAGCAGGTGCTGGCACGGCTCCGGAGGATGATCGCGGCCGGGGTGATCCGGCGCTTCGGCCTCGTCGTGCATCACCGCGCCCTCGGTTACCGTGCCAACGCCATGGTGGTCTTCGACGTCCCCGAGGCCCGGCTGCCGGAGGCGGCGCGTCGTCTCGCGGCCCTTCCCTACGTCACCCTGTGCTACCGGCGCCCGCGCCGCCCGCCCCTCTGGCCCTACAATCTCTTCTGCATGATCCACGACAAGGAACGCGCGCGCGTGCTGGCCCTCGTCGCGGAAGCGGCGGAGGCGGCGGGCATTGCCGATCTGCCGCGGGCGGTGCTGTTCAGCCGACGCTGCTTCAAGCAGCGGGGGGCACGTTACGGCTCCCCCGTCACCGAAAGGGCGGCCTGATGGACGCCCTCGATCGCCGCCTCGTCAATCGCCTTCAGGGCGGGTTTCCGCTCTCCGAGCGGCCGTTCGCCGAGATCGCCCGCGAGCTCGGCAGTGACGAGAAGACGGTGATCGCCCGCCTCGCCCGCCTCTGCGAGGAGGGGGTGCTGACCCGCTTCGGTCCCCTGTTCGACGCCGAGCGGATGGGCGGCGCGGTGACCCTCTGCGCCATGGAGGTGCCGGAGGATCGCTTCGAGGAGGTCGCGGCGATCGTCAGCGGTTTTCCCGAGGTCGCCCACAACTACGAGCGCGACCATCGCCTCAACATGTGGTTCGTGATCGCGGTCACCGAGCCCCGCGAGATCCCGCGCGTGATCCGCCGCATCGAGGAGCGCACCGCCCTCGCCGTGCTGAACTTGCCCAAGGAGCGCGAATACTTCCTCGAGTTGAGGCTCGATGCATGAAGCCGGATGCCGTCGATCGCGCCCTGATCGCCGCGACCCGGGAGGGTCTGCCGCTCTGCGAACGTCCCTTCGAGGCGGTGGGCGCGCGCCTCGGCATCTCCGGCGC
>JALUAG010000038.1 GCA_027045875.1 Alphaproteobacteria bacterium | reverse complement strand
GGCGACGCCGACACCATTCTCGGGCTCGACAGCGGCGCCAACGACTACGTGGCGAAGCCGGTGCGTCTCGGCGTGCTGCTGGCGCGCCTGCGCGCCCAGCTCCGCCAGTTCGCGCTCAGCGACGACGCCGTGTTCCAGATCGGCCCCTACCGGTTCCGACCGGCGGCCAAGATGCTGCTCACCGACGACAATCGGAAGATCCACCTGACCGAGAAGGAGACCGCGATCCTCAAATATCTCTACCGGGTGGGCGACCGCCCGGTGTCGCGGGAGGTGCTGCTGGACGAGGTGTGGGGCTACAATGCCGGCGTCACCACCCACACCCTCGAGACCCACATCTACCGGCTGCGGCAGAAGATCGAACCGCGCCCCGGCGAGACCACCATCCTCGTGACCGAACCCGGGGGCTACCGGCTGGTGCGCTGACCGGCGGGCCGGGGCCGGCGGAGCGGTGCGGCCGCCGGCAACCGCTCGACGAGACGCCCCGACGATCACAGGGCGGAGGGGAGGCTGCCATGGTGGAATCTACGCCGCGACCGATCCGCGCAACTGCGAGGCGGTGACGCGTTCCGTGCGCATCAACGGACTCGCCACCTCGATCCGGCTCGAGGCCCGTTTCTGGGAGATCCTCGACGAGATGGCGGCGGCCGAGGGGATGACGACCCCGCGTTTCCTGAACGTCCTCTACGACGAGATCCCGGATCTCCGGGGCGAGGTGCGCAATTTCGCATCCCTGCTGCGGGTGATCTGCACCACCTATCCGGCCCGCCGGCCACGGAGCGGGACATCCGCCGAACTCGTCCTCTGAGGGCGGCCCGGACCGCGGAGGCGGGGCGGGAAGCGAATCCTTTACGGATAAAACGCCCCCGCTATAATCCCACCGGTCGACGAACCGACCATCGAGATCGAGCCGCGAGAGCTCGGGAAACGCGATCAGGGAGATTCCACATGGCGCAGCGTCGTGGGCTGCCGTCGGCAGCGTCGGGAATGGTGCTCGCGGTCCTGGTCCAGGGTCAGACGGCGATCGCCCAGCAGGCGATCGAGGCCCTGCCCGAGGAGGCCCGTCTCAAGGTCGTCGAGGAATGGAGCACCAACGTGCTGCCCGAGGCGAGCCCGCGCTGGGTGTACGTGCTCGACGTCGCCTTCGACAATCTGATCGCCTCCCGCATCAACATCTACGACAGCGACAGCGGCCGCTTCCTGGGCGTCGTCCATTCGGGCTTCGTGCCCAACCTCCTGCTGTCCCCCGACAAGTCCGAGCTCTATGTGGACGAGACCTATTATTCCCGCGGCACCCAGGGCGAGCGCACCGACGTGGTGTCGATCTACGACGCCCGGACCCTGAAGCGCACCGGCGAGGTCATCCTGCCCGCGGGACGCGCACTCCTCGTGTCCAAGCTGCCGGCGGCGGCCCTGAGCCCCGACGGCCGCTTCCTGCTCTCCTACAACATGGCCCCGGCGACCAGCGTGAGCCTGGTCGACATCGAGGCCCGCAGGTATCTGGGCGAGATCGAATCGCCCGGCTGCGCGCTCGTCTATCCCACGGGCGATCGCACCTTCTCGATGCTCTGTCCGGACGGCTCGTTCGTCGACGTGGCCTACGACGAGAACGGCGGCGCCGAAATCTTCCAGAACGAACCCTTCTTCGATTCCGAGACCGACCCCGTGTTCAGCCACGGCGCCATCGACGTCGCCGGCGGCAAGGGCTTCTTCGTCTCCTACGAGGGCATGCTCTACGAGATCGGCATCGAGAACGGCCGCACCCGTGTGGCCGACCGCTGGTCGGTTCTCTCCGAGGCCGATGCTGCGGAGGGCTGGCGCCCCGGCGGTTGGCAGCTGCTCGACTACCAGCCGGCGCTGGGCCGGGTCTTCGTGCTCATGCACAGGGGACCGAAATGGTCCCACAAATGGCCGGGGGAGGAGATCTGGGTGCTCGATCCGGCCACCAACACCCGCGTCGCGCGTTTCCCCCTCGAGGAGCCGGCGATCAGCCTGATGCTGACCCGCGAGGCGGATCCCGTGCTGCTCACCCTGACCGACACCGGCACCCTCGGCGTCCTCGATCCGGCGAGCGGCGAGCCGCGGCGGAAGATCGAAGGTACCGGCTTCACTCCCTTCCTGCTGCACGCCTTCGCCGAGTGAGGGGGCGGGCGCATGGGTTGGCTGTCGGATCCCGCCCTGCAGTGGACCCTCGCCCTGCTGCTGGCCGGCATGTGGGCGACGGCGGCCTGGGGCAAGCTCGCCCATCGTGACGCCTTCCGCGGCATGCTGCACAACTACCGGATGCTGCCGGAGGCCGTCGAAGCGCCCGTCGCCACCGCCCTGCCCGTTCTGGAGCTGCTCGTCGCGCTGAGCCTGCTGCTGCCGCCCCTGCGGGCGGCCGCCGCCGTCGCCAGCGCGCTGCTGCTGCTGCTGTTCGCCACCGCCATGGCGATCAACATCCTGCGCGGGCGCACCGAGATCGACTGCGGCTGCTTCGTCGGCGCCACCCGCCAGCGGATCGGCTGGTCGCTCGTGGTCCGCAATCTCCTGCTCGCGCTGGCGGCACTGGTCCTCATCCTGCCGGGTGGCGACCGGCCGCTGTCGGGGTTCGACCTCTTCACCATCGGCGCCGCCTCGAGCGCGCTGCTCATGACCTATCTCGCCCTCGCCCGGGTCCTCGAGCTGGCACCGCCGGCGGAGCGAAGGGCATGATCGAGGCGCTGCTCGTTTCCCAGATCCTGCTCTGGATCCTGTTCCTGGGCGTGGCTCTGGCCCTGTTCGCCCTCGCCCGGCAGATCGGGGTGCTGCACGAGCGGGTGGCGCCCCTGGGCGCCCTGATGATGGACGGGGCGGTGGAAGTCGGGGATCCCGCACCCGTGCTGGAATTGGAGGACATCGCCGGCCGGCGCGTCACCATCGGCGGCCGGCGCCACGACGGGCGCAGCCAGCTCCTGCTGTTCGTCTCCCCCAACTGCCCGATCTGCAAGAAGCTTCTCGGCGTGGCGCGCTCCTTCCTGCGCAGCGAGAGGCGGCATCTCGAGCTGGTGCTGGTGGGCGACGGCCCGCGCGACGAACAGGAGGCGCTGATCCGCAGGCACCGCCTCGAGGAGGCCGTCTGGCTGGCGACGCCGGAGATCGGCATGCGCTTCCAGGTCGGCAAGCTGCCCTACGCCATCCTGATCGACGAGAACGGGATCCTGCGTTCCAAGGGGCTCGTCAATTCGCGCGAGCACCTCGAGAGCCTGCTGGTCGCCAAGGAGACCGGCTACGCCAGCATCCAGCAGTATCTCGACGAGCGCATGTCGAAACCGCCGGCGGAACAGGCCCCGGCGAGCCAGGGCTGAGAAACCGGACGTCGTAGCCCGAGGAGAGGGAGCCGATGGGGAACGAGAACATCTTCGACCGCCTGTTCGAGAAGGCCAGCCGCCGGATCGCCCAGCGCAGCTCGCGGCGCAGCGTGCTCGCGCGGCTCGGTACCGTGCTCGTCGGCGCGGCGGTGCTGCCGACCCTGCCGGTGGACCGCAGCGGCCGCTTCAAGAGGGCACACGCCCAGACCTTCGCCGATCAGGCGCAGACGGCCGACGACACCCAGTGCAACTACTGGCGCTACTGCGCCATGGACGGCTATCTCTGCAGCTGCTGCAACGGCGGCGTCACGAGCTGCCCGCCGGGTTCCGACCCCTCGCCCACCTCCTGGGTGGGCAGCTGCCTCAACCCGGACGACGGTCAGGTCTATCTGATCGCCTACCGCGACTGCTGCGGCAAGGGCGTGTGCGGCCAGTGTCCCTGTCTTTCCACCGAGGGCGAGATGCCGGTCTACCGCCCGCAGCTCTCCAACGACATCGACTGGTGCTTCGGGGCGAGCAGCATGGTCTACCACTGCACCGGCGCAGGCATCGTCGGCAAGGCATGAGGGTCGCCCCGCGCCTCGCCGTCGCCCTGTCGGTGATGCTGCTCCTGGTCGGTGGCGCCCGCGCCGCCGAGCGCGGGGACATCCCCCGGGTGAGCCAGGTGGCGGAGGACTTCTCCCGCAACTGCCAGGGCTGCCATCGCGCCGACGGCACCGGCGCCTGCCGCACGGTGCCCCGGATCCGCGATTTCGTGGGCCTGTTCACGCGCGTGCCCGGCGGACGCGACTATCTGCTGCGGGTGCCCGGGGTGGTGTGGGCGATGCTGGACGACGCCCGCCTCGCCCGCGTCCTCAACTGGATGCTGGCGAGCTACAGCCGCGAGCAGCTGGCGCCGGACTTCACCCCCTTCACCGAAGAGGAGGTGGCGGAGGCCCGGAAACATCCCCTCGCCAACGTGCTCGAGGTACGCGGCCGGCTGATCGCCGAACTGCAGCGCCGCGCCCTCCTGCCCCCGGACGACGACGGCCTCGTGAGCGCAGGCTGCGGCTGAGCGCCCGGCCTCAGGGCAGCCGCGGCACGAGATCGCCCCGGGGCGCGAAGCAGATGGGAGGCGGCGGGGGATCGAGGTATCCCCCGTCGGGCAGGATCTCGATGGTGCCCATCATGCCGCGGTCGGCATGTTCCGCGATGTGACAGTGGAACAGGGTGCGGCCGGCGAAGTCGCGGAACGGCACGAGCAGCTCCACCTCCTCCCCCGGTCGCAGAGCGACCGTGTCCCGCCAGGCTCGGAAGGCGGGTGCCCGGCCGTTGCGCCGATGGATCTGGAACGGCCAGGTGTGGAGATGGAAAGGGTGGTCCATGGTGCCGAGATTGCGCACACGCCATCGTTCGAGGTCCCCCAGCCGCCCCCGGATGTCGACCCGCTCGTAGCGGTAGCGGCGGCCGTTGACGAGGAACATGGAGAGGTCGATGCGCCGAACGACCCGCGCAGCGGCCGGATCGAGCCCGGGGAGGGTCGCAAGACGCCGGGGCAGCGGCAGCGGCGACGCCCCGGGCGGCGGCCGCATGCGCAGCACGAAACGGTTGCGCAGCCGCGGCGTCGGCGCCCCGCGATTGTAGTGCGGCGCCAGCAGCTCGATCGGCCGGCCGTCCTCGAACGGGACCAGGATCTCCGCCCGCTGAGCGGGCGCCAGCAGCAGTTCCTCGAGGTCCACCGGGCGCTCGAGGAACTGGCCGTCGAGGGCGATCAGGAACATCGGCCGCCGGTCCGAGAGCGCGAGCCGCAGATGCCGGGCGTTGGCCACGTTGACGAGCCGCAGCCGGGCGGTGCCCGACCGCATCCGCCATTCGGGTTCGTATTCCCCGTTGGCGAGCAGATGCGGCCCCTCCTTGCCCTTGTGCCAGTCGCCGACGGTGAAGGCGGCGAGCCCCTCGCCCTCGAGGGCCACGTCCCGCAGCAGCACCAGCCGCTCGTCGGCCGCCGCCAGTTCGGGCATCGCGTCCAGGGGACCGCGGACGACGATGGGACCCGCGAGGCCGAACCACATCTGACGGGCCACCAGCTCGTGGCAGTGGGGATGATACCAGTAGGTTCCCGCCGTTCCCGGGCCGGGCGTGAACTCGTAGGTGAACCGTTCGCCCGGGGGAATCTGGATGTAGACATTGTCGGCCCGGCCGGTCGGCGGGATGTGCATGCCGTGAAAATGGAGGTTGGTCGGCTGCGGGAGACGGTTGGAGAAATGCAGGCGCAGCGTCTGACCCTCGGCGAGCTCGAGGAGCGGGCCCGGAAAGCGCCCGCCGTAGAGCCACATGGGCACCCGCCGTCCCAGTACGGTGCCGATCCCCGGAGCGGCGTCGAAGGCGAGCTCGACGAGCCCGGGCTGCAGGCGCGTGCGGCCGCTGCGCAGCAGGGTCGTGGCCAGCAGGCCGCCGCCTAGGACGCCGAGCGCTGCCCGTCGGCCGATGCCCATTGCCGATCGCCTCCCCTCCGCACGCCCGTCCGATCCGGCGCCTGGTGATCGGCGTACAGGCAGCGACCGTGGTCGGCAAGTACCTCGATCACCCGGCACTGGGCGACCCGCCCGCCGTGGCATTCGCGGACCATCCGCTGGAGCTCCTCCCTGAGAGCGAGCAACCGCACGATGCGACTCTCCACCTCGGCCAGACGTGCCCGTGCCACCGCATCCGCCCGCTCGCAGGGCTGCTCCGGGTGATCGACGAGGTCGAGCAGGGTGCGGATGGCATCGAGGGAGAAGCCGAGCTCGCGGGCGTGGCGGATGAAGGCGAGACGCTGCTGGGCGGCGCGGTCGTAGCGCCGCTGGTTGCCGGTCGTCCGGGCCGGCGGCGGCAGGAGACCGATCTCCTCGTAATAGCGGATGGTCTGCACCTTGGTACCGGTGCGCCGCGCCAGCTCGCCGATACCGACAAAATCTGCCGTCATCCCCTTGAACCTCCAGTCGCTGTAGGTCGCAAGTTACCTCCCGGGTGGCGGAGGACAAGGCTCCGGGACGATCCGCGGAGCCCCGCATGCCGTGCGATGCAGACGAACGACGCGAGTGGCGAGAATGAGCGAAGGCACAGGCACCCGGACCTGCGGCCACGACCACGGCCCGCGGGAGGAGCACGCGCACGCCCACGGACACGCGCATGGTGAAGGCTGCTGCGGCGGCAGCTGCGCCGCCCCGCTGGTCGAGGCGCCGGCGGCCGGCGCCGACCAGGTGCGGATGACCTTCACGGTGCGGGGGCTCGACTGTGCCGAGGAGGTGGCGGCCCTGAAGAAGGCGGTGGGACCGCTGGTCGGCGGCGAACGGCATCTCGCCTTCGACGTGCTGGGCGGCCGCATGCTGGTGCTGCGCAGCGCCGCCGAGGTGTCCGCCGAGGAGATCCGCAAGGCGGTCGCCCGCACCGGCATGACCGCCGAGCTGTTCGAGGAAGGCAGCAGCGAACGCGACCGGCGGATGCGGCGCAGCCAGCTCCTCTTCACCACGCTGAGCGGCATCGCCTGGATCGCCGGCATCGTCTACCACGTCGTCGACGCGGGCGGCCTCGCCGCCGGCATGCAGCTGTTCGCCGGTCACGAGCC
The DNA here is from genome assembly GCA_027045875.1 of Alphaproteobacteria bacterium. Lineage (GTDB taxonomy): Bacteria > Pseudomonadota > Alphaproteobacteria > Geminicoccales > Geminicoccaceae > JALSRW01. The sequence continues at coordinate 10,703 of JALUAG010000038.1, read as the reverse complement.
CGAGAACCTGCCGGTGGTCGAGGTCCTCCTCTACGCCGCGGCGATCGCCTTCGGCATCCGCTTCGTGGCGGTGAAGGCCTGGTACGCCGCCCGTGCCCTCCGGGCGGACATGAACCTGCTCATGGTGGTGGCGGTGACGGGAGCCATCATCATCGACCAGTGGTTCGAAGGCGCCGCCGTCACCTTCCTGTTCGCCCTCTCCCTCGCCCTCGAGAGCTGGAGCGTCGATCGCGCCCGCCGTGCCATCGCCGCGCTGCTCGACCTCGCGCCGCCGGTGGCCCGGGTGCGTGGCGAGGACGGCGAGGAGCGGGAGATGCCGGTCGCCGATGTCGCGGTCGGAACGCGCATCCTGGTCCTGCCGGGCGAGCGCATTCCTCTCGACGGGACGGTGGTGAGCGGCACCGCCGCGGTCGACCAGGCGCCCATCACCGGCGAGAGCGTGCCCGTCACCAAGCAGCCGGGCGACGCCGTCTACGCCGGCAGCATCAACACCGACGGCGTGCTCGAGATCCGCACCACCAAGGCGGCCTCCGATACCATGCTCGCCCGCATCATCCGCATGGTGCGGGAGGCGCAGAGCCGGCGGGCGGCGGTGGAGCAATGGGTGGAACGGTTCGCGCGCGTCTACACCCCCTCGGTGATCGTCGTCGCGATCCTGATCTTCCTGCTGCCGCCCCTGCTCCTGGACGGGGCGTGGGACGTCTGGTTCTACCGGGCGCTCGTACTGCTGGTGATCGCCTGCCCCTGCGCGCTCGTCATCTCCACACCGGTGAGCGTGGTGTCGGCGATCGCCGCCTCGGCCCGCCACGGGGTGCTGATCAAGGGCGGCGGCTATCTCGAGCAGGCGGCGCGCCTGCGGGCGATCGCCTTCGACAAGACCGGCACCCTCACCCGCGGCGAGCCGGCGGTGGTCGCCCTCGAGGTCGCCGAGGGCGTGGAGGAGACGCGGCTCCTGGCGATGGCAGCCGCACTGGAGGCGCGGAGCCTGCACCCCCTGGCGCGGGCCATCCTGGCCGAAGCCGAGCGGCGGGGCGTCGCTTACCGGCCGGCGGAAGACGTCCGCAACCTGCCCGGCAAGGGGATGCTCGGCCGCCTCGACGGGGTTTCCCTGTGGCTGGGATCGACCCGCTGGCTCGCCGAACGGGGGATCGAGGCCGGTCCGCTCGCCGAAGCCATCGCCGCCCTCGAACGCTCCGGCCGCACCGTGGTGCTGCTCGGCAGCGACGATCGCCTGCTGGGCGCCATCGGCATCGCCGATACCGTCCGTCCGGAGGCGCCGGCGGCGATCACCGCCCTGCGGCAACTCGGCGTCGAACATCTGGTGATGCTGACCGGCGACAACCGCGTGACCGCCGAGGCGATCGCCGGCGAGCTCGGGATCACCGAGATCCGGGCCGAGCTCCTGCCGGAGGACAAGGTGCGGGTGGTCGAGGAGCTGTCCGAACGCTACCGCACCGTCGCCATGGTCGGCGACGGCGTCAACGACGCACCGGCGATGGCCCGCGCCAGCTTCGGCATCGCCATGGGAGCCGCGGGCTCGGACGTGGCCATCGAAACCGCCGACATCGCCCTCATGACCGACCGCCTCGACCGGGTGCCCTGGCTCGTCGGGCACGGGCGGCGCATGCTCGCCGTCATCCACCAGAACATCGCCTTCTCCCTCGGCGTGAAGGGGCTGTTCGTGCTGCTGACGACGATCGGCTACGCCACCCTCTGGGGCGCCATCGCCGCCGATGTCGGCGCCACCCTGGTGGTGATCGCCAACGCCCTGCGGCTCCTCGGGGGCCGGCCCGCCGAAGCCGGCTCGACCTCGCCGACGGTGGCGGCAGCGCGGCCCGGGATCGCCGGCTGAGGCGGCGGCAGAGGCACGCGCAGGATCCCGTTGCACCCCCCCCTCGCCCGAGGCATCTTCCGGACGCCGAGCAGCGGGAGGAACGGAGGATGCGACACGGCGGGCGGATTCTCGTCGACCAGCTGGCCCGCAACGGGGTCGAACTGGTGTTCCAGGTGCCGGGCGAGAGCTTTCTCGCGGTGCTCGACGGCCTCCACGGGCATCCGACCGTCCGCACCGTCACCGGCCGCCAGGAGGGCGGCGTGGCGATGATGGCGGAGGCGGTGGGCAAGCTCACCGGCCGCCCCGGCATCGCCTTCGTCACCCGCGGTCCGGGAGCCACCAACGCCGCCTCCGGGGTCCATGTGGCGCGCCAGGACTCGACGCCGATGATCCTGTTCGTGGGTCAGGTACCGCTCGCCATGCGCGATCGCGAGGCCTTCCAGGAGGTGGACTACCGGCGGATGTTCGCGCCCCTCGCCAAATGGGTGGCGGAGATCGAGGAGGTGCGGCGGATCCCGGAATATGTCGCCCGCGCCTTCCACATCGCCATGGCCGGCCGGCCCGGGCCGGTGGTGCTGGCGTTGCCCGAGGACGTGCTGTCGAGCGCGGCGGAGGTGGCCGACGCGCCGCCGGTGGAACGGGCGGCGCCCGCCGCCTCGCCGGCGGCGGTGACGGCGGTGGCCGAGCGCCTCGCCCGCAGCAGCCGGCCCTTCCTGCTCGTCGGGGGCGGCGGCTGGAACGCGGCCGCCAGCGAGGCGCTGGCCCGCTTCGCCGCCGCCTGGGAACTGCCGGTAGGCACCGCCTTCCGCTGCCAGGACCATCTCGACAACCGGCACCCCTCCTACGCCGGTGACGTCGGCATCGCCGTCGATCCCGAGCTGGCGGCGGCGGTGCGGGACAGCGATCTGGTGCTGGCCGTCGGCACCCGCCTCGACGAGATCACCACCGGCGGCTATCGGCTGCTGGTGCCGCCGGTGCCCGCCCAGCGGCTGATCCACGTCCATCCGGCCGCCGAGGAGGTGGGGCGCAGCTACCGTCCGGAACTGGCGGTGGTCTCCGATCCCGCACCGTTCTTCGCGGAACTGGCCGACCGGCCGGCGCCGGCGGTGCGTCCCTGGGCGGAGCGGACGCGGGCGCTCCATGCCCGCTATCTCGTCTGGTCGGGGGAACCCGACCCGGGACCCGGCGAGCTGCGGCTCGAGACCGTGGTGCGGCATCTCGCCTCGCTGCTGCCGGAAGACGCCATCGTCACCAACGGTGCCGGCAACTACACGGGCTGGGTGCACCGCTACTACCGTTTCCGGCGCTACGGCACCCAGCTCGCGCCGCGCTCGGGCTCGATGGGTTACGCCCTGCCGGCGGCGGTGGCCGCCAAGCTCGCCCGGCCCGACCGGGAGGTGGTCTGCTTCGCCGGCGACGGCTGCTTCCAGATGACCATGCAGGAATTCGGCACCGCCTGCCAGCACGAGGCCGCCGTTCTCGTGCTGGTGGTCAACAACGGCATCTACGCCACCATCCGCATGCATCAGGAGCGCCGCTATCCGGGCCGGGTGTCGGGCACGGCGATGCGCAATCCCGATTTCGCCGCTCTGGCCCGCGCCTACGGCGCATTCGGAGCGCGCGTCACCCACGACGGGGAGGTTGCCGACGCCCTGGCCGAGGCGCGCCGCAGCGGCGGTCCCGCGATCCTCGACCTGGCGGTCGCTCCGGAGGCCCTCACCACCCGCCTCGCGCTCGACGATCTGCGACAGCCGGTGGCCTGAGCCGGGGCAGAGGCGTTTCCCCGCTGACCGCCGCGGACGGTCCCGCTCCGCCCGCCGCGCCGACCGGCGATCGCGGTGGGGCCGCCCTCGCCGGACGCCGCCGGAGCGGCCGCGCTACGGGAAGAGTGAACGCCCGCCCCGCCTTCGCCGCCCGGCCGGCGCGACCCCGGTCGGGCGGCGCGGCCGCATGGCTGCGGCTCGACGGTCCGCGACCGGGAGATGGTGGACGTTCCTCTTCGGAGGCGGTGCCCTCGGCCGGCGCCGCGAGGCCCCGGTGCCGGCGGGGCCCGGAGATCCGCGGTTGCCCGGTCGTCCCGCCGGAGGCGGGCGGCGGCCCGCGGCCGCGGGATCCGGCCCCGCTACATCCGGAGCGGGCTGCAGTCCTCGCCGCTCTCCCGCAGCAATCCGCAGATGCGCTCGGCGGCGGCGCGGGAGGCCAGAGGTCCGACCAGCAGCGGCTGCGGCCCTTCGTCGCTCGCCGACAGGCGGACCAGCCCGCGCAGCGCCTCGGGATGACTGCGACGCAGCTCCCGCCAGCGCTGTTCCGCGGCACCGCGGTCCGGGAACAGGCCGAGCCGCAGGAACCAGTCGCCGAGCGCCAGCTTGCCGGTGGCGAGATCGGCGGCGTTCTCGGCCACCACCTTGGTCGGCACCGGCGGATCCCGCGGCGGGGCGGCGGGCTCGTCGGGCGGCGTCTTCGCCTTGGGTGCCAGGTTGGCCACCGCCTGCCGCCGGTCGCCCATGCCGCGCAGCATCTCGAAATAGGCGAGGTTGTTGGCCACCGCCCGGTCGTCGAGGTCGATGCGGCTGATCCTCCGCGCCGCTTCCATGTCGCCCTTGAGCCCGTAGACGAGCGCCAGGTTCTGCCGGCTGCGCCGGTCGGAGGTCATGCCGCCGGCGACCGGCTCCAGGACCGCGATCGCCTCCTCGAACCGTCCGGCGAAGGCCAGCGAAAGGGCGAGGTTGTTCTTGAGACCCACATCCGCGGAGGCGCGGGCGAGGGCGCGGCGATAGACCTCGATCGCCTCCTCGTGCCGGGCCTGCAGGTCGAGACTGACGCCGAGCAGGTTCAGAAGCTTCGGGTCCTCGCCCACGGTACGGATCAGCTCGCGCAGGTGCTCGGCCGCCACTTCCGGTCGGTTGAGGGCCAGCATGGCACGGGCGTAGCCCTTGGCCCCCTCCCGACTGGCGGCGTCGAGGGATAGCGCGTGACGGAAGACCTCCGCCGCATCGGCGGGACGGTCGAGGGCCAGCAGCGCGTCGCCGTAGAGGACCGCCGCCTCGACATTGTCGGGCTGCAGGGAGAGCGCCCGCTCGAGGAGCCGGGCGGCCGCCGTCTCGTCGCCCGCCGCCAGCGAACCCCTTCCCATGCGGACGAGACGCTCCACGGTGTCCGCCCGGGAGGGGGACACACCCGTCGCCTGCTGCGCCTCGCCGGGGACGATCGGCTGTTCGCTGCTGCGCACGGTACATCCCCCGACCAACAGCATGGTCAGAAGGGCCGCCGTCATTCCCAGTTTGCCGCGCATCGGGGGCACGCCACAGCACTCCTGCAATGGCCGATGGCCCCGTACTATGCTGTCGGTCCGTTAAGGAAGCGTGAAGACGCGTGCCCGCCCGACCAACGGACCGTCAGAAGGTCCCGGGATAGGCGCCGCCGTCGATCAGCAGGTTCTGTCCCGTGATGTAGGCCGCCTGCCGCGAGCACAGGTAGGCGCAAAGTTCACCGAACTCGTGGGGATCCCCGAACCGGCCCGCGGGGATGCGGCTCTCCGCCTCCTTCCGGATCTCCTCCACCGGCCGCCCGCTGCGTTGCGCCAGAAAGGCGAAATTGGACGCCAGGCGATCGGTGGCGAAGCGTCCGGGCAGCAGATTGTTGATGGTGACGCCGCTGTCCGCCACCGCCCGCGCGAGGCCAGCGACGAAGCCGGTGAGCCCGGAGCGGGCGCCGTTGGAGAGCCCGAGCTCGGCGATGGGCGCCTTGACCGCGCTCGAGGTGATGTTGACGATGCGGCCGAAGCCGCGTTCCATCATCGGATCGATCACCGCCTTCATGAGGGCGATGGCGCTCAGCATGTTGGCCCTGAGCGCGGCGATCCACTCCTCCTCGTCCCAGTCCCGGAAGTCGCCCGGCGGCGGTCCGCCCGCGTTGTTGACGAGGATATCGGGATCGGGCCGCGCCGCGAGCACCGCCGCCCGTCCCTCGGGGGTGGTGATGTCCGCGGCGACGGGGACCACCTCGACCCCGCTCGCCGCCCGGATGGCCCGCGCCGTCGCCTCGAGGGTCCCGGCGCCCCGGGCGTTGACGACCAGATTGACGCCGTTGGCGGCCAGGGATTCGGCACAGGCGCGACCCAGTCCCTTGCTGGCCGCACAGACGATGGCCCATTTCCCCGCGATCCCGAGATCCATCTCCTTCCTCCCCTTCGGTTCAGCCTTCGGCCTGCGCTTCGCGCGCCGCCATCTCCGCCACCTCCGCCAGCGCCTGCCGCGCGAGGCCCATGGTGACCGGCCTGCGCGCCCGCAGCGAGGCGCGATCCAGCGCCTCGACGAGCTGCCCGGCGGCGGCGAAGGAACGGTCCATCCGCGCCACCAGATAGGCGACGATCGACGGCGCCACGGACAGGCGGCGATCGGCCAGCTGCTTGACCAGCAGGGCCGCAAGCAGCGCATCGTCGGGCGGCTCGATGCGCACGCTCGCCGCCGCCTTGAGGCGCGACAGGAGATCGGGCAGGCGGATCCCCCAGCGATCGGGGGGGGCGGTGGCCGTCAGCAGCAGATGGCCGCCGCGTTCGACGAGGAGGTTGTAGAGCTGGAGCAGGAGCCGCGGCGCCGCCGCCAGATCGGCATCGTCGACGGCCAGCGCCCGCGCCTCGCCCAGCCGTTCGAGCGGGTTCGCCACCTCCCAAAGTTCCGCCCCGGACATCAGCAGCGCCTGCGCCCGGTCGCACCAGATGTGGGCCAGATGGGTGCGTCCGCTGCCCGGCGGGCCGTGCAGCACGAGCGCCGGCGTCGGCCAGTGGGGCCAGGCGAGCACGGCGTCCACCGCCGCCTGGTTGCAGGGCGCGGGCAGGAAATCCTCCAGCCGGTAGCCGGCCGGATGGGGAAAGGTGAAGGCCAGCTGCAGGGGGGTCGTGCTGCGCGACACGCGGGCCTCAGACGCCGCGACGGGAACCGTTCACCGCACCTCCGCGAAGGGCCGGTAGCGGAGCGCCGCGCCGAGGTAGGCCAACGCCGAGGCCACCACCATGACGGCCACCGCGTAGAGGAGCCCGGTCTCCCAGAAGCCCGGCACCTCGATGCCGGCGAGCCGGCCGAGCACCACGCCACCGTAGACGAGCTGCACGAGGGTGCAGATCTTGCCGATCACCAGCGGCTCGACGCGGAACCCGCGCAGCCGCAGGCGCAGGAAGAACGCGCCGGCCGCGATCAGCAGGTCGCGCCCGACCACGATCACCGCCAGCCAGACGGGGGCGGCCTCGATGACCGCGAGGGTGACGAACAGCGACCCCAGAAAGAGTTTGTCGGCGACCGGATCGAGCACCGCCCCGAGAGAGGTGGTCCCGTTGACCCATTTGGCGACCAGCCCGTCGGCCACGTCGGTCACCGCGGCCAGCAGAAAGACCCAGAACGCGGTCCGGTATTCGCCTTCGAGCAGGAAGACGACGAGCGGAACGGCCGCCGCCAGCCGCAGGGAAGTCAGCAGATTGGCGAGATTGCGGAACGCCAACGTCAGGAAGCCGAGGACGAGGCGGAAGACGGCGCCGACGGCCCTTCCGGGGCCTCCGCTGGTCGCAACTGCCATGAGCCGTCCTCCAGTACCAGATCGAGGCCGCGCCCCGCCAACGCCTGCCGGAGCTGCGCCCGATCACCGATGAACGCGATGACGATGTCCGCCCGCCGCCGCGACATGCGCTCGATCCGCACCGACCGGATCTCGGGCATCGCTTCCAGCCTCCGCCTTATTTGGACCCAGCCGCGGAGATCGGCAAGCGGCACGGTGACGCGAAGCGTATCCCGGATCCCGAGACGCACCGCGTTGTTCCGCTTCCAGGCCCGCTCCAGGGCCGCCTTCACCCGCGCGACGCCCAGCTCCCAGAGCACGGTCTCGCCGTCCTCCGCCGCCCGTTCCCGTGGTACCACCACCCGCTCCTCCAGCGGGCCTGCGAACCAGCCCCCGCCGGACCGCAGGGACAGGGCGAGGCCGGGCTCGCCCGTGGTCCCCTCCGCCGCGGCTTCGAGCCGCGCCCGGGCGACCACCACGGTGTCGGTGCCGTAGCGCCGCGCGAGACCGGCCAGCCTCTCGCCCACCGGCTCCGTTCCGGGATCGCCGAGGGCGACGATGTCGGCGAGATCGCCGAGCGGCAGAAGGATGGTGAGAAAGGTGTTGCGATCGGCCTCCGCGAGCCAGGCCCGCCGCCAGGGGTTGTCCTCGCCCCAGAGATCGACCCGCTCCTGCGTTTCCAGCACCGGGACCACCAGCACCGGCACCGACGGCGCGATCACCGCCGCCACGCCGGCTTCGGCGAAGACCGAGCGGACCGCCTCCGGCTCGTAGCGCACCGTCACGCTCGCGAGGTAGCGGGTGGCCGAACGCTTCTCCTCCTCCACCGTGTAGCTGCGCACCAGGCGATCGAGGGACAGGGTCTCGACCTCGGGCAGCAGCGGCAGATCCTCCTCCGGAACGAGACGCGCGAACAGCCGCCGCAGCCCCTCCCGTTCGGCCGTTTCCAGCGCCCGCTGCTGGGCCACCACCGCCGATTCGGCGGTGGCGTCCACGCGGATGCCGGAGACGGTGTAGATCTCCACCGCCGCCCGGGCGGCGTGCGGGCCGGAGAGCAGGAACAGGAGGACGAGGAGGGCGCGAACGGCGGTCGTCATGGCGGCATCCGACAGCTTGATCTCCCTGCGAAGGCGGCGTAAGCCGGCCTTCGCTCGCAACTAGCCACGAGCCCGCCCGTGACACAAGCTCCCGATCAGCGCGATGCCTACGCCCGGGCCGGGGTCGACATCGACGCCGGGCAGCGCCTGGTGGAGCGGATCGCGGACCTCGCGCGGAGCACCGCGCGACCGGGGGCCCGCCCCGATCTCGGCGGCTTCGGGGCGATCTTCGACCTCGCCGCCTGCGGCTACCGGGATCCGCTCCTGGTGGCCTCCACCGACGGTGTCGGCACCAAGATCCTGCTGGCCCGCGAGGCCGACCGGCTGGAGGTCGCGGGCGTCGATCTGGTGGCCATGTGCGTCAACGACATCGTGGTGCAGGGCGCGGCACCGCTGTTCTTCCTCGACTACTACGCCACCGGCCGTCTCGAGCCGGAGCGGGCGGCGCGGGTGGTGGCCGGCATCGCCCGCGGCTGCCGCGAGGCGGATTGCGCCCTCATCGGCGGCGAAACGGCCGAAATGCCCGGCCTCTACGCGGCCGGGGAATGGGATCTCGCCGGCTTCGCGGTGGGCGCGGTGGAGCGCGACCGCCTGCTGCCGCGGCCGGCGGAGCCAGGGGATGTGATCCTCGGCCTCGCCTCCTCGGGACCGCACGCCAACGGCTTCACCCTGATCCGCCGGATCCTGGCCGACCGGCGGCTGACGACCGGCGACCGGCCGCCGTTCGCGGCCGAGGGCACCCTCGCCGATCTGCTGCTGGCGCCGACCCGCATCTACGTCCGATCCTGCCTCGAGGCACTCGGCTGCTCGGGGCTTCGGGCGTTCGCCCACATCACCGGCGGCGGGCTGCTCGACAATCTGCCGCGGGTCCTGCCCGCCGGGCGGCTGGCGGTGATCGAGGCCGGGAGCTGGCCGCTGCCGCCCCTCTTCTCCTGGCTGGCGGAAGCCGGCGGGCTCGGCACCGGTGAGCTCGCCCGCACCTTCAACTGCGGGATCGGCATGTGCGCGATCGTCGCCGCCGAGGCGGCGGAGACCGTGGCCGGCACGTTCCGCGCGCGGGGAGAGACGGTGTATCGGATCGGCCACATCCTCGCCGGGCCGGGGCCGGCCCGGGTCGAGCTGACGGGCGCGGAGGCGGCATGGAACCTCGACGGACCGCGGTCCTGATCTCGGGTACCGGCACCAATCTGCAGGCGCTGATCGATGCCGCCCGCGAGCCGTCCTACCCGGCCCGCATCGTGCTGGTGATCAGCAACCGGGAAGCGGCCGGCGGGCTGGAACGGGCGGCCCGCGCCGGCATCGCCACGCGGGTGATCCCGTCGCGCGGCTTCACCAGTCGCGAGGCCTTCGATGCCGCCCTCGACGAGACGCTGCGGGAGGCGGCGGCGGAACTCGTCTGTCTCGCCGGTTTCATGCGCGTCCTGGGCCGCGATTTCGTCGAGCGCTGGCGCGACCGCATGCTCAACATCCACCCCTCGCTGCTGCCCGCCTTCCGCGGTCTCGAGACCCACGCCCGGGTGCTGGAGGCGGGGCTGCCGGTGACCGGCTGCACGGTGCATTTCGTGCGCCCCGAGATCGACGAGGGGCCGGTGATCGTGCAGGGAATGGCGCCGGTCCTGCCGGGCGATACGGTGGAGACCCTGAACGCGCGGGTGCTCGAGATCGAGCATCGCTGCTACCCCCGGGCGCTGGCGCTGGTCGCCGGGGACCGCGCGCGGGTGATCGACGAGCGGGTGGTGGTGGCCGGGGAGCGGCCCTTCGAACGTCTGATCCTGCATCCGAGCCTGCGGGAGGCCTGCCGATGACCGCCCTTCCCCCCACCCGCGCGACGAAGGCGCCCGGGCGGCGCGCGGCCCTTCTGGCCGGCGCCCTCCTGCTGCCGCTGTTGCCTGCGCCGCCCGCCTCGGCGCAGGGAGATGCCGACGCCGTGCGCGGTCTCGTCGCCGACCGCTGCGCCCGCTGCCACCGGGTGCCCGGCCTGCCGGCGCCCGAGGTCGAGGGCATCGCGCCGCCGGCCTTCGCCGAGATCGCCCGCAATCCGCGGATCTACACGGAGGCGCGCCTGCGGGCCTTCCTCGAGCGGCCGCACTGGCCGATGCTGTTGCGCGACACTGCTATGGCGAATCCGCGACAGGCTTATGGCGAATCCGCATAGGATCGCGCTCCTCGGTTCGGCACATCTCATGGTTGTGATCGGCGGTGCTCGGAATGCCGCTTCAATGACG
>JALUAG010000037.1 GCA_027045875.1 Alphaproteobacteria bacterium | reverse complement strand
ACGCCCGGACGGGTGCACGACCGCTACGTGCTCCGCGTCTCGATCGGCCAGGCGCGCACCGAGCAGCGGCACGTCGAGGAGGCCTGGCGGGCGATCACCGAGATCGCGCGCGGTCTCTAGCCCGCCGAAGCCGCTCCCGCCCGGCCCCTCCGCCTTCCCCCTCCCCGCGCTGTTGACAGGTGAGGAGCGTCGGGCGTGTAGTCGGGACGAGGCAACCGATCGGGGGAGGAACGGATGGCCGACGCCGGGACGGCGGACGGTCCCGTGCTGGACGTGCGGATCTGGCGGGGAACGGAGAAGGGCGCGTTCGTCCGCTACGAGGTCCCGGCGCGGGCCAACCAGACGGTGCTCGACGTCGTCACCTGGGTGCAGCGCCATCGCGAGCCCGATCTCGCCTATCGCTTCGCCTGCCGGGTCGGGGTCTGCGGCTCCTGCGCCATGACCGTGAACGGCCGGCCGCGCTGGACCTGCCGTACCCATGTGAAGCGGCTTCCCGCGCACCGGCCGCTGGTCCTCGAGCCGCTCCGGAACCTCCCCCGCATCCGCGATCTGGTGTGCGATCTCGAACCCTTCTTCGCGCGCTGGGAGCGGGCGGGCGGGCGTTTCGTGCCAACCGCCACGCGGCGGGACCCGCTGCCCCGGATCGCTCCCGACAGCACCGCCCGGCGGGCCGTCGATGCCGGCATCGAATGCATCAACTGCGCCGTCTGCCACGCCGCCTGCGACGTCCTCGCCTGGCGGCCCGAATATCTCGGTCCTGCGCCGCTGAACCGCGCCTGGACGCTCGTCAACGACATCCGCCACGGCGCCCGCGAGGAGGTGCTCGATCGCACCTCCGGCGATGCGGGTTGTCATGCCTGCCACAGCCAGGCGAGCTGCAGCGAGTTCTGCCCCGTGGGCCTCGCCCCGACCGCCGCCATCGCCGGTCTCAAGCGGGCGAGCCTGTGGCGCCTGCTCGGAGGGTCCCGGGCGTGAGCGCGGGCCTCCTCTTCCTCCTCCAGCGGGGGACGGCGATCCTCCTGGCCCCCCTGGTGCTCGTGCATCTGGGGGTCGTCCTCTACGCCGTGCGGGACGGGCTGGATGCCGCCGAGATCCTCGCCCGCACCCGCGGCAATCTCTTCTGGGCCGGTTTCTACGGTCTCTTCGTGCTGGCGGTCTCGGTGCACGCCTCGATCGGCCTGCGCGCCGTCCTCGCCGAGTGGACGGGCCTTCGCGGGCGGGCGGCGGACACGGCGGCGCTCGCCGTGGCGTTCCTGCTGCTCCTGCTCGGGATGCGGGCCGTGTGGGCGGTGGTGGGGGCGCCATGATCCCGGATCACCGTCGTCATCCGGGCTATCTGGCGTTCCTCGCCCACCGGCTGAGCGGCCTCGCCCTCGCCCTCTTCCTGCCCTTCCACTTCCTGTTCCTCGCCACCGCCATCGAGGGAGAGGCGGCTCTCGACGGGGCGCTGGCCTGGACCGAAAACCCGCTCGCCAAATTCGCCGAATGGGGGCTCGTCACACTGCTCGCCCTGCATCTCGCCCTCGGCCTGCGGGTGCTGGCACTCGAGTTCCTGCCCTGGCGGGGGACCCTCCGCCTGTGGGTCGGACTGGGCGGCGGGGCGGCGCTCGCGGTGGGGTTCCTCTTCCTCGTGGCGCTGGCGGCCTGAGATGCGGGTGGAACGCCTCGATACGGACATGCTGGTGCTCGGCGCCGGCGGCGCCGGCCTCTTCGCTGCCCTGCACGCGCGGCGGGCGGCACCCGAGTTCGAGGTCACCGTGGTCGTCAAGGGGCTCCTCGGCAAATGCGGCTGCACCCGCATGGTCCAGGGCGGCTACAACGTGGCGCTGGCGCCCGGCGATTCGGTCGAGCGGCATTTCATGGACACCATCGTCGGCGGCAAGTGGCTGCCCCGTCAGGACCTCGCCTGGCGCCTCGTGGAGGGCGCGGTGGAACGCGTCCACGAACTCGAGAACGAGCTCGGCTGCTTCTTCGACCGCCGACCGGACGGCACCCTCGATTTCAAGGCCTTCGCCGGGCAGAGCTTCGATCGCACGGTCCACAAGGGGGACCTCACGGGCATCGAGATCATCAACCGGCTGATGGAACAGGTGCGGGCGGCCGGTGTGTGCCGGCTGGAGGAACACCGCGCCGTGGCCCTGCTGCCGGCCGCCGACGGCAGCGGCATCGCCGGTGTCCTGCTGATCGACATGCGCGAGGGCGTCTACCGGCTGGTGCGCGCGCGGGCGGTGCTGCTGGCCACCGGCGGCGGCCCCACCATGTACCGCTACCACACCCCCTCCGGCGACAAGAGCTGCGACGGCATGGCGATGGCGCTGCGGGCCGGCCTTCCCCTGCGCGACATGGAGATGGTCCAGTTCCATCCGACCGGTCTCCTCGCCGGCCCCGAGACGCGGATGACCGGTACCGTGCTGGAGGAAGGCCTCAGGGGGGCCGGCGGCCATCTCCTCAACGGCGCGGGCGAGCGCTTCATGCTGGCCTGGGACCCGGCCGGCGAGCGGGCCACCCGGGACGTGGTGGCGCGCGCCATCTATGCCGAGATGCGGGCGGGGCGCACCTCGCCCATGGGTGGGGTGTTCCTGGAGATGGCCCATCTCGGCCCCGAGGAGGTGGCCCGGCGCTTTCCCGGCATGGTCCGCCGCTGCGCCGACTGCGGCTTCGATCTCGCCGGCGGGCGGGTCGAGGTGGTGCCCACCGCCCACTACATGATGGGCGGCGTGGAGTTCGAGCCCGACGGCCGCACCGCGATTCCCGGCCTGTTCGCCGCCGGCGAGGACTGCGGTGGCGTGCACGGCGCCAACCGGCTGGGCGGCAACGGGGTCGCCAATTCCACCGTCTTCGGCGGTATCGCCGGCGATTCGATGGCCGCCTTCCTCGAGCGCGAGGGAGGTGCGCTGCGCGATCCCGATCCCGCCGCCCTCGAGGCGGCGATCGCCCGCTGCGAGCGGCCCTTCGGCCGACCGGCCGGCGATCTCGGCGAGCTCCGCGAACGCCTGTGGCGGGTGATGTGGGAGGAGGTGGGCATCATCCGGAACGCCACCGGTCTCGCCCGTGCCGCCGACGAGCTCGCGCGGCTGGCGGCGGATCTCCGGGATCTCGGTCTTGCCGGCGGCGGCCGCCGTTTCAATCTCACCTGGCACAACTGGCTCGATCTCGACAGCCTTCTCACGGTGAGCCGGGTGATCGCGCGGGCCGCGCTCGCCCGCGAGGATTCCCGCGGCGCCCACTACCGGGAGGACTTTCCCGACAGTGGCGACCCGGCGGCGAGCCGCTTCACCCGGCTGCGGCTGGTGGGCGAAGAGATCTCGGTGGAGACCGTGCCGGTGGAGTTCTCGATCCTGCGGCCCGGCGAATCGCTGATCGAGGAGGAAGCCGGCGCGCCGCCGGCGGCGGAGGCGACATGACGATTCCAGCGGATCGGATCCGGGAGACCGCCCGCGAGCTCATGGCCCGGGCGGCCATCGACATCCCCGAGGACTATCTCGCCGGCGTGCGGGCGATGATCGCGCGCGAGAAGGGAGAGCTCTCCGCCTTCGTGCTCGAGGCCATGCTGGAGAACTGGCAGGCGGCGAGCGCCGACCGCCGGCCGATGTGCGCGGATACCGGCCTTCCCCGCTACTACGTCAAGATCGGCAACGAGGCCCGCATCGAGGGGGGCATGGTGGCCCTCGAGGAGGCCCTGCGGCGCGCCACCGCCGAGGCCACCCGCGAGATCCCGCTGCGGCCCAACCGCGTGCATCCCCTCGCACGCACCGACCACGACAACAACGTCGGCATCTTCACGCCCGAGATCGACTACAGCTTCGAGCCCGGTGCCGACTGGATCGACGTCACCACGGTCCACAAGGGCGGGCTGTTCGGCACCGACTGGCGCATGCTGTTTCCCGGTGACGGGCGCGACGGCATCCGGCGCTTCTACCTCGACACGCTGATCGCCTTCGGACGGCGCGGCCTCGCCTGCCAGCCGGTGATCGTCGGCATCGGCCTCGGCGGCTCCAAGGACGCCTGCATGGTGCTGGGCAAGCAGGCCGCCTGCCTGCGCGTCGTGGGCGACCGTCATCCCGACCCCGAGGTCGCCGCCCTCGAGGAGGAGCTCACGGCCCTCGGCAACCGCATCGGCATGGGCGCGATGGGCTTTTCCGGTTCCTCGATGGTGGTCGACTGCCACGTCGAGGTGGCTTACACCCACACCGGCGGCATGCCCATGAGCGTGCACTGCTTCTGCTTGTCGTCGCGTCGCGCCACCGCCCGCATCCACGCCGACGGATCGGTCGTCTTCCGCACCGATCCCGCCTGGTTCACCCCCTACATGCGCAGGGAGACCGTCGCATGGTCGCCGGCACCGGAAAGCTCCGCAAGCTCCGCCTGAAAGCGCCCGCGCGGCCGGAGGATCTGGCGGCGCTGCGCATCGGCGACGTCGTCCATCTCGACGGGGTCATCTACACGGGGCGCGAGGGCGTCTACCGGCGTGCGGTCGAGGAGGGCGTCCCGCTTCCCCTCGACCTGGCTGCCGTGAGCAACGTCAACTTCCACTGCTCCCCGGCCGCCGCCCGCGAGCCCGACGGCAGCTACCGCATCGGCGCCGTCACCGCCACCGCGAGCTTCCGCTTCGCCAAATGGATGGAGCGCTGGTTCGCGCTGTCCGGCGCCCGGGTCATCGTCGGCAAGGGCGGCATGAGCGGCGAGGACTACCGGCGCCTCTTTCGCCCCGCGGGGGCCGTCTATCTCACCACCGTGGGTTACGGCACGGGCGCCCTCCTGGGCCGCGGCGTCAAGCGGGTGCGCTCCGTCCACTGGCTCGAGGAGCTGGGGATCGCCCAGGCCCTGTGGGTGCTCGAGGTCGAGAACTTCGGCCCCCTCCTCGTGGACGGCGACCTCGAGGGCAACAGCCTGTTCGAGCGCGAGAACGCGAAGCTGCAGGCCCGCCTGCGCGAGGTCTACGACGGCCTTCGGGAACCGGCGCTCAAGCGCTACGGCGAGACTACCGACCGCGGCGACGAGGTGGTCTGAGAGGAGGCGGCGATGGACGAGGATCTGGCGGCGCTCGTCGAGGCGCGTTTCGGCGAGCGCTTGTCCTTTCCCGCGCTCCGACGGGGAACCGCGACCCTCGCCGGCATCCTGGGGCGGGCGAGCTGCCGCCGCTACCGGCCGGATCCCGTCGATCGCGGCCTCCTGCGCCTGCTCTGCGCCGCCGCCCTCTCGGCGCCGACCAAGAGCGATCTCCAGCAGGCGGACATTCTGGAGGTCACCGATCCCGCGCTGCGCGCAGCGCTGGCCGATCTCGTACCGGCCATGCCCTGGGTGCGGGAGGCGCCCGCCTTCCTCGTCTTTCTCGCCGACAACCGCCGCCAGCGACGGATTGCCGAGCTCCGCGGCAAGCCGTTCGCCAACGACCATCTCGATGCCTTCTTCAACGCCGTGGTGGACGCCGCCATCGTGCTTTCCGCCTTCACCCTCGCCGCCGAGGCGGTGGGGCTCGGCACCTGCGCCATCAGCGTGCTCCGCGACCGCCCCGAGGAGCTGTCCCGACTCCTCGATCTTCCCGACCATGTGATCCCGCTGGCGGGGATGTGCGTCGGCTGGCCGGAAGGGGAACCGGCGATGAGCCCGCGGCTCCCGCTCTCGGTGACCCTCCACGAGAACCGTTTCGACGACAGCGATCTCGCCGGGAAGATCGAGGCCTACGATCGAAGACGCGCCGCGATCCGCCCCTATCCCCGCCAGCGGGCGCCGGAACGCTGGGGCGTAGTCGAATCCTACGGCTGGTCGGAGGAGAAGGCACGTCACTACGCCGAACCGCAGCGCACCGACTTCGGCGCCTTCGTGCGGCGCAAGGGGTTCCGGCTGGACTGAGGACCGGGCGCACCGCTCCCGTGAACCCCTTCACCGATGCCGTCCTGCCGCTGCTGCTGATCGCGCTCCTCGGCCTCGCCCTGCGCCGCATCGGTTTCTTCACCCCGGAACGCCGGCAGGCGCTCGAGGTCACGGTCTACTACGTGCTGGTGCCGGCGCTCATCCTCTCGCGTCTCGCCCGGGCCGAGTTCGGCCCCGATCTCCTGGGACCGCTCGCGCTTTCGATCCTCCTTCCGGTGTTCGCGGTTCCACTCGTCCTTTCGGGCCTGCGGGCGGTGCTGCCGGGCCCGCCCTTCTGGCTGCGGGGGCCGGCGCTTCCCTGCACCCTCCAGGGCATCATCCGCAACAACGTCTTCGTCACCCTCGCCATCGGCCAGGCGGTGATGGGCGACCGCGGTGCGCTGCTGATGGCGCTCGCCGCCATGTTCAACATGCCCGCCGCCAACCTCCTGAGCGTCGGGGCCCTCGTGCGCTTCGACCAGGGTGGCGGCGGCACGGCGATACGGGCCGTACGGGCGCTCGCCGGCAACCCCCTCATCCTGGCGACCCTGGGCGGCCTCGCCCTGGGCCTCTCGGATCTGCCGCTGCCGGCCCCGGTCCTGCGCGGTGGCGACCTGCTGGCGGCGGGCGTCCTGCCCCTCGTCATGCTGGCGGTGGGGGCCGGCCTCACCTGGCCGGCCCTGCGGGGCGGCCTCGTCCCCCTGGCCTTCACCTCGGCGTTCAAGCTCCTGGTGATGCCGGCTCTCGGATTCCTCGTGGCAACGCTCGCCGACGCGGACCCGGAGCTCGCCTTCGCCGTCGTCCTTTTTCACGCCGCACCGGCGGCGGCGGGCGCCTATCTGCTGGCGCGGCAGCTCGGCGGTGACGACGAGCTGATGGCGGCGATGGTGAGCGTGCAGACGGCCCTCGCCGCCCTCACCATGCCCTTGCTGCTGACGCTCGCCCGGGGACTGCTCGGCTGACGGTCCGGGCTCAGCCGGCGGGCGGCAGGTGCTCCGAGACGACCCCGTCCGCCAGCAGCCTTTCGATCTCCTCCTCGCCGTAGCCCAGCTCCTGCAGCACCGCTCGCGTGTCGGCGCCGTAGCGCGGCGGCGGACGGCGCACCGAGGGCTCGGTCTCCGTCATCTTCACCGGAATGCCCGGCAGCCGATAGCCATCGATCTCGACGCACATGCGGCGATGCGCGGTGTGCGGATGGGCGAACACCTCGGCGAGGTCGGCCACCGGTCCCGCCGGCACGCCGTTGGCCAAGAGCCGGGTGCAGAGCTCGTGCCCGTCCTCCGCGGCCAGCATTTCCTCGAGCACGGCCCGCAGCGCCTCGCGGTTGCGGCTGCGCAGGGGATTGGTCGCAAAGCGCGGATCCTCGGCCACCTCCGGCCGCCCCAGGAGCTCGCAGAAGCGACGGAACTGGCCGTCGTTGCCGATGGCCAGGAAGATCTCGCAGCTGCGCGTCGCGAACTTGTCGTAGGGCACGATGTTGGGGTGACCGTTGCCGAGCAGGCCCGGAACCTGGCCGGAGATCAGATAGTTCATGACCTGCGGATGCAGGATCGCGATGCCGGTGTCGTAGAGGCAGGTGTCGACGAGCTGTCCGCGACCGATGCGCGCGCGGGCATGGAGGGCCATCAGGGCGCCGATGGCAGCGTACATGCCGGTCGCGAGATCGACGATCGGACAGCCGACGCGGGTGGTGCCGCAGCGCGGATCGCCGTTGATGCTCATCATCCCGGTCATGGCCTGGGCGACCGCATCGTAACCGGGCAGGCCGCCCAAAGGGCCGTCGGTGCCGAAGCCCGTGATGCGCACGTAGACGAGACGAGGAAAGCGGGTGCGCAGCACCTCCTCGTAGCCGAGACCCCATTTCTCCATGGTCCCGGCACGGAAATTCTCGATGAAGACGTCCGCCTCCTCGAGGAGCTGGAGCAGCACCTGGCGCCCCTCCTCGCGCGACAGGTCGAGCCCGATCGAGCGCTTGTTGCGGTTCACCCCATGGTAATAGGAAGCGGCGCCGTCCTTGAAGGGCGGTCCCCAGCGGCGGGTGTCGTCGCCCTGCGGCGGCTCGATCTTGATCACCCGGGCGCCGTGATCGGCCAGGATCTGGGCGCAGAGCGGACCCGCGAGCACCCGCGAGGCGTCGATCACCTTGATGCCGTCCAGTGCACCCTTCACCATGATCCTCCGTTCCCTCTCCCGTCACCGCCGAGAAGCGCACGCCCCCTGTCCATCACCACGCGGCCGTCGCCTTCGGCCCGCGCGCGGAAGGCCACCTCCCGCCCCTCCCGCCAGAGCTCGAGGCGAATCCCCTCGCCCGGGAAGAGCGGCGCCGAGAAACGGCCCTCGATCCCTTTCAATGCCGAGGGATCGCCCCCGCAGCACTCCCGCAGAATGCCGCGGGCGATCATGCCGAAGGTCGCCCGCCCGTGCAGGATCGGTCGTGGAAAGCCCGCCTCGCGGGCCACCGCCGGGTCGGCGTGCAGCGGATTGTCGTCGCCGCTCAGGCGATAGAGGAGCGCCTGCTGCGGAAAGCCCGGCAGCGCGAGCCGGCGATCGGGCGGCCGCTCCGGCACCGCACGGAGCGCCGGCGGCTGCCCGAAGCCGGCGCCGAAGCCCCCGTCGCCACGGCAGAAGATGGTACTGGTGACGCGCGCCAGAAGCGACCCGTCCGCGCCGTCGCGGATCTCGCGTGACGTGACGACCAGCGCGCCCCGCTCCCCGCCCTTGTCGAGAACAGCGGTGATGCGGGTCCGGCCCGCCACCTCACCCTCGGGCGGCAGGTCCCCGAACAGTTCGAGCCGCTCCTCGCCATGCAGCGCCCGCCGCCAGTCGATGCCGGCACGCGGATCGCGGATCCAGATGCCCGGCGAGCCCAGCACCACCGCCATGCTGGGCACGGCGGCGAACGCGGGATGCCGCTCGTAGACGAAACGCAGGTCCCGCGGATCGCAGGGATCGATGCCGAAGCCCACGCCCAGCGCGTAAAGGATCGTATCGCGCGCCGTGTACGCGCTGCGTATCTCCCGAAACGGGTAGGCCTTCAGCGCCTGCGAGTCGATCGCCATCGGCCCGTCCTAAAGAGCCGCCGCGGTGCCCAGCACCGCCGTCGACTGGCTCGACAGCACGCCGCCGTTGCCGTGGACGAGGGCGGTCACCGCCCCTTCCACCTGCCGCGCCCCGGCCTCGCCGCGGAGCTGCCGGACCGCCTCGATCACGAGGAAGATGCCGTACATCCCAGGATGGACGCAGGAAAGCCCGCCGCCGTTGGTGTTCACCGGAAGGCGTCCGCCCGGGGCGATGGCGCCGCCCTCGACGAAGCGCCCGCCCTCGCCCTTGGGACAGAAGCCGAGATCCTCGAGGAACAGGATGGTGTTGATGGTGAAGGCGTCGTAGAGCTCCACCACGTCCATCTCCCCGGGTCCGAGGCCGGCCATGGCGAAGGCGCGCTGCCCCGATTCGGTGGCCGCCGTCACCGTCAGATCCGGCATCTGCAGGATCCCCCGGTGCCAGTGGGCGGTGGCACAGCCGAGAAGGTAGACCGGCGGTTTCGGATGGTCGGCGGCGCGCTCCGCCCGCACCAGCACGACCGCACCGCCGCCGTCGGTCACGAGGCAGCAGTCGAGCACCGAGAGCGGATCGCTCACCATGGGCGAGGCCAGCACCTCGGCGATGGTGAGCGGTTCGCGGCGAAAGGCCTCGGGGTTGCGCATCGCCCATTGGCGGGCCGCCACCGCCACCTCGGCGAGCTGTTCCCGCGTGGTGCCGAACTCGTGCATGTGCCGCGCCGCCGCGAGGGCGTAGGAGGAGATGGGATAGCGCGGCCCGTAGGGCGCCTCGAAGGGCTGCGGCTCGGACATGGTGACGAGCCGGCCGCCGGCGGTGCGCTGGTTGGATCCGTAGCAGACGAGGGCCACCTCGCACTGGCGCGTTTCGAGCGCGAGCAGCGCGGGCAGCAGGTAGTGGACGAAGGAGGAGCCGCCGAGCACCGTGCCTTCGCTGAAGCGCGGCCGGATGCCCAGATACTCGGCCACCGTGAGGGCCGGCATGTAGTGGAAGGAGGAGCAGGTGAAGAGCCCGTCCACCTCCCGCAGCGACAGTCCGGCGTCGGCGAGCGCGAGGGTGGCCGCCTCGGCCAGGATCTCGATCGCCTCCATCCCCGGTGCCTCGCCGAGCCGGCACTGAGCGACCCCGACGATGGCCGCCCGGCCGCGCAGCTCGCGGCTCACCGCCCGTCCTCCGCCGGCCGGAAGAGAAGGGCGGGACGGCCGTCGAGTTCGCCGACGAACCCCTGTACCGCCATGCCGATGCGGACCTCCTCGTCGGCGATGCCCACCACCCGGCTCATGACCCGTGCGCCCTCCTCGAGATCCACCAGCACCAGGTTGTGGTCGCCGGCCCGGCGGCTGCGGACGATGGTCACCGAATAGACCCGTCCCCGGCCCGAGGCTTCGCGGAAGGAAGGATCGGCCGCCCCGCATGCCGGACACAGGAGGCGCGGCGGGAACACGGCGGCGCCGCAGCTCTCGCAGCGCTGGATCAGGAAACGCCCTCCCGCGAGCGCCTCGCGAAAGATCGCCTCCGCTCCCCTCTCGTCCACGATCGCCTCCCCGGCGTCAGATCGGGCCGCCCGGCGGGAAGGCGGGGCGGCGTTTCTCGCGCAGGGAGGCGAGCCCCTCGCGCACCTCCGGACCCGTGAAGCCCAGCATCTCGAGCGCCGTCGAGGTGTCGAAGAGCGGCCCCGCCGCGCGCAGCCAGTTGTTGAGGGCATACTTGGTCATGCGGATGGCGCTGCGGGCCCCGCTCGCGAGCTCGCGGGCGATGCCGAGGGCCGTGTCCTGCAGCTTCTCGTCCTCGACGCAGAGGGAGACGAGACCGATCCGCTCCGCTTCCGCCCCGTCCAGCGGCCGGCAGGTGAGCAGATGGTACTTGGCCTTGGCGAGACCGCAGAGCAGCGGCCAGATCATCACCGCCACGTCGCCCGCGGCCACGCCGAGCCGGGTGTGGCCGTCGATGATGCGCGCCGACCGGCCGGCCACGGACACATCGGCCAGGAGCCCGACCACGAGCCCGGCCCCCACCGCCGGCCCGTTGATGGCGGAGACCACGGGGACGTCGCAGTTGACGATGTTGTAGACGAGGTCCCGCGCCTCCCGCCACACGCGGAAGCGGACATCCGGATCCGCGATGATCCGCTCGATGAGATCGAAGTCGCCCCCCGCCGAGAAGGCGCGCCCGGCCCCGGTCACCAGCACCGCCCCCACCTCGGGGTCGGCGCCGATGTCCCGCCAGATCTCGGCGAGCTGGGCGTGCATGGCCTCGCTCACCGCGTTGTGGGTCTCCGGCCGGTCGAAGGTGATGCGCAGCACCCCCTCGGCCGGGCGGTCGAGGGTGAGCTGGTCGTATCGGGCGTAGCGGTCGGACATCGGACCCTCCGGTGGGTGGAAGCGGCCGGGTTCAGCCGGGCAGCTCCAGCACGGCCTTGGCCAGGATGTTGCGCTGGATCTCGTTGGAGCCGCCGTAGATGGTGGTGGGGCGGGCGAAGTACCAGGTCCCGAGCACGTCCAGCCGCTCCCCTCCATAGTCGAGGAAACCGGGCACGGCGGCGTCGGGGCCGGCGGCTTCCCGCATGAGCTCGGTGATCGCCTGATAGGTCTCGGTGGCCCAGATCTTGAGCAGCGAGACCTCCGCGCCGAGGGGTTCGCCGCGCCGGACCCGCTCGGCGAAGCGGGCGTAGAGGGCGGCATGGTCGGCCACGTCGAGGGCGAGGCGCGCGTAGCGGTCGGCGAAGGCGGGATCGGCGAAAAGGCCTCTGGCCCGCGCCAGCTTCTCGAGCTGCGTCAACGCGTTGCGGGCGAGCTTGGGGCTGCCGATGAACAGCCGCTCGAAGCCCAGGAGCGCCTTGGCCATGCGCCAGCCGTCGTCGATCTCGCCGACGAGATTGGCGACCGGGACCCGCACCCCCTCGAACAGCACCTCGCAGAACTCGGCCTCGCCGGAAAGCGTGGTGATCGGCCGCACGGTGATCCCCGGGCTCTTCATGTCCACCAGCAGGAAGCTGATGCCGGCCTGTTTTCTGGGCGCGTCGGGGTTGGTGCGCACCAGCATGAACATGTGGGTCGCGTCGTCGGCGAGCGTGCTCCAGATCTTCCGCCCGTCCACCACGAAATGGTCGCCCTGACGCACCGCCCGGGTGGCGAGGCTAGCGAGATCGGAGCCGGCCTCGGGCTCGGAATAGCCCTGGCACCAGATGTGCTCGCAGGTGAGGATCCGCGGCAGCCAGTAGCGCTTCTGCTCCTCGGTGCCGTAGCGGATCAGGAGCGGCCCCACCATCTGCACGCCCATGTCGCGGCCGCGCGCCACCCCCCAGCGCTCCTGCTCCTCGATGAAGATCAGGAGCTTGGCGGGCGAGAGACCCATGCCGCCGTACTCCCGCGGCCAGGCGGGCGCCACCCAGCCCCTGGCGAGGAGCTTCTCGTGCCACTCCCGGATCTGCGCCCAGCGCAGCCGTGTCGCCGGAAAGCGCAGATGCGGGGGATATTCGCGCTCGAAGAAGTCGCGCACGATGCGGCGGAACTCCTCGTCGGAAAGCGCGTTCCAGTCGGTCATGCGCCCTCCCCCGCGGGCATCGTCCGGGCGAACCAGCGCCGCCGGTGGAAGGCGTCGTCGCCGAGCCAGGCCGAAAGGGTGGCGAGCCGGTTCACGAACAGCCCGAGATCGTATTCCTCGGTGTAGCCCAGCGCCCCGTGCATCTGGATGGTTTCCCGGCAGATGCGGCGCGCGAGCTCGCCGGCGCGGGCCTTGGCCCGGCTCGCGAGGGCCGCCCGGCGCGAAGGATCGGGATCGTCCTCGAGGGCGGCCAGCACCTCCTCGATGGCGGCGCGGGCGATCTCGAGATGCATGAAGAGGTCCACGGCCCGGTGCCGGAGGGCCTGGAAGCTGCCGATGGGTCGCCCGAACTGATGACGCGTCCGGAGGTAGTCGAGGGTCATGGCGAGGGCGGCGGCGGCCGCACCCACCATCTCCGCCGCCGCGAGGGCGGTGGCGCGATCGACCGCCCGCGCGAGCGCCGCGGCGACGCGGTCGCCCCGGGCGATCACCGCATCCTCCGCCAGCGCCACCCCGTCGAAGCGCAACTCGCTCAGAAACCGGCCGTCGGCGGTCCGTCGGTGCTCGGCGACCAGCCCCGGCCCCTCCGGCGGAAGGCACAGCAGCAGGGGAGCATCCCCCTCCTGCGCCGTGACCAGCAGCGGATCGGCGGCATCGCCCGCCAGCACCCAGCTCTTCCCCCCGCGCAGCGTGCCGCCATCGAGGAGGGTGCGCGCCTCCGGACCGCGTTCCTGCCAGGCGAGGATCGGCACTGCCTCGCCGGCCGCCAGCCGCGAGGCAAGATCCCGCGCCGCCGGCGTGTCGAGCGCCGCCAGCAGGCCGCCCGCGAGCACCGCCGCGGCGGTGAAGGGCTCGGGCACGACGCGGCGGCCGATTTCCTCCGCCACCGCGCCGGCCGCCAGCGGGCCGAGACCGGCACCGCCCCGTTCCTCCGGCAGCAGCAGCCCGAGCAACCCGGCCTCCGCCATCTCCTTCCACACGGCGCGGTCCAGCGCCGGCCGGCGCCCACGCAACCGCCGGGCGCGGGTGAGCCCGCCCGCCCGCTCGAACAGGCGCGCCGCGCTGTCCGCGAGCAGCGCCCGCTCCTCGGACGAGATCCGCTCCGGGACCGTTTCCGCCATCGCCCTCCCCCGCGACCGCCCCGTACCGCTTCGGGGGCGGCGGGCGCAGCTTTACGCCGTTCGGGCGCTTTGTCTAGAAAGCGGGGCCGGTTCGTGGCAGGCTCCCGCCAAAGACGGTCGGCAGGGGAGGCGTGCCATGCAGGAGGGCCGGCGCACGGCGCGGGACGACGGCAGCACCGACATCGTCTGGCGCCCCGATCCCGCGGAAGCGCGGAGGACCGCCCTCGCCCGCTTCATGCACGCCCACGGCGTCGCCGACTACGAGGCCCTGGTCGCCCGCGCGGACGCCGATCCCGAGTGGTTCTACGGTGCCGTGTTCGACTTCTTCGACCTGCGCCTGACCCGTCCCTGGGAGCGCATCCTCGACACCTCGCGCGGCATCGCGCACGCCCGCTGGTGCCTCGGCGCCGAGACCAACATCGCACTCTCGGCCTTCGCCCGTCACCGGGAGGGCGAGCGCTGGCACCGGCCCGCGCTGCGCTTTCTGGGCCAGCAGGGCGAACGGCGCGAACTCACCTATGCCGAGCTCGATGCTGAGGTGGCCCGCGTCGCCGGCGGGCTGCGCCGCCTCGGTCTCGGGCGCGGCGACCGCATCGCCCTCTTCCTGCCGATGATCCCGGAGGCGGTGGTGGCGCTGCACGCCATCTTCCGCATCGGCGCCATCGCCCTGCCGCTGTTCAGCGGCTTCGGCCCCGAGGCGGTGCGCAGCCGGCTGGCCGATGCCGGGGCGGCCGCCGTCTTCACCACCACGACGATGATGCGCCGCGGCCGGCCCGTACCCCTCCTCGAGACGGTTCTGGAGGCGTCGCGCGGCCTCGACGGCCTGCGCCACGTCATCCTCGTCGAGGGAGAGCCGGCGGCGGACGCCCGCCCGGCCATCCTCGCCATGGACGCACTGGAGGGATCCGAGGAGGAGCGACGGATCGAGATCCTGCCCGCCGATTCACCGCTTCTCCTGATCTACACCTCGGGCACCACCGGCCGGCCCAAGGGCTCCGTGCAGACCCACTGCGGCTTCATGGCCAAGACCTGCATCGATTTCGGTCTCTGCTTCGATTTCCGCCCTGGCGATTCCCTGTTCTGGATGAGCGACATCGGCTGGGTGGTGGGGCCGATGCTGTTTACCCTGCCGCTGCTGCTCGGCGGCACCGTGCTGATCGCCGACGGCACCCCCGACCATCCCGATCCGGGACGCTACTGGCGGCTCGTCGAGGAGCTCGGCGCCACCCATCTCGGCATCGCTCCCACCATCGTCCGCAGCTACATGCGGCTCGCCGACGGCGGCGGCATCGACGATGTGCCCTTCTCCCGGCTGCGGGCGGTCGTCTCCACCGGCGAAGCCTGGACCGAGGCTGCCTGGCAGTGGGCCTTCGAGCGGCTCTGCCGCCGCCGCGTGCCGCTCCTCAACTACGCCGGCGGCACCGAGATGGCCGGCGGCATCCTGGCCGGCACCATGGTGACACCCCTGAAGCCGCTCTCCTTCGGCGGTGCCATTCCCGGCATGAGCGCCGATGTGGCCGACATGGAGGGCCGATCGCTGCCGCCCGGCGAGAAGGGAGAGCTCGTGCTGCGCGCGCCCTCGATCAGCCTCACCCGCGGCCTGTGGCGGGACGAGGAACGCTATCTCGACACCTACTGGCGACCGATCCCGGGCTGCTGGCGGCACGGCGATCTGGCGGCGCGCGACGAAAACGGCTTCTGGTACCTGTTCGGCCGCTCCGACGACACCATCAAGCTCGCCGGCAAGCGCACCGGCCCCTCGGAGATCGAGGCCGTCCTCACCTCCACCGGCGAGGTCAGCGAGGCGGCGGTGGTGGGCGTGCCCGATCCCCTCAAGGGGGAGGCCCTCGTCTGCTTCGTCATGCCGCTGCCGGGCACGGTGGCGGATGCGGGCTTCCTCCGCCGGCTCGAGGAGGCGGTGACGAAGGGTATGGGGACCGCCTTCCGCCCGAAACACATCCTCCCCGTCGCCGATCTGCCGCGTACCCGCAACATGAAGATCATGCGCCGTGCGGTGCGGGCGGCCTGGCTGGGCGAGCCGCAGGGGGATCTCTCCTCCCTCGTCAACCCCGAGGCGCTGGAGCAGATCCGGGCGCTGGGGGCCCGGATGCGCGGCGGTCCGGCGAAGGAGGCATGAGCATGCGTGGTCTCGCGGGAACGAACGTCCTGGTGACCGGTGCGGCCAGTGGCATCGGCCGTGCCATCGCCCTCCGGCTGGCGGAGGAAGGGGCGCGGGTGGGCATCTTCGACCGCGACGGCGACGGCGCGGCGTCGGTCGAAGCGCGGATTGCCGCGGCGGGCGGCACGGCCCGCGCCTATGCCGTGGACATCACCGATCTCGAGGCGGTGCGGGCGGCGGTCACCCGCTTCGAGGAGGAGATCGGCCCCACCACGGGGCTCGTCAACAACGCCGGCTGGGACCGGGCGATGCCGTTCCTCGACACCACGCCCGAGCTCTGGTCGAAGATCATCGCCATCAACCTGTTCGGCCCCCTCAACCTGCATTACGCGGTGCTGCCCGGCATGGTGGCGCGCCGGCACGGCCGGATCGTCAACATCGCCTCCGATGCGGCCCGGGTGGGCTCCTCGGGCGAGGCCGTCTATGCCGCCGCCAAGGGCGGCATCGTCGCCTTCACCAAGACCCTGGCCCGCGAGCTCGCCCGCGACGGCATCCGGCTCAACGCCGTCTGCCCGGGCCCGACGGACACGCCGCTCTTTCGCGACTTCGCCGGCGAAGGAGAGCGCGGGGAGAAGCTCCGCCAGGCGCTCGAGCGGGCGATCCCGCTGCGCCGGCTGGGCCGTCCCGAGGACTACCCGGGACTCGTCTGCTTCCTGCTGAGCGAGGAGGCCGACTACATCACCGGCCAGACCATCAGCGTCTCGGGTGGTCTCACCATGCAGTGAGACCGCTCACGGGAACCGGGTGACGCCTTCCGCCAGCAGCCGCTCGATCGCCGCGGCATCGCGACCGAGCGCCTCCAGGATCGCCCGTCCGTCCTCGCCGAGCCGTGGTGCGGGACGGGGATCGTGCGCCTCGGCGCCGGCGCCCTCCACCGGAAAGCGGACCTCCCGCATCGCCCCCTCGCTGGGGTGGCGGAAGCCGCGGAAGATCCCCACCGCATCGAGATGGGGATGGGCGAACAGATCCTCGAGGCCGGACACGGGCACCGCCGGGATGTCGAGCTCGGCGGCGAGGGCGATCCATGCCGCCACATCGCGTTCGGCGACCGCCGCCGCCACCACCTCGTAGAGCTCGCCGATGCGACCGCTGCGCGCGGAAGGATCGCGGACCCATGCGGCCGCCGCCAGATCCTCGCGACCGATCGCCCGCAGGAAACGCTCCCATTGCACCGTGGAATAGGGGAGGATCGCCACCCAGCCGTCCTGGGCACGGTAGGGCCGCCGGCCGCCGGCCAGTACGCGGGCGTAGCCGGGCCCGCTCACCGGCGGATCGAAGGCCCGACCGGCCAGATGCTCCACCATCAGGAAATCGACCAGGCATTCGAGCATCGGCACCCGGATGTGACGCGCCCGCCGGTCCCGCTCGCGGGCGAGGCAGGCGGCGAGGATGGCGTGGACGACGTGGAGGCTGCCCACCTTGTCGGCGAGGGTGGTGGGCACGTAATGGGGCTCGTCCGACACCTCCCCTTCGAGGGCGACGATGCCGCTCGCCGCCTGCACCGTGTCGTCGTAGGCCGGGAGATCGCGCCAGGGCCCGCCCTGCCCGTAGCCGGTGAGCTCGCAGTAGATGAGATCGGGCTTCAGCGCCCGCATGGCCTCGAAGGTGATGCCGAGGCGCGCCGCCGCCTTCGGCCGGATGGAATGGACCAGGATGTCGGCGCCGGCCACCAGCTCGCGCAGGATCGCCCGCGCCTCCTCCTTCTTGAGATCGAGGACGAGGCTGCGCTTGCCGCGATTGGCGGCGATGAACATGGCCCCCATGCCGGGCGAGCGGTAGGGCTCGAGCCAGCGCGTGAGATCCCCCGAAGGCGGCTCCACCTTGATCACCTCGGCGCCGTAATCGGCGAGGATACGGGTGGCGTAGGGGCCGAACAGCACGGTGGTCAGATCCACCACCCGCCAGCCCTCGAGCGGCGCCGCCATCGCCTCCTCTCAGCGCCCCGTGAACCGCGGCGGCCGTTTCTCGAACAGGGCCGC
>JALUAG010000036.1 GCA_027045875.1 Alphaproteobacteria bacterium | reverse complement strand
GCCGGAACATGACCCCCCGTCTCTCCTTCACCCTTCCTTCACTTTCCTCCGCCATCCTGTCAGCGGTGGGACTCCACCCGCCGCCCTCATCCCCGCGCCCGCGCCTTCTCCACCATCCGGGAGGATACCCTGCCGAAGGTTGAAGAAAGGTAAAGACGGCCATCGCCCGGCCGACCCCGAGCCCGTCACGCGCCGGCTTTCACTCACCAGCAGGCGGACGAGGGCTCCCCGACCGCCGCGTCCACGACGGCCGGGACACGACCGCCCGTCTCTCCTTCACCCTTCCTTCACCTTCCTCCGCCATCCTGTCAGCGGTGGGACTCCGACCGCGGCCCTCATCCCCGCGCCCGCGCCTTCTCCATCATGCGGGAGGATACCCTGCCGAAGGTTGAAGAAGGGTGAAGACGGACGTCGCCCGGCGGACCCGGGACCACTGCGCCGCCCGGCGTTCTCCTCCGAGCCCGTCACACGCGCCACCATTCGCTCGCCAGCAGCGAGGTGAGGGCCCCCGACCGGCCGCCGTCTTCACCTTTCCTTCATCTTTCTGTGTCACCGTGTCAGTGGTGGGACTCCGCCCGCCGCCCGCATCCGCGCCGCGGCCCCTTCTCCACCGTCCGGGAGAGCGCACCTAGAAGGGTTGCAAGAGGGTCAATCCCGCCCCGGAAACGACCTCTGGAGCCCTTCTTCACCTTTCCTTTGTCTTTCACTGTATCAGCGGTGGGACTCCGCCCGCCGCCCTCATCCCCGCCGCGGCCCCTTCTCCACCGTCCGGGAGAATGCGCCTAGAAGGGTCGCAGAGGGTGAATCCCGCCCCGGAAACGACCTCTGGAGCCCTTCTTCACCCTTCCTTCACCTTTCATCGCCATCCTGTCGGCGGTGGGACTCCGGCCGCGGTCCCGCCTCCGCGCCGGCACCTTTCCACCGACCGGGAGCATATGTCGGCAAGGGTCGAAGAAGGGTGATTCGGAGAAGGCGATAGCGCGCCGCGGTGACGAACGCTCGCCGGGTTCCTGACCAGTCGCCGCCCGCCTCGCCTTTTCTTCACACCTCTCGTGCATCGTCCGATGCGGGGGATTCCGGTCACGGCCATCGGGCGCGCCGCATCGCCTTTTCCACCATCCGGGAGAATCCGCCCCAAGGGTTCGGAAAGAGGAACGGCGTCTCGGGAAAGCGAAGGATCGCCGCTGCGTGGCGCTGGCGCTTCGGGGTGAGCCGTGGCGTTACCGGTATCACCGTCGTGGCTCGGCAATCTCGCACGCGAGGCCATGATCCGGCCGCGTTCCGGGCCGGGCCGAAGGGGGCCGATCGGAGCCGGCCGCACCGGGGTCTTGCACGCGCGGTAGCGGCCAAGCAAATGCACGATGCGGAAGACGCGGCGCGGCCGTTGCGGGGTGGAAAGCCGCCATCGCCAAAGAACCGGCTGCGCGTTCATGGAGGGAACCGTGTCGGAAGTGTGGAACGAGGATACCGGCGAACCCGTCCGCTGTCCGTTCTGCGGCTCGGCGGACGGCGAGTGTCCGCATCCGGTGGCGTCGATCGACCATACCGAGGGCAGCTGTCTGGGAGGTGTGTTCTTCCACCGCTACGAGCTCCTCGAGCGGGCGATCACCGCCGTTTTCGCCGAGCAGCTGCGGACGGCTCCCGACGTCGATCTCGACTGGAAGGACCCGTACCTTCAGGAGATCTGGGAGACCGCACGGCAGGGCCATCTCGAGACGGGCGAGCCGGACATGAGCGCCTCCGCGCTCACCGACCTCCTCGTCGATCTCCTGTGGGATGCCGGGGCGGTCGGCGAACGGGGCGTGCTGGGCGGGCCCATCGGCTGGGAGTCGACGGTCGAGCGTCTCTACCACGAGGATCCCGTGGCCGTCTGCGAGCGTGCCCACGCCCTCCTGCTCGCGCGCCTCGCCGCACGAAAGCCCAGGGCGAAACGAACGCGACGGCGGTCGTGACGCCGCCACGGCGGCGGCCCCGCCCGTACCGGGCCCCGCTCAGCCGCCGAGCGTGATCCCCGCTTCCCGTGCCCGTTCGCGCAAGAAAGCGAAGCCCTTCTCGCTCACCTCCTCCGAGCCCGAGGCCACCGGACGCCAGACGGAAAGGGCGCTCGCGATGTCGGGGTGGAGGTGGACGAAGCTCTCGAGCACGAGATCGCCGGCGAAGCCGATCTCGCCGAGGGCCGTGAAGAGGTCCCGCCAGTGGACGTTGCCGGTGCCCGGCACCCCGCGATCGCTTTCGGAGAGATGGACGTAGCGGACGCGCGATCCGTGGGCGCGCAGCGGGGCGGCGAAGCCCTTCTCCTCGATGTTCATGTGGTAGCTGTCGAGATGGATGAAGAGGTTGGGCTCGCCGATGCGGTCGATCAGCTCCGCCGTCTGGCCGGCGGTGTTGAGGAGGTGGTTCTCGTAGCGGTTGACGGGCTCGAGCCCGAGCTCGAGGCCCAGCGAGGCCGCCCTGCGCGCCACCCGTCGCAGGCTGTCCGCGAGCACCGCGTATTCCTCCTCGCTGGGCGGGCGGCCGGTGCAGCCGCCGATGGTGCCGTAGGTAACCCCGGTGAGGCACCAGGAGCCCATGCGGGCCGTCGCCTCCAGTGCCCCATCGAGGAAGCGCTCGGCCGCCTCGGGATGATGCGGCAGGCTCGCGTCCTTTGGCAGGCCCAGCGAGCAGGTGAGGGCGAGGCCGTGCTCGCGGGCGAGCGAACGGCTCCATTCCGGGTCCACCTCGGCCGGGCGCAGCAGCGGCACCTCGATCAGATCGAGCCCGGCCTCGGCGGCGGCCCGGCACATGGCGGGCGCGCTGTCGCGGGTCCATTCCGGGGCCCAGAGGCAGGCATGGGCGCCAAGTCTCGGCATGGTCTTCCTCCCCGTCTGATGCGGTCGGCGCCCCACCGCCCTCAGGCGGCACCGACGATATGGGCGACGATCCGCTGCATGTCCGTTTCGGCGGTGCGTTCCTCCGAGATCACCCGCCCCTGCCGCAGGGTGACGATGCGGTCGGAGACCGCGAACACGTCGGTGAGGCGGTGGCTGATGAGGATCACCGCGATGTTCTGGCGCCGCAGCTCGCGGATGAGGTCCAGCACGTGCTCCACCTCCCGCACCGCGAGGGCGGCCGTGGGCTCGTCCATGATCACGAGCTTGGGATCGAAGGTCAGCGCCCGGGCGATGGCCACCGACTGCTGCTGGCCGCCCGAGAGGGTCCCCACTTCGGCATAGATGTCGGGCAGGCGGGCGCCCAGCCGCTGCAGCATGGCGTGGGCCTCGCGGTCGATGGTCCGCCGGTCGACCACCGGAAAGAGGCCCAGGATGCGGCGCACCGGCTCGCGGCCGAGGAAGATGTTGGAGGGCACGTCCTGCTGCGGCGCCAGCGCTAGGTCCTGGTAGATCATCTCGATGCCGCGACGGCGGATGGCGCCCGGTTCGAGGCCGGTAATCGGCTCGCCGCGGAACCGGATCTCCCCCGCATCGGGCTGGTAGACCCCGGTGATCACCTTCATCAGGGTCGATTTGCCGGCACCGTTGTCGCCCACCACCGCCACCACCTCGCCGGCCTGGACGGCGAAGGAGACGCCGGCGAGCGCCTCGATGCTGCCGAAGCGCTTGGAGATGTCGCGGATCTCGAGCAGGCTCACGCTTCCCTCCGCCGCCGCGCGGTCTGATCGAGCCAGACGGCGAAGATCAGCACCGCCCCGATCGCCATCTGCTGGTAGAAGGACTGGACGGCCAGCAGATTGAGCCCGTTCTGCAGGACCCCCATGATCAGGGCGCCGATGAAGGTGCCGAGGATGGAGGCGCGGCCGCCAAACAGGTTGGTGCCGCCGATGATGGCGGCGGTGATGGCGGTGAGCTCGTAGGTGAGCCCCGCCGTGGGATCGCCGGCGTTGACGCGGGCCATGAAGAGGAGGCCGGCGATGCCGGCGGTGAGCCCGGAGAGGGT
The DNA here is from genome assembly GCA_027045875.1 of Alphaproteobacteria bacterium. Taxonomy (GTDB): domain Bacteria; phylum Pseudomonadota; class Alphaproteobacteria; order Geminicoccales; family Geminicoccaceae; genus JALSRW01. Next base: position 14,453 of record JALUAG010000036.1, on the reverse strand, counting down.
GTAGAGGGCAAGCTTGTGGCGCTCGACATGGATGCCCATGGCCCGCGCCGCCGTCTCGTTGTCGCCGATCGCCAGCGTGTGACGGCCGAAGCGGGTGTAGGCCAGGAGGTAGTGGGTGAAGAGGGCGACGCCGACGAAGACGATCACCGGGAAGGGGATGCCGAAGGGCCGCCCCTGGCCGATGTAGACGAGGGTTGGATCGAGCCCGTAGATGGTCTTGCCGTCGGCGATCACGAGAGCGAGGCCACGGGCGATGCCCAGCATGCCCAGTGTCACGATGAAGGCGGGCAGGCGGGCACGGGTCACCAGCAGACCGTTGACGAAGCCGGCCGCCGCGCCGGCGCCGAGGCAGCCCAGGAGGCCCACGAACCAGGGCAGCTCCAGCTTGACCACCAGCGAGGCCCCGACCACGCCCGCGAGGCCCAGCACCGAGCCCAGGGAGAGATCGAGACCGGCGGCGCCGATGACGAAGCTGGCGCCGATGCCGAGCACCCCGATGGTGGCGGTTGCGAGCAGGATGTTGAGGAAATTGGAAACGCTCAGGAAGTAGGGCGACAGCCAGGCCATCACCACGCCCAGCAGCAGCAGCACGCCCAGGGATTCCAGGCGAAAGCCGAGCCTCGTGGAGAGCGGCCGTCGCGCCACCGCCGTCACCGCCATGTCCGATCCCCGCGCGCGGGGGCGGGCGGCGTACCGCCCGCCCCGAACCTCCAATGCCTCACTTGACGTATTGCAGCAGCGGCTCCTTGCCCTCCTCGAGCACCTCCTTGGTGAGCACGAGGGTGGGCACGGCGATGAACTGCTCGACCGGCTTGCCGTCGAGCATGGCGAGGGCGCGCTCCACCGCCTGCTTGCCCACGAGATAGGGGAGCTGGGCCACGGAGGCGTTGAGGCGGCCCTGCTTGATGGACTTGACCGCGTCCACGTTGCCGTCGACGCCCACCACCACGACCTGGCCGCCCTTGCCGGCGGCGAACACCGTCTCCACCGCACCCAGCGCCATCACGTCGTTGGCGGCGAAGATGGCCTTGAGATCGGGATAGCGGGTGAGGATGTCGTTGGTGATGTTGGCCGCCTTGCCGCGGTCCCAGTCGCCCGGCAGCGAGGCCACGATCTCGAGCCCCGGCGCCACCTCCTTGAGACGCTCGGCGAAGCCGCGGGCGCGCTTCTGGCCGGTGATGTTGCCGGAAAGCCCCTCGATCACCAGCACCGGCCCCTTGGCGTCCTTGCCGAGCACGCTCGCCACGTAGTCGGCGCCCTGGGCGCCGGCGGCGACGTTGTCGGAGCCGATGGAGAAGGCGACTTCGACACCCGCCTTCTCGGCCACCGCGTAATCGATGTTGGCATCCAGATCGACCACCGGGATGCCGAGCTCGTTGGCGCGCTTGATGCAGGGCAGCAGGTTGGTGGAGTTGATCGCCGCCACCAGCATCACGGCGGGTTTCCGCTCCAGCATGGTCATGCAGACGTTGAGCTGCGGTTCGGCGGCCTGGTCGCTCTCCACCGCCTGCAGATAGTATTCGGCCCCGGTCTCCGCGGCGGCGTCGCGGATGCCCTCCTCCATCGCGCCCCAGAAGGGATTGGACAGGGTCTTGAGAAGGACGCCGACCACGCGGTTCTCGGCGGCATTGGCGAGCGGGGCCGTGCCCAGCACGGCGACGGCGACGGCCGCCAGCAGCGCCCGACGCGGGAATCTGGCTGTGCGCATGGAAACCTCCCTGTTTTCTGCGGTTTTCGCCGGCAGTTTAGTCGGCGGGGCGCGGAACACAAGGAAGCGGGAGATGCCGACGAACGCGTCAGCGGAAGAGGTTCGGCAGGGTCATGGAGACGGCCGGTACGTAGGTGACCAGCAGCACCGCCGCCAGCAGCGCCAGATAGAAGGGCCAGATGGAGCGCAGGGTGTCCTCGATGCGGATCCTGGCCACCGCGCAGCCCACGAACAGCACCGAGCCCACCGGCGGGGTCACGAGGCCGATGCCGAGATTGATCATCAGGATGATGCCGAACTGGATGGGATCCATCCCGAGTTCGGTGACGATGGGCAGGAAGATGGGCGTGGTGATGACGATGAGCGGCGCCATATCCATGAAGGTGCCGAGGAACAGCAGGATGAGGTTGATGATCAGCAGCAGCACGTATTCGTTGTCGGAGATCGTCTGCAAAAGCGCGAACAGCCTTGCCGGCACCTGATTGAGGGCGAGCAGCCAGCCGAAGGCGGCGGCGGTGCCGATCACCAGCAGCACGATGGCGGTGGTGCGCACCGCGTTGCGGGTGGCGGTGAGGAAGGCCTCGAAGGTGAGCGTCCGATAGAAGAAGGCGGTCACCAGGATGGCGTAGATGACGGCGATGGCCGAGCTCTCGGTGGCGGTGAAGACGCCGCTCAGGACCCCGCCGATGATGATCACCGCGGTGACGAGGCCGGGCAGGGCCTCGAGGGCGGCGAGGAGGATGGCCCGCATGCCGGGGAAGCGGTCGGGGGCGTAGCCGCGTCGGACGGCCACCGCATAGGCCGCCACCATGAGGCAGAGGCCGGTCAGGATGCCGGGAACGAAGCCGGCCAGGAACAGCGAGGCGACCGACACCGTGCCGCCGGCGGCGATCGAGTAGATGATCATGTTGTGGCTGGGTGGGATGGTGAGGCCGATGGTGGCCGAGGTGACGGTGACGTTGACGGCGTAGTCCGCGTCGTAGCCCTTGCGCCGCATGATCGGGATCAGGGTGGAGCCGAGGGCCGAGGCGTCGGCGACGGCGGAGCCCGAGATGCCGCCGAACAGCATGCTCGAGACCACGTTGACGAGCCCGAGCCCGCCCCGCACATGGCCGATGGCCGCATTGGCGAGGCGCACGAGGCGATCGGCGATTCCCCCGTGCAGCATCAGCTCGCCGGCGTAGATGAAGAAGGGGATGGCCATCAGCGCGAACACGTTCATGCCGGCCGCCATGCGCTGGAACACCACGAGCGGCGGCAGGTCCATCCAGATCACCGTGATCAGGGAGGAGATGCCGAGGGTGAAGGCGATCGGCACGCCGAGCAGCAGGAGGAGGACGAAGCTTCCGAAGAGGACGAGGAGGGTCAAGGGGCCACCCTCTCGGCACCGCGGTGGCGCGCGCGCAGATCCGCCACCAGATGTTCGAGCGAGAAGAGGAGGATGAGCGCACCGGCGACGGGGAAGGGGAGATAGCTCAGGCCGACGCGCAGCCCGAGCGTGGGGATCACGTGGCTCCAAGTGGAGGCGGCCATCTCGCCTCCGTACCAGATCATGGCGAGGCCGAAGGCGGCCACCAGGAGATGGACGAGCATGTCGACGAGGCGCGCGATCCCGGGAGGAAGGGCGTTCCGGAAGAACACGAGGCCGATGTGCAGCCTCTCCCGCACGCCCACCGCCGCCGCCAGCAGGATGTACCAGATCATCAGAAAGAGCGAGAGCCGCTCGGACCAGCTCGGGGTGTCGTTCAGGACATAGCGGCCCCAGACCTGCCAGCCGATGACCGCGGTCATCAGCACGAGGCCGCCGGCGCTCGCCCAGAGGGCGGCCTCGCAGAGCCGGCGATTGACGACGGAAACCAGGCGCGACAGCTCCAAGATGCGGATCCACTCCTGCGGGACGGGTGTCGGCGGGAGTGGGCCGGGTCGGGGGACCGCGCCCGACCCGGCACCGGTTCAGGTCACTCGAAGGCCTGGATGCGCTCCACCAGGGACTTCAGTTCCGGCGTGTTGGCGAACTTGTCGTAGACCGGCCTCATGGCGTCGATGAAGGGCTGCTTGTCGATGTCCTCGATCACCTCGTTGCCGGCGGCGAGGACGATCTTCTTCGATTCCTCGACGCGCCGGTCCCACAGCTCGCGCATGTAGGGCACCGAAAGGGCGGCCGCCTTCTTGATCAGTTCGCGGTCGGCCGGGCTCAGCTTGTCCCAGGTCTTCTTGGACATGATGAGCACCTCGGGCGACATCGAGTGCTGGTCGAGGGAGTAGTACTTGGCGACCTCGAAGTGCCGGGTCGATTCGTAGGACGGCCAGTTGTTCTCGGCGCCGTCGATCACCCCCGTCTTGAGGGCTTCGTAGACCTGGCCGAACTCCATCGGCGTGGCGTTGGCGCCCAGCGCCTCCACCATGGACACGAAGAGGTCGGAGTTCTGGACCCGGATCTTGAGGCCCTTCATGTCCTCCGGCGTGCGGATGGGCCGCTTGGTGTTGTAGAAGGAGCGGGCCCCGGAATCGTAGTAGGCGAGCCCGATCATGCCGTGCTCCTCGAAGGCGGCGAGGATCTCCTGACCGATCTCGCCGTCCATCACCCGCCGCATGTGATCGATGGAGCGGAAGATGAAGGGCAGGGCGGGCACCGCGGTCTCCGGCACGACGCCGTTCAAGGGCGCGAGATTGACCCGGTTGAGATCGATGGCGCCGAGGATGGTCTGCTCGATGGTGTCCTTCTCTTCGCCGAGCTGACGCCCCGGGAACATCTGGATGGTGATGCGCCCGTTGGTCCATTCGGACAGCAGCTGGCCCATGTACTTGACCGCCTCGACGGTGGGATAGCCGTCGGGGTGGGTGTCGGCGGCCTTGAGCACGAGGGCGCCGGCGCTGCCCGCCGTCCCGGCCATCAGCGCGATGGCCGCGGCCGCCGCGACGGCGTGCCGGACCAGTCCGAACCTTCGCATGGTAACCTCCCTGTTCGTCGGATTGTGCGGCGGCAGTCTAGCCGCCGGCTCCGCGAAGACAAGGAGACGCTTCAGCGGGTGTGCAGCGGGGCATCGGGATAGAAGGCGCGAAAGGCGAAGGCGAAATCGACCGAATAGACGACGTCCTCCATGGAGCCGTCGGCCCGGCGGCGCTGCACCAGCACGTTGCCGACGTCGATCCCCTGCGCGATGACCCCGGCATCCAGCGCCGAAGCCTGACCCGGCTCCCAGGTGATGACGAGGTCACCGGCCTCGATCCGGCCCTTTTCCCGCACGAGCGCGAGGCTCCAGGCCTCGGCGCCCACGCGCACCACGCGCTGGAGAGGCGGAATCTCCTCGGGCAGCGGACCGTCGTAAAGGAAGGGGCGCGGCGCGCGCTCGTAGCCGGCATAGGGATTGGTGCCATAGGCCCGAAGGCGCGGATCGGTCGGCACCAGCACCTCGCCGTCGGGACGGCGGGCACGGAACCGAGCGAAGCTCTCGAGCCGGGAGGGCAGCATCCGAAGCTTGGCGCCGGTGAGCTCGCCGACGATCGCCCGGCCCGTGAACTGCTGCCACCAGCTCTCCGTCTGGCGGTCGTACATGACGAGATCGGAATTGCGCAGCTTGCCGGTGGTGCCGAAGTCGAGCACGCGGTCGTCCAGCCGCCGGTCGAACACGATGCCGGTGTTGCAGAGGGGACAGAAGGTGACCGCGATCGGCCGTCCGCCCAGCTCGTCGTTCACGATCTCGTGCCAGATCAGGATCTGGAGCGGGTAGGCCCGGGCGGCATCCCCGATCTCGACGCTGATCACCGGCTCCCGGTCGGCGAGCGCGACCTCGGAGGCCGGCCGGAAACGCGGCGCGTCGATCGAAGGGATGCCGTCCTTGGGCGGGCCGCCCGAGACGATCTCCGCGAGATCGACGCTGCGCCGGTCGAAATCGGTCCGCGGCCATTCCGCCCGCCAGGACATGGGCTGGGCGACGGCGCCGGCGACCCCGAGAAGAAGGAGGACAGGGGCGATGAGGAACCTCATGACGGCCTCCCGGCGGGTTGCGCGACCACGGGGCGGGTGGACAGCCAACAGAGGATCCGTGACAATGTCATCTCAATCCGCTTCAAGAGGCGGTGAGGCACGGGCCGAGGGCCGCCGACGCGGTCCGCAGTTCCGGGACGATGGCGGATGCGACTTCTGGGTGTGTTTCTTCTGCTGGCGATGATGGGTGTGGTGGCGGTGCTGCTGACCGGCGTCTGGAGCTTCGTCAGGGGCGGGCCGTTCTACGAGCGCTACGGCAACCGGCTGATGCAGGCCCGCGTCGGGCTGCAGCTGGTGGCGGCGATGCTGCTCGGGCTGATGTTCATCACCCAGTCCTGAGGCGGGCAGGGGCGTGGTCCGCCTGACGCGCATCTACACCCGCGGCGGCGACCGCGGGCAGACCTCCCTCGGCGACGGGCGCCGGGTGGCCAAGCACCATCTGCGCGTCGAGGCCTACGGTACCGTCGACGAGGCCAATGCGACGATCGGTCTCGCGCGCCTCCACACCGGGGGCGAGGCGGACGCCATGCTGGCGCGGGTGCAGAACGACCTGTTCGATCTCGGGGCCGATCTGTGCCGGCCGGGCGAGGGATCGGCGGAGGAGGATTCGGCCCTCCGCGTCCTCGACGCGCAGGTCGAGCGGCTCGAGCGGGAGATCGACCGTCTCAACGCCGAGCTCCAACCGCTTTCCTCCTTCGTGCTGCCGGGCGGGACCGCCGCCTCCGCCCATCTGCATCTGGCCCGCACGGTGACGCGCCGGGCGGAGCGCCTGGTGAGCGCCCTCGCCGAACGGGAAGCGGTCAATCCCGCCGCGCTGCGCTACCTCAATCGCCTTTCCGATCATCTCTTCGTGCTCGCCCGCTACCTCAACGATCGGGGGACGCGGGACGTGCTGTGGCGGCCGGGCCGGCATCGCCGGGAGTGACGGTGCGGGCGCGTTGACAAGGTCGGGACCGGCGCCTAGTGGTTTTTGCGGCGCACAACGAGCGGGCCCGATGCGGACGGGGAGAGCAGCCGACCCGCCGCAGCCAACGAAGCAGGTAGCAGGATGAAGGTTCTCGTCCCCGTCAAGCGCGTGGTCGATGCCAATGTGAAGGTTCGCGTCAAGGCCGACGGTTCCGGCGTCGACACCGACAACGTCAAGATGGCCATGAACCCGTTCGACGAGATCGCCAACGAGGAGGCGATCCGTCTCAAGGAGCGGGGGGTGGCGAGCGAGGTGGTCGCGGTGTCCATCGGGCCCGCCAAATGCAGCGAGACCCTGCGCACGGCGCTGGCCATGGGGGCCGACCGGGCGATCCACGTCGTCACCGACGCCGAGGTGCAGCCGCTCGCGGTGGCGAAGCTCCTCAAGGTGGTGGTGGAGCGCGAACAGCCCGGCCTCGTCATCATGGGCAAGCAGGCGATCGACGACGACAGCAACCAGACCGGGCAGATGCTGGCCGGCCTTCTGGGCTGGCCACAGGCGACCTTCGTCTCGCGCCTCACCGTCGAGGGCGAGGAGGCGGAGGCGGGCCGCGAGGTGGACGAGGGGATCGAGGTGATCCGCTTCCGGCTGCCGGCGGTCGTCACCGTCGATCTGCGCCTCAACGAGCCGCGCTACGCCTCGCTGCCGAACATCATGAAGGCCAAGCGCAAGCCGATGGACCAGACTACCCCCGAGGCGCTGGGCGTCGATGTCGCACCCCGGCTGCGCTATCTCGAGGTGCGCGAACCCCCCAAGCGCCAGGCCGGGGTCAAGGTCGCCTCGGCGCAGGAGCTGGTGGAGAAACTCAGGGACGAGGCGGGGGTGCTCTGATGGCGGTCCTGGTTCTGGCGCAGCACGACAATCGAAGCCTCGATCCGGCGGTCCTCCATGCGGTCACCGCCGCCCGCCGGCTGGCGGAGGAGGTGGATCTGCTGGTGGCCGGCAGCGGAGCCGGCGGGGTCGCCGAGCAGGCGGCGGCGGTCGGCGGCATCCGGCGGGTGCTGCACGCCGAACACGAGGCCTACGCCAATCCGGTGGCCGAGGATCTGACACCCCTCCTGGTGCGGCTGATGGCCGATTACGACTATCTGCTGGCGGCCTCCACCACCTTCGGCAAGAACGTCCTTCCCCGGGTGGCGGCGCTCCTGGACACCGCCCAGATCAGCGACATCGTCGAGGTGCTCGGTCCCGACCGCTTCCGGTGCTACATCTATGCCGGCAACGCCCTCGCCACGGTGGAGAGCGGGGACGGGAAGCGGGTGATCACCGTGCGTACGACCGCCTTCGAGGCGGCGCCGGCGGAAGGGGGCGAGGCCGAGATCCTGGCCGTGGAGCCGGCCGAACCGGCCGGACTGTCGCGTTTCGTGCGGCGGGAGGTGCACAAGAGCGAGCGGCCCGAGCTCACCTCGGCCCGCATCGTCGTTTCCGGCGGCCGCGGCATCGGTTCGGCGGAGAACTTCCGCATCCTCGAGGAGCTGGCGGACGTGCTGGGGGCCGCCATCGGCGCCTCGCGGGCGGCGGTGGACGCGGGCTTCGCCCCCAACGACTGGCAGGTCGGCCAGACCGGCAAGATCGTCGCCCCCGATCTCTACGTGGCGGTGGGCATCTCGGGCGCCATCCAGCATCTCGCCGGCATGAAGGACAGCAAGGTCATCGTCGCCATCAACAAGGACGAGGAGGCGCCCATCTTCCAGGTGGCCGACTACGGCATCGTCGGCGATCTGTTCAAGATCGTTCCCGAACTGACCGAGGAGATCCGGCGCGCCAAGGCCGGCTGAGCCTCGAGAACGGAGCCTTTCGTCATGCACACCGCCTATGTCGAGCGCGAGTATCCGGCGATCCCCGAGATCCGATGTATCGGGATCATCGGCGCCGGGCAGATGGGCGCCGGCATCGCCCAGACGGCGGCGGTCGCCGGCTTCCGGGTGAAGCTCGTGGACATCTCCGAGGAGCAGCTCGAGCGGGCGCTTTCCAGAATCGACCATTTGCTCGGCCGGCAGGTCTCGAAGGGACGGATGAGCGAGGAGGACAAGAGCCGGATCCTCGCCCGCATCGAGACCGGCCGGAGCCTCGAGATGCTGGGCGATTGCGAGCTCGTGATCGAGGCGGCGACCGAGGACGAGGAGCTCAAGAAGAAGATCCTCAAGGAACTCTGCCCGCTGCTGCGGCCCGACGCGCTGATCGCCACCAACACCTCCAGCATCTCGGTGACCCGTCTCGCCGCCCAGACCGACCGCCCCGAGCGCTTCATCGGCATGCACTTCATGAACCCGGTGCCGGTGATGAAGCTCGTCGAGATCATCCGCGGCATCGCCACCAGCCGCGAGACCTACGAGGCGATCTGCGCGGTGGCGGAGAAGCTCGGCAAGGTCACCGTCACCGCCGAGGACTTCCCGGCCTTCATCGTCAACCGCATCCTGCTGCCGATGATCAACGAGGCGGTCTACACCCTCTACGAGGGGGTGGGGAACGTCGAGAGCATCGACACCGCCATGCGCCTCGGCGCCAACCATCCGATGGGCCCCCTCGAGCTCGCCGATTTCATCGGCCTCGACACCTGCCTCGCGGTGATGCAGGTGCTCTACGAGGGGCTCGCCGACAGCAAGTACCGCCCCTGCCCGCTGCTGGTGAAATACGTCGAGGCAGGCTGGCTCGGCCGCAAGACGCAGCGCGGCTTCTACGACTACCGCGGGGAAAAGCCGGTTCCCACCCGCTGAGCCGGGAACACGCTCGGGTCCGCTTCGCGTGCCCGGGAGATCGGGCGCCCGGGTACGGGCGGATCCGCCTGCGAGGGCGATCTTCGCAGTCCCCCCGCGCGGCGGATCGGGGAGCGGACGGGTCGATGCCGGGATGCGCGATCCCCCGTCGCGCTCTCGTCCGAGATCGCCGATCGGCGGACCGGCTTCAGAGGGTCAGCGCCTTGGCCGCCCGCTTCTCCGCCTCCCGCACCTGGGGCGGTGACATGCGCCGGCGCAGCCGCATGAGGAGGTCGCCGGCCAGCGGATCACCTTCGGCGGAGGCCTGGCTCAGCAGCACGTAGGCCAGCACCGGATTGAACCGCACCCCCCGTCCCACCGAATGGAGATAGCCGAGGCTCGTGCGGGCGCGGGCGTGGCCCTTGCGGGCCGCCTGATGGAACCAGCGGGCGGCCAGCGTGTCGCTCTGCTCGACGCCCCTCCCCTGGGCGTAGGCAACGCCGAGGAGGAACATCGATTCGGCATGGCCATCCTCGGCCGCGAAGCGCAGGGCCTCGATCTTTCTCGCGAGTCTGGTGGAATCGTCGTTCGCTTGCGGCATCGCCCTGTCGGCCCCGCCCCTCGGGTCGGCAACGGTTCGGATCACCGCCGGTGTAGCAGCCGTTCCGCTAAGGAAGGGTTAACGGAACGGCCGGCAGGGCCGCGGGCGACGGCGCTCTTCAAGCGGGATTTGCCTCGAATCTTTTCAATCAGCAGTAGAAAGATCCTCGCGAAGCGATTACTATCTGTGGTGGCACCAAGCATGCTCCGCGTTAAGCGGCCGTTAACCATGAGGGTGGTAGGCTCGGGTGGCCCGGTGCCGAGAGCATGCATCTCGGAGGGACAGGTAGCCGCTGCTTGGCTTCCGTTCGTGAAGCACGACGGCCGGAGGAGCCGTCCGGGTAGATGGAGCCGTTGTCATGCCGCAGTCCGTTGCGACCCCCGCTTCCACCTCGCCGCCGGGTCGATCGTCCCTCGGCCGCCTTTCCGCCCTGCTGGTGGCCAGCCACGATCTCGCCCATCGCTATCTCCTGGTGATGCGCTACACCCTGGTGAACGGCATCGCCCTGGCGCTGGTCGCCGCCGCCGGACTCCAGGGCTGGCTCGATCCCCTGCTGGCGGCCGACCGCACCCGCCTCGTCGGGCTGATCGTGCTCATCTTTCTGCTCGGCAACGTCTGGTGCGTACAGCGTCTCGTGGCCACCAGCCGCGAGCTCAACGCTCTCAAGCGGGGCATCCGGCCGGCCGGCACCAAGACCGGCGAGTTCCTCGCCCTGATCGAGGGCCGGGACGCCGCCACCCGGGCCAACATGGCGGCGGTGCTCAAGGTCAAGCTGTTCTCGCGGATCGTGCCCATCCGGCACGTGGCCAACAGCCTCGTCATCCTCGGGCTGATCGGGACCGTGCTCGGCTTCATCATCGCACTGGGCGGGGTGGATCCCGAGGCGGCGTCCGACGTCAGTGCCGTGGGGCCGATGATCTCCACCCTGATCGACGGCATGTCGGTGGCCCTCCACACCACCCTCGTGGGTTCGGTCCTCAACGTCTGGCTGATGGTCAACTACCGGCTTCTCGAGAGCGGCACCATCCGGGTGCTGACCCAGGCCGTGGAGATGGGCGAGCGCTATGCCGGGACCTGATCTGTTCGAAGAGGACGATTCGGGGACGGTGTTCCGCGACGTCATCATGCTGGCGCTCGCCGGCTTCGTGGCGGTGGTGATCCTCATGCTGCCCCATCTCAACCCGCCGGGGGCCAAGCAGTCCGAGGACAGCCAGCCGCCCGGCAACGTGATCGTCGAGATCCGCTGGCCGGACGATATCGACGCCGACGTCGATCTCTGGGTCGAGGCTCCGGGGGACGTGCCCGTGGGCTACTCGAACAAGGGCGGCCTCGTGTTCAATCTCCTGCGGGACGATTTGGGCAAGCGCGCCGACGCCACGGGGATGAACTACGAGGTGTCCTACTCCCGCGGCATCCCGCCCGGCGAGTACGCGGTCAACGTGCACCTCTACCGCAACGTCGCCAAGGTCTACCCGATACCGGTGACGGTCGTCACCAGCGTCAAGCGCAACGCCCAGGAATCGGCCAAGCAGCTCCTCGCCAGCAAGGTGGAGCTGACCCGCGAGGGCCAGGAGATCACCGTCTACCGTTTCAAGCTGGACGAATACGGCCGCCTGCAGCCGGGCAGCGTGCACAGTCTGCAGAAGCCCCTGCGGGCCTGGAGGAAGAAGTCATGATCACCCTTCCCGACCTGTTCTTCGTGGCCGCCGGGCTGCTCGGCTTTCTCGCCACCATCACCGTCTGGTCGCCGCGCCGCATCGGCGTCAAGCTGGTGGCGCTCGGGACCACCCTGCTGTTCCTGCCGCTCTCCTATCTGGCCTTCGCCGAGCTCCTCAGCAAGCCCAAGCCGGTGGCCCTCGAATGGTGGCTGTCCAAGGCCGACGAGGCGACCGTGCTCGGCAGCACCATGGAGGAGGGACGCGGCATCTATCTCTGGCTGCAGCTGGCCGGGCTCGAGGAGCCGCGGGCCTATGTGCTGCCCTGGAACCGCGATCTCGCCGAGCAGCTGCAGAAGGCGATGCGGGAGGCCGAGGAGCGTCGCAGCCAGGTGCGGATGCGCCTGCCCTTCGAACCGTCCTGGGACGACCGCGAGCCCAAGTTCTACGCCCTGCCGCAGCCCGCCCTGCCGCCCAAGGACGCCGCTCCCGACGCGCCCCGGTACTACGAGCCTCCCGGCACCGAGGCCTGAAGCCCGGGCCGGCGCGACACCCTTTCCGGCTCCGTCTTCCGAACCGGCCGGCCCCGCGCCATCCCGCGGGGCTGGCCTTTTTCTTCCGGATCTGCTCGAAGGTCGGTGCGTGCCTTCGGAGGGAGGTCATGTCCGCCCCGCCCCGTGCCGGCCACTACCGTCTCGTCTACGCCGATCCGCCCTGGCCCTTCGGCACCTATTCCCACAAGGGCAAGGGGCGCAGTCCCGAGGCCTGGTACGACACCATGAGCATCGAGGAGATCGCCGCCCTGCCGGTGGGCGAATGGGCGGCCCGCGACGCGGTGCTCCTGCTCTGGACCACCGATCCCCTGCTGCCGCGAGCACTCGAGGTCATCGGGGCCTGGGGCTTCACCTACAAGACGGTCGGCTTCTACTGGGCGAAGCTCAGGAAGCGGGCCGATCCCCGGCGTTTCTCGCCGGAGGATTTCGTGGCCGGCCTCGGCTTCTGGACCCGCGCCAATCCGGAGCTCTGCCTGCTCGCCACGCGCGGGCGTCCGAAACGCCGCTCGGGCGCCGTCCGACGGCTGATCGTGAGCCCGCGACGGGAGCATTCCCGGAAACCCGACGAGGCGTATGCCCGCATCGAGGCCCTCGTCGAGGGGCCCTATCTCGAGCTGTTCGCCCGCCGGGTCCGTCCGGGCTGGGATGCCTGGGGCAGCGAGCGGGAGCTGTTCGACCGGGGCGCTCCCCGTCGGCGCTGGAAGGCGAGCGCCTATCCCGAGGCCGAGTCGTGCCTGTTCGACGAGCCCGGCACGGCCGGGATCGAGGCCGCCGGCAAGGGGGGAGAGGGGTCCCACGGGCGGCGCTGAGCCGGTGCGGCGGAGAGGCAATCGGGGAAGGAAGGCGTACCGTTCCTTTCGCCGCCGCCGGTGGACGCCGGTGTCCGCCACGCCACGGCCCCGATCCCGGAAGCCGGACGGACCCGCGCCGATGTATGCGGCGGTCGTGCGCGCCCCTTCGCCGCCCACCGCGGCCGAACGGGCGCCGCTCGCCGGCCATCTCTCGGCCCTCCACCGCTACGCCCGCTGCCACGGGGTCCACGCCGCCACCGCACCGCCCTTCGGCATCGCCGACGCGCGGCCCGAAGCCATGGTGGCGGGTCTCGACGCGCCGCCCCGACGACCGTCCGCGGGCGACCATCGCCTGTGCCTGCGGGCTCGTCCGCGCGCCGGGCCGATCTCACCCTCGTGGGGCGGGCGCGCGGCCGGCGGTTCCCCGTCCTCTCCGGTGAGCACCGGCTGCTGTTCGACGCCGATGCGCGGGCGGCATGCGACGCCGGAGGGGCCGGGCGGGCCCTGCACGACGGCGTCGCCTTCGTCCGCCTCTCCGATTTCGCGAACCGCTTCGCCGAGGGGCGGGGCATCATCGGCGATGCCGCGATCGTCGGGGTGCGCGGCCATCGGCCCGTCGAAGGGACCACGATCCGCTTCCGGGGCCCGTGGAACGGGACGGCAGGGCGGCCGGCCGCTCACCGCCGCGTCCCCCACGGACTGACAGCGGGCCCGTTCTCCGGCGGGAGCGGCCGCGCACGGCCCGTGCCCCTTCCCCTGTCCGTCGCGCCGGTGCGGGCGAGGGTTCCCCCGAGGATATCTCCCCGGCCCGAGCCGGCGGGAGCGCGCGTCCCGCCCCGGGCTGCGGGAAGGGCGGGCGGACGCGATTTATGCGCATACATGCATATATTTCGTCTCTCCCGGCCCTGTTTTCCGATCCGGACGCGCCGAAGGACCGCATCCCGGAAAGGGCCGTGGCGGGCGGAGGGACCGGGGGGTGCGGCCTTTCCGAACCCGCGCCGTTCGCGCTGCCCGGGAAGGATACCGTACGCCGCGCGCCGGGCCGGAGCGTGACGAGGAGGGCGAGGAAGGCGGCAAGGTGGAAGCTGGTGGCATCGAGGGCGCGGCCGAGGAGGCGTCGGCGGCCGAAGCGGGTGGTGAGGAGGCGGCGGATGCGCACCCCGCGACGGATCTCCGTCGCCGCCGGCCGGGTCTTCGGATCGTCGTAGCCCAGGCGGCCGGCGAGCACCGTGACGGCGTGCCCGGCGGCGGCGAGACGGGCGGCGAGATCGCCGAGCAGCCGCGCGGTGGGGCTGGGATCGGGAGGGGCGAAGCGGTTGAGGAGGAGGATGCGGGTCATCCCGCGGCCTCCCCGGGAGCCGGGTGGGGGGCGACCGTGCGGTGGAGCTCGCTCCGGTACCAGGCGAGGGTGCGGCGGATGCCCACATCGAGGGGGATCCTGGGGCGCCAGCCGAGTCCGGTGATGCGGGTGACGTCGAGGCGCTTTTCCGGGG
>JALUAG010000035.1 GCA_027045875.1 Alphaproteobacteria bacterium | reverse complement strand
GTCTCCGAGGTGCTGCGCTGGACGATCCGGCGCAAGCGGGCGATGACCCCCGTGCAGCAGCATATCGGCCGCATCTTCCGGGGCCAGATCGAGAACCTGAAGCGCTATCGGACGGGGCTCGTGCGGGGCAGCCTGCTCGGGACGCTGATCGGCGTGCTGCCCGGTGCCGGCGCCGACATCGCCGCCTGGGTGACCTACGCCCTCGCCAAGCGCTTCTCGAAGGAGCCCGAGAAGTTCGGCACCGGCCATGTGGAGGGCATCGTCCAGGCCAGTGCCGCCAACAACGCGAGCCTCGGCGGCGCCTGGATTCCGGCGCTGGTGTTCGGCATCCCCGGCGATTCCATCACCGCCATCGTGGTGGGCGTGCTCTACATGAAGGGCATGAACCCGGGACCGACGGTGATGCTGAACCGGCCCGAACTGCTCTATGCCGTCTTCTTCACCTTCTTCGTCGCCAACCTGTTCCTGCTGCCCCTGGGCTGGCTCGCCATCAAGTTCTACCGGCGGCTCCTCGAGGTGCCGCGCGAGGTGCTGATGCCGATCATCATGCTGCTCTGCATGGTGGGCGCCTTCGCCATCAACAACACGGTGTTCGGCGTCGGCATCATGCTGGTTCTGGGCGTGCTCGCCTTTCTCATGGAGGAGAGCGGCTTTCCGGTCGCCCCCGCGATCCTGGGCATCGTCCTGGGGCCGATGATCGAGCAGAACTTCATCACCTCCATGATCAAGGCCGACGGCAGCCTGCTGGCCTTCTTCGAGCGGCCGATCGCGGCGGTGCTGGGGATCGTCACCATCCTGGTCTGGGGTTACGCGATCGCCCGGATGTTCCGCCCGCGAGCCGTCGCGGCGGCCGCGGAATCCGGCTGATATCCGAGAAGGAGACGCGAGCATGGCCGAATGGGCGATCTATCCGAGCCTCGCGGGGCGTTCGGTGTTCGTCACCGGCGGCGGGTCGGGCATCGGTGCCTCGATCGTCGCCGCCTTCTGCGCCCAGCGATCGAAGGTGGCCTTCGTCGACATCGACGAGGAGGCGAGCGAGGCCACGGTCCGCGCCATCGCGGAGCAGGGCCACGCGCCGCCGCTCTTCATCCCGTGCGATCTGCGCGACATCGACCGGCTGCGAGCGAGCATTGCCGAGGCGGCGGCGGCCAACGGGCCGATCACCGTGCTCGTCAACAACGCGGCCCGCGACGACCGGCACAGCATCGAGGAGGTGACGCCCGAATACTGGCGCGAGCGCATGGCCCTCAATCTCGATCACCAGTTCTTCGCCGCCCAGGCGGTGTTCCCGATGATGAAGGAGGCGGGGGGCGGCGCCATCGTCAACATGGGCTCGGTGAGCTGGATGATCGGTCAGGGCAACATGCCCGGCTACACGACCGCCAAATCGGCGATCATGGGCCTCACCCGGGCGCTGGCGCGCGACATGGGCCCGTACAACATCCGGGTGACCTCGGTGGCGCCGGGCTGGATCATGACCGAGCGGCAGATCCGCCTGTGGCTGACGCCCGAGGGGGAGAAGGAGCTCATGGCCCGCCAGTGCCTCAAGCGCAAGCTCCAGCCCGAGGACATCGCCCGCGTGGTGCTCTTTCTCGCCGCCGACGACAGCGCGGCGATGACCAACCAGACCTACATCGTCGACGGCGGCTGGGTCTGAACGGCCTCCCTCCGCCCGCCCGGCGAGGGGAACCACCGCCCTCGGCGGTCTACCCTCTCCGCCGTGCTTGACGCAAGTCAACGAACGTGACCGTTGGCTATTGTATGGTGATGGTCCTTTGAAACCGCCGGCGTTCTCCCGCGAAGCGAGGTCCTATGCCGGGAAGCGCGGCAGCGAAGGGGAGGAAGCGATGTTGCGCACATCCGGCGGTCTCGCTGGCAACGGTCACGGCCGGGCGGTATTCGCCGGCTGTGCGGGTCTCGTTCTGCTGCTCGGCGCGTTGGGGCTCCCGCCTCCCGCGGCAGCGGCCGAGGAGCCGGTGGTCACCGAAGCGGCCCGCATCGCCCGCGGCGGCCGCCTCTACGACAAGTGGTACGCCGTCATCGGCGCCGAGAAGCCGAAGGAAACGCATCCCGCGTGGCCCGCCTCCAACACCAAGAAGAAGGGGGACACGACCTGGCGCTGCAAGTCCTGCCACGGCTGGGACTATCTCGGGGCCGAAGGCGCCTATGCCACCGGCTCCTATCAGACCGGCATCAAGGGTGTGATGGGGATGTTCGGCGCCGAGCCGGCCGCCATCATCGCCGTCATGAAGGACGACACCCACCGCTTCGACGGCATGATGGACGAGCGCGATTTCGAGGATCTGGCTCTCTTCGTCAGCAAGGGGCTGATCGAGATGGACCGCTACATCGATCGTGCCAGCAAGGCGCCCAGGGGCGACGTGGCCAAGGGACAGGCCTACTACGAAACGGTCTGCGTCGCCTGCCACGGCAGCAAAGGCACCAAGGTCAAGGACATGAAGCCCCTCGGCAAGCTCATGAGCAATCCCTGGGAAATCCTGCACAAGATCGTCTTCGGCCAGCCGGCCGAGGAGATGCCCGCACTCTACCTGTTCGATCGCCAGGTGGCGGTCGACATCATGGCCTACTCGGCCACGCTGCCGACCGAGAAGTAGCGTCCCATCGGGGGTTCCCGCCCGCGGGCGGGGCCCTCTCGGCCCCTCCTGCCGGCCGGCGGAAGAAGAAGCCGTCATGATCCGCAAGCTGTGGTCCTGGTTCCGGGCCCCGTCGACCCGCTACGGCCGGGGTGCGATCTTCGTCGCCGGGGGCCTCGCCGGCATCCTCTTCTGGGGCGGCTTCAACACCTACATGGAGTACACGAACACCCTCGGGTTCTGCATTTCCTGCCACGAGATGCGCGACATTCCCTACGAGGAGTACAAGAAGTCGATCCACTATCGGAACCGTACCGGTGTGCGGGTGGTCTGCTCCGACTGCCATGTGCCCAAGGACTGGACGGCCAAGCTCCTCCGCAAGATCGTGGCGACCCGCGAACTGTTCTACAGCCTCGCCGGGACCATCGACACGCCGGAGGAGTTCGAGGCCAGGCGGCTGCAGATGGCGGAACGGGTCTGGGCCTCGATGACGGCCTCGGATTCCCGCGAATGCCGCAACTGCCATTCCTTCGAGGCGATGGACTTCGACAAGCAGGCGCGGCGCCCGCGGCAGAAGCATCCTCGGGCGGTCGAGGAGGGCAAGACCTGCATCGAGTGTCACAGGGGGGTCGCCCACAGGCTGCCGGAGACCGAGGAAGACGACGACTGAAGGGGTGCCCCCGTGGCGAGGCGACCCGGCAAAGGAAGAGCCCCGGCGGCTGCCGGGGCTCGAGCGTTCCTGCCGGGCGGGCTCAGCCGCCGATGCAGGTATCGACGTTCTCGGGCGTGCAGACGTCGAGACCGGTGTAGTTGATCTCCGGCACGTCCTTGCCCTCCTTCAGATCACGCAGGATGAACATCGCCCTGTAGCCCATCTCGAAGGGCCGCTGGCCGACCTGCCCCAGGGACAGGCCCTCGCGCAGCAGATCGAGCTGGACGGGCAGGGTGTCGGCCACCACCAGCGCCAGCTCGCGGCTCTGGATGCGGTCCTTGTACTTGCTGGCGACGTTGCGATAGGCCTGCGGCAGGAACTGCGGGAAGCCGCCGGTCGGCACGAAGGCGTCCAGCTTCGGGTACTTGGCGAGGATGTCCTCCATCTGGTTGACGGCCACCTGGAAGTCGTCGTTGGTGTAGAGCGGACAGCCGTCCACCTCGGTCCAGCCGTTGGCGCCCTCAAGGCGCACCCCCGGAGGCGAGTCGCTGTTCTGGCCCGACAGGGTGTCGCGGATGCCCTGCATGCGCTGGTTGTGGTTGTCGGCCGCCGCACCGCCCGACTGGATGCAGATGGTGCCGCCGTTGGGCTTGTACTTCTGCACCAGCTTGGCGAGGTTGACGCCGATCTCGTAGTTGTTGGTGCCCACATAGGCGATCCGCAGCCCGCGGTCCTTCTCGAGCAGGTCGGCGTCGAAGGTGATCACCGGAATGCCGCTGTCCTTGTTGCGGGCCAGCACCCGGGCCACCGCCGCGGCGTTGGAGGGCGAGACCGCGATGCCGTCCACCTTCTTGGCGAACAGATCCTGGAGGATCTGGATCTGCTCCTCGCCGCCGCCGTGTTCGGGCGGGCCGATGTAGGTGCAGCTCACCGCACCGCCGAGCTCCTTCTCGGCCTTCTTGCAGCCGTCGCGGCTCTGGTCGAAGAACGGATTGTTCATGTTCTTCGGCACCAGCGCGAAGTTGTAGCCCTGGGCCGAGACGGTCCCCGTCGAGACCGAAAGGGCCGCCGCGGCCACGGCACCCAGCAGCATCTTCCTGACCATGTCCTATCTCCTTCCGTCAGCCTCCCCCCTTCTGTTCACGCCCGCGGCGGGGAGATTCAGTCGCGGGCG
>JALUAG010000034.1 GCA_027045875.1 Alphaproteobacteria bacterium | reverse complement strand
TGGTAGCGCGGTCCCTGGAAGTACTGCAGCTCGAGCGTGTGCCGGCCGGCCGTGAGCTGGACCTCGCCTTCGGCCGCCTGGGGCGGATGGATGCCATCGTTGTCGATGACGATGCGGCCATCGATGATGAGGCGCGCGCCGTCGTCGCTGATCAGGCGGAAGCGGTAGCGGCCCGCGCGGCGGACCGCGAAGGCGCCGCGGTAGCGCAGGCCGAACCATTCGATGCGGTCGGTCACGCCCGGGAAGCCTTTGTCGAAATCCCGTTCCGGCACGTCGAAACGATCGGTGCGCAGGTGCCCCACGGGCCGCAGGCGGTCGAAGTCCGGAAGGCGGTCGGTGCCCTCGGGCAGGTGGAAGACCTCGCCCACGATATTGCCCGTCGCACCCCCGAAGGGAGTGCTGGCGCGGATGGTGGCAGGGCCGGGTCTTGCCTTCTCCGGGCAGCCCGTCTCTTGGGCCACCGACGCGAGCCGCGCGGCAAGCTCGGCTTGGCGCTCGCGCCACAAGCGGAAGATTTCCTCGGGCACCACGAAGGCGCCTTCGGCCACGCGTACCACCTCCGCCTGTATCGCCGGCGCGCGCGCCTCGGGGATGGCGCGGAGGCAGGCGAAATAGGCCCGGCTGGCCTCCCGGAATCGGCGGTTGGCCTCCCGTTCCAGCTCGGGGGCGCGCGCGGCGTGCTGGGCACGGGCCTCCTCCAGCGACTCGCGCAGCCTGGTGATACGCTGCTTCAGCTCGGCCATGCGCCGGCGGATCCGGTCGCGGGTCTCGCGCCGCTCGCGCACCACCGCCTCCTGATCCGGAATGGCCGCCTGGGCCTCCAGCGCCGCCTGCAACCGCGCCTCGAACTTGCGCGCCTTCTCGAGGTTGCCCTGGGTGAGGTTGAACTCGACGATCTGGCGCAAGAGGGCAATCTGGCCGGCACGGAGCCGCAGGCGGTTCAGCTCGCTGGTCGCCGCCCGATAGGCGATATGGGCGTCCAGCTCCTTGTCGTAGAGCGGCATCAGCTCGCGGTAGGCGTTGGACAGCGCTTTCTGCAGCCGCTCGTACCGCTCCTCGAGCTCGGCCTTGGCGGCGTGCAGGCGCCGAGCCTCGGCCTCGGCGGCGGCCCGCTCCCGCTCGCACCGAACGCGCCCTTCGGCCTGACGGCAGCCGCTCACTAGCGCTTCGACCCGGTCGAGCCATCGGCCGGCCGCGTAGCTCAGATCGGGCAGCTCGCGTTCGGCCAGGAGCTCGTAGCGCTGCGCGATCACGCGGAACTGCAGGGCCCTGAGCTGCGAGTCGCGAAGGTGCTGCAGGGCCTGGCGGAGGTGGGCCTCGGAGCGGGAGACCGCCGTGGCGGTGGTCGCCGCGATCAGCCCTTTCACCAGCGGCGCGAGCAGCGCCGTCCGCGCCCTGTCCAGCCGGATCCGCTCGGCAGCCGTCAGGGTCGCCTTCGCTCTCAGCGTGCGGAGGGTCTCCAGCTCGCGGGCCAGGTTACCGCCGCCCATGCTGGGCCGGAAGACGATCCGGCCTTCCTTCACCTCCACCACGCCCAGGGCGGCCAGCCCGCCTGCGAGCGAGCCCACGAAGGCCCTGAGCTGCTCGGGACCGGGCGCAGCGGCGGAAGCGGACTCGCCGAGGATGCGCTGCTGGCCCAGCACCCGATCCGTGCCCAGGCCGAAGATGGCGTTGATGGTGCCGGCGGCGATCTCCTTCGGGTTGCCCGTGACCAGGGAATCGAGCAGGTCGGCCGCGAGCTCGCCCACCAGCACCGCGCCGCGCTTCCAGGCCAATACGCCACGGATCTCCCCGGCTAGGCGCTGGATCTCCCGACCGGCGGCCTGTTCGTGCTCCAGTGCGGCCTCCGCCCGGCGCACCGCCACGCGGGCCAGATGGACGGCGCCACGGGCAGCACCCACGAGCCTTGCGGCGTCTTCGAGCAGCGGCGCGAGCGCCTCGCACCGGATCCGGCAGCGATCGTCCTTGGATGCTCGGGCAGCAGCGAGGGCGCGCTCGAGGCGCGCCAGCGCGCCCTTGATCCGCCGGTCGCCGGTTCGGATCTGGGCGAGCTCGGTCTCGAGCGCCTCGGCGAAGGCGCGGAGCAGGGGGAGCCGCTCTTCGCTGCGGGCGTAGGCGGTCCGGAAGGCGGCTAGCGGGGTGGGCAACGGCGAGGGGCGTGCCTGTGGCGCAGGGGCTAGCCGACCACGCGGGACGAGCCCTTCCGGTCCCACCGTCCAGAGCAGCCCCGCCCACGCGACCACGGCCCCCTCGGCCGGCAGGGTTCCGGCCGGGGGGCGGCGTTTCGGCACCACGCCCAGCAGCGCCTCGCCCAGCGTGCGCAGCTCGATCGCCGCGAGCGCGATGCCTCTGCCGTCGGGCCCTCGCCGGAGACGCCAAGGCCCGCCCGCAGGTCCCGGCGGGAGGAGGTGCAGTCCGGGGAGCGCGATCCGAACGGTCCAGCCCCGGCCCTCCCCGAAGGGGGCCACGATCAGGTTGGCGCGGCCGGGGGGGATCAGCCAGGCCCGCGCTCCGCGGGCCCATTCGCCCGCCTTCGCGGTCCCCAGCACGGGTGCCAAGGCGGCGAGCGGGTCGACCGCAATCCGGTAGTCGGAGGCGGTGATGGTGCCGTCGCCGTCGAAGTCGAGGATGCCCGGCACCTCTCCTGGCATGCCCACCGCGAGTTCGAAGGTCAAGGCATCGCTAGGGCCCACGCGGCCGTCGCCGTCAAGGTCGGGGAGGCCGGGCGCCTCCGTCGGCTGGACCTCGCGGGCCGTCTCCGTGGGGATCGCAGCTGCCCGGTAGCGGGCGACGTCCCGGAGCGTGAGCCGGCCGTCATCGTCGAGATCCAGCAAGCCACGCAGCGCCGGCCAGTCGAGCGTGGCGAGATCGAGCGCCGCGGCCATCGGGTTCGCACGGTGGGCAGACGGGGCGGCGACCGGTCGCGTCCTCCCGGCAGGCGCCTGCGCCGCGGACTCCGGTGCCGGGGCCGGTGCGGATACGGACGGCCGTTCGGGTTCGCGTTCGCACCCGCTGGCGAGGAGCGCGAGAACGAGCAGGGCTGCGGCCATTCGGCTGGCCTGCGGCCGGTGAGCGGCCGGCTCTTGGGGCGTGGTGTGCATCAATGGTTCCGCTCTGGCACTTCCGAACGCCGTTCGGGGCGGGCGGTGCGTCTCCGCGGACGCTCGCATAAGCTTACCCGCGAGGGCTC
The DNA here is from genome assembly GCA_027045875.1 of Alphaproteobacteria bacterium. GTDB lineage: Bacteria > Pseudomonadota > Alphaproteobacteria > Geminicoccales > Geminicoccaceae > JALSRW01. The sequence goes on along the minus strand of JALUAG010000034.1, from coordinate 1,237 downwards.
GGTGGAGACAGCAGGTGCGGGGCAGGGATGTCGGAAGGGGAGCGGGGTCGAAGCGCGGTGCTGGGCGGGCTGCTCGGGCGCTGGCGGCCGCGGGCGGTGCTGCTCGTGGGCGAGGACCCGGAGGGTGCGGTCGCCGCATGGGCGGCGGGTGTGCGGCCGCCGCCGGAGGTCGCGCGGCGCGCGCCGGCGGCGGCGCGCGCCGATCCCGCGCGCCCCGGGGGGCGCTGGGACCTGGCCGTGCTGGGGCCCGACGTGGTCCGCGCCCTCCCGTGCGCGGAGGCCGGGCGGCTGGTGGCGGCGCTGCGCGACGTGCACGCGCGCCGGCTTCTGCTCGCGCTGCCGGATCCCGTGCCCGCGGGCTGGGAGGCGCCGGCCTGCGTCGCCCTCGGCCTGACGCCGGTCGGCGAGGGCGGGCGCCTGTGGCGCTTCGACCTCCACGACTACAAGGAGACGCCGGACTGGCTCAACCCGCGCTTCTGGGCGCACCCGGAGCTGTGGGACAAGTTTCGCTGGTGAGAAGAGACGGGAGGAAGGGGTCGGGAGGCGAGGCCACGGTCGGGGCTGGAAGCCCCTCCCACAATCGGGCGGCTCTTTCCCGTCTCCCGCGATCTGGCGCCTGTCAGCCGTTTCCGTAGCGGCGGCGGACGTAGGCCTCGATCCGGGCCTTGAACGCCTCGGCCAGGCCCTCGCCCTTGAGGGTCACGGTCTTCTCGCCGTCCTCGTAGACCGGCGCGGCGGGCCGCTCGCCGGCGCCCGGGAGGCTGATGCCGATGTCGGCGTGGCGGCTCTCGCCCGGGCCGTTGACCACGCAGCCCATGACGGCGACGGTCATGCGCTCGACGCCGGGGTAGCGCAGGCGCCACTCCGGCATGCGCTCGGCGAGGAAGCCCTCCACCTCGCGGGCGAGCCGCTGGAAGAGGTCGCTCGTGGTCCGCCCGCAGCCCGGGCAGGCCACCACCCGGGGGGCGAAGCGCCGCAGCCCGAGGCTCTGGAGGATCTGCTGGGCCACCCGCACCTCGCGCGTGCGCTCGCCCCCGGGCTCGGGCGTGAGCGAGACGCGGATGGTGTCGCCGATGCCCTCCTGGAGGAGCACCGCCAGCGCCGCCGTCGAGGCGATCACGCCCTGGTCGCCCATGCCGGCCTCGGTCAGCCCCAGGTGCAGGGGCCAGTCGCAGCGCGCGGCGAGCGCCCGGTAGACCGCGATGAGGTCCTGCACGCCGCTGGTCTTGCACGAGAG
>JALUAG010000033.1 GCA_027045875.1 Alphaproteobacteria bacterium | reverse complement strand
ATGCATTCTGGACAAAGATTACAGGGAAGCGAGGCGCGGCGCGTTGGATTTGGAGCGCACAGTGCGTTGGCTTAAGAAGGCGGAGATGGTGCTAGATTTGGCACGGGAACAAGAAATAAATTCGTGCGCGTAACACAGATGTAACGCGTATCTCGTCAAAAATTGCATCTTATATGTCGGTGATGCAGAGATGTTTTGCGCTTCAACATGTATACTTTCTGTGGATCAAGAGGATATTGACCTGACTGTCCTCTTAAACCTCTTAGCAGACAAGTCTGCTGACCGTTTCGATGGACCTGCGCCTGGCCAAGTGGTTCCCCGGGCGCAGTAGCCGCTCGTGCTTGGTCAACAGCTTGTGGCGGCTCCACATGCCGCGCACTCCACCCGAGGAAACCCGGATGTCTTCGGGCACCGGGTCTGACGACGCGCAGCGCGCCTTGGGCGGCAGGCTCCAACGCATGGGCCAGGATCGCCTCCTCGACCTCCTTGGCCACCCGGTTGAAGTGCGGCCCCCGAGCGCCGGGAAGGCCGTCGATCAGCCCCTGGGCCTTTTGGGTCCGGTAGTTGCGCTGGATCTCGGAAAACTGCTGGTGCGAATACCCGGTGGTCCGTCACGCCCCGTGCCAGCGCCATCCCGAGCCCGATGATCCCCGCCTCGAACCTGCGCGTCGCCATCCCGCCTCCCCGCTCTTCCGGATGGGAGGATAGCACGCGGAACGCAGGCATGATGAGAAGGGAGAGGGACGCACGGACCGGCGTGCCGGCCGGCGCTCGCGGCGCGAGGACGGAAGGCGGTCGCGGGCCGTGCGGGGAATGGCTCCGGCGGCAGGACTCGAACCTGCGACCCGGCGGTTAACAGCCGCCTGCTCTACCAACTGAGCTACGCCGGACCGGTGCCGCGCGGCGCTCTATAGCAGCGCTGCCACGGTCGCGCCAAGTCCCGTCTTGGAGGCCCGGGCCGGAATCGAACCGACGTCCGGGGATTTGCAGTCCCCTGCATGACCACTCTGCCACCGGGCCCGACGCCGCCCGGATATAGGAGCGGGGCCGGAGGGGGTCAACCGGCGACGAGATGGCCGATTGTCCCGCTCCGGAGGGGCCTGTATAAGCGCGGTCGCCGGTTCCCCGACGCCCGCTCGCGCGTCCCCGCTGCGGAGAAGGACCCCATGGATTTCGCCCGTGCCCGCGCCAACATGGTCGCCAACCAGCTGCGCCCCAACCGGATCCGGGATCCCCGGGTGCTCGAGGCGATGGGCGAGGTGCCGCGCGAGCTCTTCCTCCCGAAGCACCTGCGCGCCGTCGCCTATCACGACGAGGACATCGATCTCGGCAACGGGCGGCGCCTGATCGAGCCGCTGGCGCTGGCCAAGATGCTGGAGGCGGCGGCCGTGCGGCCCGAGGACGCGGTGCTGGTGATCGGCTGCGATACGGGCTACAGCGCCGCCGTCCTCTCCCGTCTCGCCGGTACCGTCTTCCTGCTGGTCGAGGAGGAGGCGGCCGCCGAATCGATCGAGAAGCTGATGATGGAGCTCGGCTGCGAGAACGTGCTGCTGCAGCCGGGAAAGCCCCGCGAGGGCCTGCCGCAGCTCGCACCCTTCGATCTCGTCCTGATCGCGGGTGGTGTGGCCGAGGTGCCGCGCGGCCTGCTCGAGCAGCTCGCCGACGGCGGTCGCCTGGTCACCGTGCTCGTCGAGGGCACCGCCGGCAAGGTGGCGGTGTTCGAACGCTTCGGCGGGGCGATCGGCAAGATCACCCCCTTCGACGCCTGGGTGCCGCCCCTTCCCGCCTTCCTGCCGGAGCCCGGCTTCACCTTCTGAACGCGTACCTTCTACCGGTTGATTTGGTCGCGTTCAGCTAGCGTTGTGCGCGATCTGATGCTAGCTTGGCGCCATGCGCCGCTGGATGCGTCCGATCGCCGTCCTTCTCGCCCTGCTGCCCGCCACCGCCGGGGCGGAGGTCCCGCTCGAACTGGCGTTGGCCAAGACCTATCTCGAGAACCCCCGCCTCCAGGCGGCGCGGGCGCGTCTGCGGGCGGTGGACGAGGGCCTGCCCATCGCCCGGGCGGGCAAGCGGCCGCGCCTCGAGGCGCGCAGCCGCGCGAGCCTGCGTCGCCTCGACCGCCGCGAGGGCGGCGACACCCTCCAGACCCTGCGTCAGTCCCTGACCCTCGAGCAGCCGGTCTACGACGGCGGCGAGACCCGTGCCCGGATCGCCGGCGCCGAATACGCGGTCCGGGCGGAGCGGGCTCGGCTGCAGGCGATCGAACAGGAGATCCTGCTGGAGGCGATCGCCGCCTACACCGCGGTGGTGCGCGACCAGGCGGTGCTCGAGCTCGCCCTCGCCAACGAACGGCGCCTGCAGGAGTACCTGCTGGCGGTCAAGGACCGCTACCGCTTCGGTCAGGTCACCCGTACCGACGTCGCCCAGGCCGAGACCCGCTATGCCGCCGCGGTGGCCGAGCGCGAAGACGCCGCCGGACGCCTGCGCGCCTCGGGAGCGGGCTATCGCCGGGTGATCGGCGATCCGCCGGGCACACTGGTCATGCCGGGCCCGCCCCCCGGTCTGCCGGCCGATCTCGCCGCCGCGCTGGAGGCGGTGGAGAGCCATCCCGAGGTGCTGGCGGCGCGGATGGACCTCGAACGCGCCGAGCAGGGCGTATCCGAAGCACGGGCGCTCCTCTACCCCAGACTGGCGCTGAGCGCCGAACTCGCCTACGCCAACGATCCCGATCTCGACAGCGGGCACCAGAGCGAGGCGGCGATCGGCGCCCTGCTGACGATCCCCCTCTACCAGGGGGGTGGCGCGCGGGCACGCATCCGGCAGAGCCGCCAGCAGGCGACCGCCAGCCGCTTCGCCCTCGAGGATGCGCGTCGCCGCGTGCGCGAGACGATCACCGCCGCCTTCGAGGCCCTCGAGACCGCCCGCGCCCGCGTGGAATCGCTCGCGACCCGCCTCGCCGCCGCCGAGCTCGCGCTCGCGGGCGTCCGCGAGGAAGCCCGCAGCGGCGCCCGCACGGTGCTCGACGTGCTGGATGCCGAGCAGGAACTGTTCGAGGCCCAGACCGCCCGCGTCGATGCCGAGCGCGCGCTGGTGCTGGCGGGCTATCGGCTGCTGGCGGGGATCGGTCGCCTGACGGCGCGCGATCTCGACCTCGAGGTGACGGTCTACGACGAGGAGGCCTACTATCGCGAGGTGCGGGGGGCCTGGTTCGGCACCGAACCGCCGGCGCCCGAAGGCGGAGGTTCCGCTGTCGACGGATCGGAGGAGCGGTGAGCCGCCGTCGCGGTTGACGGCGACCGGGTTTTGGCCCAGCCATGCGGTGATCGGGGGTGGCGGCGGCGAACGAGGGCTTGCGGAGCAGGAAAGATGAGCGACAGCAAACCGGCGGGCAAGGAGGGGCAGGAGCCGTCGATGGAGGAGATCCTCTCCTCCATCCGGCAGATCATCGCCAGCGACGAGGGATCCGGAGAGAAGGCCGGGACGCCGGCCGAGGAGTCGGCCGCCAAGGCGCAGTCTCCCGAGGCCGAGGAAGAGGAGGTGCTCGAATTGACCGAGGTGGTACCGGCGGAGGAGGTGCCGGAGAAAAGGCCGAAGACGGCCGCCAAGCAGCAGGCCGAGGAGACCGAACCGGCACCGCAGCCGGAAACGGCCGCCGCGAAGGAGCCGGAAGAGACCGCCGAACCGCCGGAGGCGGAGACGGAGACGGAGCAGCCACCGCCCCCCGCAAAGCCCGATCTGTCCACCCTCGAGCGGCAGGCGGATCAGGAACTCGCGGAGCGCGCGGCCGATCTCGAACTGGTGGACGATGGATCGGCCGATGAGAGCGAGGCGGAGCTGATTTCGGAACCGGCGGCCGAAGCCGCGACGGGGGCCTTCGCCAAGCTCGCCAGATCCGTGGCCCGGCCCGAGCCCGAGCCGCTGCCGGCCGGCGACGGCAAGACCGTGGAACAGCTGGTGGCCGAGCTGATGCGACCGATGCTCAAGGAGTGGCTCGACCGGAACCTGCCGGCCATCGTCGAGCGGGTGGTGGAACGCGAGGTCCGCAAGCTGGCCCGGCGTGCCGAGCTGATGTGAGACGGCGGCGGGTGCCCCGACCGGCCCCCGCGGTTTAATCCTTTGTCAACCTCGCATGGCTATCCTGCCATCGCCCCATGTCCGCGGCAGGATGAGCATGCACGCGTTTCCGCATCCCCACGCTGCCCTCGAAACGGAACCCCAGGACGGCGCCGGCGCGGTGGGTTCGGTTCTGGCCGTCGACGGCGCCCGCCTGGTCTGCGGTCTCGACGTTTCCGGTTCGCTGCGCGAACGGGTGATCATCGGCGGCCTGATGGCGGTGCCGACTCCTGTGGGGACCGCCGTCGCCGTCGTGCACGCGATGCGTCACGGACGACGCGGCGAGGATTTCGGTATCCTCGAGCTGCAGCTTCTGGGGGAGCTCACCGGCGAGGACGCACCGCCGGTCTTCCGTCGCGGCATCTCGCGCTACCCCGTGCTCGGCGCCCCGATCCGCCCCGCCTGCGAGGAGGAGGAGCGCACCGTGTACGCGGTGGGGGACCGTGCCGCGGTGGAGCTCGGGCGCCTGCGCCACGATCCCCGGGTTCCGGTCTCAGTCCTGGTCGACGAGCTGCTGGGCAAGCATTTCGCGGTGCTGGGCAGCACGGGATGCGGCAAGTCCTCGGCGGTGGCGCTCCTCGTCCATCGTCTCGTGGAGCGCTATCCCGATGCCCATGTGGTGGTGATCGATCCCCACGACGAATATGCGGCCGCGTTCGGCGAACGGGCGATGGTGCTCGATCCCGCCTCCCTCGAGCTGCCCTACTGGCTGCTGACCTTCGAGGAGCTGGCGGCGATCCTGGCGCCCGGCGACGACGAGCGCACCTACGCCGAACGGGCGATCCTCAAGGATGCGGTGCTCAAGGCGCGGCAACGGGCCTGCAGGGACGGTCAGAACGCCGAGATGGTGTCCGTCGACGTCCCCGTCCCCTACCGTCTGTCGGAGCTCGAGGAGATCATCAACGAGCGGCTGGGCACCCTGGACAAGCCCGAGGGTGCCGCCCCCTACCGTCATCTGCTGTCGCGGCTGGCGAGCGCCCGGACCGACCCGCGCTACGAATTCCTGTTCCCGAAGCTGGCGGTCCGCGACAACATGGCCGCCATTCTGGGCAGGCTGTTCCGCATCCCCGCCAACGGACGCCCGATCACGGTCCTCAACACCGCCGGCATGGCCTCGGAGATCGTCGATGTGGTGGTGTCGGTGCTGTGCCGGCTGGTGTTCGAATACGGCCTGTGGTCGGATCGCGAACGGATGCGGCCGGTGCTGCTGGTCTGCGAGGAAGCCCACCGCTACGTGCCCGACGATCCCTCCCTCGGCTTCGCTCCCAGCCGCCGGGCCATCGACCGGCTGGCCAAGGAGGGGCGCAAGTACGGCGTCTCCCTCTGTCTCGTCAGCCAGCGACCGGCCGAGCTCTCCGCCTCCGCCCTCTCCCAGTGCGGTACCGTGTTCGCCCTGCGGATGAGCAACGAGCGGGATCAGGCCTTCATCGAGCGGGTACTCCCCGACGGCTCCGCCTGGATGCTGCGGGCGCTGCCCGCCCTCGCCGCCGGCGAAGCGCTGATCGTCGGCGAAGGAGTGCCCGTACCGGTGACCGTGCGTCTCGATCCGCTGCCCGCGGACCGGCGGCCGGCGAGCGCCACCCCCTCCTTCGCCGGCATCTGGGGACGACCGCCCGAGGATCGCGGGACGCTGCTCGAAGGCGCGATCGCCCGCTGGCGCCGCCAGAAGAGCTGACATCGCGCCTCGCGGCCGGGAATCCTCCCGCCGCCCGTCGGCTGCCGCCGGAACTTCAGACGCCGGTGCCCTCGTAGGCCTGCCGCAGGATTGTTTCGGCGCCTTCCGCGGTGAGTGGCACCGGATTGGTGGCCGCGGTGGGATCCCGCACCGCCATTTCGGCGATGGTCGAGAAGCGCTCCGGAGCCACGCCGAGATCCTTCAGCCGGTGCGGGATGCCGAGCTCCCTGCGAAGCCCCAGCACCCAGTCGAGGAAGCCGCCGAAATCCGTTCGGGGCAGCTCCAGCCAGCCGGCCAGCCGCGCGATCTTGGCCTCGACCGCGCGACAGTTGAAGGCGAGCACATAGGGCATCAGCACCGCGTTGGTGAGCCCGTGATGGGTGTCGTAGAGGGCGCCGATCGGATGGCTCAGGGCGTGGATCGCGCCGAGCCCCTTCTGGAAGGCCACCGCCCCCATCATCGAGGCCGCGAGCATCATCCCCCGCGCCGCGAGATCGCCGCCCTCGGCACAGGCGCGCGGCAGCGCCTCCTTGACGAGCCGCATGCCCTCGACGGCGATCCCCTCGCTCATCGGGTGGAAGGTGGGCGCGCAGTAGGCCTCGAGGGAATGGGCCAGCGCGTCCATGCCGGTGGCGGCGGTCAGATGCGCCGGCAGACCGACGGTGACCCGCGGATCGAGGATCGCCGTCCGGGGCAGCATGCGGGGATGGAAGATGATCTTCTTGGTGTGGATCTCGGGATCGGTGATGACCGCCGCCCGCCCCACCTCCGAGCCGGTACCGGCGGTGGTGGGGATCGCCACCACGGGGAGGATCCCCTCCTCCCGGGCCCGCTTCCAGTAGTCGTCGACGTCCTCGAAATCCCAGATCGGACGGGTCTGGCCGGCCATGAAGGCGATCGCCTTGCCGCAATCGAGGGCGCTGCCGCCACCCATCGCCACCACCCCGTCGTGACCGCCGTCGCGCAGCGCCGCGAGACCGGCGTCGACGTTGGCGGCCGTGGGATTGGGCCGGAGATCGGTGAACAGGCCCGGCTCCAGCCCCGCCCCCCGCAGGACGGAGAGGGCCTCGCCGACCGGCGGCAGCTCGGCGAGACCCGGGTCGGTGACCAGCAGCGGCCGCGCGATGCCGGCGTCGGCGCAGGCTCGCGGCAGCTTGGCGAGGCTGCCGGCACCGAACAGGATGGTGGTCGGATAGGACCAAGTGGCCTTCAGGCCTGCCGGATCGGGCTGCTCCATGACGCTCTCCTCCCGCCCCTCTCGTCGCCGCCCCGGATAGCGCAGGGCGCGCGCGCGCGAAAGCGGGAAACGATCGGCCGGATCAGCGCCCGTCGCCGCCGCCCGCGTAGCCGAGCGCCACCAGCGCCTCGGTGATCTCGTCGAGAATGGCGGGATCGTCGATGGTCGCCGGCATCTTCCATTCGGCCCCGTCGGCGATCCGCTTCATGGTGCCCCGGAGGATCTTGCCGGAACGGGTCTTGGGCAGCCGTTTCACCACCGCCACCAGTTTGAACGCGGCCACCGGCCCGATCTCCTCCCGCACCTTGCGCACGAGTTCGGCGCAGATCATGGCGTGATCGCGCGCGACACCCGCCTTGAGCACGACGAGGCCCAGCGGCAGCTCTCCCTTCAGGCTGTCGGCGACACCGATCACCGCGCATTCGGCGACGTCCGGATGGGCGGCCAGCACCTCCTCGATGGCCCCCGTCGAGAGCCGGTGGCCGGCGACGTTGATGACGTCGTCGATGCGGCTCATGATGTAGAGATAGCCGTCCTCGTCGCGATGGCCCGCATCACCCGTGAGGTAGTAGCCGGGATAGCGGGAAAGATAGGCCTGCACGAACCGCTCGTCGGCATTCCACAGGGTCGGCAGGCAGCCCGGCGGCAGCGGCGTGCGGATGACGATCGCCCCCATCTCGTTCGGTCCCAGCTCGCGCCCTTCGTCGTCGAGAATGCGGAGATCGTAGCCCGGCATCGGCACCGAGGGCGAACCCGGCTTGACCGGGAGCATCTCGATTCCCAGCGGATTGGCACAGATCGCCCAGCCGGTCTCGGTCTGCCACCAATGGTCGATGACCGGCACCCCGAGCTTCTCCTGCGCCCACAGAAGGGTGTCGGGATCGCAGCGCTCGCCGGCGAGAAAGAGGGCGCGGAAACGGGAGAGATCGTGGCGCGCGAGCAGCTCGCCCGCGGGGTCCTCCTTCTTGATCGCCCGGAAGGCGGTCGGCGCGGTGAACAGCACCTTGACGTCGTGCTGCTCGATGACCCGCCAGAAGGCCCCCGCGTCCGGCGTGCCGACGGGCTTGCCCTCGTAGACGATGGTGGTGTTGCCGTGCAGCAGCGGACCGTAGCAGATGTAGCTGTGGCCCACGACCCAGCCGACGTCGGAGGCCGCCCAGTACACTTCGCCCGGATCGACGTTGTAGATGTTCTTCATCGTCCAGTGGAGCGCCACCGCGTGGCCGCCGTTGTCGCGGACGATGCCCTTGGGCTGGCCGGTGGTGCCGCTCGTATAGAGGATGTAGAGGGGATCGGTGGCCGCCACCGGCACCCAGTCGGCGGGCGAGGCTCCGGCCATCGCCTCCTGCCAGTCGAGGTCCCGCCCGGGCGTGAGTTCGGCCCGTGCCTGCGGTCGCTGGAGAATGACGCAGCGCTCCGGCTTGTGGGCGGCGAGCGCGATGGCGCCGTCGAGAAGCGGCTTGTAGGGCACGATGCGGCCCGGTTCGATGCCGCAGCTCGCGCTCACGACGAGCCTCGGCCTCGCGTCGTCGATGCGGGCCGCCAGCTCGTTGGAGGCGAAGCCGCCGAACACGACCGAATGGATGGCGCCGATACGGGCGCAACCCAGCATCGCCACCAGCGCCTCGGGTACCATCGGCATGTAGACGATCACCCGATCGCCTTTCTTCACGCCGCAGCGCTCGAGAACCCCCGCGAAGCGGGCCACCTCGTCCTGCAGCTCGGCATAGCTGAGGACCCGCAGGGAGCCCGTGATGGGGCTGTCGTGGATGATCGCCGGCTGATTGCCACGCCCGCCTTCCACGTGACGGTCGACGGCGTTGTAGCAGGTGTTGAGCTCGGCACCCTCGAACCAGCGGTAGAACGGAGGGCGATCGGTGTTCAGCACCCGATTCCAGCGGCGCACCCAGTCGATTCCCGCCGCCGCCTCCGCCCAGAAGCCCTCTGGGTCGCGCAGGGAACGTTCGTAGATCTCGCGATAGCGCTGCATGGCTCCTCCCTCCCGCACTGGCCGTCCCACGATAGGCCGAAGCCGTGATCGGGCAAGGCGGCGAAATGTGCACGCACGGGCGACGGCCTTCCCGCCACGGCGGCCTTTGCTCCGAACGGTTGAGTGGCGTAAGTTCTCCGGCAACGGACAGGCGGCCGGCACGGCAGGGCATGGAACCGACCATATTTCGCTTCATCTGGAAGTACAGCCTGCGCCAGCAGCTCGTCATCCTGGCGCTCACGGTCGGCAGCTTTCCGGTCCTCTACGCCACCCTGGAACTGCCCAAGATCATCATCAACGAGGCCCTCGCCGTGCAGGCGGAGGTCTTCGTCCTGTTCGGCCGTGAGCTCACCCAGCTTCAGTATCTGCTCGCCCTCTGCGGCACCTTCCTGGCCCTCGTACTTGTGGCCGGATTGCTGAAATACCTGCTCAACGTCTACGCCGGCATCGTCGCCGAGCGCATGCTGCGCCGGCTGCGCTACCAGCTCTATGATCATCTGCTGCGCTTTCCCCTGCCCTATTTCCGGCGCATGAGTCAGGGCGAGCTCGTGCAGATGATCAACGCCGAGGTGGAGCCGCTCGGCGGCTACGTTGGCTCCGCCCTCTCGGTGCCGGCGTTCCAGGGCGGGACCCTGATCACCATCCTCGTCTTCATGTTCATGCAGGACTGGATCCTGGGCCTCGCCGCCGTCGCCCTCTATCCGGTGCAGGCCTACGTCATCCCGAGGCTGCAGCGACAGGTGAACGAGCTGGGCAAGCGCCGCGTCCGCCAGGTGCGCCAGAACGCCGAGAAGATCAGCGAGACGGCGGCCGGTATCGTCGACATCCACGCCAACGACACGGGCCTCTACGAGCGGGCCCAGTTCAGCGAGCATCTGTCACGGATCTTCTTCATCCGTTTCGACATCTACAAGAAGAAGTTTCTGATCAAGTTTCTCAACAACTTTCTGGCCCAGCTCGGCCCCTTCTTCTTCTTCTCGATCGGCGGCTATCTCGTGCTCGAGGGCCAGATCACCCTCGGTGCCCTCGTGGCGGTGCTCAACGCCCACAAGGACCTGTCGGCACCCTGGAAGGAGCTGCTCACCTACTATCAGATGATGTACGACGTGAAGATCAAGTACGAGCAGATCGTCACCCAGTTCATGCCCACGGGTCTCAAGCCCGCCGAGCGCCAGCTCGCCGATCCCCCGCCGGACGCGCCCGAATTCCGCCGCGAGATCCTGGCCCAGCAAGTGGCGCTCGAGGAGGACGGCGAATTCCTCCTCGACGGCGTTTCCTTCACTCTCGAACTGCCGAGCCACGTGGCGGTGCTCGGCAACGCCGGCAGCGGACGGGGCGCGCTCGCGCAGATGCTGGCCGGCCTCCTGGACCCGAGCCGGGGCCGCATCCTGGTCGACGGCAAGGATCTCCACACCCAGCCGGAAAGCGTGCTCGGACGGCGGATCGGCTACGTCGCCCCGGTCGCCCACGTGTTCAAGGGTACCATCGCCGACAATCTCCTCTACGGCCTCAAGCACCGCCCCATCCGGCCGCGGCCCGCCGACGCCGAACTCGAGCGCTACCTCCACGAGGCGGTGGCCTCGGGCAACGCCGCCTTGGATCCCTTCGCCGACTGGGTGGACGATGCGGCGATGGGCGTTTCCGGCCCGGAGGAACGGCTGTCGGCGATGATGCGTGTCCTCGGCCTGGTGCGGCTCGACCACGACGTCTACCTCCTGGGTCTCAGGGGCACGATCCGTGCGGCCGACAAGCCGGATCTCGCGAACGGCCTGCTACGGGCCCGGCAGCTCATGCTGCAGCGGCTGTCCGCCGACCCGGATCTCGCCCGGCTGGTGGAGCCCTTCGATCCCGACCGCTACAACACCAACGCAACGCTGGCCGAGAACCTGCTCTTCGGCACGCCCGTGGGCGATACCTTCGGCCCCGAGCATGTGGCCGACCATCCCTACGTGCTCGAAACGATCCGGGCCACCGGACTGTTCGACGACCTCGTGCGCATCGGCTACCGGGTCGCCAGCACCATGGTCGAGCTGTTCGCCGACCTGCCGCCCGAGCACGAGTACTTCCGCCAGTTCAGCTTCATCGACCCGGAACGGCTACCCCAGTACCGGGCGCTCATCCAGCGGGTCGATCCCGACCATCCGGAGGCAATGGAGGAGGAGGACCAGCGGCGCCTCCTGGCACTGGCCTTCCGGCTGATCCCCGCGCGCCACCGGCTCGGTCTGCTGACCCCCGAGGTGCAGGACCGGGTGGTGGAGGCGCGCCGCCGCTTCCGCGCCAATCTGCCACCCGAACTCGAAGGGACCATCAGTTTCTTCGATCGCGACGCCTACAACGACGCGCTCAGCATCCAGGAGAACGTCATCTTCGGCAAGATCGCCTACGGCCAGCCCAACGCGGCGGCGCGGGTGGCGGAGCTCATCGCCACGATTCTCGACGAACTCGACCTCGCCCTCGGCGTGAGCGCCGTCGGCCTCGATTTCGAGTGCGGCGTCGGCGGCAGCCGCCTCAATCTGTCGCAGCGCCAGAAGCTGGCGATCGCCCGTGAGCTCCTGAAGCGCCCGCAGATGCTGATCCTCCACAACGCCACCGATGCCCTCGATGCATCGGAGCAGGCCGTCCTGCGCGACGCCATCCTGGAAGAATTCCGCGGCCGCACGATCTTCTGGGTGCTCAACCAGCACGACTGGGCGAGCCGCTTCGACAAGGTGCTCGTGATGGACGGCGGCCGCGTCTCCGCCTTCGCGCGGTTCGAGCAGCTGCGCGACAGCGGTTCCGCGGTGGGCAAGCTTCTGGCCAACATCTGATCCCGATGGAAGGGGCGGGCGATGACCCTGCAACGCGACGTCGACACCCTCCGCAACATCCCGCTGTTCTCCAAGATCGACCCTTCGAAGCTGAAGCTGCTCGCATTTACCAGCGAACGGCTCGAGTTCCAGCCGGGAGACCAGGTCTGCGCCCAGGGCGAACGGGGCGATGCCGCCTTCATCGTGCTCGAGGGGGAGGCGGACGTGTTCGTGAACACCGAGGAGGGGCCGGTGCGGGTGGCCCGCCTCGGCAAAAACGACATCATCGGGGAGATCGCGATCCTCTGCGACGTTCCCCGCACCGCCACGGTGATCGCCGCCAGCGCGCTGGTCACCCTGCGCATCTCCAAGGATGCCTTCTTCAACCTCGTGACCCAGTTCCCGGAGGTGGCGATCGGCGTCATGCACGAACTGGCGAGCCGGCTCCACCAGACCACCCAGCGGCTGATCGAGGTGTCGGCGCGCCTGCGCAGGTACGAGGGTGACGCGGCGTGAGCGCCCGCCGGGAGAGCGGCCACTGGCCCAGCCGTCGCAACGGCACCCTCGACTGGCTGGCGCGGGAGAGCGTGCTCGAGCCCTACATCGACAATCTCTTCGGCGGCACCTGCAACCGCCTGCGGGCGGACGGGATCCCGCTGGATCGCGCCACCCTCCACCTGCGTACCCTCCACCCCCAGCTCCTGGGCGCCACCATCACCTGGCGGCCGGGGATGCAGGATGCCGAGATCGATTTCCACGAACGCGGCGCGCTCGAACAGCCGGCCTATCTCAACAGCCCGGTGCGGGCGCTGTTCGAGGGCGCCGAAGGGATCCGCCAGCGGCTCGACCTCGAGCATCTGCGCGAAGGCCCCACCTTCGGGATCTTCGCCGACCTCCGGCGCCGGGGCTTCACCGACTATCTCGCCCTGCCGATGCGGTTCACCGACGGCAAACGCCACGCCTCGAGCTGGGCCACCCGGCGGCCGGAGGGCTTCGATACGGTGGATCTCCTCACCATCGAGGAGATGCTGCCGATCCTCGCCATGGCGGTGGAGATCCGCCTCAACCGCCGGATTGCGAGGAACCTCCTCAACACTTACGTCGGCCCGCGTGCCGGCGAGCGCATCCTGCGGGGCGAGATCACCCGCGGCAGCGGCGAGACCCTGCACGCCGCGATCTGGAATTCGGACCTGCGGGGCTTCACCCGGCTCTCCCAGACACGGTCGCGGGACGAGCTGATCGATCTCCTGAACGGCTATTTCGACGTCATGGCGGATGCCGTCCTCGGACAGGGCGGCGAGATCCTGAAGTTCATGGGCGACGGGCTGCTCGCCATCTTTCCCCTCGACGCGCCGCGGGCCTGCGTGCGGGCCTTCCGGGCCGCCCGCGACGCCATTCTCGGGATGCACCGCTTCAACGCGGCGCGACGGGACCGCGGCAAGGAGGCGGTGGGGTTCGGTATCGCCCTGCACCGGGGAGACGTCATGTGGGGCAACATCGGCGCCGCCTCGCGGCTCGATTTCACGGTCATCGGCCCGGCGGTGAACATCACCGAAAGACTGCAGGAACTCACCAAGGAGCTGCACGTACCGGTGCTGCTGTCCGGCGCGTTCGTCGAGAGCTGCGAGCACCGCGACGCCTCCCTGCGCCGCCTCGGACGGCGGCGTCTGCGCGACATCGACGAGGCGATCGAGGTCTACACCATGGTCGACGGAGAAACGGCCGTCTCCGACTGATTGCCGGCCACCACCAGACTCGTCCCCGCTTCCTCCAGCCGCCCGGCGAAGGGTTCGGGCGGGGGGGCGTCGGTCACCAGACAGTGGATCTCCTCCAGCCGAGCCACATGAACCGCGGCCCGCTGGCCGAACTTCGCATGATCCGCCACCACCATCACCCGTTCCGCCCGCGCCATCATCGCCCGGGCGAGGCGGGCCTCGTCGAGAGCGTAGTTCATGAGACCCTCCTCGGCGTCGATGGCGGCGATGGAGAGGATCGCCAGATCGGCGCGGAACTGACCGATGAAGGCGAGGGCCTCGGGTCCCACCGCCGCCGCCAGCTCGGCCTTCAGCTCGCCGCCGGCGAGATAGACTTTGTGGCCGTTGCGGCCCACGAGCGAACGGGCGATCTCGATGCCGTTGGTGACCAGTGTGAGCCGCTCCCGGACCGCCAGCCCCTCGGCGACGAAGGCGGTGGTGGATCCCGTGTCCATCATCACCGTCTGCCCGTCGGCCACGAGCTCGGCGGCGGCGCGGGCGATCGTCCGCTTGGCGGCGGCCCGGATCCGCAGCCGGCGATCGAAGGGCGCCTCGCCGCCGGGTCCGATCCAGCGCACCGCCCCGTGCTCGCGGCCGAGCAGGCCCCGCGCCACCAGCGGACGCACGTGGCGCCGGATGGTCTCCTCGGAGACGGCGAGGCTACGGGCCAGTTCGCTGATCCGCGCCCGCCCCTGGCGCTGCAGAACCTCGATGATCGCCGCCTGCCACCGTGTGGGAACCATCGCCTGCCGACCCCTGGTCCTGTTGGGTTTCCGTGTGATTTAGCACGGATTCGGTCATTTGTGCGAGTTTCGTGTTGACTTGGCCGGCGAACGCGGTCGAGAATGCCACCGCAATCGGACCAGAACCGTCATGGGAAGTCAGGGAGGACGGTCACCATGGAAACCGGAAGGCGGATCGGGCGACGCCTGTGCGGCGGCGTGCTGGCGCTGGCGCTGCTCTACGGCGGTGGCGCCGCGGCGCAGGTGGAATCGCAGGATCCCATCAAGCTCACGCTGCACGACTGGACGGGCCAGCTCATCACCACCAACATCATGGGCGAGGTGCTGAAGAAGGCCGGTTACAACGTCGAATACGTCCAGGCCGACTATCTCGCCCAGTTCGCCGGGCTCAAGACCGGCGATCTCCACGTGGCGATGGAGATCTGGGAGACGACGGGCCGGCAGGCGATGGACGAGGCCACTGCCACGGGGCTGGTCGAGAACCTCGGCGAGACCGGCATGCTGGCCATCGAGGAGTGGTGGTATCCCCTCTACATGAAGGAGAAATGCCCGGGCCTGCCCGACTGGCGGGCGCTCAACGACTGCGCCGAGGCCTTCTCGACGCCGGAGACCTACCCGCGCGGGCGCTATCTCGGCGGACCGGTGACCTGGGGCGGGTTCGACGACGAGCGGGCGGAGGCCCTCGGCCTCGACTACGAGGTGGTGCACGCCGGCACCGACGCCGCCCTCTTTGCCGAGCTCGAGAGCGCCTATCAGCGCAAGGCACCGATCCTGCTCTGGGTCTACGCCCCGCACTGGGCGCCCATCAAGTACGAGGGCGAATGGGTCGAGTTCCCGCCCTACGAGCCCGCCTGCTACGAGGATCCGTCCTGGGGCATCAATCCGGACATGAAATACGATTGCGGCAAGCCCCGCGGACCCATCTGGAAGGTAGCCTGGGCCGGCCTCAAGGACAAATGGCCGGGCGCGTACGAGGCGATCAAGGCGTTCCGCGTCACCAACGACGAGATGGGCGACATGATCGCCAAAGTCGATCTCGAGGGGAACACCGTGGAGGCCGTGGTCGCCGACTGGATGGCCAAGAACGAGGATCGCTGGAAGGCGTGGATCGGCCAGTAGGATCCCCCACCGGAGAAAGGCCTGCAGGCGAGATCAAGCTCGCCTGCAGGCACGTCTGGAAACTCTTCGGCCCGCGTGCCGAACAGTTCCTTCGCGACAATCCCCGCCCGGACGAGGAGGATCTGCGTCGGGCGGGGCTGGTGCCGGCGGTGGTGGACGCCGATCTCGAAGTGCGGGCCGGCGAGATCTTCGTCATCATGGGCCTGTCGGGCTCCGGCAAGTCGACCCTCGTGCGCTGTCTCTCGCGGCTGATCGAGCCCACCGCCGGTCAGATCTTCTTCGAGGGACGCGATCTCCTGCGCATGCGCGAGCGGGAGATGATCGAGATCCGCCGGCACAAGATGGGGATGGTGTTCCAGCATTTCGCGCTCCTGCCCCATCTCACCGTGCTCGGCAACGTCGCCTTTCCGCTCGAGGTCCAGGGAGTCGACCGGGCCACCCGCGAGCGGCGGGCGATGGAGATGATCGAGCTCGTCGGGCTCCGGGGCCGCGAGAACTACTTCCCGCGCGAGCTCTCGGGCGGCCAGCAGCAGCGGGTGGGCATCGCCCGCTCGCTCGCCGTCGGTCCCGAGCTGTGGTTCCTGGACGAGCCCTTCTCGGCCCTCGACCCGCTCATTCGCCGCGAGATGCAGAACGAGTTCCTGCGCCTGCAGGGGATGCTCGAGAAGACCATCGTCTTCATCACCCACGATTTCGACGAGGCGGTGCGGCTCGCCGACCGCATCGCCATCATGCAGGACGGCCGCATCGTCCAGATCGGCACCCCCGAGGAGCTGATCCTGGCTCCGGCCACCCCCTACGTCGCCGAGTTCACCGCCGACGCCCCGCGTGCCAAGATCCTGACCGCCCGTGCGGTGATGGTGCCGGCCGACGGCATCCGCGAGTTCGCCGGGGAGATCCTGCCGCAGGCCAGGATCGCCGAGATCGCCCCCGCCGTGCTGGCGGATTCCCGCCCCTTCGCGGTGGTGGAGGACGGCCGGCTCCTGGGTGCCGTCGACCGCGAGGTGGTGCTGCGGGTGCTGGTCGGGGGGCGTTGACCATGGTCACGGCCACCGCCGCCCGCTCGCCGAAGCGCTTCCGTCTGCGCGCCGGGCCGCCCTTCTGGATGGCCGCCCTCGCCCTCTCCTTCTTCTTCGCCTACGCGCCGCGCGGGCTGGTGCCGCGTTGGGCGCTCCGTCTGCCGCGCGATTTCGAAATCCCCCTCGACCGCTACCTCTCCCAGTGGATGGACTGGCTCGTCACCCAGGCGAGCTTCGGCCCCTTCACCTTCAAGGACACGACTCGCGGCTTCGCCTGGCTGATGGACTGGCCGCTGGCCCTCGCGAAGAGCGTGCTCGTGACCGGCTTCATGCTGGGCCAGGGGTCGGCCGCCGAACAGCTCACGGCGCCCGTGTCCTGGGCCGCGGTCATTCTGTTCGCCGGTCTGCTGGCGGCCCGCTTCGGCGGAGCGCGCCTCGCCGTGCTGGTGGTCGGCTGCTTCGCCTATCTCGCCCTCTTCGGCCAGTGGCCGAGCGCCATGGTCACCCTCTCCTCGATCCTGATCGCGGTGCCGTTCGGGGTGGTCGGTGGCCTGCTGCTCGGCATCGGCGGTTTCCGCTCGCCACGCTTCGAGCGGCTGCTGATCCCGATCCTCGACGT
This sequence comes from Alphaproteobacteria bacterium, assembly GCA_027045875.1. GTDB lineage: Bacteria > Pseudomonadota > Alphaproteobacteria > Geminicoccales > Geminicoccaceae > JALSRW01. Next base: position 45,475 of record JALUAG010000033.1, on the reverse strand, counting down.
CATGCAGACGGTACCGGTGTTCGCCTATCTGGTGCCGATCCTGTTCCTGTTCGGCTTCGGTCCGGTGGCGGCGATGATCGCCACCATCATCTACGCCCTGCCGCCGATGGTGCGGGTGACCCTCCTGGCGCTCCGGCGGGTGCCGTCCGAGATCACCGAGTTCGGGCGGATGGCCGGCTGCACCCGACGTCAGCTCCTCTGGAAGGTGCTGGTCCCGGCCTCGCGGCCGGCGCTGATGGTGGGCGTCAACCAGGTGATCATGCTGTCGCTGAACATGGTGATCATCGCCTCCATGATCGGCGCCGGCGGCCTCGGCTACGACGTGCTCGCCTCGCTGCGCCGCCTCGACATCGGCCGGGGGCTCGAGGCCGGGGTGGCGATCACCGTGCTGGCGATCGCCCTCGACCGGCTGAGCCAAGCGGCCGCTACCCGCGGCGAACGGCTGCGCCACGACATGGGCCGCCGCGTGATCGATCGGGGCTGGCTGCTCACCGCCGCCGGTCTCCTCGCCCTCGCCACCATGGCCATCGGCCGCGACGTTCCGGCCGTCGCCAGCTATCCCGAGGCCTTCGAGGTGTCCACGGCCAGCTACTGGGCGGCGCTGGTCAAATGGATCAACGTCAACTTCTTCGACCAACTCGAGGCCTTCAAGACCTTCCTCGTCCTCAACCTCCTCGTCCCGGTCAAGCGCTTCCTGCTGGCCCAGCCCTGGCCCTGGGTGGTGGTGCTGCTCGCCGCGCTCGGGCTGCGGCTGGGCGGTCTGCGCCTCGCCCTCACGGTGACCGGCTTCGCCATGTTCATCGTGCTCACGGGGTTCTGGACCAAGGCCATGATCACCGTCTACCTCTGCGGCCTCGCGGTGGTCATCGCGGCCCTCGTCGGCATCCCGCTCGGCATCGCCTGCGGCCTCAGCGAGCGCCTGTGGCGCGTCGTCCAGGGCGTGATCGACACCCTCCAGACACTGCCCTCCTTCGTCTACCTGATCCCGGTGGTGATGCTGTTCCGGGTCGGCGACTTCGCCGCCATGATCGCCGTCATCCTCTACGCCGTGGCACCCGTCATCCGCTACACCGCCCACGGCATCCGGAGCGTCCCGTCCCAGCTCGTCGAGGCGGGGATCACGAGCGGCTGCACGCCGCGTCAACTCCTGTTCAAGATCCGCCTGCCGCTGGCCCTGCCCGAGATCCTGCTGGGCATCAACCAGACCATCATGCTGGCCCTCTCGATGCTGGTGATCACGGCCCTCGTGGGCACCCGCGATCTCGGTCAGGAGGTTTACATCGCCCTCACCAAGGCGGACGTCGGTCAGGGCCTCGTGGCCGGTCTCTGCGTGGCCGCCATCGCCATGATCGCCGACCGCCTGATCGGCGCCGGCACCACCCACATCAAGCAGCGTCTGGGTCTCGCGTCATGAGCGTTTCCCACGATCCCCGCCGCCGTGTCGCCGCCCTTTCCATCTGGCGCGGGCCGGTCGAACCCGAGCCCCTCGGCGGCGGCATCACCAACACCAACTTCCTGGTCCGCGACGGTGACCGCAGGTTCGTCGTCCGGGTGGGCGAGGACATTCCCGTCCACGGCGTGATGCGCTTCAACGAGCTGGCGGCCAGCCGGGCGGCGCAGGCGGCCGGCGTGTCCCCGGCGGTGGTCCATGCCGAACCCGGCATCCTGGTGCTCGAGCACATCGAGGGGCGCACCCTCGAACCCGCCGACGTGCGTGCGCGGCTCGAGCAGGTGGTGGCCCTCGTGCACCGCGCCCACCACGAGATCCCGAAGCATCTGCGCGGGCCGGCGCTGGTCTTCTGGGTGTTCCACGTGGTGCGCGACTACGCCCACACCCTTGAGGAAGGGGGCTCGCGCCTGCGCCACCGGCTGCCCGAGTTCCTGGCGATGGCGGCGCGGCTGGAGCGGGCGGTGGGGCCGATCGAGCTCGTCTACGGCCACAACGATCTCCTGGCCGCCAACCTGATCGACGACGGCGAGCGCCTGTGGCTCATCGACTGGGACTACGCCGGCTTCAACTCGCCCCTCTTCGATCTCGGCGGGCTCGTCTCCAACAACGAGCTCTCCGCCGCCGAGCGCGACCGGGTGCTGGAGCTCTACTTCGACCGGCCGGTGACGGACGAGCTGCGCTTCCGCGCCCAGGCCATGCTCACCGCCTCGCTGCTGCGCGAGACCATGTGGAGCCTCGTCTCGGAGCTCCATTCCACGATCGACTTCGACTTCCGCGGTTACACCGAGGAGAACCTGGGCCGGCTCGACCGCGCCTTCGCCACGTTCGAGGAGATGGACGGCCGATGAGCGATCTCCCCTCTTCCGCCAAGGTGGTCGTCGTCGGCGGCGGCATCGTCGGCTGTTCGGTGGCCTACCATCTGGGCAAGGCCGGCTGGAGCGAGGTGCTCCTGCTCGAGCGTCACGAACTGAGCGCCGGCTCCACCTGGCACGCGGCCGGCCTCGTCGGCCAGCTCCGCAGCAACGCCAATATCACCCAGCTCCTCGGCTATTCGGTGGCCCTCTACGACCGGCTCGAGGAGGAAACCGGCCAGGCCACCGGCTGGAAGCGGAACGGCGGCCTGCGGCTCGCCTGCAACGCCGACCGCTGGATCGAGGTCCGGCGCCAGGCCACCACCGCCCGTTCCTTCGGGCTCGAGATGCACCTCCTGACCCCCAGGGAGGCGCAGGAGCTGTGGCCGCTGATGACGGTCGAGGACGTGGTGGGAGCCGCCTTCCTGCCCACCGACGGCCAGGCCAACCCCTCGGACATCACCCGCGCTCTCGCCAGGGGCGCCCGCATGCAGGGGGTGACGATCCTCGAAGGGATCGGGGTCGAGGGATTCGAGATCGAGCAGGGCCGGATACGCGCCGTGCTCACCGATCGCGGCCGGGTGGCCTGCGAGACGATCTGCCTCTGCGCCGGCCAATGGACCCGCCAGCTCGCCGCCCGGGCGGGCGTCAACGTGCCGCTGGTCTCGGTCCAGCACCAGTACATGATCACCGAGCCCATCGAGGGAGTCCATCCGGGTCTGCCCACCCTGCGCGATCCCGACCGCCTCACCTACTACAAGGAGGAGGTGGGAGGGCTCGTGATGGGCGGCTACGAACCGGACCCCCTGCCCTGGGGCGAGAACGAGGTGCCGGAGGATTTCGCCTACCGCCTGCTGCCCGAGGACTTCGATCATTTCGCCCCGCTCGTCGAGCGGGCGCTCGGCCGGGTGCCGGCGCTCGAGACGGCCGGCATCAAGCAGCTCGTCAACGGTCCCGAAAGCTTCACGCCGGACGGCAATTTCATCATCGGCGAGGCGCCGGAGGTGCGGGGCTTCTTCGTCGGCGCGGGTTTCAACGCCTTCGGCATCGCCGCCGGCGGCGGCGCCGGGATGGCCCTCGCCGAATGGATCCGCACCGGCGCCCCGCCCTACGATCTCTGGCCCGTGGACATCCGTCGCTTCGGCCCCGGCCACGAGGACCTGTCCTGGGTGCGGACGCGGACCCTCGAGGCCTATGCCAAGCACTACACCATCGCCTGGCCGGCCGAGGAGATGGAGAGCGGTCGTCCGCTCCGGCGCTCGCCCCTCTACGACCGGCTCGAGGCGGCGGGGGCGGTGTTCGGCGAAAAGCTCGGCTTCGAGCGCCCCAACTGGTTCGCCACGGGCGGCGAGGAACCGGTCGACCGCTACAGCTTCGGCCGTCCCAACTGGTTCGAGGCGGTGGGCCGCGAGCACCGCGCCTGCCGCGAACGGGTGGCCCTGTTCGACCAGAGCTCCTTCGCCAAGTTCCTGATGGTGGGCAGCGATGCGGAGGACGTGCTGTCCTGGATCTGCGCCAACGACGTGCGCAAGCCTCCCGGTCGCCTCACCTACACCCAGATGCTCAACGCCCGGGGCGGCATCGAATGCGATCTCACCGTCGCGCGGCTGGCCGAGGACCGCTTCTACATCGTCACCGGCACCGGCTTCGCCACCCACGACGCCGACTGGATCCGGCGCAACATCCCGCAAGGGGCCGACGCCCGCCTCGTCGAGGTCACCGGCGGCTACGCCGTCCTGTCGCTGATGGGGCCGCGGAGCCGCGAACTGCTGGGCCGCCTCGTGCGCGAGGATCTCTCGAACGAGGCCTTCCCGTTCGGCCACTGGCGGCGGCTGCACATCGCCGGCGCGCCGGTGACCGCACTCCGCGTCACCTACGTCGGGGAACTCGGCTACGAGCTCCACGTCCCGAGCGAGTTCGCCCTCGCCGTCTACGAGCGGCTGACGGAGGCCGGGGAGGTCTTCGGCCTCGCCCTCGCCGGCTACCGGGCGATCGAATCGCTGCGCCTCGAGAAGGGCTACCGCGCCTGGGGCAGCGACATCGGCCCCGACCACAGCCCGCTGATGGCCGGCCTCGGCTGGGCGGTCAAGCTGCGCGGCAACGAGCCCTTCCTCGGTCGCGAGGCGCTCCTGGCCCAGCGCGAGCGGCCCCTGCCCCGCCTCTTCGCCGGCTTCCTGGTGGCCGACCCCGAGGTCGTGCTGCTGGGTCGCGAGACCATCTACCGCAACGGCGAACGGGTAGGCTGGCTCACCTCCGCCGGTTACGGCTACACCCTCGGCAAATCCATCGGCTACGGCTACGTCCGCAACGAGGCCGGCGTGGACGCGGACTATGTGATGAGCGGCAGCTACGAACTCGAGGTGGCGGGAGAGCGGGTGCCGGCGGAACCCTTCCTGCGGCCGCCCTACGATCCGGCCAACCGGAGAGTGCGCGGATGACCGATGCGGCCCGCATCGTCGTCGTCGGGGGCGGGGCCATCGGTTGCGGCGTGGCCTTCCAGCTCGCCGAGGCCGGTGTCACCGACGTGCTGGTGCTGGAAAAGGAACCGGCGCTGTGCGCGGTCACCAGCGCCCAGGCGGCGGGGCTCGTGGGTCAGGTCCGAAGCTCGGTCGAGCGGACACGACTCGCCATGTGGTCGGTGGCGACCTTCTCCCGCCTCGAGCGGGAATCCGAGGTCAAGCCGGGCTGGCGCCAGACCGGCAGCCTGCGCATCGCCCAGACGCCGGAACGGGTCAAGGAGTTCCACCATCTGATCGACGTCGCCCACCGGGCCGGGCTCGAGGTGACGCTGCTCGACCGCGAGGCCGCGCGCCGCATGTGGCCGGAGCTCGATTTCCGCCCCGCCCGGGCGATCCTCTGGTGTCCCACCGACGGCTATCTGCAGCCCGCCGACCTCGTCGCCTCCTACCGCCACGAGGCCGCACGCCGCGGCGTGCGCTTCCGCACCGGCGTGCGGGTCACGGGTTTCCGGAAGAAGGGCGGCCGCATCGTCGCGGTGGAGACCGAGGAGGGTCCGGTCGGCTGTGAATACGCGATCGACGCGGCCGGCGCCCACGGCTATCACCTGGCGCGGATGGCCGGCCTCGACCTGCCGATCGTCCCCGTCCGCCACCACTACATCGTGACCACGCCGACCGGGAATCTCGGGCCCGAGATGCCGGTGCTGCGGCTGCCCGACGCCACCCTCTACGCCCGGGCCGAGATGCGGGCGCTGCTCCTCGGCGGCTGGGAACCGCGGGCGCTGTCCCTCGATCCCCGGAGCTACGGTCCCGCCGATCCGCTGCCGCCGATCGAGGAGGACTGGCCGGTGCTCGCGACCTTCATGGAAAACTTCCGGCCCTTCGCGGGCCCGCTCGCCGACCAGCCCGTGCGGCGGGTCTTCACCGGCTGGCCCACCTTCACCCCCGACGGCCGCTTCGTGATCGGCGAGAGCAGCGAGGTTCCGGGCTTCGTCTGCGCGGTGGGCTGCAACGCCCACGGCGTGTCCGGCTCGGCGGGAATCGGCCGCCATCTGGTGGAGAGCCTGTTCGAGAAGACGCCGTCCGCCTACGTGAAGAGTCTGTCGCCGGACCGTTTCGCCCGCGGCTTCGACTGGGCGGAAGCGGAGCGGGCCGCCCGCCGCGTGCTCGAGACCTACTACGCCATCGGCCATTGAGGGAGGATAGGATGGAGGAGGCCCGCGCCGCGCTCGCCCGCATACCGTTCTTCGCCGACCGCGACCTCGAGGCGGCGACCTTCGAGCGGCTCGGAGGCCTCACCAACCGGGTCTACCGGGTCGACATCGACGGCGAGCGCTTCTGCCTCCGCATCCCGGGCAAGGGCACCGAGGACTACATCGACCGGAGGGTGGAGGCGACCAACGCCCGGGCGGCGGCCGAGGCCGGGATCTCCCCCGAGATGCTCTATTTCGACGAGGCGAGCGGGCTCATGCTCACCCGCTTTCTCGACGGCGTGACGACCATGACGCCGGAGCGGTTCGCGAGCGTCGAAGGCGCGGTGGAGCGGGCGGCACGGACCCTGCGCCGGCTGCACCGGAGCGGCCGCAATTTCGCCTTCCATTTCGAGCTCTTCTCGATGATCGACGACTATCTCGGGGTGATCGCGAAGAGAGGGGCGGCGCTGCCCGCCGGCTACCACGAGGTGGTGGCCGAGGCGGAGGCCGTGCGCGAGGCGCTCGCCGCCCATCCCGCCGCACTCGCCCCCTGCCACTGCGATCCGGTGTGCGAGAACTTCCTCGATACCGGCGAACGCATGTGGATCGTCGACTGGGAATACTCGGGCATGAACGATCCCATGTGGGACCTGGGCGACTTGTCGGTCGAGGCGAGCTTCACCCCGGAACAGGACGAACGCCTGCTGAATGCCTATTTCGGTGGTCTGCCCGAGCCCTTCGATCGGGGCCGGATGGTCGTCTACAAGGCGATGTGCGACCTCCTCTGGACCCTGTGGGGCCTGATCCAGCACGCCGACGGCAATCCGGCGGAGGATTTCTGGGCCTACGCCCTCGGCCGCTTCGAACGCTGCCGGGCGCTCATGGCGACGGCCGCGTTCCGGGAGCATCTGGAAGCCGTGCGCCGCGGTCCGCGCGGCTGAGCCTCAAACGACGGCCACCGCCTCGCCCGCATCTCGAAACCTGGAAACGCTCCGTCCGAGTGCCGCGTGGGCCGCCGCCAACTACTCGTCGCAACGGTTGTAGCGGAAGTCCGGACCGCCGTGGCGGCACGCGAAACCGGTCGCACGCGCGTTGAAGCCCATGAGCTGGCCGAGACCCCAGGAGGCGCTTTCGAGCGCCGCCCGGCGGTCGAGGGCGATCGCCCGTGCGAGCCGCTCGTACTGGTGGGCACCGCGGGCGCCGTAGCCGCCCGGCCGCCGGCTGCTGATCTCCGGCGCCACCTCGTCGTGGCGGCCATCGGTGAGGCGACTGAACCAGTGCCGCTCGAACAGGATCAGCGGCCGTCGATCGGGAAGGAAGCCCACTCCCGCCGTCTCGACACGGATCACCGCCCACAGTTCGGCGGCTCCGATCCCGAGCCGCCGGAGCACGCCGTCGAACGCCGACGGCCCCAGCGGGCGGCCCTCGCCTGCGAATTCGGACATCTGCGCGCCCCCCGTTCCGCGGCGCCGATCGCGGAGCACAGGCATGGAACCGGGAGATGAACAGCTCCGCCGGGTTCACTCGCCCCGCTCCGGCGGCTCCTCTTCCCGTTCCACCATCGGCAGCCGGTAGCGCCCGTCGAGCCAGTGCAGCAGGTCGCGATCGCGGCAACGGGCCGAACAGAAGGGACGGAAACGGTGCACGCGGGGGCGGCCGCAGATCGGGCAGCGCGGTTCCCGCCGCCGCTCCGGTACCCGCCGTTCCTCAGCCATCCCCTTCCCGGATCCGGAAGCCGCCGGGCGCCAGCGTCGCATCCTCCTCGAGCCGGATGCCGGAAAGCCAGGCGAGGGGTTGCCGCGCCTCCAGAAACCGGCGCAGATCGGGCGCGAGCCGGAGGCTCCGGGGTGGCACCCGTCGTCCGCGGAGCGCCGCGAACAGCGCCTCGGCGCGGGCCTCGAGGCTCTCCTCCTGCCCGCTGCCCGCGCACCGACGGCACGGTCGCCGCCAGCGGGCGGCCAAGGGCCGGCCGCGCCGGGCGCGCGAGATCTGCACGATGCCGAGCGGCGACATGGGCTGGATCTGCACGTTCAGGGGATCGTCGCGAAAGGCCCGGCGCAGCGCCTCCTCCAGCCGCTTCCTCTCCTGCGGCCGGGCGAGATCGACGAAGTCGACGACGATGGTGCCGCCGATGTTGCGCAGGCGGAGCTGCCGGGCGAGCTCGGTCGCCGCCTCGAGATCGAGCGCCAGCGCCTCGCGCCCCTCCCCGTCCACGTCCACCGCGGTGCAGGCCAGCGTGGGTTCGATCACGAGGCGCCCCCCGCCCGCGAGCGGCACCACCCGCGACAGCGCCGTTTCGAGTTCGGCCGCCACCCCCGTCTCCTCGAAGGCGCTTTCGCCTTCGGTCTCTAGGAGACGCGGTCGCAGAGCCGGCGGCAGGGCCTCGATGAGTCTGCGCAGCCGCGCCTGGAGCGCCGCGTCCGCCACCCGGACCCGCTCGGGCTCATGTTCGAACAGCCGACGCCACAGCACCTCCAGCAGATCCTCGCCCGTCGCCAGACGACCGGGGCGTCCCCGCCGCCGCACATCCTCCTGGATCCGCCGCCAGCGCGCTTCGAGGGCACGCGCTTCCGCGAGCAGCGGTTCGTCCCCGACCCTGGCGGCGAAGCGGCGCAGCACGACACCGCCCGCCGGAAACAGTGCCCGGGCGCGCGCCACGAGGCGTTCGCGGTCGCGGCCGCGGGCACGCGCCGAGACCTCCGGTGTGCCGCCGTGGGGCCGGTAGATCACGAACAGGCCGAACAGCCGGAGATCGGTCGTGAAGCGCGGCCCCTTGTCCTCGTCGGCCTCCCGCAGGCCTTGGACGACGACGAGCTCGCCCTCGCGCAAGAGCTTCGCGATCGGCCGCCGCTCGGCGACGCCGGCGGCGAAGCGCGCGTCCTTGGCGGCGATGTAGCCGTCGCGGCCCCGGCCGTAGTCGAGGAAGGCGGCGTTGAGGCGCGGCTCGATGCGGGTGACGCGGGCGAGGAACAGCCGGTCGGTGACCTCCTCCGCATCCTCGGTCTCGTGCAGCTCGATCAGCCGCCCGTCGCGGAGGAGCGCCGCGCGGACGCCGAAGGCACCGGGCTCGAACACGAGTTCGGTGGTCATGGCCGACGGTATCCGAGCCCCTTCAGCATGTTCACCGTCTCGGCGAGCGGCAGCCCGACGACGTTGGTATAGGAGCCGTAGATTTCCGGAATGAATGCCGCCGCGAGGCCCTGGATGGCGTAGCCCCCGGCCTTCCCGCGCCACTCGCCGCTCGCGATGTACTCTTCCGTCTCCTCCCGGGAGAGGCGCTTGAACTTGACCCGGGTCACCACCACCCGCGCGGCCCGCCGCCCGTCCCAGCGCAGCAGATGCACGCCGCCGTAGACCCGGTGGCGGCGCCCGGAAAGCAGCGCCAGACAGGCTCGCGCCTGCTCCTCCTCCTCGGCCTTGGGCAGGATGCGGCGGCCACAGGCCACCACCGTGTCGGCGGCGAGCAGATACCAGCCCGTCCCCTCCATGCCGGCCGCCACCGCCTCCACCTTGAGACGCGCGAGACGCGCGGCGTACTGCCGCGGCAGTTCGCGGGGCAGCGGGGTCTCGTCGACGGACGGAGCGACGACGGAATCGGGTGCGTAGGCGATCTGCCGGAGAAGGGCGAGACGGCGCGGCGAGGACGAGGCGAGAACGAAGCGGACGCGGCCGGTGCTCACTTGAACCGGTAGGTGATGCGGCCGCGCTTGAGATCGTAGGGGGTCATTTCCACCAGAACCCGATCGCCCGTCAGCACGCGGATCCGGTTCTTGCGCATCCGTCCCGAGGTGTGCGCCAGGATTTCGTGGTCGTTGTCGAGTTTGACGCGGAACATCGCGTTGGGCAGCACTTCCGTGACGGTCCCCTGAAACTCGATGAGATCCTCTTTCGCCATTCCTCCATCCTTGCTGTCGATCCGAGGCGTTTCCGCCCTTCCAATGGTCTTCCCCCGTCCCCCGGTCAAGGGGCGAGGAGGCACGGCGGTACGCCGACCGGGGCTCGTGGCCGGCATGTCACTTATCCACCGATCCCGTGAGAACATCCACAGAACGTGCATGCACTTATGCGGAACGTTTTACGCGCGCGTCACGAAACCGCCGTGCGGCACGCCGCCGACGACGCGGCACTCGCCCCGCAGACGGAGGGCCGCGGCGACGATCGTCCCCTCCTCGAGCATGCGCCGGGCGCAGGCGGCGCCGGCATCGAGGGCCGCCGCCACCGCCTCCGGCTCGAGCGCACCCACCTCCACCGTGACCGGCAGCTCCCCGAGATCGCTGTCGGGATCGAGCTCGCAGGCGGGCCGTCGGCGGATCGCCGGATGCTCGAGATCGACCGCATCGGCGATCAGGGTGGCGGCGGCATCGGCGGCCGCCGCGGTCTCCGCCAGTACCGTCACCGCATCGGCGATGCCGAGGGTGAAGGAGCGCCCGCCGCGGCCCGAGGTCGCCACGCCGCGCACCGGATCCTCGGCCGCGATCTCCACCAGAAGGTCGGCTTCCGCGCAGCGCAGGCGACCGACGGCGAGGCAGCACAGGGAGGTGCCCGGCGTCAGCAGGAAGGCGATATCGCCGCCGTTGTTGACGTAGGCCTTGGCGAGGCCGGGCACCGCCGCCATCGCCGCCAGCAGATGATCGGCGACCGCTCCCGCCACCGCCGCCATCGGCGTGACGAAGAGGGTGCGATGCGGCCAGACCGCCTCCACCATGCGCCGCGCCACCGGCGAGCGGCACCGCGGCGGGCGCGCGAGGCCGGTCACCGGGCGGCGCAGCCGCGGCAGCTCCGCCACCAGCCCCTCGAGGATGCCCGGAAAGGCGAGCGCCAGGGCGCGTTCCGCCGCCTCGCGGGCCGCAGGCGGCCCGAAGGCCTCGGCAACGATGTCGATGGGGCCGTGGCAGAGATGCAGCCGGCGGCCGTCGGGGAGGCGGCGGATCTGCGGCCCGTTCACGGCGCCGCCATACGGAGGGCTTGCCCGAACGGCCGCCGGCCTCTAGCAGCTGCGGTGAAGCTTCGGGAGACCACCGTGATCCGCCGCATCGCCCTCCTCACCCTGCTTCTCCTCCTTCCCGCGGTTGCGGTCCACGGGGAGGATGCCGCCGGCGTCCGACTGCTCGACCGCTTCGGCCTGCGGGAGGACGCGGCGAGCTGGCTGCTGCTCGATCTCGCGAGCGGCAAGGAACGGATCGCCCATCGGCCGGAAAGCCCGCGCATACCGGCCTCGACGGCGAAACTGGCGACCGCCCTCGCCGCCCTCGACCTTCTGGGGCCGGATACGCGTCTCGCCACCGAGCTGCTCGCTACCGGTCCCGTGGAGGAGGGAATCCTGCGCGGCGACCTCGTGCTGCGGGGCGGCGGCGATCCGCTCCTCGACATCGCCGATCTCCTCGATCTGGCGCTCACCCTGCGCGATCTGGGGGTGACCGGCATCGACGGACGCTTCCTTCTGGACGACGGGCTCCTGCCTCGGTTTCCGCGGATCCTGGCGAGCGAGCCCGAGAGTGCCCCCTACAACGCCGGGGTGGGCGCGCTCACCGTCGATTTCGCCCGCGTGCGCCTGGTTCCGTCGCCGCAACCCGCGAGCGTCCCGCCACTCTACGAGGCGGCACTCGCCTGGACCGACGACCCGGTGGCGCTGCCGGAAACCGCCCGCCTCTCCCGCGACGCCCGGGGACGCGACGCCTGGTCCATCCCCCGGGACAGTCGGGCGCGGGCGCTGCCCGTCCGGGACCCCGGCCTCCATGCGGCGAGGCTCTTCCGCCAGCTGGCGGCAGGGACGGGCATCACCCTCCCGGAACCGGAGCGTGGCCGGACGCCCGCGGGGGCCGAGGCGGTGGCCCGCGTCGAGAGCGCTCCGCTGCGTCGCATCCTGCGGGGCATGCTGTTCTATTCCAACAACCAGGTGGCGGAGACCCTGGGCATGCTCGCCAGTCTGCGGCTGGTGCCCGATCCGCCGGCGACACTCGAGGAATCGGCGGCGCGCATCCTGGATCACCTGCGCGACCGGCTGCCCGCGGTCGACTGGAGCGATGCGCGGCTCGTCAACCACTCGGGTCTCGGGGCCGATGCGCGGCTCACCGCCCGCCAGCTCGTGGCGCTGCTGCGGGAGGGCGCGGCCCGCTACCGGCTTCCGGCGATGATGCCCGCCTCGGGCTGGGCGGGAACGCTGCGACGCCGGCTGGAAGAGCGGGACACGGCCCTCCGCATCTGGGCCAAGACGGGCACCATCGACTACGCCAGCGCCATCGCCGGCTATCTCCTGCCGGAGGACGGGCGGATGCAGGTCTTCGCCATCCTGCTCGACGATCCCACCGCGCGCGCCATCTACGACCGCCGGCGGGAGAAGACGACCGGCGAGCTCGCCGTGGCCGAGAGCTGGAACGCGCGCGCCCGCGCCTTTCAGGACGCGCTCCTCGATCGCTGGCTGGAAGCGCGCGCCGTCAGCCCTTGAGCGGCGCATAGGGCCAGGGATTGGCGGGCAGCCACTCGACGAGGCGAAGCTTGTCCGGCTCGGGGTGGATGTCGGAGAGCCGGCGCACATGCTCCATGTGGCCGCCGATCGCGCGGTAGTCCTCGAGGCGCATGGTGAACTCGATGGGGGCCACGATCGCCGGCGTCGGCACATGGCCGAAGGCGTTGTCCGGCATGCGCGTGACATCCACCATGTAGGTGATGCCACCGCCGGGCCAGATGTAGACGGGCGCGCCGCCCGAGGTCACCCGCACCAGCATGTCCTTGACCGACCGGGTGAGACGCACCGGATTCTCCGTCACGCCGGCCCGCAGGCTGCCGCCGGCACCGGCCATGAACAGCACCGTGCACAGCGCCGGCTCGCAGTTCTCGGCGATGCGCTCCGTCACCCGCCGCACCTCGGGCGGTTCCTCGGCGGGCACGGGCACGAGATTCTCGTCCAGCACGAACCAGGCGCTGTCCTCGCCCGTGGTGCTGACGAAGAGCAGCCGCAGGCCCGGCCAGGCGACCTCGGGATCGATGCGTTCGATGATGGTCAGCGGGTCGGTGATGTCGGTACCGCCCCAGCCCGAGCCCGGTTCGGCCACCTGGAAGTAGCGTCCCGGCGTGGAGCGCCGGCCGCGGATGCGGATTCCCGACGGCTTCATGCCGAGGAAACGGCCCGCCTGGTGCTCCGTGAGCACGCCGGTGATGTGGTCGTCGACCACGATCACCTCGTCGACGTGGCCGTACCACTGGCGGGCGAAGATGCCGATGGTGGCCGAGCCGCAGCCGACCCGCATGCGTTCCTCGCGACGCCCGTCGATGACGGGAGGCGCCCCCGCCTGGACGAGGATCTTCGCCCCGCCCTCGACCGCGAGCTCCACGGGTTCGCGGTTGAGCATGCGGACCATCATGTCGCAGGTGACGCGCCCTTCCCGCTTGCTGCCGCCGGTGAGGTGGCGCACGCCGCCGAGCGACAGCATCTGCGAGCCGTATTCCGCGGTGGTGACATGGCCCACCGCCTCGCCCTCGCAGCGCACGGTGGCGGTCTCGGGACCGACGTAACGGTCGGTGTCGATCTTGAGCTTGATGCCGCAGTAGCTGAAGATGCCCTCGGTGACCACGGTCACCGTGTCCACCCCCTCGATCTCCGCGGCGATGATGAAGGGCGCGGGCTTGTAGTCGGGATATGTGGTGCCGGCACCGATGCCGGTGACGAAGGAGGAACCTTCCCGGAGGATGGCCCCGTCCCACTCCGGCCCCTCGAGGAAGGGGACGACGGGTCGCTCGTCCTCCACCGCACGCCGCGTCACCACCAGCGGATCGAGGCGCACCAGCCGTCCGTCCACGTTGGCGTAGCGATCGCAGGCGCCGCTGCGGCCCGGCCGGATGCGGCACAGCACCGGACAGGCATCACAGGTGACGATCGCCGGTTCCTGCCCGGAACCGGTGGTCGCCGGTCGTTTCTCGCTCATCCCTCCCCGTTCCTCCCGACAGGTTCGCGGCGCCATTCCTAGCACCGCCACCCGTGCGGGAGAAAGGGGTCGGGCGCCGTTCAGACGACGGCGACGAGCTCGATCTGGAAGGTCAGATCCTTGCCCGCCAGGGGATGGTTGGCGTCGAGCACCGCCTCCTCGTCCGTCACCTCGATGACGGTGAGAACGACGCGACGACCGCCCTGATCCCGCGCCTCGAGACGGGCGCCGGGAGCGAGGGTCACCTCCGCGGGCACCTGGGCGCGGGGAATGCGGTGGACGAGCTCCGGCCGATGCGGGCCGTAGGCTTCGTCGGCGGGAATGGTGAAGGTCTTGGTCTCGCCGGGCTCCATCCCGGCCACCGCGTTCTCGAAACCGGGGATCACCTGTCCCGCGCCGAGAACGAACTCGATCGGGTCGCGGTCCCGCGAACTGTCGAATTCGGTGCCGTCCTCGAGAGTGCCCGTGTAGTGCACGCGTACCGTGTCACCAGCGACTGCTGCCATGTCTTGCTCCTTTGGCGAACCGTTTGCCGGGGTTGTCGGATCCGGAGGAGAGCGCAGCGATCGCCGCTTGCCGGCACATCCGCGTCTGCGGCCCCTCCGCTCCGCATCGTCTCGGTGACGCGTAGCTGCGGAAGGCGACTTCGAACGGACCGGAAACAATGCGAAGAAACAAGCCGAACATACCGACCCCCGGTCCCGGGGGTCAACCGCTTTCTTCGCGCGAGGGGCGACAGGGCACGCCGATCGGAAGTGGGCGGCCCCCTCACGCCCAGCTCAGATAGAAGCCGACATCGCCGGGAAGCCCGTCCCGGTAATTGAGCAGCCGCACCGTGAGCTTGTAGCCGCGGGGCTCCAGCTCCCGCTTCCAGAATTCGTAGACCTTGCGCGGCTGCCCCCGAAGCGTCTTCGGCCATTCCGGATCCTGGTCGATGATCGCCCGCCCCCGGTCCTCCAGCATTTCGCTCGGAAACCGGTAGACCAGGGCGCGGGTTTCCCCGCGGCGCGCCGCCTCGAGGCAGGTATGCCGGATGTGCTCCACGAGCCCGGGCGTGAGATCGGCGTGCAGGAGCTCGTGGATCCACCGTCGCCGCCGTTCCTCTTCCTCGTTCCGCCTGCCGTGGCGGGCCCCGGATTCGCGCAGCGCCGCCTCCGCCGCCAGATTCCGCAACTCCCGCGCCCCGGGTATCTCGCTTTCCGCCAGTACGAGCTCGAGCTCACGCACCGCCTCGTCCGGAAGGTCGGTTTTCAGCAGGTGGCCGCCCGCACCCTGGAAGGCCTCCACCAGCTTGTCGAGCCGGGCCGGCTCCACCACCGCGAAGATGGCCGAGCTGCCGGGCCGCAATTGCTCGCCCACCTGCTCGATGAACTTTCGGGAGAGCTCGATGTCGCCGCCCCGCACCCCCTTGCCGCCGTTGGCGGGGAAGATGTGGGCCATCAGCCGGCGCCAGAACCCCTTGGAGAGGAAGCCGTCGGGAGGCCGTCCCACCACCTGCTTCAGATGGAGCACCCCCTGTTCGTCCCGCTGCACCACGCAGGCGTCCTCGAGATCCACCAGATGTTCCTTCTGGAGGCTGCGCAGCCGGCACAGGACTTCGTCCGCGGCGCCGAGACTGTCGAAGGCGACAACCAGCAGATGGGCCATGGCTCGCTCCGGGGAATCCGCCGCCGTTCGGCGGTCCGCTCAGGAGATCGCGTTGGCGCCGATCCGTTTCAACCCCGCGTCTTCGCCGCAGCCAGCGCCGCCAGCAGACGGTCCGGGGTCACCGGCACCCGGGTCGGGCGGACCCCCGTGGCCTCGGCGATGGCGTTGAGAACGGCCGGGGCGGTCGGGATCAGCGCGGGCTCCCCCACCCCCTTGGCGCCGTAGGGGCCGAGGGGATCCCCCTCCTCGATCAGATGAATCTCGATCTCCGGCACGTCGCCCACGGTGGGGATCAGATAGTCGTGGAGATTCTCGTTCCGCCCGGGAACGAATTCCTCCATGAGCGCGAGACCGATGCCCTGGGCGATGCCGCCCTCGATCTGCCCCTCCACGAGGGTGGGATTGACGGCCCGTCCGACGTCGTGGGCCGCCCAGATGCGCAGCACCCGGGTCGTCCCGAGCTCGGTGTCCACCTCGACGAGGGCCATCTGGGCGGCGAAGCCGTAGGCGGCGTAGGGCACGCCCTGCCCGTCGGCGTCGAGCGGCTCGGTGGGCGGGTCCCAGCTCCCGATCCCGCGCAGCACCTCGCCGTCGGCGTCGGCGGTCAGGCGGAAAAGCTCGATCTCCCGCACCCGTCCGTTCTCCGTCACCCGCAGCACCGGCCCGTCGAGGGCGAGCTCGGCGTCCGGTCCGGCATTGGCGAGGCGCAGGATGCGGCGCCGGAGATCGAGCCCGGCGAGCCGGGCGGCGTTGCCGGACACCAGCGTCTGGCGCGAGGCCGAGGTCTTGCCGGCATCGCGGGTGCGGGCGGTGTCGCCGAGCACCTGGGTGAAGGATTCCACGGGCAGGCCGAGGGCCTCGGCACAGATCTGCACCATGATGGTGGCGCTGCCCTGACCGATGTCCACCGCCCCGTTGTAGAGGGTGAGGCGGCCGTCCGCCGACAGCCCCACCTCCATGGTCGAGGGATTGGACATCGAGGTGTTGCCGAGGCCGTACCACATGCAGGCGACGCCGAGACCGCGCCGCAGCGGTCCCTCGCCACGCCCGTCGCGGGCGAGCCGCTCGCGCTCGCGCCGCCAGATGGGGCGCAGCCGTTCGAGACAGGCGACGAGGGCCACCCCTTCGCCCAGCTCCTGACCGCAATGCGTGCGGTCGCCGGGGCGGAGGGCGTTGCGCAGCCGGAAGTCGAGCCGGTCCATGCCGAGGCGGTCGGCGAGCATATCCATGAGCGCCTCGTGGGCGATCGCCGCCTGGGGGACGCCGAAGCCGCGGAAGGCGCCGGCCGGGGGGCCGTTGGTGTAGACGCCCCTGGTGGTGCAGAGCGCCGCCCGCACCCGGTAGGGACCGGTGGCGTGGACGGGCACCCGCTGGGCCACGGTGGGCCCCCAGCTCGCATAGGCGCCGGTGTCGAAATCGCCGTGGAAGCGGACGCCCGTGAGCCGGCCTTCGGCGTCGGCACCGGCCTCGGCCCGGATCCGTGCCGGATGGCGCTTGGTGGAGGCGGCCATGCTCTCGGGTCGGCTCCAGACGGTGCGCACCGGGCGGTCGAGGAGCCAGGCGGCCACCGCCAGGATCGGCTGCACCGAAACATCGAGCTTGCCACCAAAGCCGCCACCGCAGACCGAGGGCAGGATGCGCACCTTCTCGGGCGGAATGCCGAGCACCGCCGCCACCTCCTCGCGGTCCATGTAGGGGGCCTGGGTGGTGGCGAAGACCTCGATGCGGTCGCCGCGCCGCACCGCGTAGCCGGCCTCGGGCTCGATGTAAGCGTGCTCGACGAAGCTCGTTTCGACCGCGATCGCGGCACGCGCGGTCGCCTCGCCGAGCGCCGCTTCGACGTCTCCCCGTCGTACGCGCCCCTCGATCAGGACGTTGCCGGGCCGACCGGGGTGGAGAAGCGGCGCATCGGGCGCCAGCGCCGCGTCGATCCCCAGTACCGGCGGCAGCGGCTCCCAGACGATCGGCACTTCCTCCGGATCGACCGCCCGCACCGCCTCCGGCGTTCCCACGAGCGCCAGCACCGGCTCGCCCCGGTGGCGCACCTCCTTCTCCGCCAGCACCGGCTGGTCCTTGAGATCGGGGTAGATGCCGTAGCCGTTGCGCCCCGGGATGTCGGCGGCGGTGAGGATGCGCAGGATCCCGGGATGGCGCGCACGGAAGGCGTCGAGATCGCCGATCGTGAACCGCGCCCGGTGATGGGGAGAGCGCAGGAGCCGGAGCTCGAGGGCCTCCGGCGGCGCGCGGTCGGCACCGAAGGCAGCCCGCCCGGTGACCTTCTCGGGTCCGTCGAGACGGGTGCGCCGCGCCCCCACGGCACCTGCCGGCTCGGCCGGAAGCGGCGCATCGCCCGCCGCCAGCAGTGCCGCCTCCATGATCTTGCGGTAACCGGTGCAGCGGCAGAGCACGCCGCCCAGCGCCTCCTCCACCTCCGCCGGCGTCGGTCGCGGGCGCTGCCGGAGCAGCTCGGATGCGGCCATCAGCATGCCGGGCGTGCAGATGCCGCACTGGGCGGCCCCGAGGGCGAGGAACGCGCGCTGCAGGCGGCTCGGGGCGTCCTCCCCGGCAAGCCCCTCGACGGTGGTGACGCGACCTCCCGCCACCTGGCCCAGCGGCGTGAGGCAGGCGCAGATCTGCGTCCCGTCGAGGAGCACCGTGCAGGCGCCGCAGTCGCCGGCATCGCAGCCCACCTTGGTCCCGGTGAGGCCGAACTCCTCGCGCAGCACCCGCGACAGCCGTTCGCCCGGCGCACTGCGGGCGACGACCGGCCGCCCGTTGAGCAGGAAGCGGACCCCGGCGCGCTCCTCCATCAGGCGGCTCCCGGCATCGCTGTCGCGAGCCCTTCGAGGCCGCGACGCAGGAGGACGAGCGCCGCCTCGCGGCGGTAGGCGGCGGTGCCGCGGATGTCGTCGATGGGCGAGAGCGGGGCGAGCACGCCGCCGTCCACCGCCTCCGCCAGCGGCTCGTCGAGACGGCGGCCGAGGAGACGTTCCTCGAGCAGCGGCAGGCGCCGGGCGGTGGGAGCACAGGCCCCGACGGCAATGCCGGCGCGCCGGATCACGCCCTGCGCGTCGCCTTCCAGCACCAGCGCGACCATGACGATGGAGATCACGAGATACTTCCGCGCGCCGAGCTTGAGGAAGTCGCTGCGCGCCTCGCCCCGCGACGCCGGCACCAGGATCGCGGTCAGCAACTCGTCCGGTGCGAGCGCGGTCCGACGGTTGCCGAGCAGGAACTCCGCGAGCGGCAGCTCGCGCCGGCCGCGGCGGCTGCGCAGCTCCACCCGGGCGTCGAGAGCCAGCAGCGCGGCGGCGCCGTCGGCCGCCGGCGAGGCGTTGCACAGGTTGCCGCCCAGCGTCGCCCGGTTCTGGATCTGCCGACCGCCGATCATCCCCGCCGCCTTCCTGAGCCCGTCGAACAGCGGCGGCAGGGAGTGGTCCCGAAGCTCGCTCCATCGCAGGCAGGCACCGAGCCGCCAGCCGGCCGCCGTCTCCTCGATGCGGCGCAGCGCCTCGATCCCGGAGATGTCGAGCAGGGGCCGCGGGGCCACGCGCCCCACCATCGCCGGAAACACGTCGGTGCCGCCGGCGATCACCTGCCACTCGCCACCGGCGCGGAGATCGAGCGCCGTTTCGAGATCCTTCGGCCTTTCGTAGCGGTGCATGCCCTTCCCCGTCCCGCCGGGATTTGGCGGGCCGGACGGCGGCGAGTCAAGCGTCGCACGCTCGACCGGAACGGCCGGTGGCGGTAGGTTCTTCCCGCGCCGGCGAACGGCGGCAACCGATGCGCAAACGAACGCGGGAGGCACCAAGATGACGGTGAAACGCCACGGTTGGATCGCGGCCGCGACGGCCCTGCTGCTGGGGGCTGCGGCGGCCGAGGCCGAGCCCCTGAAGCTCGCCCATTCCACCTGGGTGGGCTACGGCCCCCTCTTCATCGCCCAGGAGAAGGGCTACTTCGCCGAGGAAGGGGTGGAGGTCGAGCTGATCAACATGGAGGACGTCAAGATCCGCTTCCCGGCGCTGGCCGCCGGCAAGATCGACGCGCTGGTGACCACCGTCGACACCATGCTCAACTTCCTCTCCGAAGAGCAGAGCTACCGCTACCTCTTTGCCCTCGACGACAGCCGCGGCGGCGACGGCATCGTGGCGAGGAAGGAAATCGAGACGGTCGCCGATCTCGAGGGCAGGACCGTCGGCTACACCGAGGGCTCGGTGTCCCAGTTCTTCCTGGGCGTCCTCCTCAAGCAGGCCGGGCTCAAGCTCTCCGACGTCAAGTCGCAGAACATGACGGCGGGCGACGCCGGCGCCGCCTTCGTGGCGGGCAGATTGGACGCGGCGGTCACCTGGGAGCCCTGGCTGACCCGCGGCAAGCAGGCGCCGCACGGCCATCTGCTGGTCGATTCCTCGGCCACCCCCGGTCTCATCGTCGACGTGGCGGTCACCACGCCGGAGAAGCTGGAGGCCCGCAGGGCCGATCTGCGGGCCGTCTACCGGGCCTGGATCCGGGCGGTCGAGTTCCAGAAGGCCAACAAGGAGGAGGCCGACGAGATCATGGCCCGCGGCGTCGGCGGCTGGCTCGAGGATCCGGCGGTGTTCAAGGAGACGCGGGCCGGCATCGGCTACTACGACCGGGCCATGAACGAGGCCTATTTCGGCACCCCGGACAAGCCCGGCCAGATCGTCGAGACCATCACCAACGCCATCGAGCTCGGCCGGGAGATCGGCCAGTTCAAGGTGGCGGTGGATCCCGTCTCCCTGATCGCCTTCGACATCGTCAACCAGTAGCCGGACACGGGTCGTGGACCTGCGCCGCGTCCTGGCGCCGAAGGAGGAGATCCCGGCCGGCCTGCGCCTCGCGCTCGGCGCCCTGACCGGGATCTCCTTCCTCGCCCTCTGGTCCTGGCTGACCTACGGCGGTCTCGTGCGGCCGGACTTCCTCGCACCGCCACACGAGGTGCTGACGGCGGCTCTGCGCGGGCTCGAGCGGGGCACGCTCCTGCGCCACATCCAGGCGAGCCTCCTGGTCATCCTCTCGGGCTTCGCCCTCGCCTCCGTCATCGCCGTACCGCTGGGCATCCTGATGGGCAGCTTCCAGGTGGTGGCGGCGGTGCTGGAGCCGATTACCGGCTTCATGCGCTACCTGCCGGTGAGCGCCCTCATTCCGCTGCTCATCCTGTGGGTCGGCATCGGCATCGAGGAGAAGATCGCGGTCATCTTCCTCGGCACCTTCTTCCAGCAGCTCGTCCTCATCTCCGACGTCTCGGCGCGCGTCTCGAAGGATCTCATCGACTGCTCCTACACCCTCGGAGCGAGCCGCGGACAGGTGGTGACACGGGTGCTGTTTCCGGCCTGCCTGCCGGGAGTGATGGACAATCTGCGGGTCACCATGGGCTGGGCCTGGACCTATCTCGTGGTGGCGGAGCTCGTGGCCGCCAACTCGGGGCTCGGCTACATGATCCTCAATGCCATGCGCGGCCTGTTCACCGACGTCATCCTGCTCGGCATCTTCGTCATCGGTCTCTTGGGCCTGCTCACCGACCAGATCTTCAAATGGATCCGGCGCTGGCTCGTTCCCTGGTCGCCGGCCTTCTGACATGGGCGGCGGAAAGCTGGTGGTCGATCGCGTGCGGATGGCCTTCGCCCGACGGCGGGGCGAGCCGGTGGTGGCGCTCGAGGAGATCTCGCTGACGGTGGCCGAGGAGGAGTTCGTGGCCATCGTCGGCCCCTCGGGCTGCGGCAAGTCGACCCTGCTGCGGCTCGTGGCCGGGCTCATGGAGCCCACCTCCGGCCGCATGCTCCTCGACGGCCGGGAGATCCGCGGCCCCTCGGCCGATCGGGGCATGGTGTTCCAGAGCTACACCCTGTTCCCGTGGCTCACCGTGCAGCGCAACGTCGAGTTCGGCCTCTCGCTGCGCGGGGTGCCGGCCGCCGAGCGCCGGGCGATCGCCCGGCGCTTCATCGCCGAGGTGGGGCTCGAAGGCTTCGAGGACGCCTATCCCGAGCAGCTCTCGGGCGGGATGCGGCAGCGCACGGCACTGGCCCGGGCACTCGCCAACGATCCCGAGATCCTGCTCATGGACGAGCCGTTCGGCGCCCTCGACAGTCAGACCCGCCAGCTCATGCAGGAATTGCTGCTCGGGATCTGGGAGCACGCGCACAAGACGGTGCTGTTCATCACCCACGACATCGACGAGGCGATCCTCCTGGCCGACCGG
The DNA here is from genome assembly GCA_027045875.1 of Alphaproteobacteria bacterium. Classification (GTDB taxonomy): domain Bacteria; phylum Pseudomonadota; class Alphaproteobacteria; order Geminicoccales; family Geminicoccaceae; genus JALSRW01. The sequence goes on along the minus strand of JALUAG010000033.1, from coordinate 23,736 downwards.
GTGCTGGTGATGACCGCCCGGCCGGGACGGATCAAGAAGGAATTGGTGATCGAACTGCCCCGCCCGCGGGACATCTCGCTCCTCACCTCGCCGGCCTTCATGGCCTACAAGCGCGAGGTGCTGGAGCTGCTGCACGGCGAAGCGCTGCGGGCGGAACGCGGCGCGAGCGAGGTCGGAGCCGGAGGATGACGGAGCCCTTCCTGTACGAGACCGAGGTGAAGCCGACGTGGATCGACTACAACGGCCACATGAACGTCGCCTACTACGTGCTCGCCTTCGACCACGCCATCGACGACTTCTACGGCCGGCTGGGGCTCGGCGAGGCCTATGCGCGGAGCGGCCGGGGCTCCATGTTCGCCCTCACCCTCAAGGTCGACTATCTGCGCGAGGTCCGCGCCGGCGACCCCCTGCGCATCACCACCCTGATGCTCGACTGCGACGCGAAGCGCATCCACTACTGCCAGGAGATGGTGCAGGCCGCGGCCGGCTACGTGGCCGCCCGCAAGGAAGGGCTGAGCATCCACGTCGATCTCGGCACACGGCGGAGCGCGCCCTTCCCGCCCGACCGGATGGCGGCGGTGCGCGCCTGCCTCGAGGCCCATGCCGCCCTGCCCAGACCCGAATGGGTGGGACAGCGGATCGGCATCCGCCGCCGGTCAGGCGGCGAGACGTGAGAGGTCGCGGCGGATCCGCGCGCTCTCCGGCCGCCGCTCGAGGCGGCGCTCGAGGAGTTCGCGGGCGAGCGAGGTCTCGCGGGCCCGGATCGCCGCCTCGATCAGCGTGAGGTCGAGGATGTCGCGCTGGGCGTGGCTGCCGGTCATCAGCCGCCGGTCCTCGCCGAGCCCCGAAAGGAGATCGACGGCGGAGCGCCAGTCGCCCTGCCCGAAGGCGGCGATCGCCCGGCAGATGGGAAGACCCGCCCGCCGAAGCTGGCGCGCCCGCTCGTCACCGCCTTCGGCGATGCCCGCGAGATCGGCCATCAGCCGCGCGGCCTCGGCGCTCCGGTCGGCCCCGACGAAGGCCAGCATGGCGTGCACGTCGTCGAACACGTGGCAGCCCGGGCGGTACTTGGCGGCGAAGGCGTCGGCCAGGGTCCGCCAGCGCGCCCCCGCCGGCAGGCCGGCCAGATGGAGCCGCCAGAGCAGCGCGGCCGCGTCGCAGAGATTGAGGAGGATGCTGCGCCGCCCCGGCGCGAGGAAGCGGTCGTAGATGGCCAGCACCGCCCCCTCCTCCTCCCGGTCGAGATGATAAAGCGCGAGATGCCAGGCGTTGTGGACGGCGAAATAGCTGTTGCCGGCCCAGTCCTCTTCCCGCTCGCCGTACCAGAGGATCCCCTCCTCGCTGCGCCCGGTCTCCTCCAGCACGTGCCCCACGGCGTGGATCGCCCAGACGTCGCGCGGTGCGGCCGCCACCGCGGCACGGCCCGCCTCCTCCGCTTCCCCGAAGCGCGCCGTCTCCTCGAGGCCGAAGGCCCACATGCCGAGCACGAAACCGCGCCCCGGCAAATCCTCGGGCAGCGCTTCGAGCATCCGCCGCGGCCGCAGCTCGAGGGCCTCGGTGCGGCCGGCGAAGAAATCCGCCTGATGGGCGAAGAAGAGCGCCGCCAGGTGCCGCGGCTCATCGGCGAGGATGGCGTCGAACTCTCGGCAGGCCTCGTCGTAGCGGCCGCCGAGCCAGGCATCGACCGCCGCCGCCTGCCGTCTCTCGTGGTCGAGCGCGGGACCGGCCGCCTCCGCCGCGGCCAGCGCCTCGCGCGCCCGGCCGACGAAACTCGGATGGAGGGACCAGGCGTAGATCGCGGCCTTGGCGAGATGCGCCTGGACGCAGGAGGGATCCCCCTCGATCAGCCGATCGAGCGCCCCCACCGGATCGCCGGCGAAGGCGAGGATCTGGCCGAGCGCCTCCTCGAAGGCGGCGACGCTGCCGCTGTCGCGCGCCGTGAGCGGCACGCCCCGCGGGTCGGCGAACCCCATCGTCCCCTCCCTTCGTCGTGGCACGGCCCGCAATCTTCGTCCTCTAGCCGCGCGCGACAAGGCACGGGCGGCTCCCTCGCCGGAGTGTGATCGGCCGCCGCCCCCTTGCGGGAGATGCCCCCGCTGCTAGAAGGGCGGGCATGAACGCCCGATCCCGCGCCGCCGCCAACATCGCCGAATATTCGGTCTCCGAGCTGGCCTTCGCCCTCAAGCGGACGATCGAGGATTCCTACGGCTGGGTGCGGGTGCGGGGCGAGCTCTCCGGCCTCAAGCGGGCCGCCTCCGGCCATCTCTATTTCTCCCTCAAGGACGAGAAGGCGGTGCTGGATGCGGTCTGCTGGCGCGGCACCCTCCCGAAACTCGCCTTCGAGCTCGAGGACGGGCTCGAGGTCGTCTGCCTCGGCCGGCTCACGACGTATCCCCAGCGCTCGCGCTACCAGCTCGTGGTGGAGTCCATCGAGCCGGCGGGCATCGGGGCGCTCCTCGCCCAGCTCGAGGAACGCCGCAAGCGGCTCGAGGCGGAGGGGCTGTTCGCGCCCGAGCGCAAGCGCCCCCTGCCCTTCCTGCCGGCGGTGATCGGCGTCGTCACCTCGGCCAGCGGTGCCGTCATTCGCGACATCCTCCATCGTCTCGAAGAGCGGTTTCCGCGGCGCGTGATCCTGTGGCCGGTGCTGGTGCAGGGGGAGGGCGCGGCGGAGCAGATCGCCGCCGCCGTGCGCGGCTTCGCGGCCCTGCCCGAAGGCGGCCCGGTGCCGCGGCCGGAGGTGCTGATCGTGGCCCGGGGCGGCGGTTCGATCGAGGATCTTTGGGCCTTCAACGAGGAGGTGGTGGTACGCGCGGTCGCCGAATGCCCGATTCCGGTCATCTCGGCGGTGGGCCACGAGACGGACACCACCCTCATCGACTTCGCGGCCGATCGCCGGGCGCCGACCCCGACGGCCGCGGCGGAAATGGCGGTGCCGGTGCGCGGCGAGCTGCTGCAACGGGTGGAGGGGCTCGCAGGGCGCCTGCGGCACGCCGTCGACCAGATCCTGGAGCGGCAGCGTCGCCATCTCGACGGTCTCCTGCGGGGGCTGCGGGATCCGGAGCTCCTAATCGCGCCGCTGGCGCGCCATCTCGATCATCTGGCGGAACGGCTGCGCCTCCGGAGCCCCCTGCTGCTGCTGGAGGACCGCGCGCGGCATCTCGCGGACCGGCATCGCCGACTGGCCGAGCTCGCGGGCGCCCGTCTCCTGGAGGCGGAGACCGGCTGGCGCCATCTCGCCGAACGGCTGCGCCCCGAGCTCGTGACGCGACGGCTGGCGGACGCCGGAAAGCGCGTCGCCGACGAGGCCGCGAAGCTGGAGGAGGGGATGCGGAGGCACCTCCGGGAAGCCACCCGCAGCCTCGAGACGCTGGGCCAGCGCCTCGAGAGCCTGAGCCACCGGCGGGTCCTGGAGCGGGGCTATGCGCTGGTGCGGCGTCAGCGCGACGGCCGCATCGTACCGGCGCTGGCGGCGGCGGGGGACGAGCGGGCCTTCGAGATCGAGTTCGTCGACGGGCGCATGGCGGTGCTGCGGGCCGGTGCGCAGGGCGGGTCGCGTGCGAGGAGAGCGCGGGGCGGTGCCGGTGAACGGGGTAGCGATGACGGACAGCCGCAGCTCCTCTGAGCCACCGCCGGCGGACGAGATCGCGGCGGCCGCGCGGCCCATCGACCGGCTGCTCGCCATCATGCGGCGGCTGCGGGACCCCGAGCGCGGCTGTCCCTGGGACATCGAGCAGGACTTCTCGACCATCGCCCCCTATACGATCGAAGAGGCCTACGAGGTGGCGGACGCCATCGCCCGGGGCGATGTCGAGGATCTCAGGACCGAGCTCGGCGATCTCCTCCTGCAGGTGGTCTTCCATGCCCAGATGGCGGCCGAGCGGGGACTGTTCGATTTCGAGGCGGTGGCGGCGGCCGCCGCCGAGAAGATGATCCGGCGCCACCCGCACATCTTCGGCGATGCCCGCATCGACACGGCCGAGGCGCAGCGCCGCTCATGGGAGGAGCTCAAGGCGGCCGAGCGGGAGCGCAAGGCGGCCCGTACCGGCGGCCGCCCGAGCGCCCTCGACGGTCTGCCGCGCAGCCTGCCGGCACTGATGCGGGCCCTCAAGCTCCAGGAGCGAGCGGCCCGTGTCGGCTTCGACTGGCCCGAACCCGCCGGGATCCTCGACAAGATCGAGGAGGAGGTCGGAGAGCTGCGGGCCGAGCTCGCGTCCGACGGGGATCCCGAAGCGCGCAGGATGGAAGTCGGAGATCTGCTGTTCACCCTCGTCAATCTCGCGCGGCGCCTCGAGGTCGATCCCGAGACGGCCCTGCGCCTCGCCAACGGCAAGTTCGAACGGCGCTTCCGGGCGATGGAGAAGGCCGCGGCGGCCCGCGGCCAGAGGCTCGAGGCGCTCGCCCCCGAGGAACTGGACGCGCTCTGGCAGGCGGCCAAGACGGCCGATCCCGGAGATCAGTGACGGTTTTCGAGCCGCCTCGCGAGACGGGCGCGGTTCTTGGGATCGATCGCCACCCGGAGATGGATCCCGCGCTCGCCGTCCTCGCGGGCGAGCACATGGGCATGGGCGTGCAGCCAGGCGAGGAGCGCCCCCTCCTCGGGCTCCAGGTCGAGATCCAGGATTTCCTCGCGTGACGCGATCATCCCGTCCACGCGGGCGAGGAGCTCGGGCAGGCCCTCGCCGGTGCGCGCGGAGACGGGGACCGGACGGGGTGCCCGCGCGGCGGCGTTCCGGCAGATTTCCCGCTCCTCGCCGGAAAGCCGGTCGATCTTGTTCCACACTTCGAGCAATCGCTCGCCGCGTGCCGCCTCGTCGATGCCGAGCTCGTCCAGCACCTGGAGCACCTGCGCGGCCTGGGCGTCGCTGTCTGGATCGGACACGTCCCGCACGTGGAGCAGCAGATCCGCCTCCATCACCTCCTCGAGGGTGGCTCGGAAGGCGGCGATCAGACTGGTCGGGAGATCGGTGATGAAGCCCACCGTGTCGGACAGGATCACCTGCCGGCCGGAAGGCAGGCGCACCGCCCGCATGGTGGGATCGAGGGTGGCGAACAGCTTGTCCGCCACCTCCACCTCGGCGCCGGTGAGCCGGTTGAAGAGGGTCGATTTGCCGGCGTTGGTGTACCCCACCAGCGCGATCACCGGATAGGGCACCCGCCGGCGGGCGTCACGGTGGAGACCGCGGGTGCGTTTCACCTGCTCGAGCTCGCGGCGGATGCGGACGATGCGCTCGTCGATGCGCCGCCGGTCGAGCTCGATTTGGCTCTCGCCCGGGCCGCCGACGAAGCCGAGCCCGCCGCGCTGCCGTTCGAGATGGGTCCAAGAGCGGACGAGGCGGCTGCGCTGGTAGGTGAGCGCCGCGAGCTCCACCTGCAGCTCGCCCTCCCGGGTGCGGGCGCGTCGGCCGAAGATTTCGAGGATGAGGCCGGTGCGGTCGATCACCTTGGTCTTCCAGGCGCGCTCGAGGTTGCGCTGCTGCACCGGCGTCAGGGCGTGATCGACGATCACCAGATCGACCGGATCGGCGGCGAGCTCCCGGGCGATCTCCGCCACCTTGCCTCGACCCAGCAGGGTCGCCGGATTCATGGCCCGCAGGGCCACCGCCTCCGCTGCCACGATTTCGAGATCGATGGCTTCCGCGAGACGCACGGCCTCCTCGAGCCGCGCCTCGAGGTGACGGGTATCGCCGGCGCCGCGTCCCGACGCGTCGTAAGGATGGACGATCCGGGCGCGAGCGGTGGTGCTCGAGGCGCGAACCTCGTTCACGCGCCGGTTTCGGCCACTAGGCGTTCCCCTGGGACCCGGCCTGCTGTTCGGCGGGCGGCTCGTAGAGCCGGACCGCGGCCGACGGCATGACGGTCGACACCGCATGCTTGTAGACGAGCTGAACATGGCCGTCGCGGCGCAGCAGGAGGCAGAAATTGTCGAACGAGCTGATGACGCCCTGGAGTTTGACGCCGTTGATGAGGAACACGGTGACGGGCACCTTCCCTTTTCTGATGTGATTGAGAAACACGTCCTGCAGGTTCTGTTGTTTTTCGCTCGCCATGGGAGTGTGTCCTTGTTATCGCGGCTCGAAGCGGGTTGCGGCCGATCGGCGTTCAGGAGGAATCTTGACGCCTGCAACCGCAGGTCAAGAGCGTCCCCACCTTGTGCACTCGGATACTGTGGATAGCGGCGCCGGCCGCCGCCGGCAAGACGCAATCGCGCGCATGATCTACAGACCCGCCGCGGCCTCCTCGATCCCCACCCGTTCGGCGTAGAGTCGCGCGAGGCGGCGGGTGACGCTTCCCGGCACCCCGTTCGCCACCACCTGCTCGTCGATGCGGGTCACGGGCAGCAGCAGCGAGGTGGTACTGGTCAGGAAGGCCTCGCGCGCCCGTTTCGCCTCCTCGAGGGTGAAGGGCCGTTCCACCACCTCGATGCCCGCCTCGCGGGCGAGCTCGAGCACCACCGAGCGAGTGATGCCACCCAGGATGCGCGGCCCCAGCGGATGGGTGACGAGCCGTCCCTCGCCGTCGACGATGTAGGCGTTGGAGGCGCTGCCTTCCGTGACCCGTCCCGCCTCGTCCACCAGCCAGGCCTCCCGGCAACCGGCCTCGGCCGCCTGCTGCTTGGCCAGCAGGTTGGCGAGCAGGCTGATCGACTTGATGTCGCAGCGTCCCCAGCGCTGGTCCGGCAGGGAGAACACGGCCACCCCCTCGGCCCGCTCGCGGTCGGAGGGAAAGGGCGCCCGGCGCACGGTGACGACGAGACTCGGACGGACCACGGAAGGGAACAGGTGATTGCGCGGCGCCACGCCGCGGGTCACCTGCAGATAGACGATGGCCTTGGTGACCGGATTGCGTGCGAGCGCCTCGCGGATCACGAGGGAAAGCGCGCGCATCGACATCGGCGCCGGGATGCGCAGCTCACCGAGCGAGCGCTCGAGCCGCGCCAGATGCCGGTCGAGATCCCGCGGCTCGCCGGCCACCGCCTTGATCACCTCGTAGACGCCGTCGGCGAACTGGTAGCCGCGGTCCTCGATCGCCACCCTGGCCCTTGCGATCGGCACGAAACGGCCGTCGACATAGGCCTGTCGCGTCATGCCTCCTCTCCCCTTTCCTCCCCGGCCCGCGAGCGCCTCAGAAATAGTCGACGCGCACCGCGAACAGGTGCTCGACCTTCTTCACCGCCTCGCTGCGGGCCACCAGCACCACCCGGTCGCGGGCCCGGATCTCGGTGTCGGCGCGCGGGGTGATGACCTTGCCGTCGCGGACGATGGCGCCGATCAGGATGGCTCGGCCGAGCCGCAGTTCCTGCAGCGGACGCCCCACGAGCGGGGAGGTTTCGAGCGCCTCCGCCTCGTAGATCTCGGCCTCGCCGTCGCGGATCGTGTGCACCGCCTTGATGCGGCCGCGACGGACATGACGCAGGATGCTGGAGACCGTGGTCTCCCGCGGATTGATGGCGATGTCGATGCCGACCCGGTAGAGGATCCGGTTGTAGCCGGCGTTGTTGAGCAGCGCCATCGCCCGCCCGCAGCCCAGATACTTGGCGAGAAGGCCGGACATGATGTTGACCTCGTCGCTGTTGGTGACCGCGACGAAGGCCTCGGCAGCGGCGACGTTGGCCTCCTCGAGGATGTCGAGATCGCGGGCATCGCCGGCGAGGACGACGGCCTTCTTGAGGCGGTCGGCCACGACCGCCGCCCGCTCCGCGTCGGCTTCGATGATCTTGAGGTTGATGCCGGGCCGCAGGCCCTCGAGCTCGCGGGCGAGAAAGAGGCCGATGTTGCCGCCACCGGCGATGACCACCCGGTCGCTGGCCGCCGTCTCGTAGCCGAAGGCCGCCAGCGCCCGCGGCAGATGGGCGGTCTCGACGACGAAATGGACCTCGTCCCCCACCAGCAGCTGATCGTCGGCGGCGGGAATGAAGAAACGGTCGCCGCGCACCACGCCGACGCAGACCAGATGGAGATTGGGGAACAGATAGGTGAGCTGGCGGAGCGGCGTCTCGATGACCGGGGTCTCGGCGGTGATGCGGATGGCCACCAGCCGCACCAGATCGTCGGCGAAGGAGACCACGTTGAGCGCCCCCGGCACCTCGAGCCGGAGCGCGATGGCGTGGGCCACCTCCACTTCCGGCGAGATGACGACGTCGATCGGCAGATGGTCGCGGCGGAAGAGGTCCTGCCAGCGGCTCTGGAGATAGTCCTGCTGGCGCACCCGGGCGATGCGCATCGGCACGTTGAAGAGGGAATGCGCCACCTGGCAGGCGATCATGTTGACCTCGTCGGCGTAGGTCACGGCGACGATCATGTCGGCGTCGGCCGCTCCCGCCCGCTCCAGCACGCTCGGCAGGGACGCGTGGCCCACGACCCCCTGGAGGTCGAGGTTCTCCTCGATCTTGTGGACGAGCTCGGCGCGGCGGTCGATCACCGTCACGTCGTTGTTGGCGGTGGCCAGGTACTGGGCGATGGCGTAGCCCACCTGTCCGGCACCGCAGACGATGACCTTCATGGTTCAGGCCCGTTCGATAGCTCGCCGGCCAGGGATCACTCCTCCCCGTAGAGGCCCAGGGTCTTGAGCTTGCGATGGAGCGCCGAGCGTTCCATGCCGATGAAGTTGGCGGTGCGCGAGACGTTGCCGCCGAAGCGCTGGAGCTGCGCCTGCAGGTAGGCGCGCTCGAAATGCTCCCGCGCCTCGCGCAGGGGCAGACTGATGAGCTGGCCGTTGGCCCGCGGATCCATGGCCGAGGCGGAGCTGTTGGCGAGATCCGGGGGCAGCCCGTCGACACCGATGGGCGATCCCGGCTCGCCGGGGGCCATGATCAGCATCCATTCGACGGCGTTCTTGAGCTGGCGCACGTCGCCCGGCCAGTCGGCGGCCTGCAGCACCGCCATCGCCTCCGGCGTCAGGGGTCGCGGCGGCACGCCCGAGGTCTCCGCCGCCGCCTTCATGAAATGCTCGACCAGCTCGGCGATGTCGGTACGGCGGGCGCTCAGCGGCGGCAATGCCAGCGGCACCACGTTGATCCGGTAGTAGAGCTCCTCGCGGAAGCGGCCGGCCGCCATCTCCGCCTTGAGGTCGCGGCTCGTGGTGGCCAGCACCCGCACGTCCACCTCCACGCGGTGGCTGCCGCCGAGCCGGGTGAAGCTCTGCTCCTGCAACACCCGCAGGATCTTGCCCTGGGTCTCGAGCGGCATGTCGGCGATCTCGTCGATCAGCAGCGTGCCGCCGTCCGCCTTCTCGAAGGTGCCGATCACCCGTGGCCGGTCGGGAGCGAGATAGCCCGCCTCGGCACCGAACAGCTCGATGTCCACCCGGGCGGGATCGAGCAGCGCCGCGTTGACGACCACGAACGGCCCCGTCGCCCGCCGCGAGCGGGCGTGGATCATGCGCGCCGCCACTTCCTTGCCGGATCCCGGCGGACCGCTGATCAGCACCCGGCTGTTGGCCGGTGCCACCCGTTCGACGATCTGCCGCACCTTGGTCATCGCCGGCGAGCTGCCGATCAGCTCGATCTCGGCGTTGCGCCGCCGCAGCTCGGCGAGTTCCCGGCGCAGGCGACTGGCCTCGAGGGCGTGCTCGACCGCGAGCAGCAGGCGGTCCGATTTGAAGGGCTTCTCGATGAAGTCGTAGGCGCCCATCTTGATGGCCGCCACCGCGGTCTCGATGGTGCCGTGGCCGCTGAACATGATGACCGGAAGCTCGGGCCGGTTGGCGCGCACCCATTCGAGGATCTGGATGCCGTCCATCTCGCTGCCCTCGAGCCAGATGTCGAGCAGCACCAGCGCCGGCGCGCGGCGCTCGATCTCGCGGAGCGCCTCGGTCGAATTCGCGGCCTCCCGCGCGGCGTAGCCCTCGTCCTCGAGGATCGCGGCAACGATCTCGCGGATCGCCACTTCGTCGTCGACGATCAGGATGTCTTTGGTCGTCGTCCTCATCGCGCTCTCGCCGCCGCCCAGCCCCGTTTCCTAATCCTTCGCCCGATATGCCACGTCAAGCCGCGGCCCGGCGGGGAAAGACGAGCCGCGCGGTGACCCCTCCCCCGGGTCGGTCCGCGAGGTCCACGAGGCCCCCGTGTTCCTCCATGATCTTCCGGACGATGGCAAGTCCCAAGCCCGAGCCCCTCGGCTTGCTGGTGACATAGGGCTCGAACAGCCGATGCGCCGTGCCGGCGGGCAGGCCGGGACCGTTGTCGGCCACCTCGACCACCACCCTCTCGGCGTCGGCGGTAATCCGCACCCGGATCCGCGGCGCCTCGTCCCCTTCCACCGGTCCCTTCTCGGCCAGCGCCTCGGCGGCGTTCTTGAGGAGATTGGTGAGGGCCTGGGTCACCTTCTCGCCGTCGCACAGGAGCCGCACCGGCCCCTCCGGCGCTTCCACCGCGAAGGTGATCGCCGGCCAGGCGCTCTGCTGCAGCAGCACCGCGTGACGCACGAGCTCGTCCACCGATTCCTCCCGCATCACCGCCGCCGGCATGCGCGCGAAGGCGGAGAACTCCGAGATCAGCCGGCCGATGGTGTCGACCTGACGGGTGATGGTGGCGATGGAGTTCTCGAACACCTCGGCGTCCTCGCGGATCTGCCCGAGGTACTTGCGACGCAGCCGCTCGGCGGAGAGGCGGATGGGCGTCAGCGGGTTCTTGATCTCGTGGGCGATGCGCCGCGCCACCTCGGCCCAGGCGGCCTGCCGCTGGGCGCTCAGGAGTTCGGTGATGTCGTCGAAGGTCATGACGTAGCCGATGGTCTCGCCGCCTTCCCGCTGGGCCGCGAGACGCACGAGCAGGGTGCGCTGCTGTCCCCCCCGCTCGAGTGCGATCTCGGCGGTCACCGAGGTCTCCTGACCGTCGAGCCGCGCGAACAGGGGCAGCGCCTCGGGCATCACCTCCTCGATCCGCCGGCCGGTGAGATCGCCGTCCGCCACCGCGAGGAAATCGAGGGCCTGGCGGTTGGGCAGGAGGATGGTGCGGTCGGAATCGAGGCCGAGCACGCCGGCCGAAACACCCGTCAGCACGGCCTCGGTGAAGCGGCGGCGGCGGTCGAGCTGCTGGTTGGCCTCGATGAGCGCCCGCTGCTGACTGGAGAGCTGGCTGGTCATGCGGTTGAAGGCGCGGCTCAGGACGGCGATCTCGTCGTCGGCGTCGGTCTCCGGCACCCGGGCCATCAGATCGCCGCTGCGCACCCGCTCGGCGGCGGCGATCAGCCGCGAGAGGGGGGTCGCCAGCCGGTCGGCGAAGTTGAGGCCGGTCCAGACCGCGGCCAGCAGCAGGAGAAGGGCGATGATGCCGAAGATCAGGGCCGACGCGATCTGCACCTCGGAACGCTCGCGCTGCATCGCCTCGTATTCGCTCACCACCTCCTGGGTGCGCTGCACGAAGCCCAGCACCTCGGGATCGACGAAACGGCCGACCACCAGATAGATCTTGCCGAGGCCCTCGAGGCGCAGCACCGCCCGCACCCGGTCGTCGGTGTCGCTCGTGAGCACCACCACCTCCCCGAGATCGGCCTTGTCCAGGACCTCGATGGGCAGGCGTTCGAGTTCGACGGTGAAGCTCAGCCCGCTGCGCGCGAGCACGTTGCCACCGGCATCGAACAGCACCGCCTCGCTCAGGGTCCTGAGCGCCGCCTGGGCCTCCACCAGTTTCTCGAGCCGCGAGGGGCTGTCGAAATAGAAGGGCACTTCGCGGCTGAGATCGGCGGCCATGGCGAGGGCGTCGGCACGGATGTTGGCCTTGTGTTCCTCGAGATAGGCCTGCGCGACACGCAGCGAATTGGTGAGCGCGGTGTGAATCCGCTGGCTGAACCAGGCCTCCAGCCCCGAGCTCAGGAAGGTGATGGAGAAGATGGAGACGATGATGCTGGGGGCGATGGCAACGAGGCCGAAGAGGGCCACCAGCCGCCCGTGCAGCCGCGAGCCGTGCAGTCCCCGCCGTCGCTGGAGGACCAGATGCACGAGCCGGCGGGCGATGAGCACGCCCAGGAGCAGCAGCAGGATGAGGTCGAGGTTGAGGAGCAGCACCACCCAGCGGATGCCGCCGCCGAAGGGCGGGGCGGAGGAGATCTGGAGATAGGTGGCGAAGCCGGCGAGCACGGCGATCACCGCCAGTGCCAGCGCCACCCGCCGTTCGAGATCGAACTGGCGCAGACGCGAGCGCAGGCTCGGCGGGGCGATGCGGAGCTCGCGCAGCGAGCCTTTCCGGTGGGCCTCGCGCAGGGATTCCTCGCTGGTCGTCAAGATGCTCGTCCCGGCTGGATCTCGAGATCCCGCAGCTTCTTGCGCAGGGTGTTGCGGTTGACGCCCAGTATATCGGCTGCACGGAGCTGATTGCCACCGGTCGCCCGCAGCACCCGCGCGAGCAGCGGCCGCTCTACTTCGCGCAGGACGCGGTGGTAGAGCCCGGGCGGCGGCAGGGTCTCGCCGAGCGTGCCGAAATAGCCCTCGAGCCAGCGCTCCACCGCCTCCTCAAGGGTCGCCGCGGCCTCCTCCCGGCGTGTGGCCGGCGCCGACTGCCGCAGCTCGGCCTCGATCACCGCCTCGTCGACGACGTCCTCGCGGCAGAGCACGGCGAGGCGCCGCACCAGATTCTCGAGCTCGCGCACGTTGCCCGGCCAGGAATGGGCCTTGAGCCGGGCCATCGCCTCCGGGGTCAGGGTCTTGATCGGCAGGCCCTCCTCCACCCCCTTGAGGAAGAAGTGGTGGACCAGTGCCGGGATGTCCTCGGTGCGCTCGCGCAGCGGCGGCAGACGCAGCGGCACCACGTTGAGGCGGTAGAAGAGATCCTCCCGGAACAGGCCCTGGCTCGCCATCGCCCGCAGGTCGCGGTGGCTGGCGGCGACGATCCGCACGTTGGTACGGATCGGGCGCTGGCCGCCGACCGGCAGGAACTCGCCCTGCTGGAGCACGCGCAGGAGGCGGGTCTGCGCCTCGAGCGGCATGTCGCCGATCTCGTCGAGGAACAGGGTGCCGCCGTCGGCCTGCTCGAAGCGGCCGATGCGCCGGGCGCTGGCGCCGGTGAAGGCGCCCTTCTCGTGGCCGAAGAGTTCGCTCTCGATGAGCTCGCGCGGGATGGCCGCCATGTTGACGGCCACGAACGGCCCCTTGCGGCGCCGACCGAAATCGTGCAGCGCCCTGGCCACCAGCTCCTTGCCGGTGCCCGACTCGCCGAAGATGAGGACGGTGAGATCGGTGCCGACCAGCCGCGCGATGGTGCGGTAGATCTCCTGCATGGCGGCGGAGCGGCCGATGATCGGCAGCTGCTGCTCCTCGAACTCGGGCGGCCGCTGCGGCGGCGCCTGCTCCCGGCGGCGGGCGAGGGAGCGCTCGACCACCGCCACCAGGGTGGCGATGTCGAAGGGCTTCGGCAGATACTCGAAGGCCCCGTGCTCCGCCGCCCGCACCGCCGTCAGCAGGGTGCTCTGGGCGCTCATCACGATCACCGGCAGATCGGGCCTGAGCCTGCGGATGCGCGGCAGCAGATCGAGCGCGTCCTCGTCCGGCAGGCGCACGTCGGTGATGGCGACCTCGCCGCGGCCCTCCTCGATCCAGCGCCACAGACCGCTGGCGGTGCCGGTGGTCCGCACCTCGAAGCCCTGACGGACGAGGGCCCGCGCGAGCACCGTGCGGATGCCGGCATCGTCCTCGGCGATCAGAACCAGCCCCTTGCTCATGCCGCCTCCTCCCCCTCGAACGCGCGCGCGGCGGGCAGCCGCACCCGGAACACCGCCCCCGGCTCGCCCGGCAGATAGGAGACGACCCCGCCGTGATCGGTGGCGATCTTGGCCACCAGTGCGAGCCCGAGGCCCTTGCCCTGCGGTCTGCCCGAGACGAACGGATCGAACAGGCAATCCACGAGCTCGGGCGGCACGCCCGGCCCGTTGTCGCGGATCTCGACCGTGATCGGCAGCTCGCGGCGCTGCCGCCCGGTGGCCTCGGCGATCCGCAGCCCGTGCTGGTAATGGGTAGAGATGCGGATGCGACCTCCCCGCGCCGGCGCCGCCTCGGCGGCGTTCTTTACGAGATTGAGGAAGAGCTGGACGAGGCGGTCGCGATCGCCGTCCACCGCCGGCAGCGAGGGGTCGTAGGCCTCCTCGATCTCGAGATGACGGGCGAAGCCCGATTCGGCGACCCGCCGCACGTGCTCCAGCACGAGATGGATGTTCACCGGCGCCCGGCGCAGCGGCCCCATGTCGGCGAAGGCCTCCATGCTGTCGAGCAGGCGGCAGATGCGGTCGGTCTCCTCGACGATGAGGGAGAGGAGCGGACGGTCCTCCTCCCCCACCGAGCCCTCCAGGAGCTGGGCCGCACCGCGGATGCCGGAGAGCGGGTTGCGGACCTCGTGGGCCAGGGTGGAGGCCAGCGCCGCCGCCGAACGGCCGGCGGTGCGCTGCATGAGCTCGAGATCGATGCGCTCGGCGTGGGAGCGGCGGTTGAGGAGCGCCACGACGGAACCCGGGCTCTCCACCACCGGCGCCAGATGGGCGTCCACCGTCACCTCCGCCCCCCGGCGGAGGGCGAGCCGCATGCCGTGATCGGATACCGAGATCCCGCGCCGGCGCACCTGTCCCACGAGGTCGAGAAGGACGGCATCGCCGCCGAACTCCTCGGCCAGGGAGCGGCCGGCGAGCTGCTTGCGGCTGGAGCCCAGGAGCTGCTCGGCCGCCATGTTGAGATAGGCGAAGCGGTCGCGGTCGTCGACGAGCAGCAGCGCGCTCGGCAGGTTGTCGAGCAGGAGCGCGAGATCGCCCGGCGATTGCGGCATGCGGAAACACCCTCCGTCGCTGCCCGTGCCTGCCCAACAATCGGGCAGACTTCACCCAATGCCTACGACATGTGCAACGAAGGGAAAATAGGGGAACGACGACCGGTGACGAGCGGGCTTGGCGCGTCGGGCACCCCTCTCTATACCGTCGGTCGCCCGTGACATCCCCGTGGACGCGCCGTCGATGTCCATCCTCGCCCTCGTCGTCGCCGCCGGCTCCGGTACCCGGGCGCCGGGTGATCGTCCGAAGCAGTATCGCCTGCTCGGCGGGGAGCCGGTGTTGCGGCGCACCGTCCGCCGGCTCCGGGCCTGTGGCGACATCGCCGGGGTGCGGGTGGTGATCGACCCCGCTCACCGTGCCTTCTACGAGGAGGCGGTGGGCGATCTCGGCCTGCCGCCGCCCGTCTCCGGCGGGGGCAGCCGGCGGGAGAGCGTGCGGGCGGGGCTCGAGGCGCTGGCGGCGGAAGCACCCCGGCGGGTCCTCGTGCACGACGCGGTGCGGCCCCTCGTCCCGCCGGCCCTCTGCGGCCGGGTGATCGCGCGACTGGCGGCGGCCGAGGCGGTGGCGCCGGTACTGCCGGTCACCGACAGCCTGCGCCGGGTGGAGGATGGGCGCATCCGCGGGGAGATGCCGCGTGCCGGGGTCTGCCGCGTCCAGACGCCCCAGGGGTTCGCCTTCGCCGCCATCCTGGACGCCCATCGCCGGATCGACGCTCCCGGGGCCACCGACGATACGGCGGTCGCCCTGGCGGCGGGCATGGAGGTGGAGACGGTGCCGGGTGAAGAGGAGAACATCAAGCTGACCCTGCCCGAGGACTTCGCGCGGGCGGAACGGATCCTGGCCCGGGAGCGCCCCCGCTTCCGTACCGGCTTCGGCTACGACGTCCATGCCGTCGATCCGGCGCGCCCGCTGGTGCTCTGTGGTGTCACGATCCCGGACGCGCCGGGGCTCGCCGGCCACAGCGACGCCGACGTGGGTCTGCACGCCCTCACCGACGCGCTCCTCGGGACCGTCGCCGCCGCCGACATCGGCAGCCATTTCCCGCCCGGCGACGAACGCTGGCGAAACGCCGCTTCCTCGCGCTTCCTCGAACATGCGCGCGACCTCGTGGCCGCCGCCGGCGGGCGGATCGAGCATGTCGATCTCACCCTGCTCTGCGAGGCGCCGCGCCTCGCCCCGCATCGCCGCGCCATGCGGACACGGATCGCGGATCTCCTCGGCCTGCCGGTCGAGGCCGTCAGCGTCAAGGCGACGACCTCGGAGGGCCTCGGCTTCGTCGGCCGGCGCGAGGGCATCGCCGCCTGGGCCGTGGCCACCGTCGGTTTCCCCGGGAGTGCCCCCGATGTTCGATGACGAGCTGCGCGATCTCGCCCGCCGCGTTCTCGACCGCTGCCGCAGCGCGGGGCTGCGCCTCGCCACCGCCGAATCCTGTACGGGCGGCCTCGTCGTCGCCTGCCTCACCGAGATCCCGGGATCCTCCGGCGTCGTCGAGCGCGGCTACGTGACCTATTCCAACGACGCCAAGCGCGAGATGCTCGGCGTGCGGGCCGACAGTCTCGCCCGCTTCGGGGCGGTCAGCGAGCGGGTGGCCCGGGAGATGGCCGAGGGTGCGCTCGCCAGGAGCGGCGTCGATCTCGTGGTGGCGATCACGGGCATCGCCGGTCCGGGCGGCGGCAGTGCCGAGAAGCCGGTGGGGCTCGTCCATTTCGCGACGCTGCGCCGCGGCGAGACGGTCCGCCATCGGGAGTGCCGTTTTCCGGGCGATCGCACGGCGGTGCGCCTCGCGGCGGTGCGCACCGCCCTCGGCCTCCTGCTGGAGCGGGCCGCGGGATCGCCGGTGGTCGTCTGAACGGGGATCGCCCGCCTTTCCGGTGCGGCCCTCAGCCGCCGGTGACGCTCATGTGGCGACCGAGCGCGGGGCGGTTGCGGCGCCGGTCGATGACGAAATCGTGCCCTCTGGGCTTGCGCGCGATGCCGTCGCGGATGGCCCGGACCAGCAGCGCGTCGCTTTCGGAGGCCCGCAGCACCTCCCGCAGTTCCACCCGGTCCTCCTGACCGAGGCACATGAACATCGTCCCCGTGCAGGTGATCCGCACCCGATTGCAGGACTCGCAGAAATTGTGCGTAAGCGGGGTGATGAAGCCGAGCCGGCCGCCGGTCTCCTCCACCCGCACGTAGCGGGCGGGACCGCCGGTGCGGTAGGGGATGTCGGTGAGGGTCCAGCGCTCTCGGAGCCGGGCGCGGACCTCGGAGAGGGGCAGGTACTGGTCCACGCGATCGCCGTCCACCTCGCCGAGCGGCATGGTCTCGATCAGGGTGAGATCGAACCCCTCGGCCCCGCACCAGGCGATCATACGGTCGAACTCGTCCTCGTTGACGCCCCTGAGGGCGACCATGTTGATCTTGACGGCGAGCCCGGCCGCCTTGGCCGCCTCGATACCGGCCATCACCTTGTCGAACTTGCCCCAGCGGGTGATGGCCTCGAACCGTTCGCGCACGAGCGTGTCCAGCGACAGATTGATGCGGCGCACGCCGGCCTTCGCCAGATCCTCGGCGAAACGCACGAGCTGGCTGCCGTTGGTGGTGATGGTGAGCTCCTCGAGCCCGCCCTCGCCGAGGCGCCTGCCGAGCTCGCCGATCAGCCACATGACGTTGCGGCGGACGAGGGGCTCGCCGCCGGTGAGGCGGATCTTGCGCACGCCGAGGGCGATGAAGGCGTCGGCCAGGCGCACCAGCTCCTCGAGCGTCAGGAGATCGCGCTTGGGGAGGAAGGTCATGTTCTCGGCCATGCAGTAGACGCAGCGGAAATCGCAGCGGTCCGTGACCGAGATGCGGACGTAGGTGACCTCGCGTCCGAACGGGTCGACCAGCATGGCGTCAAACTCCCTCCGCCGGGCGGGCCCCGCCATCCCGCCTTCTCGTCGGGTGCCCATCCTAGAAAGATCTGGCAGGTTTGTGAATGGCGTGTATCCCTTGGGCCGGGACGCGGAGCTGCGGAGCGAAGGGACGGATGCCGTGCGGATAAGCTTTCGGGCCGCGCGTTCGGAGGAGGCGCAGCGGGCGCTGGCCGAACTCGTGGCGCGCTACGGCGATGTGCCGGTGGAGGAGGCCGACCTGATCGTCGCCCTCGGCGGCGACGGTTTCATGCTGGAGACCCTGCACGGCTTCATCGACAGGCGCCTGCCCATCTACGGCATGAACCTCGGTACCGTGGGCTTCCTGCTCAACAGTTACCGGGTCGAGGGATTGCTCGAGCGGATCGCGGTGGCCACCCCGGTCGATCTCCACCCCCTGCGCATGCGCGCCGAGCTCGGCGACGGCCGGCAGGTGACCGGCCTCGGCATCAACGAGGTGTCGGTGTTCCGCGAGACCCGTCAGGCGGCGCGGCTGGCCATCGACATCGACGGCGTGTGCCGGATGCCGGAGCTCGTCTGCGACGGCATCCTGATCGCCACCCCGGCCGGCAGCACGGCCTACAATCTCTCGGCCCACGGACCGATCATTCCGCTGGGTGCCGATCTCCTGGCCCTGACGCCGATCAGCGCCTTCCGCCCGCGCCGCTGGCGCGGGGCGCTGCTGCCGAGCCGCACCCGCTTCTGCGTGCGGGTGCTCGACCCCGAGAAGCGGCCGGTGAGCGCCGTCGCCGACTACACCGAGGTACGCGACGTGCACGCCGTCCACGTCTGGGAGGACCGCTCCATCTCCTTCCGGCTGCTGTTCGATCCCGAGCACAATCTCGAGGAACGCATCCTCAAGGAGCAGTTCATTCCGTGACGGGGCGGCGAGCGGGCCGGGACCCGGAACGCCCGTCAGGCGGGAAACCGCAGGAGAGCGGTACTCGGCACCCCGAGCCGGTCGCGACCGCCGAGCCCCTCGAGCTCGATCAGGAACAGCCCGCCCACCACCTCGGCCCCGACCTTCTCGAGCAGCTCCACGGTGGCCCGGGCGGTGCCGCCGGTGGCGACGAGATCGTCCACCACCAAGGCCCGGCTGCCGGGCTCGATGAGGCCGTCGGCGAGCTGCAGGGTGTCACTGCCGTATTCGAGATCGTAGGAGTGGCTGACCACGGTCCCCGGCAGCTTGCCCAGCTTGCGCACCATCACGAAGCCGACGCCGAGCCGCAGCGCGAGGGGCGCGGCGAGAAGGAAGCCGCGGGATTCGATGGCGGCCAGGCACTGCGGGGCGAAGCGCTCCGCCGCCACCGTCATGCGGTCCATGGTCTCCCGCCAGGCTTCGGGGTCGATCAGGATGGTCGAGATGTCGTAGAAGAGGATCCCGGGCTTGGGAAAACCGGGGATTTTACGAATGCGTTCTGCCAGATCCATCGCACCGTCCTCTCCGCCTCGCGGTCCGCGGCGCCTGATGCCACGCCTGCTCGCCGCCGCCAAGCCCCCGGCGGCGGCTCTCCTGCTGCTGGCGGCGGCGCTCGGGCTGGCGATCGCGGGCGATCCCGCGCGCCCGGCGCGGGCGGCCGCCGAGGCGGACGTCACCTTCCCCCTCACCCGCGGTACGCTGGTGACCGAAAAGGGACGCTTCCGCCTGTTCCTGGAGTTCGCAGCCACCCCGGCCCAGCGGGCCCACGGTCTCATGTTCCGCCGCTCGCTGCCGGCGAATTTCGGCATGCTGTTCGATTTCGGTCGCACGGGTGCGATCGCCATGTGGATGAAGAACACCTACATCCCGCTCGACATGCTGTTCCTCGACGGGCGCGGACGCGTCGTGGGGCTGATCGCGGATGCCGAGCCGCTGTCGGAGAAGGTGCTGTCACCGGGCGTGCCGGCGAGGGCGGTGCTGGAGCTGCCGGCGGGCTCGATCGCCCGCTACGGCGTGCGCGTGGGTGACGTGCTCGAACACCGGATGTTCGGCGGCGGTTGAACCGCCACCGTCAGTCCTCGAGCCGCTCGCAGGCGCGGATGATGCGCCGGCAGGCCTCCTCCAGGAGCTCGGTGGCGGTGGCGTAGGAAATGCGGAAATGGGGGTCGAGGCCGAAGGCCGCCCCGTGCACCACCGCCACCCCGGCATCCTCGAGGAGATAGCGGGCGAAATCCTCGCTGCTCGTGATCGGCTGCCCGCCGGGTGGCCGTTTGCCGATCACGCCCGCGCAGCTCGGATAGACGTAGAAGGCGCCTTCCGGCTTCGGGCAGGAGAGCCCCGGCGCCCGGTCGAGCATCGACACCACGAGATCGCGGCGCTCGCGGAACACCCGGTTGCGTTCGGCGAGGAAACTCTGGTCGCCGTCGAGGGCGGCGACCGCCGCCGCCTGGCTGATGGAGCAGGGGTTGGAGGTGCTCTGGCTCTGGATGGTGGCCATCGCCCGGATCAGCTCGCGCGGCCCACCGGCGTAACCGATGCGCCAGCCGGTCATGGCGTAGGCCTTGGACACGCCGTTGACGGTGAGGGTCCGCGGTTTCAGGCCCGGCGCCACCTGGGCGATGGTGGTGAAGACGAAGTCGTCGTAGACGAGATGCTCGTACATGTCGTCGGTCATCACCCACACCTGCGGATGGGCCCGCAGCACCTCGGCGATGGCCGCCAGCTCCTCGCGCCGGTAGGCGGCGCCGGTGGGGTTGCTGGGCGAGTTCAGGACCAGCCATTTGGTGCGCGGGGTGATGGCCCGCTCGAGATCCTCGGGGCGCAGCCGGAAGCCGTTCTCCGCCGGACAGGGGACGAACACCGGCTCGCCGCCGGCGAGGCGCACCATGTCCGGATAGGAGACCCAGTAGGGGGCCGGGATCACCACCTCGTCGCCGGCATCCACGGTGGCCATGAAGGCGTTGTAGAGTACCTGCTTGCCGCCGGTGCCCACGGTGATCTCCGCGGCTTCGTAGTCGAGGCCGTTGTCGCGCCGGAACTTGCGAACGATCGCCGCCTTGAGCTGGGGCGTGCCGTCGACGGCGGTGTACTTGGTCTCGCCCCTGCGGATGGCGGCGATGGCCGCCTCCTTGATGTGGTCGGGGGTGTCGAAATCGGGTTCCCCGGCACCGAGACCGATGATGTCGCGGCCCGCGGCCCGGAGCTCACGGGCGAGATTGGTGACGGCGATGGTCGGGGACGGCTTGATGCGCGACAGGCTGGACGCGAGAAAGCCCATGATCGACCCCTCCGGCGCTGGTTGCCGGGGGTCACTCTATGCGTCCCGCTCGGGCTCCACAATGCCGGGCTGCGGCAGGCCGTCGAGACTCCGATCGAGGCGGCGCACGCGCGCATAGAGCCGTTCCGCCCGCGCGGCAAGCCGGCCGAGCTCCCCGGCTTCGCCGAGCGGTGGCTCCTCCTCCCAGAAGCTCCCTTCGAGGCGCAGGAGGCGCCAGTCGTCGGCGCGGGCCTGCTCGGGTGTGAGCTCGCCGGCGCCGACGGCACGGCGGGCCAGCAGCCAGGCCATGCAGGCGCTCACCCGGGTGGCGATGCGTCCCGTCTGCACCGCCCGCTCGAGCTCCGCCAGCAGCGATCCCGGATCGGAGCCCTGGAGCCCCTCTCCGCCGAGGAGGTCCCGGGTCTCGCGGGCGATCTCCAGCGCCTCCTCGAGCAGGGGGGCGAGCAGATCGCGCTCGCTCCGTCGTTCCTCCACCGCCATGGGCGGTTTCCTTTCCTCGTGCGTTTCCTCTCCCGACCGAGGGTCGGCGAGGGCGGGCACGGGGTCAAGGTCGGCAGACATCATCCCGGTACGACGCGGGGCGGTCTCCCCCGAAGGCGCCGGCTCAGGCCACCGGCCCCAGGATCCGCTCCGGTGCGCCGATCTCGAGGGCGAGATCGGCGAGCGTCGCCACCAGCCGCGTGAACACCGGCGCGAGCGCGGCCACGCCCGCATGCGGCTCGTGACTGCGCTCGTCCATGAAGAGATCGCGTCGCACCTCGAGCTGGAGGGCGTGGATCCCCTCCTCCGGGCGTCCGTAGTGTTCGGTGATGTGGCCGCCGGCGAAGGGCCGATTGCGCACCGTGACCAGGCCGGCCTCGCGCAGCCGTTCCACCGCCGCCGCCGCCAGTTCCCGCCCGGCGGACCGCCCGTGGCAGTCGCCCACCGCCACCTCCACCGGCCGCCGCTCGACGCGGGCGGCGCTGCTCGGCATCGAATGGACATCGATCAGCAGCGCCACGCCGAAGCGGAGACGGAGGCCCAGGAGACACTGTTCGAGCTCCCGGTGGTAGGGGAGGTAGACACGCTGTAGCCGCGAGGCGATCTCGGCCATGCCCAGCGGACGACGATAGAGGGCCTGGCAGCCCACCCGCGAGGGGACGACCCCCAGCCCGGCCCGCACCCGGAGACTGAGCCGCAGCTCCCCGCGGCCGGATCGTTCGGTCAGGAGTGACGGGTCGATCTCGCGCGGGTCGCGGTTGAGATCCACATAGGCACGGCGGTAGGTGGCGGCGAGCATGCACACCCCCCGCTCGGGCGCACCCGTGAACAGCAGATGCACGGGCCCGTCGTCGAGCTGGCGCAGGGTCTGCTCGCCGCAGGCGAGACGCGCCCGCGCCTCGGCCGGCAGAAAGCTGCCGCTGTGGGGCGAGGAGATCAGCACGGGAAGGCGCGGCGGACGCGCCGGATAGAGCCGGAAGGGGTGCTGACGATGGGCGGTCAAGCGGCCACCTCGCTGATGCGACGGGGGCAGATCACCACAGCTCGGCCGACGGCGCAACCGCCGCCGTGGGAGGCGGTGCCGGCCCCTTGTCAGCGCCGCCGCGGCGCCCTATGAAGCGGTTTCGAGGGCGCGTAGCTCAGCGGGAGAGCACTACGTTGACATCGTAGGGGTCGCTGGTTCAATCCCAGCCGCGCCCACCACCCCGCTTCCCACAAGCAACGTCCGTCACCCGCCGGGGACCGCGGCAGGTGGGGCTCGCGGCAGGGCTACCGAGCCCGAGCGTTCCTGCCTGAACCTACCGAAGTCTCACGCGGGCGCCGTTCGGCACGCTATTGAAGCGATATTGCATTATGCTATCATGGTGCCATGGCGAAGCTGGTCTACACGCGGCGCGCGGCGAAAGCGCTGCGCAGGGCGCCGCGGGAGATCGGTCCGCGCATGCGCGACGCGCTCGTACGGCTGGCCGAGGGTGGCGATCCGCCGCCGGACGTGCGGCCGCTGGTCGGCCGAACGGGCTGGCGCCTGCGGCTCGGTTCCTGGCGCGCGATGTTCCGCCGACGCGACGACGGAACCATCGAGGTGCTGGACGTGGGACCGCGAGGAGGGATCTACGGATGAAGGTTCAGATCATCGAGAAGGACGGCCGGGAGATGTTCGCGGTGGTGCCCATCGAGACCTGGCGGGAGCTCCTCGAGAAGGCCGAGATGCTGGAGGATGTCGCGGCCTACGACCGCGCAGCGGCCGCCCTTGCGAGCGGCGAGGAGGAGCTGGTGCCCGGGGAGCTCGTCGATCGCCTGGCGGCCGGCGAGCATCCGGTGAAGGTCTGGCGCGAGTACCGCGGTCTCAGCCAGCGCGAGCTCGCGCAGCGGAGCGGTCTGCGGCAGTCCTACGTCGCCCAGATCGAGCGCGGCCACCGCCGGGGAACGGTGGACGCCTACCGGCGTCTCGCCGACGCGCTCGGCGTCGAGATCGACGATCTGGTGCCGTGACCGCCGGAGTGCACGTGGCGTGCACGGCGGCCGTCCGTGACGGTCATCCCGTTGCCATCGCACGTTTTTTTTCGCCACCGCCCGCTCCGCTGACATCGTAGGGGTCGCTGGTTCGATCCCAGCCGCGCCCACCACCCCGCTTCCCGCAAGCAACGTCCGTCGCCGCCCGGGGCCACGGTCCGGCACCCGCGCGTTCGGCCGAGGGCGAGGATTCGCCATAGCGGTGTCGCGCAACAGGAGGGCGGGGGATCGACACATGGGGAGCTCGCCCCGGCATCCGCGTGTCTGGCAGGCGCCCAGGGACTCGAACCCTGAACCCGCGGATTAAAAGTCCGCTGCTCTACCAATTGAGCTAGGCGCCCGCGCGCCGCATCTTGAACGCGACGGGCGGGCCGTCAAGCCCCGACCCCCGCGGGCCGACCGATGCCC
>JALUAG010000032.1 GCA_027045875.1 Alphaproteobacteria bacterium | reverse complement strand
ATGCCCGCTCTTTCGCCGACGATGACGGAGGGCAATCTTTCGCGTTGGCTGAAGAGGGAGGGGGAGAAGGTGTCGCCCGGGGAGGTGATTGCGGAGATCGAGACGGACAAGGCGACGATGGAGGTGGAGGCGACGGAGGAGGGCATTCTGGGGAAGATTTTGGTTGGCGAGGGGACGGAGGGGGTGCCCGTCAATACCCCCATCGCCCTTCTTCTCGAGGAGGGCGAGGATCCGTCGGTGCTGGAACAGGCCGCGCCCGCCAGCGCGCCGGCCGCCCCTCCGCCGACCGCCGAGACCCCGGCGCCCGCGCCCCCGGCGCCGGCACCCGAGGTCCCGCCCGCGCCGGCCGCGACCGCACCGGCCGAGCCGACCGCCGCTCCTGCCCCGGCACCGGAAGGCGAGCGGATCTTCGCGAGCCCGCTCGCCCGGCGGATGGCGGCGCGGGCCGGCATCGATCTGCGCACCATCCGCGGCAGCGGCCCGCACGGGCGCATCGTCAAGGCCGACGTCGAACGCGCGATCGCCGCCCGGGTCGAGGTGGTTCCGGCCGAGAAGGCACCGCCCGCCGCGGCGGCTCCGGCACCGCCGCCGGAGGCGGCCTACGAGGAGATCCCGCTCTCCACCATGCGCAAGGTGATCGCGAGGCGCCTCACCGAAGCCAAGCGGGACATCCCCCATTTCTACCTGACGATCGACTGCACCCTCGATCAGCTCCTCGACATGCGCCGGCGGCTCAACGAGCGCCCGGGTGCCGAGTACAAGCTGTCGGTCAACGATTTCGTCATCAAGGCGGTGGCGCTGGCGATCCGCGAGGTGCCGGATGTCAACGCCTCCTGGGGCGGCGACAGGATCTACCGCTACCGGGACATCGACATCTCGGTGGCGGTGGCCATTCCGGGCGGGCTCATCACCCCCATCGTGCGCCGGGCGGATCGGAAGGGGCTCGCCACCATCTCCGCCGAGATGAAGGAGATGGCGGCGCGGGCGCGGGAAGGGAAGCTGCTGCCCGAGGAGTACCAGGGCGGCGGCTTCTCGATCTCCAATCTCGGCATGTACGGGATCCGCGAGTTCGCCGCCGTCATCAATCCGCCCCAGGCCTGCATCCTGGCGGTGGGCGCCGGCGAGAAGCGACCGGTGGTGCGGGACGGCGCGCTCGCGGTGGCCACCGTGATGACCGTCACCCTCTCGGTCGACCACCGGGTGGTGGACGGGGCGCTCGGCGCCCGCTTCCTGCAGGCCTTCAAGGCGCTCATCGAGGATCCGCTGGCCCTGCTCCTGTGAGCCCTGCCGGCGCGAACGCGACCGAACACGACCGAAGAAGAAAGGAGAACGGCATGGCCCGGCACCGGTTCGACCTGATCGTTCTGGGCGGCGGCCCGGGCGGCTATGTCGCCGCCATCAGGGCGGCCCAGCTCGGCATGAAGACGGCCGTCGTCGAGCGCGAGCATCTGGGTGGCATCTGCCTCAACTGGGGCTGCATCCCCACCAAGGCCCTGCTGCGCTCGGCGGAGATCTTCGACCATATCGGCCATGCCCGCGAGTTCGGCATCCGGGTGGAGGAACCGGCGGTCGATCTCGCGGCCATGGTCAAGCGGTCGCGCAAGGTCGCGCGCCAGCTCAACCGCGGCGTCGCCCATCTCCTCAGGAAGAACAAGGTGACTCTGTTCGAGGGGGAGGGGCGGCTCGCCGGTAAGGGTACCCTCGCGGTGACCACCAAGGGCGGCGAGGAGACCCTGGAAGCCCCGCACATCATTCTCGCCACCGGCGCCCGGGCGCGGCAGCTCCCCGGTCTCGAGGCCGACGGCGCCCTCGTCTGGACCTACAGGGAGGCGATGGTGCCCGAACGCCTGCCGGCCTCGGTGCTGGTGGTGGGCAGCGGCGCCATCGGCATGGAATTCGCGAGCTTCTACCGCTCGCTGGGTTCGGAGGTGACGGTCGTCGAGGTGCTCGATCGGGTACTGCCGGTCGAGGACGAGGAGATCTCCGCCTTCGTCCACAAGGCCTTCGAGAAGCGCGGCATCCGCATCCATGTCGGCACCACCGTCAAGGCCCTCAAAAGGGGCGAGGACCGGGTGACGGCCACTCTGGAGGGCGGCGGGCAGACGCGGGAGATCACCGTGGCGCGGGTGATCATGGCGGTCGGCATCGTCGGCAACGTCGAGAACATCGGCCTCGAGGGCACGGCGGTCCGGGTCGAGAAGAGCCATGTGGTGACCGACCCCTTCGGCCGCACGGACGAGCCGGGCATCTACGCCATCGGCGATCTCACCGGTCCGCCCTGGCTCGCCCACAAGGCCAGCCACGAGGGGGTGGTCTGCGTCGAGAGCATCGCCGGCGTCGAGGGGGTGCATCCGCTCGACGTCACCAGGATCCCGGGCTGCACCTACTGCCATCCGCAGGTGGCGAGCGTCGGCCTCACCGAGAAGGCGGCCCGGGAGGCCGGACGGGAGGTGCGCGTCGGCCGCTTCCCCTTCATCGGCAACGGCAAGGCCATCGCCATGGGCGAGCCGGAGGGCATGGTGAAGACGGTGTTCGACGCCGCCACCGGCGAGCTCCTCGGCGCCCACATGGTGGGGGCGGAGGTGACCGAGATGATCCAGGGCTACGTGATCGCGCGTCAGCTCGAGGCCACCGAGCTCGACCTCATGCAGGCCGTGTTTCCCCATCCCACCATCTCCGAAGCCATGCAGGAGGCCGTGCTTGACGCCTATGGGCGGGCCGTCCACATCTGAGCCTGAAAGGATCGGCCATGGCCAGCGTCACCGTCCTCGACCGCAGGTTCCCGAGAAAGCCGCCCTGGCTGCGGGTCCGCGCCCCCACCTCGCGGGCCTTTCACGAGACCCGGCGGCTGATGCGCGGCAAGCGGCTGCACACCGTCTGCGAGGAGGCGGCCTGCCCGAACATCGGTGAATGCTGGCAGCATCGCCACGCCACCTTCATGATCCTGGGCGACACCTGCACCCGCGCCTGCGCCTTCTGCAACGTCAAGACCGGCCGGCCGAAGCCGGTCGATCCCCTGGAGCCCGCACATCTCGCCGAGGCGGTGGCGGAGATGGGCCTCGCCCATGTGGTGATCACCTCGGTCGATCGCGACGATCTCGAGGACGGCGGCGCGGCGCAGTTCGTGCGCTGCATCGCGGAGCTGCGCCGGCGGACGCCGGACACCACGATCGAGATCCTGACGCCCGACTTCCTGCGCAAGGAAGGCGCGATCGAGCGGGTGATCGACGCCCGGCCCGACGTCTTCAACCACAATCTGGAGACGGTGCCGCGTCTCTACCGGACGGTACGCCCCGGCGCGCGGTATTTCCATTCGCTGCGCCTGCTGCAGCGGGTCAAGGAGCGGGATCCGGCGATCTTCACGAAATCGGGGATCATGGTGGGGCTCGGCGAGGAGCGGCGCGAGATCCATCAGGTGATGGACGATCTGCGGGCGGCCGATGTCGATTTCTTAACCATTGGCCAGTATCTTCAGCCCACCGCGCGCCACCACCGGGTGGAGCGCTTCGTGCCGCCCGAGGAGTTCGACGCCTATGCCCGCATGGCCCGGGCCAAGGGGTTCCTGATGGTCTCCGCTTCGCCGCTGACGCGGTCGTCCTATCATGCCGGCGAGGATTTCGCCCGCCTGCGCGCCGCCCGCGAGGCGGCGCTGGCCGCGGCAGGCGGGGAGGGTGCGGCGCCGCGCTGATGCCCACGCACGCCGAGAAACGCTATCTCCCCTACCGACCGGACCAGCTCTTCGATCTGGTGGCGGGGGTCGAGCACTATCCCGAGTTCCTGCCCTGGTGCAAGGCGGCGCGGGTGACGAGGCGCGAGGGCAACGTGTTCTACGCCGACATGGTGGTCGCCTTCCGCATGTTCCGCGAGCGCTTCCGTTCCAAGGTGACGCTGCGCCCGAAATACGGCATCGACGTCGAATACGTGGACGGGCCGTTCCGCTATCTCAACAACCACTGGCGCTTCGAGCCGGCGCCGGACGGCGGCTGCATCGTCGATTTCTACGTCGATTTCGAGTTCCGCTCGCGCCTGCTGCAACAGCTCATCGGCCTCCTGTTCAACGAGGCGGTGCGGCGCATGGTCGGTGCCTTCGAGGCCCGTGCGCGCCAGCTCTACGGCGAGGGGGTGACCTCGGAGATGGGAAGCGGCGATACGGCCGACGCCGCCGGCGCCGCCGCCGGCTGACCCCCTCCCTCGGCCCCGCGACCGGCGTTTCCGGGGTCTTCCGGCCCGCTCGCGGGCCGGCCGCCCTTGCCGGCGGAGGGCCCGCGCCCTATGCCTTCGTTCGAGCACCATCGGACGGACGGGAGTGGGTGATGCGACGACGCGGGTTCATGGGTTTCCTCGCGGGTATGGCGGCGGCCACGGCGGTGCCGGGCCCGATCGCGGCCCAGGGAGTGGAGGTCAGGGAAGGCGTGATCGGCAGCGCCGAGGCGCCGTTGACCATCATCGAATATTTCTCGATGACCTGTCCCCACTGCGCCAATTTCCACCGCGACACCCTGCCGGTCCTCAAGGAGCGCTACATCGACACCGGCAAGGTGCGGATCCTGCTGCGCGACTTCCCGCTCGACCGCTACGCGCTGTTCGCGGCGGTGATCGCCCATTGTGCGGGCAACGACCGCTATCCCACCTTCGTGGACGTCTTCCTCGAGACCCAGCAGCAGTGGATGAGCGCTCCCGATCCGCTGGCCGCCCTCAAGTCCCTGGGCCAGCTCGGCGGCCTCACCATGGAACAGATGGACGCCTGCCTGGCGGACGAGAAGATGATCGACGCGGTGCTCGAGATGCGTCTCGAGGGCGAGCAGACCTACAACGTCAACTCGACCCCGAGCTTCATCATCGACGGCAAGCTGTACGCCGGCAACAATTCGCCCGAGGGGTTCGCGCAGATCATCGATCCGCTGCTGCCCTGAACCCCGGTCGGGGCGGCTCAGCCTGGGGCTGACGCCGGCATTGCCTGTTTCTACCGGCGTGTTATGTTGCCGCCGCAACCCCAAGATATTGCGGCCGGGCTTTTGAAGGTCACCAGGCTTCGCATCAGCGGTTTCAAGTCCTTTCCCGATCCCACCGATGTCGCCATCGACGAGGGCCTGACGGGCATCGTCGGGCCCAACGGCTGCGGCAAGTCCAACATCGTCGAGGCGCTGCGCTGGGTGATGGGCGAGAGCTCGGCCCGGGGCGTGCGCGGCGCCGAGATGGACGACGTCATCTTCAGCGGCTCGGCGCTGCGGCCGCGCTTCGACTTCGCCGAGGTGACGCTGGTCCTCGAAGGGCCGGTGGAGGGGCATGTCGGCGCCGGCGCCGAACTCGCGGTATCGCGGCGCATCGGTCGCGGTACCGGCTCCGTCTACCGGATCGGCGGCCGGGAGGCGCGCGCCCGTGACGTCCAGCTCCTGTTCGCCGACGTGGGCAGCGGCGCCCGCAGCGCCGCCGTCGTCAATCAGGGGCAGGTGACGGCGCTCGTCGATGCCAGACCCGACGAGCGCCGGCGGCTGCTCGAGGAGGCGGCCGGCATCGGCGGTCTGCTCGCGCGGCGGCGGGAGGCCGAGCTGCGGCTCGCCGCCACCGAACGCAATCTGGAACTGGTGGTCGAGCGGCTCGCGGAACAGGAGCGCCGGCTCGCGGCGCTCGCCCGCCAGCGGCGCCAGGCGGAACGGTTCCGGCATCTGCAGCAGGAGCTGCGGCTGCTCGAAAAGCTGCGACTGCTGCTGCGCCTCGAGACCCTGCGCGCGGGCGCCGCCGAACGGGGGCGCGAGCTCGCCGAACTGGAGCGGCGGCACGCCGGCCTCGCGACCGAACTCGAGGCCGCCCGCCGCAACCGCGGGGAGCTCGACGAGGCGCTGCGCGCCGCCGGGCAGGACTGCGCGGCGCTCGCCGCCGCCCGCGTGCGGGCGGAGGAGCGGTTGCACGCCCGCCGTCTCGCTCTCGAGCGGGAGCGCGGGGAACGCGCGCGGCTCGAGCGGCACATCGCGGAGCTCGAGACCGAACTCTCGGCGGTCGACGGGCGTCTGGCCGACAACGCCGCGCGGGGCACCGAGCTCGACGAGCGGCGGGCGGCCCTCGAGCGGGAGGCCGAAGGGCTGCGCCGGCGTCTCGCGGAGGAGGCGCGGGCGCTCGAGGAGACGCGCGGCGAGCTCGCCGCCGTCGAGGATCGCCTGCGCGAGGCACGGGTCGAGGAGGGCCGGCTCGCGGCCGATCTCGAGATGGCGGAGCGGGCGGCGGCGGAACTCGCGAACCGCCGACAGGCGCTGGAGGCGCGCCTCGCGGCGATGGAGGAGGAGCTCGCGGACAGCCCGGAGGAAAGGGCGACGGCGGAACTGGCGGCGCTCGAAGAGCGCCACGCCGCACAGCGCCGCGCGATCGCCGGGCGGCAGGAAGCGGCGGCCCGCCTCGAGGAGACCCTCGCCGGGCTCGAACGCGCGCGGCAGGAGGCCGCGGCGCGATGCGAGGCCCTGCGCGACGAACGGGAACGGCTGACGACCCGCGCGCGGGAGATCGACGCCGCGCTCGAGACGGTCGAGGAACGCCGCCGGCTGCTGATCGCCGCCCGCGAGGCGGCGGCGGAACGGGGGCGGCGACTGGAGGCGGAGCGGGCGGCGCTGCAGGCGTGCCGGGAGGGCTCGGCGGTCGCCGATCTCGCCCGGGAACTCGAGCGTGCGGCCGCGGCGCGCCGCGAGGCCGAGGCGCGGCTCGAGGCGCTCGGTCGCGAGCGTGCCGAGCTCGCGCGGCACCGGCACGAGGCGGCGGCGGAACGCGGCGGCTGCGAACAGGAGCGGATGCGCATCGAAAGCGAGATCGCCGCCCTCGAGGAGCTGTTGCCGCCGGCCGCACCGGCGCCGCTGATCGACCGGCTGGACCTCGGAGAGGAGGAGGGTCGGGCGCTGATGGCGGCACTGGGCGAGGAGCTGCTGCTCGGTACCGACCGCGGGGCGCCCGCCTACTGGCGGGAGGATCCGGCGGCGCCCCGCAACGGCGCCGATCTGCCCCTGCCCAAGGGCGTGGAGCCCCTGTCCGGGAGGATCGCCGGTGTGCCGGCCCTCGCACGTCGGCTGGCCCTGATCGGGCTCACCGAGGCGGACCGGGCCGAAGCGCTGCACGGCCGGCTGGCGCCCGGCCAGGTGCTGGTCTGTCGCGACGGGGGCATCTGGCGCTGGGACGGGCTCGTGCGCCGTCCCGAGGCGAGCGCCGAGGTGATCGCCCGGCTCGACCGACGCCAGCGGCTCGGGCGTCTGCGCCGCCTCTTGGCCGAACGCCAGCGGCGGGAGCGCGAGGCGGCGCGCCGGCTGGCCGGGATCGAGGCGCGTCTGGCCGCGATCGAGCGCGAGGTGGCGGCCCTGACCGACCGGCGCCGCGGTCTCGAACGGCAGGAGGATCTGCTGCGCCACCGGCAGGAGACGGCGATCCGCGAAGCGGCCGAGGCGGAACGCCGCCTTTCCGCCATCGCCGAGGAATGTCGGGCGCTCGAAGAGGAGCGGGCGCGGCTGGGGGAACAGGAACGCGCGCTGGCGGCCGAAGCCGAGCGGCTGCGTGGCGAGCGCCCCGCCGAGGAGACCCTGGCGGAGGTCCGGGAGCGCCATGCCGCGGCCACCGAGGAGGCTGCGCGACGCGCCCGCGAGGCGGCCGCGGCACGGGCCGCGCTGGAGCACGCGGCGGCGGAACTCGCGGAGCTTCGCCGGCGCGAGGCCGCGCTCGCCGAGGAAATCGCGACGGGGCGGCGCGAGCTGGCGGCCGCCGGCGAGCGTCTCGCGGGTCTGCGGGCGATGCTGGAGGCGGGACGCTCCGAACGCGCGGCCCTCGAGAAGGAGGCGGCCGCGCACGGCGCGGCGGCCGCCCGCATCCGCCGGCTCCTAGAGGAGGCGGCGGAGCGGTGCCGCGCGCTCGAGGCGGAGCGGGCGGCGCTCTGCGGCGCCCTCGAGGAGACGGAGCGGCGCCACCGGCGGATCGCGGATCGGCTGACGGCCATCGACAGGGAAGGCTCGGTGATCGCCGGCGAGCGCACGCATCTCTCCGCGCTGGCCGAGGAGCTGGCGGCGCGGCGGGAACGGCTCCACCAGTCGCTCGAGGCGAGCCGCAGGGAGCGCCATCTGCTGGCGGCGCCCGAGGGGGAGGAGGCGACCGCGGAGCTCGAGGCGGAGCTCGCGAGACTGGCCGGCGAGCTGGCCGCTCGGGAGGAGGAGCGGCAGCGCCTCGAGGGGGCGCTCGCCACCTGCCGCGAGCGGGTCGAGCTGCTGGCCGCCGCCGCCGGCGAGCTGCGCGAGGGCCAGGCCGGCCTTCGCGGCGAGCTCGCGCGGCTGGAGGGCGAGCGGGAGGCGGTGGAGCGGGAGATCCGCGAGAGGCTGGGGCGACCCGCCCGGGCCTTCCTCGAGGATCCCGCCCTGCGGGAGGCCCTCGACGGGGCCTCGATGGCCGAGATCGAGCCCCGGATCGAGGCGCTGAAACGCGCCCGCGAGCGGCTCGGCGAGGTCAACCTGCGGGCCGCCCGCGAACATGCCGAGCTCGAGGAGACGGTGGCCGCGACGCGGGCGGAGGAGGCCGAGCTCCGGGCGGCGGTGGAGCGCCTGCGGGACGCCATCGCCACCCTCGACCGCGAGGGCCGGCGGCGGCTGCTGGCGGCGTTCGAGACCGTGGATCGCCATTTCAGGGAGCTGTTCCGCCGGCTCTTCGGCGGCGGCGAGGCCCATCTGCGGCTGACCCGTCTCGACGAGCCCTTCGCCGCCGGCCTCGAGCTCGAGGCGATGCCGCCGGGCAAGAAGCTGCAGCATGTGAGCCTCCTTTCCGGTGGCGAGAAGAGCCTCGCGGCGCTGGCCCTCGTCTTCGCCTTCTTCCTCGCCCGTCCCAGCCCGCTGTGTGTCCTGGACGAGGTGGACGCGGCCCTCGACGACGCCAATGTCGAGCGGTTCCTGGCCCTGATGTCGGACATCGCGGAGCGCACCGGCACCCGTTTCCTGGTGGTCACCCACCATCCCCTGACCATGGCGCGGATGGACCGGCTCTACGGGGTGACGATGACCGAACCGGGGGTCTCGCGGCTGGTCTCGGTGGTGCTGGAAACGGCGGTGGCGCTGCGCGCTACGGCATGATGACGCATAGATTCCGGCCGCCTTGACAGGGCGGGGGGGCGTTTTTAGGTTTGCGCCGCCTTCGCGGGCCGGGGCGGCAGGCCGCGGCCGGGCGCGCGGGGGCACGGAGCGGATGGCGCGGAAGGACAGACCACCGTCGTTCGAGGAGTTCGACGCCAAGCTCGAAAAGTTGCGCGAGCAGCGGCGCGCGCCGCCGGCGAGGCGGCGTCGGCGGGGGCTCGCGGCGGCGGACGGGATGCAGGCGGGCATCGAGGTCGTCGCCGGCATCATCGGCGGTGTGCTGCTCGGCTACGGGCTGGACAGCTGGTTCGGCACGCGCCCGCTGCTGGTGATCGTGTTCTTCCTGCTCGGCTCCTTCGCCGGGCTGTTGAACGCCTATCGTCACCTGCGCCGCGCCGGATCCCCGGCGGCGGAGGGGGGCGACGAGGCGAATGGCGATGCCGTGTAGCCCCGCAGGGATGCCGGCGACCGCGGAGGATGGAGTGTAACGGTGGCGGACCCGCTCGCGCAGTTCGAGATCGAACGCTACGTACCGATCCTGGTCGGCAATGCGGACCTCTCCTTCACCAACTCCTCCCTCTGGATGGTGGTCAGCGCCGGAGCCGTCTACGGTCTCGTCATGCTCGGTACCCGCCATCACGCGATGGTGCCGGGACGCCTGCAATCGGTCGTCGAGCTGACCTACGAGTTCGTCGCGGATCTGGTACGGGAGAACGCCGGCAAGGAAGGGATGGCCTATTTCCCGGCGGTGTTCACCCTCTTCACCTTCATCCTGATGGGCAACAGTCTGGGCGTCATCCCCGGCATCTTCACCTTCACCAGCCACATCATCGTCACCTTCACCCTCGCCATGGGCGTCTTTCTGGGCGTCACGGCGCTCGGCTTCTGGCTCCACGGCTGGCGCTTCCTGTCCTTCTTCGTGCCGCCGGGCGCCCCCAAGCTGATGATCCCGGTGCTGGTGCCGATCGAGATCCTCTCCTACTGTTTCCGGCCGATCAGCCTCTCCATCCGGCTGTTCGTGAACATGATGGCCGGTCACACCATGCTCAAGGTGTTCGCCGGCTTCATCATAGCCCTCGGCGTCTTCGGCGTGGCGCCGCTGGCGGTCAACGTCGCGCTGACGGCCTTCGAGATCGGTGTGGCGTTCCTGCAGGCGTACATCTTCACGGTACTGACCTGCATCTATCTGCACGACGCGATCCACATGCACTGAGCGGCGGCACGCCGCCTTTCCGGAACGGCGCTACGGACAAACGGGAGACCTGACATGGAAATCGAAGCGGCAAGGATGATCGGTGCGGGTATCGCCACCATCGCCCTGTTCGGTGTCGGCACCGGTATCGGCCACATCTTCTCGACGCTGATCTCCACCGTCGGGCGCAACCCGTCGGTCCAGCAGCGGGTGTTCCCCTACGCCATCGTCGGCTTCGCCCTGGTCGAGGCGGTGGCGCTCTACGCGCTGCTGATCGCCTTCCTCATTCTCTTCCTCTGAGCCGGAAGCGGAGGTCGACGGCCGGGGACCCGGCCGTCGGTCGCGCGCCGGCGACGCGAGACGTGGCGGAGGGAACCTTGGGCAAGCTTCTGAGCACGGCGGGGCTGTTCGCGGTATTCGCCGCCCGGCTGGCGGCCGCCGCCGGGGACGCCGAGGCCGAGGGCGGGGGGCTGCCGCAGCTCGACGTCTCGACCTACCCGAGCCAGATCTTCTGGCTGATCCTGTCCTTCGCGGTGCTCTACTACCTGCTCACCCGCAAGGCGCTGCCCCGGGTGGCGGAGATCCTCGAGGCGCGCCAGGACCGCATCGCCGCCGATCTCGACCGCGCCGCGCGCCTGCGGCAGGAGGCGGAGGACACGCTCCGGCGTTACAACGCCATGATCGAGGAGGCGCAGGCGCGGGCCCGCACGCTGCTGCACACCGCCCAGGAGCGCATCGCGAGCGAGTTCGCGGAACGCCAGGCGGCGCTCGAGAAGGAGCTCCACGACAGGATCCGGGAGGCCGAGGAGCGCATCGCCGCGGCCCGCGAGAAGGCGCTCGCGGAGATCGACGAGGTGGCTGCCGAACTGGTGCAGGCGGCAGCCCAGCGACTCGCCTCGCTGAAGATCACCAGGAAGGACGCGCGGGCCGCCGTCGCCCGCGTCGCCGGGGAGTAGGAGCGTTGGCCGAGTTCTGGCTGCTGGTCGCCTTCGTCATCGTCGTCGCGCTGCTGTGGAAGCCGGTCCGGCGACACGTGCTGCCGGCGCTGGACGAGCGGGCGGCGAGGATCCGCGCCGAACTCGACGAGGCGCAGCGCCTGCAGGAGGAGGCCAAGTCGCTGCTCGCCAAGTATCAGCGCCAGCTCCACGACGGCGAAACGCTGGCCCGCGAGATCATGCAGCGGGCGGAGAACGAGCAGCAGCGGCTCGAAGCCAGGATGAAGGCCGAATTCGAGACCATGGTGGCACGGCGCACCCAGCAGGCCGAGGAGCGCATCGCCCAGGAGGAGGCGCGGGCCGTCGCCGAGGTGCGCGGCCGGGCGGCCGAGCTCGCGTTGCGGGCCACCGAGCGGGTGCTGCGCGAGCGCATCGGTGAGAAGGAGGGACGGGCCCTCCTCGAGACGGCGCTGGCCGAGGTCGACCGCAAGCTGCACTGAGCCGCTGCCGTCGCGGCGGGAGGAACGCACCATGCGCGTCGAAGGGATCGTCGCCCTCGTCACCGGCGGGGGGTCCGGGTTGGGCGCCGCCACCGCGCGTCTCCTGAAGGACCGCGGCGCGCGGCCGCTCTTGGTGGATCGCGATGCCGAGCGGCTCGCCGAAGTGGCGGGGGAGCTCGGGGTGCCGAGTGCCGTTCTCGACGTCGCCGACGCCGGGGCGGCGGAGCGCGTGGTGGGCGAGCTGGCCGAACGGGAGGGGGTGCCGCGGCTCCTCGTCAACTGTGCCGGCATCGCGCCCGCGGCCCGTATCGTCGGACGCGATGGCCCCATGGATCTCGCCGCCTTCGAGGCCGTGATCCGGGTCAATCTCGTCGGCAGTTTCAACATGATGCGGCTGGTCGCCGCACGCATGATGGCGCTCGAGCCGCTCGAGGACGGCGAGCGGGGGTTGATCGTCAACACCGCCTCGGTGGCCGCCTTCGAGGGCCAGATCGGGCAGGCCGCCTACAGCGCCTCCAAGGGCGGGATCGCCTCGTTGACCCTGCCGGCGGCGCGCGAGTTCGCGGACCGCGGCATCCGCGTCCTGGCCATCGCCCCGGGGCTGTTCGCGACGCCCATGCTGCTCGGGATGCCCGAGAAGGTGCAGCAGTCGCTGGCCGCCACGGTTCCCTTTCCCAGGCGCTTCGGTCGGCCCGAGGAGTACGCGGCGCTCGTGCTCCACATCTGCGAGAACCCGATGCTCAACGGCTGCGTGCTGCGTCTCGACGGCGCGCTCAGGATGGCGCCGCGCTGACCGTCCGGACGGCCGCGTCCCCCTCCGCTACATGTTGACGTAGTTGGGTCCGTCGCCGCCCTGCGGCGCCGTCCAGTCGATGTTCTGGGCGGGATCCTTGATGTCGCAGGTCTTGCAGTGGACGCAGTTGGCGAAGTTGATCTGCAGGCGCCGGCCACCCGCCCCGTCGTCGACGAATTCGTAGACCTGCGCCGGACAGTAGCGCTGCTCCGGCCCGTCGTATTCGGCGAGATTGAGCTTCACCGGGATCTCGCGATCCCGCAGCCGCAGATGGCAGGGCTGGCTCTCCTCGTGGGCGGTGTTGGAGAGATAGACCGAGGACAGCCGGTCGAAGGTGATCTTGCCGTCCGGCTTCGGATAGTCGATCCTCGGGCATTCGGTGGCCTTCTTGAGGCTCCGGTGATCCTCGTGGTGCCTCAGGGTCCAGGGCGCCCGGCCGCGCAGCAGATAGGTGTCGAGCGCGGAGTAGACGAGGCCCGGGAAGAGGCCCGGGCGGAAGGCGGGGCGGATGTTGCGCACGCGGTAGAGCTCCTCCCACAGCCAGCTCTGCCGCAGCCGCTCGGGATAGCTCTCGAGCACCGGCCGGCGGGCGCCGTCCCACAGCGCCTCGAAGGCCGCCTCCGCCGCCACCATGGCCGACTTCATCGCGGTGTGGGTGCCCTTGATCTTGGGCACGTTGAGGAAACCGGCGCAGTCGCCGATCAGCGCCCCGCCGGGGAAGGCGAGCTTCGGGATCGACTGGAAGCCGCCCTCGGAGAGCGCTCGGGCGCCGTAGCAGATGCGCCGCCCGCCCTCGAACAGTTGCCGCATCGCCGGGTGGGTCTTGAACCGCTGCATTTCCTCGAAGGGCGAGAGATGCGGGTTCCGGTAGTCGAGCCCGACGACGAAGCCGTAGGCCAGATAGTTCTCGCCCCAGTGGTAGAGGAAGGAACCGCCGTAGGTCCGCCGGTCGAGCGGCCAGCCGATGCTGTGGACGATCTTGCCCCGCTCGTGCTTTGCGGGGTCGATCTCCCACAGTTCCTTGATGCCGATGCCGTAGGTCTGCGGCTGCACCCCCTCGCGCAGACGGAAGCGCTCGAACAGGCGCTTGGTGAGATGTCCCCGGCAGCCCTCGGCGAACAGGGTGAGGCGGGCACGGAGCTCCATGCCGGGCTCGAAGTTGGGACCGGGCCGTCCCTCCCGGTCGAGGCCCTTGTCGTCGGTCACCACCCCGGCCACCCGCCCCTCCTCGTCGAACAGCAGGTCGGCGGCGGCGAAGCCCGGGAAGATCTCGACCTCGAGCGCCTCGGCCTGCTCGGCCAGCCATTTGCAGACCCGACCGAGGCTCACGATGTAGTTGCCCCGGTTGTGCATCTGCGGCGGGACGGGGAGGCGGAAGGCGCGTTTCGCGGTGAGATAGAGGAAGACGTCCTCTCCGGCCTCGGTCTCGAGCGGCGCGCCCCGCTCCTTCCAGTCGGGCAGCAGCTCGTCGAGGGCGCGGGGCTCGAGGACGGCTCCCGACAGGATGTGGGCGCCCACCTCCGAGCCCTTCTCCAGCACGCAGACGGAGAGGTCGGTACCGGCCGCCGACGCGAGCTGTCTGAGGCGGATGGCGGCCGCCAGTCCGGCCGGGCCGGCGCCGACCACGAGCACGTCGACCTCCATCGACTTCCGCTCGATCGCTTCCGTCATTCCGTCCTCCCCCTGCCGGTTTCCGTTCTCGCCACGGGCGCCGTACCATAGGCGCAAGAGGGCGCCAAGTCGGCCACGCGGGCGGCACCGTCTTGCGCCCGTCCGGCATTTCCCGCCGGGGGCGGGCGACTTTTCGAAAACGACGGCGGTTCAGGTACTTGATTTCATGTTGCGGTGCAGCAACTTGTCACCCGGCGGGGCTTCTGCTAGATCCGGTGCGCCGGGCCCGCGGCCCCTTCTGCGGCCAGTCCTCCAGCCGGAAAGTCACGAGATTTGGTGATCACCGAAACGCCGCGTCCGACCGAATCCGTCTCCCTCGAGCAGGAGATGAAGCGCTCCTACCTCGATTACGCCATGAGCGTGATCGTGAGCCGGGCGCTTCCCGACGTGCGCGACGGGTTGAAGCCGGTCCAGCGCCGCATCCTCTACGCCATGCGCGAGGGGGGCTACGACGTCGGCAAGCCCTACCGCAAGAGCGCCCGCATCGTCGGCGACGTGATGGGCAAGTACCATCCGCACGGCGATGCCGCCATCTACGACGCCATGGTGCGCATGGCGCAGCCCTTCAGCATGCGCCTGCCGCTCATCGACGGCCAGGGCAATTTCGGCTCCATCGACGGCGATCCGCCGGCGGCCATGCGCTACACCGAGGCGCGGCTGGCACCGGCGGCGGCGGCGCTGCTCGACGACATCGACAAGGACACCGTCGATTTCCGCCCCAACTACGACGAGAGTGCCCGCGAGCCGGAGGTGCTGCCGGCCCAGTTCCCCCATCTCCTGGTCAACGGCGCCGGCGGCATCGCCGTCGGCATGGCCACCAACATCCCGCCCCACAATCTGGGCGAGCTCATCGACGCCTGCATCGCCCTGATCGACGACCCCGAGCTGGATCTCGCCGAGCTCATGGAGCTCGTGCACGGTCCGGACTTCCCCACCGGCGGCATCATCCTCGGCCGCGAGGGGATCCGCGCAGGATACGCCACGGGCCGGGGCAGCATCGTCGTGCGCAGCCGCTGCACGGTGGAGGAGATCCGCAGGGACCGCCAGGCCATCGTCGTCACCGAGATCCCCTATCTCGTCAACAAGGCGCGGCTGGTGGAGCGGATCGCCGAGGTGGCACGCGAGAAGCGGGTCGAGGGGATCGCCGACCTGCGCGACGAATCGGACCGCCACGGCATGCGGATCGTGATCGAGCTCAAGCGCGACGCCGATCCCGACGTGGTGCTGAACCAGCTCTATCGCTACACGCCGCTGCAGTCGAGCTTCGGCATCAACATGGTCGCCCTGCATGGCGGACGGCCGGTGCTGATGTCCCTCAAGGAGGTGCTCGAGGCCTTCCTTGAGTTCCGCGAGCAGGTGATCGGCCGGCGCACCGCCTTCGAGCTCCAGAAGGCCCGCGATCGCGCCCATCTGCTGGCCGGCCTCGCGGTGGCGGTGGCCAACATCGACGAGGTGATCGCCCTCATCCGCCGGGCGCCGGATCCCCAGACCGCGCGGTCCGAGCTCGTGGCCCGGAGCTGGCCGGCGGGCGAGATCCTGCCCTTGCTGCGGCTGGTCGAGGACGGGTTCGGCGAGGGCGAGGCGCGGCCGGTCTACCGGCTGTCGGAGAAGCAGGCCCAGGCCATTCTCGATCTGCGGTTGCAGCGCCTCACCGCCCTCGAACGGGACCGCATCCGGGCCGAGCTCGAGGAGATCGGCCGGCGCATCGCCGAGCTGCTCGGGATCCTGCGCTCGCGGGAGCGGCTCCTCGAGGTCATGAAGGAGGAGCTGCGCGCGATCCGCGCCGCGTTCGCCACGCCGCGCCTGACCGAGATCGACCGCGACGCCGAGATCGACACCGACATCGAGGCGCTGATCCAGCGCGAGGACATGGTGGTGACGGTCACCCACCGGGGCTACATCAAGCGGGTGCCGCTCTCGACATACCGGGCGCAGCGCCGCGGCGGCCGGGGACGGGCGGCGATGAAGACCCACGAGGACGATTTCGTCACCAAGCTGTTCGTCGCCAGTACCCACACGCCGGTGCTGTTCTTCACCGACCTCGGCCGCGTCTACAAGCTCAAGGTCTACAAGCTGCCCCTGGGCGCGCCGCAGGCCCGCGGCAAGGCGATGGTCAACCTGTTCCCGGCGATGGCCCGGGAGGAGGCGGTAACCGCCGTGCTGCCCCTGCCCGAGGAGGAGGACCGGTGGGAGGGCATGAGCGTCATGTTCGCCACCGCCCACGGCAAGGTGCGGCGCAACGAGCTGTCGGATTTCGTGCGCGTGCCGAGGAACGGCAAGATCGCCATGGGCCTCGAGGAGGGGGACCGGCTGATCGGCGTCGCCGTCTGCGACGACGGCCACGACGTGCTGCTCGCCTCTGCCGGCGGCAAGGCGATCCGCTTTCCGGTGGCCAGCCTGCGCGTGTTCCGCTCGCGGGCCTCGGAGGGGGTGCGGGGCATGGAGCTGCAGCCCGGGGACGAGGTCATCTCCATGTCGATCCTCGACCATGTCGAGGCCACCGCCGAGGAACGGGACGAATATGTCCGCATCGCCGGCGCCATGCGGCGGGCCAACGGTGACAACGGCGAGGCGGAGATCCCGCCTTTCCAGGTGCTCACGCCCGAGCGCTACGCCGAACTCGAGGCGCGCGAGCAGTTCGTGCTGGCGGTCACGGCGCGCGGCTACGGCAAACGCAGCTCGGCCTACGAGTACCGCATCACCAACCGCGGCGGACAGGGGATCTTCAACATCGAGACCTCGGAGCGCAACGGCCGGGTGGCGGCCACCTTCCCGGTGGAGGACCACGACCATCTGATGCTGGTGACCGACGGCGGCAAGACCATCCGCATCCCGGTCGACCAGATCCGGATCGCCGGACGCAAGACCCAGGGCGTGCGCCTGTTCGACATCGACCCCGAGGAGCGGGTGGTCTCGGCGGCGCGGCTGGAGGAGGCCGAGGAGACCGACGAGGAAGGGAACGGCGGGGACAACGGCGGGAGCTGAGCCTCCCCCAGGCTGGAGACCGAGCCATGCGCAAACGCGTCGGCGTCTATCCCGGCACGTTCGACCCCATCCACAACGGTCACACCGACGTCATCCGGCGGGCCTCGATGCTGGTCGATCGGCTGATCGTGGCGGTGGCCGTCAATGCCGGCAAGGATCCGCTCTTCACCCTCGAGGAGCGGGTGCGAATGGTGCGCGCCGACGTGGACGGGCTGCTCGCCGGCAACCAGGCCAACGGGGCACGCCTCGAGGTGGCCCCCTTCGATACCCTGCTCGTGCGCTTCGCCACCCGCGAGGGAGCGGAGATGATCATCCGCGGCCTGCGCGCGGTCTCCGATTTCGAGTACGAGTTCCAGATGGCCGCCAACAACAAGCGCATCTGCCCCAAGATCGAGACCGTGTTCCTCATGGCCTCGGAGACCGTGCAGTTCATCTCCTCCCGCTTCGTCAAGGAGATCCACGCCCTGGAGGGCGACGTCTCGAGCTTCGTCTCGCCCAACGTCCTGGCCGAGCTCGATCGGAAACGCGGCCGCGCCTGAGCCGCCGATGCGCATCGATCTGTTCGATTTCGCGCTCCCGCCCGAGCGCATCGCGCAGGCGCCGGTCCGGCCCCGCGATGCGGCGCGTCTGCTCCTGGTGCCGCCGCAGGGGCCGTTCCGCGAGGCGCGGGTGCGGGATCTCCCCGATCTCCTGGCACCCGGGGATCTCCTGGTGGTCAACGACACCCGCGTGCTGCCGGTGCGCTTCGCCGCCCGGCGCGGGGCCGCGCGGGTGGAGATCACCCTGCTGAAGGCCCGGGATCCGCGGCGCTGGACGGCGCTGGCCAAGGGTGCCCGCCGCCTGCGGCCGGGCGACCGTCTCCTCCTCGCGGAGGGGCTGGAGGCGGAAGTGGAGGGCCGCGGCGAAGGCGGCGAGGTCCTGCTGCGCTTCGATCGCGAAGGAACCTCCCTGCTCGAGGCCATCCGCCGCCGCGGGGCGATGCCGCTGCCTCCCTACATCCGCCGGCCGGAGCCCCTGGCCGCCGACCGGATCGACTACCAGACCCTGTTCGCCGAACGGGAGGGCTCCGTGGCCGCGCCCACCGCCGGGCTCCATTTCACGCCGGAGCTGGTGGCTGCACTGGAAGAGGCCGGCGTCGGGTTCGCCCGGGTCACCCTGCATGTCGGCCTCGGCACCTTCCAGCCGGTGCGGGTGGCGGACGTGCGAGAGCACCGCATGCACGCCGAATGGTACGAGGTGGGACGGGCCACGGTGGAGGCGATTGCGAAGGCGCGGGCGGGCGGCGGCCGGATCGTCGCCGTCGGCACCACCGTGCTGCGCACCCTCGAGAGTGCCGCCGACGAGGAGGGCCGGGTCCGTGCCGGCAGCGGCGAGACCGATCTCTTCGTCACGCCCGGCTACCGGTTCCGGGTGGTGG
Organism: Alphaproteobacteria bacterium; assembly: GCA_027045875.1. Taxonomy (GTDB): domain Bacteria; phylum Pseudomonadota; class Alphaproteobacteria; order Geminicoccales; family Geminicoccaceae; genus JALSRW01. Next base: position 1,340 of record JALUAG010000032.1, on the reverse strand, counting down.
ACCGGCTGCTGACCAACTTCCATCTGCCGAAATCCACTCTCTTCATGCTGGTCTGCGCCTTTTCCGGCTACCGGCGCATGAAGGAGGCCTACGCCTTCGCGATCGCACGGGAGTTCCGCTTCTTCTCCTACGGCGACGCCTGTCTGCTCGATCGCCAGGACGGGCGCGATCTCCCGGAGGCGGGATGAGCGGCATCCGCTTCACCCTTCTCGCCCGCGACGGTGCGGCCCGGCGGGGGCGCATCGAGACCGCCCACGGCACCGTCGAGACGCCGGCCTTCATGCCGGTCGGCACGGCCGCCACCGTCAAGGCGCTCACCGTGGAGATGGTGCGCGCCACCGGCGCCGAGATGGTCCTCGGCAACACCTACCATCTGATGCTGCGACCCGGTGCCGAACGCGTCGCCCGGCTCGGCGGCCTGCACCGTTTCATGAACTGGTCGGGACCCATCCTCACCGACAGCGGCGGCTTTCAGGTGATGTCGCTCGCCTCCCTGCGCCGGCTCGAGGAGCGGGGGGTACTGTTCCGCTCCCATCTCGACGGCAGCCTGCACGAGCTCACCCCGGAGCGGGCGGTGGAGATCCAGCATCTCCTCGATGCCGACATCACGATGCAGCTCGACGAATGCCTCAGACTGCCGGCATCGGAGGCCGAGACCGAGCGGGCGATGGAGCTTTCCCTGCGCTGGGCGGAACGGTCGAAACGGGCCTTCGTGCCACGCCCGGGCTACGGCCTGTTCGGCATCGTCCAGGGCGGCACCGTAGCTCCGCTTCGTGCGCGCTCGGCCGCCGGTCTAAGGGAGATCGGCTTCGACGGCTATGCGGTGGGCGGGCTCGCCGTGGGCGAACCGCGGGAGGTCATGTTCGAGGTCCTGGAGGCGGTGTGCCCGGATCTTCCGGAGGATCGCCCCCGCTATCTCATGGGGGTGGGCAAGCCCCTCGACATCCTCGGTGCGGTGTGCCGGGGCATCGACATGTTCGACTGCGTGCTGCCGACCCGCTCGGGACGGACCGGTCAGGCCTTCACCCGCTTCGGCACCGTCAACCTCCGCAACGCGCGCCACCGGGACGATCCGCGTCCCCTCGACGAGACCAGCACCTGCCCGGCGGCCCGCGACTATTCCCGCGCCTATCTCCACCATCTCGTCCGATCCGGCGAGATCCTGGGGGCCGTGCTGCTGACCTGGAACAATCTCTGGTTCTACCAGGACCTCATGCGGCGGCTCCGGGAGGCCATTGCCGAGGGTCGTCTCGCGGCCTTCGCCGAAGCCTTCGCCGCGGATCAGGCACGGGGCGACATCCCGCCCTGGCGGGGCTGAAGGGGGCCGGAGGGGGCATCGG
>JALUAG010000031.1 GCA_027045875.1 Alphaproteobacteria bacterium | reverse complement strand
CGCAGCCGCTTCGCCCGCACGAGATTGACGGCGATCGGCTGCGCGAGCCCGAGATCGGACCAGGAGCGCTGGGCGGGCTCCAGCACGTAGAGGATGCTGTCCCCCGTCTCTCCGGTGCGAGAGGCGAGGTCGCGTACCGCCTGACCGACGTTGCGGACCCAGGTTTCGAGTTCCTGGTCGATGGTCGAGGTCACGTCGTCGGTGGCCGGCACCGCGGAGCGTTCGAGCACCCCGAGCAGCATGGCGGCCACATGTTCGCAGTCGGAGACGAAACAGGTGCAGGTGCTCGACAGGCGGACGCGGCCGCCGCGACCGTTGGCGATCTTCACCCGCGTCAGGTAGGGCGTTCGCCGCTGGCCGCGCACGCGACCGGTGATCGACCGGCCGTCGCGTTCCACGTTGACGTCCACGAGGGCGCCGCTGGCGACCAGATCCTCCGCCTTGGTCCAGACGGAATCCGGGAACAGCTTCTCGAGGTCGTTGCGACTGAATGGCAGCATCGGGCGAGCGTACGGTTTTGTTTGTCGTTCCACGCGTTGTGTCGTTTCGGGAGCGGGCGATGGCGCCCGCCACGGTGCCTGTGAGCGGCGCCACGGCCGACACGAGCCGGACCCCGGGGGCATCGCGAGCGCACGCCCCAAACGTCGCTGTTACAGCGGGATGCTGTCATAGGCAACAGGCGATTTACCCTATCGGTCGTATTGCCGCGACCGCCGGCGACGGGAAGACATCACGCGGTACGCAGGCCGCTCCGGCGACGGCCGCAGCCGCGCTCCCTGCCCCCTTTGCCTCCTTCCGCGATCATGTCATGTTCGGCCCGCCCGGGATGGGGCCGGAGAGGCGCGAGCGGGACCGATGCGACGTTTCAAGCGAATTCTCTACCTGTTCGAGGACGAACCCGAGCACAACGCCTCCCTCGACCGGGCGGCGGATCTCGCCCGACGCAACGGCGCGGTGCTGACCTTGGCCCATGTCGTCGAGGAACCGGACAGGGTGGGCCCCGGCGAATGCACGCGCAAGGTGACCGACAAGCTCTACCGGACCATTCTCGACCAGTCGGAGGCGGAGCTGCGCGAGGTGGCCCGCTCTCTCGGAGCCCAGCGCCCCGAGCTGCGCTGCAAGGTGCTGATCGGCAGGCCTCATCTGGCGGTGGTGCGGGAGGTGCTGCGCGAGGGCCACGATCTGGTGATGAAGACGGCCTCGCCCGACGAGGGTCTGATGGCCCACGTCCTCGGCACCCTCGATACCCGCCTGATCGAGCTCTGCCCCTGCCCCGTGTGGATCGACAAGCCCACGCCCCACGCCCGCTACGGCCGCATCCTGGCGGCGGTCGATCTGCGCGCCGACGGCGCCCCCGAGCTGCAGGTCACCATTCTCGAGCTCGCGAGCTCGATCGCCGAGATCGACCAGGCGGAGCTCCACGTCCTCCACGTCTGGGAGCTCTACGGCGAAACGGCGCTGCGCGGTCGCGCGTTCGGCAAGGCCGCGAAGGAGGAGGTGGAGGCGATGGTCGCCGAGGAGCGGGAGCGCCACGCCGCGGCCCTGGAGGCGCTCGTGGAGCCCTTCCGTGAGCGCCCGATTCGGATCGAGCTGCATCTCGTCAAGGGACGGCCCGAGGTCACCATCGCGGAGGAAGCGGATCGCCTCGGGATCGACCTCATCGTGGTCGGCACGCATGCGCAGTCCCATCTCGCCGGGTTGCTGCTCGGCAGCACCGCCGAATCGCTGCTGCGTCAGGTGAAATGCGCGCTCCTCGCGATCAAGCCGCCGGGCTTCAAGAGCCCGGTCACCCTCGAGGATTGAGCGCCTCCCGACATCGGTGGCGGTCCGGCGTTCCGGGCCGGAAAAATTACGTTCCGGACTGGCATATTAGAAGCGCCTGATTTAGAATGCGGCACGTTCACGGCCTCGCCAGCACACAGGTCCGGAAGGAGCGAGCATGGCACACATCGTGGTTCTTGGCGCCGGCGTCGGCGGTGTGACCACCGCCTTCGAGCTGGCCGAGCTGCGGCGCCCCGGAGACCGCATCACGGTGATCTCCGACAATCCCGACTTCAGTTTCACCCCCTCCAACCCCTGGGTGGCGGTGGGCTGGCGTGAGCCCGAGGACATCCTCGTGCCGATGAAGCCGGTGTTCGACCGGCTGGAAGTGGACTTCCTGAGCGTCGGCGCGCAGCGCGTGGATTGTGCGGGCAATCGCATCGAGCTCACCGACGGCGGCGGCATCGATTACGACTACCTGGTGATCGCCACCGGCCCCAAGCTCGCCTTCGAGGAAGTGGAGGGTCTCGGGCCGCAAGGTCACACGACCTCGATCTGCACCACCCCGCACGCCAAGGCGGCGGCCGGTGCCTGGGAAGGCTTTCTGGCCGCTCCGGGGCCGATCGTCGTCGGCGCCGTGCAGGGGGCCTCCTGCTTCGGCCCGGCATACGAGTTCGCCTTCATCATGGACGCCGAGCTGCGCCGTCGCCGGCTGCGGGACCGGGTGCCCATGACCTTCGTCACCTCGGAGCCCTACATCGGCCATCTCGGCCTCGCCGGAGTCGGCGATTCGAAGGGCATGCTCGAATCGGAGCTGCGTCAGCACCACGTCAACTGGATCACCAACGCGAAGGTGGAGAAGGTCGAGCCCGGTCGCATGCACGTCCTCGAGGTGGACGAGGAGGGCCGCGAGAAGAAGCGCCACGAGCTCGAATTCGCCCACGCCATGATGCTGCCGGCCTTCAAGGGCATCGACGCGCTGGCCGGCAACGAGGGGCTCCTCAACCCCCGCGGCTTCGTGCTGATCGACGAGTTCCAGCGCAACCCCACCTATCCCAACGTGTACGGGGTCGGCGTCTGCGTCGCCATTCCGCCCATCGAACCCACGCCCGTGCCCACCGGCGTCCCCAAGACCGGTTACATGATCGAAACCATGGCCCACGCCTCCGCCCTCAACATCCGGGCCGCCATCGATGGGCGCCAGCCCGAGGCGGTGGCGAGCTGGAACGCCATCTGTCTCGCCGACATGGGGGACACCGGCATCGCCTTCGTCGCCATGCCCGAGATGCCGCCGCGCAACGTCAACTGGATGAAGAAGGGCAAGTGGGTCCACTACGCCAAGGTGGCCTTCGAGCGCTACTTCCTGCGCAAGGTGCGCAAGGGCACGGCGGAGAACATCTTCGAGAAATACGTGCTCAAGAGCCTCGGAATCGAAAAGCTGCGGCCCTCCTGAGACCGGGCGGGCCGCCGGCTATTCCCCGTCCGTGGCCGGCACCACGCGATGGCCGGCGACATGGACGGCACGCAGACGCAGGTCGCCGTCGAGCTCGACGAGATCGGCGGCGAGGCCTGCTGCAAGCCGTCCCGCATCGGCGAGCCCCAGATACGCGGCCGGGAGGGTCGACAGGCGGTGCGCCGCCTCGTCGAGCGGCAGGCCGATGGCGACGAGATTGCGCAGCGCCCGGTCCATGGTCAGCACGCTGCCCGCCAGCCGACCGTCGGCGAGACGCACCGTGCCGCCCCGCTTCTCGATGCGATGGGTGCCGAGACGGTAGGGACCGTCCGGCATCCCGGCCGCGGCCACCGCATCCGTCACCCCGTAGAGGCCGGAAACGGCGCGCCGCGCCGCGAGGATCATGCCGGGATCCACATGGGCGAGATCGGGGATGATCTCCGCCCATTCCGCGTGGGCGAGAGCGGCCGCGGCCGCCCCGGGATCGCGGTGCGCACAGCCGCTCATGGCGTTGAAGAGATGCGTGAAACCGGCGTAACCGGCGGCGAGGGCCGCACGGGCGCGGGCATAGGAACAGCGGGTATGCCCGATCTGCAGCCGCGTGCCGAATTCGGTGAAGGCGGCGAGCAGCCGATCGTCCGGATCCGTTTCCGGCGCCACCGTGGCCACCCGGATGGGCGCGACCGCCGCCAGCCGCCGCACCAGATCCGGGTCCGGCGGCAGGGTGTGGGGCGGTTGTGCGCCGAGCGCCTGCCGGCTGATGAAGGGACCTTCGAGATGCACGCCGCGGATCCGCGCCGCCCTCTCCCCCGGGCTCGCCATCGCCCGGGCGATGCCGTGGAACGCGGCCTCGAGCGCCTCCGGTGGCGCGGTCACCGTGGTGGCGAGCAGCGAAGTGGTGCCGTGACGGGCGTGGAAGGCCGCGACCCGCCGCACCGCCGCTTCGCCCTCCATCACGTCCGCGCCGCCGCCACCGTGCACGTGGAGATCGACGAAACCCGGCAGCAGATAGGGCGGAGCCGGCTCGGCGGGCTGCCCCTCGACGGCCCGGATGCGCGCGTCGAAGACGATGCGGCCGCGGTACCAGCCGTCCGGGGTCAGGATCGAGCCCCTGAGCGTGGTCGTGGCGACGATGACCGATCTCCCGTCCTTTCGATGCTCCCTGTGTAGATCAGGCAGATGGCGCATTCGAGAGCCCACCTCACCGTCGGATTGATGAGCGGCACCTCCATGGACGGGATCGATGCCGCGCTGCTGCACACCGACGGCGAGGATCTCGCGGTGCCGCTCGCCGCCCGCTGCTTTCCCTACACGGCGGACTTCCGCACCCGTCTCGACGCGCTGGTCCGGGACGGTGCGCGGGATCCGGCGCAGCGAGCGGCAGTGGAAGAGGCGCTCACCGAGCTCCACGCGCGGGCCGTCCGGGCGCTGCTCGCGGAGGCCGGTCTGCCGCGGCCCGATCTCGTGGGTTTTCACGGCCACACCGTCCTCCACCGCCCCGCCGAGGGGCGGAGCCTCCAGATCGGCGACGGGCCTCGCCTCGCCCGCCGGCTCGGATGTCCCGTGGCGTGGGATTTCCGCAGCGCCGATCTGGCGGCCGGCGGCGAGGGCGCGCCGCTGGCCCCGATCTACCACGCCTGCGTGACCCGCGACCTTGAGCGACCCGTGGCCGTCCTCAACATCGGCGGTGTCGCCAATCTCACCTGGATCGGTGAGGGCGGGGAACTGCTCGCCTTCGACACCGGACCGGGCAACGCGCCGATCGACGACTGGGCCGCCCGCCATCTCGGCCGTCCCTGCGACGAGGACGGCCGTCTGGCGGCGGCCGGGCGGATCGACGAGGAACGGCTGGAAGCCGCTCTCGCCCACCCCTTCTTCGAGCGGCCGCCGCCGAAGAGCCTGGACCGGCAGGACTTCCCCGCCTCTCTCGCCGAGGGTCTGGCGCCGGCCGACGGGGCCGCGACCCTGACCGCCCTCGCGGCCGCCGCCGTGGCGCAGGCCTGCCGCTGGCTGCCGGCGCCGCCGCGGCGCTGGCTCGTGACCGGCGGCGGCCGACGCAATCCGGTGCTGATGGCGATGCTGGCGGCACGGCTGGAAGCGCCGGTGACCGCCATCGAGGCCGTCGGCGCCGACGGGGACGCGCTCGAGGCCCAGTGTTTCGCCTATCTGGCGGTGCGGGTGCTGCGGGGCCTGCCGACCTCCTTCCCGACCACCACCGGCGCCCGGACACCGGTCTGCGGCGGTCGGATCGCGCGTCCCTGAGGGCTCGGCGCTCCCCGCGCGGCGCAACTGCGGTGACGGCTGTTCCGGGAACAGTCAGGAATGTCAGCGCCCGCGCGCGCGACGCAGATCGCCCTCCGCCGTTGCCAGCCGTTGCGCGGCCTCCTCCGGCGACAATCCGTCGAGGATCAGCACCGCGCGCCGGACGTCGCCGCCGGCCCGTTCGAGCGCCTCCCCGGCCGCCTCGGGCGGGGCTCCCGTGAGCTCGGCCACCATCCGCCGCGCCCGCTCGCGGAGTTTTGCGTTGGCCGGCACCAGCGCCACCATCCGCCCCTCGTAGACCCGGCCGAGCGCGATCATGATCCGGGTCGAGAGCAGGTTGAGGGCGATCTTCTGGGCGGTGCCGGCGGTCATGCGGGTGGAGCCGGCGAGGAACTCGGGGCCGGTGGCGAGCGGTACCGGAAGTTCCGCTTCCTCGAGGAGCGGGCTCCCGGGGTTGCAGGCGAAGGCGATGGTGAGCGCACCCCGCCGACGCGCCTCCGCTTGGGCCTCGCGGACGAAGGGGGTGCTCCCGGAGGCGGCGACGGCGATGTGCACGTCCGGGGGTTCGGGTGCGAGGGCCGCGATCTCCCGGCGGGCGGCCTCCACATCGTCCTCCGCGCCCTCCGCCGCCCGCAGGAGCGCGCCCTCGCCGCCGGCCAGAAGAAAGGCCAGCCGCTCCGGTGGCCAGGAGAAGGTGGGCCAGAGCTCGACCCCGTCCTGCACCGCGATGCGTCCGGAAGAGCCGGCGCCGGTGTAGATCAGGCGACCACGTCCCCCACGCAGCCGCGCCGCCGCCGCCTCCGCCGCGCGGGCGAGATCGGGCAGTGCCGCGCGCACCGCGGCGAAGGCGTGGGTCTGGCTTTCCAGCATGGCGGCGAGGCATTCCTCGGCCGGCCAGCGATCGGCCCCGCGATAGCGTTCGAGCCGCCGTTCGGTGAGGCTCTCCTGAACGTCTTCGGCCATGGCGAGGCTATAGCACGATGTCGCGGTGGGCGGAAAAGGCCGCTGTCGCGCTGCGCGGTCGCGGACGGGAGTACGCCCGAAGGGGACCACCGAACTTGAAGTTTTCGCGAAGGATTGGCAGGTTGCGGCCGTGACCGTCGGGGGGAGCGGTCGCGGGTGTCACATCGGACGTCAGAGGGGGCCCAGAACGTGCACAGGAAATGGACGGTATTTTCCCTGTCGGTCGCCATCGGCGCGGCCGGCATTCTCGTCGCCAGCCCGGGCGGGCTTTCGGCGGCCGAGGTCGAGGGGCCGAAGCTCGAATGGAAGGTCTCGGTCTGGGGCAAGCGGCGCGCCTTCACCGAAGGCATCGAGAAACTGTCGGAGATCGTCTCGGAAAAGACGGACGGCAACTGGAACATCAAGCTCTACTACGGTGCCGCCCTGTCCAAGTCGCGCGAGAACCTGGACGGGATCAAGCTCGGCGCCTTCGAGATGGCGTTCTTCTGCAACTTCTACCATCCCGGCAAGAACCCGGCCTGGATGGTCTACACCATGCCCTTCCTGCCGCTGGGCGATCCCGAGGTCTCGAAGGCGGTGCGGATGCAGCTCCCCGAGCATCCGGCGCTGAAGGCCGATCTCGATCGCTGGAACGCCATGTTCTACGTCTCCACCCTGCTGCCGCAGTACGAGTTCCTGGGCAAGGGCAAGCCGCCCAAGGAGCTCGGCGACTGGAAGGGCATGCGGGTGCGGGCCGGCGGCGGCATCGGCAAGGCGATGGAGAAGCTCGGCGCCATCCCGACCTCGATGCCGGCGACCGAGGTCTATACCTCGATCGAGCGCGGCACCATCGACGCCGTCTCCTTCCCCTTCACCTACGCCCACGCGGCCTACAAGATCCACGAGGTGTCCGACTGGTTCACCGCCAACATGTCGCCCGGCACCTCCGAATGCCCGGTGGTGATCAACAAGGACGCCTACGCCAGGCTGCCGGACCAGTACAAGCAGCTGCTCGAGGACGCCAAGGGGCCGGTGCTGGAGCGCCAGATCGAGGTCTACCGGGAGGCGGACGAGAAGAACCTGCCGATCTTCGAGGCCAAGCTCGAGAAGATCGTGTACTCGGACGAGCAGATCCAGAAGTTCCGCGAGGTGGCCGGCAAGCCCGTGTGGGACGAGTGGGTGGCCGCCAACAAGGACAAGTTCGACGGCCAGGAGCTGATCGACCGCATCTTCGCCATCGCCGCCGAGGTCAAGGGCCAGTGATCCGACCGCCTCGCGCACCGATCGCGGACGCGTGATGCGGGAAAGCGAGGGCGTGCCGGGCGACGGCCTCGGGAGGTTCGTCGCCCGGCTCGATCGTCTGCTGGCGCCGATCGAACGCGCCTTCAACCTGATCGCGGCACTGTTCATCTTCGGGCTGATGCTGATCGGCGTCGCCCAGGTGCTCGGCCGCAAGCTCCTCAACATGCCGGTGTTCGGCTACATCGATCTCATCGAGATCAGCATGGCCGTGTTCGCCTTTCTCGGCATCGCCTGGTGCGAGCGCCTGGGTGGCCATGTGCGGATGGACCTGTTCCTGGCGCGGACCCGGGGGCGCTTCCGCTGGTTCGCCGAGATCGTCGGCACGCTGGTGGCGATGTTCGTCGTCGCAGTGCTCGCCTACTACGGTTTCGAGCACTTCCTGCGAGCCTACGAGTTCGGCGATTCGACCATCGACGCCGAATATCCGATCTGGCCCTCGAAGCTCGTCGTTCCCGTATCCTTCGGCCTGCTGTGGCTGCGGCTCCTGATCCATCTCCTGGGCTACCTCCGCCTGTTCGCGAGGCCGCGGGCCCAGCCGGTGGCGGTGCCGAGGATCGCCGGCATGGACGAAATCGTGCGTCACGAAATCAAGGAGGTGGTCGGCGAGGAGGCGCCGCCGGCCGGAGGATCCGGTCATGCCTGAGCTGGACAGCCAGACGATCGGTCTCATCGGCGTCGTCGCGCTGCTGTTCCTCGTCTTCATCGGGGTGCGGGTCTACATCGCCGCGGCGGTGGTCGGCCTCGTCGGCCTCGTCTGGCTCATCGGCTGGGACGCCGGCGCCGGCATCGCCGGCACGATCCCCCATTCCAAGGCCACCACCTACACCCTCTCGGTGCTGCCGATGTTCATCCTCATCGGCTTTCTCGCCTTCCATGCCGGCATCACCGAGGCCATCTTCGACGCCGCCCGCAAATGGGTGGGCTGGGTGCCGGGCGGCCTCGCGGTGGCCACCGTGTTCGCCACCGCCGGCTTCGCCGCGGTCTCCGGCGCCAGCACCGCCACCGCCGCGGTGTTCTCCCGGGTGGCCATCCCGGACATGCTGAAATGGGGTTACGACCGCCGTCTCGCGGCCGGCGTGGTGGCCGCCGGCGGCACCCTCGCCTCCCTCATCCCGCCGAGCGCCATCCTCGTCATCTACGCCATCATCGTCGAGGAATCGGTGGGCAAGCTCTTGCTCGCGGGCTTCGTCCCGGGGGTGGTGTCGGCCCTCGTCTACGCCCTGCTGATCATCGGCCAGTGCGCCGTCAAGCCGGAGCTGGGACGGCCGATCAGCGGCTTCACCTGGGGCGACCGGTTCCGCTCGCTGCCCGGCACCATGCCCATCGTGCTGGTGGTGGTGATCATCTTCACCGCCATCTACGGCGGCTGGGCGACCCCCACCGAAGCCGGGGCGCTGGGCGCCTTCGTCGTCTTCGTGATGGCCATGCAGCGGGGCATGCGCTGGAACACCCTCAGGGAAGCCCTGATGGAGACGGCGAAGCTCACGGTGATGATCTTCTCGCTGATCTGGGGCGTCCTGCTGTTCGTGCGCTTTCTGGGCTTCGCCGGTCTGCCCGAGGCCTTCACCGAATGGGTGGTGTCGCTGCCGCTGCCGCCGGTGGTGATCATGATCTGCATCCTGCTGGCCTATGCCGTGCTCGGGATGTTCATGGACGCGATCGGCATGCTCCTGCTCACGCTGCCCATCGTCTATCCGGCGGTGATGGCGCTCGGCTACGATTCCATCTGGTTCGGCATCATCGTCGTCAAGATGGCCGAGATCTGCCTCATCACCCCGCCCATCGGCCTCAACTGCTTCGTCGTCTCGGGGGTGCGCCCCGACATTCCGGTGAGCGACGTGTTCCGCGGCATCGGTCCCTTCTTCGTCGCCGACGTCGTGACCGTGGGCCTGTTCCTCGCCTTCCCCGAGCTCATCACCTGGCTGCCGCGGCAGATGTCGGGCTAGAGCCGGCCCGCGGCCGAGCGGCACATCAACGCGCGACCAGTTCCACCCGGCGGTTCCTGGCCCGTCCCTCCTCGCTCGCGTTCGAGGCCACCGGCGCCACGGGACCGACGCCCACCGCCTGCAGCCGCGTCTTCGCGATCCCGTGCTCCTCGACCAGGCTGCGCACCACCGATGCGGCCCGGCGCTCCGACAGATCGACATTGTAGGCATAGCCGCCGGTATTGTCGGTATGCCCGACCACGTAGACGCGAACCTCCGGATTGGCCTCGAGGAAACGCGCGATCTCGGCGATGGTCTCGCGCGATTCCTCCTCGAGCCGCGCGCTGTCGGTGTCGAACAGAATGCCGTAGAGGGCGACGCGGCCGTTGGCTCCCATCTCCTCCGCCATCTTCTCCGCCGTCACCACCTCGAGCCGGTCGTCGAGGGGCGCCTTGGATACGAGGTACAGACGGAGATACGGCTCGCGGGGCTCGCGCCGCCCCAGCCCGTAGCCGTAGACCGCGACCACCGTCGGCCGCCCCTCCAGCTCGCCCCGCATGACACGGCAGTAGAGGTCGCCGAGGGCACGGCCCCACTTGGGTTCGCCGGTCTCCCGGCGGAGATAGTTATAGAAGCCGTAGCCCTGACGGTCGCAGCGGTAGAGGAGCTGGAAACCCATCTCCCGCAGCCGCTTCTCGTAAACCGCGACGGCCTTCGCCGGGCCGGAGCTCGCCGGCAGCCGGTAGGCGAAACGCCAGGCCTCGCCGGCCGCCTCCCCCACCTTGGTGACACGACTCCCTTCGTTGGCCAGCGGAAAGCGCAGCACCTCGTAATCGCGGCGCTCGTAGAGGACGATCACCGATCCGGGGACGCGTCCCAGCGCGGGATGGTCGCTCGCGCCGGGCACGTCTCCCCCCTCCTCGGCATCGCGGCCCGCCGACGCGGGTCCGGAGGAGGCCGCCATCCCCAGAACGAGCAACAGCAGGAGGATCCTGGCGGCGATGGGAAAGCGATGGCGCATGTCGGGCCCCCGTTTCCTTTCCGGAAGGTACCGGAAAGGGGTATACACGCGATGGTTGAAAGGGCAAAGACGGTACGGCGCCGTTCAGCCGCCCACCATCAGACGGACGATCTCGTCGCCGGTAGCCTCGGCCCGGGCGAGTTCCCCCACCTTGCGGCCGCGCCGCAGCACCAGGATGCGGTCGGCCACCGCCATGATGTCCTGGAGATTGTGACTGATGTATATCACGGCGACACCCTGGCCGCGCAGCCGGTGGACGAGCTCGCGCACCTTGCGCTGTTCGGGAACGCCGAGGGCGGCGGTGGGCTCGTCCATGATCAGGAGACGCGCCTTCCAGAAGATGGCGCGGCCGATGGCCACCGCCTGGCGCTGGCCGCCCGAGAGGTTGCGCACGGGTTCGGTGAGCTTGCTCGGCGGGATGTCGATCTCGAGCGTCTCCAGCACCTCGTGCGCCGCTTCCCGCATCCGCCGGCGATCGACCCGGGGCAGGAGGCCCAGAAGGCGCGTCGCCGGCTCGCGGCCGAGGAAGACGTTGGCTCCCACGTCGAGATTGTCGGCCAGCGCCAGGTCCTGGTAGATGGTCTCGATCCCGGCGTCCCGTGCGGCGCGCGGATTGTCGAACGCGATGCGCTCGCCGTCGAACAGGATCTCGCCCTCGTCCGGGTGATAGACCCCGGAGATGATCTTGATCAGGGTCGATTTGCCGGCACCGTTGTCGCCGGCGAGCGCCAGCACTTCGCCGCCGTCGAGATCGAAGCTCACATCCTCGAGGGCACGCACGCCGCCGAAGCGCTTGCCGATGCCGCGGCAGCGGAGGAGCGGGGCCTCAGCCTTCATCCTTGACCTCGCCGGTGAGCCGTTCGCGAGACTGGTCGATCAGTACCGAGACGATGATCACGATGCCGACGGCGACGAACTGCCAGAACGGTTCGACGTCGATGAACACCAGCCCGTACTGGATGATGGCGATGATGAGGGCGCCGATCACCGTGCCGATGATGGTGCCCGAGCCACCGAACAGGGAGGCGCCGCCGATCACCACCGCGGCGATGGAATCGAGCAGCAGCGGTTCCCCCGCCTGGGCGGCGCCGGCGGAAAAGCGGGCGGTGTAGAGGATGCCGGCGATACCGGCGCAGCCGGCCGAGATCATGTAGAGCAGCAGGGTGTGACGGCGCACGTTGATGCCCGAGCGCAGCGCTGCCGCCCGGTTGCCGCCGATCGCGTAGGTGTGCTGGCCGAAGCGGGTCTGCGAGAGGAGATAGTGCATGGCGATCACGACGGCGACCGTGATCACCACCGGGATGGGCACGCCCAGGAGCTTGCCGTTGCCCATCTCGAACAGCCAGGGGTTGTTGACCGGCACCGTGGTGCCGCCGGCGGCCAGGAAACCCGTGCCGCGGGCCACCCCGTACATGCCGAGGGTGCCGATGAAGGCGGGCACCCGCAGCCGCGACACCAGGGTACCGTTGATCCACCCCGGTACTAGGCTCACGAGGAAGGCGACGAGGATGCCGGCGGCCAGCGCCAAGCCCGGATCGATGGGGGTCAGGCTCTGCATCACCCGGGCCATCACCACCGCCGCCAGCCCCATCACGAAGCCGACGGAAAGATCGATCCCGCCGGCGATGATGACGAAGGTCTGGCCGAGACCGAGGAGCAGCGGGGCGGCGGCGAAGAGGGCGATGCTCTGGGCGTTGAAGCCGTTGAACACGAAGGAGACGCCGTAGGCGAGACGCGCCCAGCTCTCGAAGAAGACGAGCAGCAGGAAGAGGAAGAACCAGGGCCAGGCGACGGCCAGAAACACGAGGAAGGGATGCCGGGCGGCTTCCTGCTCGTGCGGCGCGAGGGTGGTCCGGATCTGGGCCATGAGGGGATGCGGGCGGGACGGCCGCGGCCGCCCCGCCTCCTCGCTCAGTCGGAATAGACGAACTTGCGGATCTCGGGATCGTCGATGTTGGAGGCATCCATCACCGTGAAGCCCGTGCCGATCTGCACCGGCACCGACTGACCGACCAGCACGGCATAGGCGGTGACCACGCCGTAGTAGCCGATTTCCGCCGGATGCTGGGCGATGGCCATGTCGATCAGCCCCGACTTGATGTCGTCGACGATGCGCTGCGGGGCGTCGAAGGCCACCACCTTGATCTCGCCGCTCTTGCCCAGCGCCTTGACCCCGTCGGCGGCACCGATGGCCGAGAACAGGTTGGCGCCGAACACCCCCTTGAGATCGGGGTTGCGGGCATAGACCGCCTGCAGCTGGGCCGCCGCCTTGTTGGCGTCGTCGTCGTTGAACTGGGTCTCCAGCACCTCGATCTCGGGATAGTTCGCCATCTCCAGCTTGAAGCCCTCTTCGCGCTGGTCGGTGGTGGAGATCCCGGGCTTGACGTTGGAGACGTAGACCTTGCCCTTGCCGCCGATGGCCTTGGCCAGCGCCCGCGCCGCCATGCGTCCGCCGAGCACGTTGTCGGAGGCGATGTAGGAGAGCGGGAAGTCGCCCGGCCCTTCGCCGTCCTGATACCGGCCGTCGTCGATGAAGGTGTCGACGGTGATCACCGGGATCCCCTTCTCGTGCGCCACCTGCAGCGGCGCGATGAGCTGCTGCTTGTCGGTGGGAGCGATGAGAATGGCGTCCGGCGCGCGGGCGATCACCGCCTGCAGCACCGGCACCTGCACCGTCGGATTGAACTCGGGACCCCCCTGGAAGAGGAGCTCCACGCCGAGTGCGTCGGCCGCGAGCTGGGCCCCCTTGCGCATGGTGATGTAGAAGGCGTCGGTGGTGAGCCCGGGAATGAGGGCGATGGTGAACTTCTTCTCCTGGGCGACGGTCGTCGACGCCGAGCCGACCAGGGTCGCGAGTGCGACCGCGCCGGCGATCACAACGGACAGCCGTTTCATTGTGGTTCCTCCCTGATTGGCGTTCCCCCGCCGTCGCGGCGAAGGACCGAGGGCATCCTCTAGCCCGTCCGCCGGGGGATCACAAGGGAACCATGACAGGGACGGGAGCGGCGGGCTAGAGTGGGGTGCGAAGGGAGGCCGGAGATGAACGAGCCGCAGCAACTGGCCGGCAAGGTGGCGGTGGTCACGGGAAGCACGCAGGGGCTGGGCGAGGCCATCGCCCGGCTGTTCGTGGCCCGCGGCGCCGCCGGCATCGTCGTCTGCGGACGCAACCGGGAACGGGGCGAACGGGTCGCCGGAGACCTGCGGACCCTGGGCGCCGACGCCCTGTTCGTGCCCGTCGAGCTCGAGGATCTCGACGGGCTGCGGGCGATGATGGCGCGCGCGGAGGAGACCTTCGGACGGGTGGACTGCCTCGTCAACGCCGCCGCCGTCACCGATCGCGGCAACCTCCTCGACACCTCGCCCGAACTCTTCGACCGCATCTTCGCCGTCAACGTCCGGGCGCCCTTCTTCCTCATGCAGCATGCGGTGCGGATCATGCTGCGCCAGAAGATCGCGGGCACGATCGTCAACATCCTCTCCATGTCGGCCCACGGCGGGCAGAGCTTCCTCGCTCCCTATTCGGCCTCCAAGGCGGCCCTCGCGGGCCTCACCCGCAACATCGCCTTCTCGCTGCTGCCCTACCGCATCCGCGTGAACGGTCTCGACATCGGCTGGATGGACACGCCGGGCGAACATGCGATCCAGAAGCGCTATCACGACGCTCCGGACGACTGGCTAGCGAAGGCCGAAGCCGGCCGCCCCTTCGGACGCCTGCTGAAACCCGCCGAGGTGGCACGGGCGGTGGCCTTCCTGGCCTCGGAGGAAAGCGGCATGATGACCGGCTCCATCGTCGATTTCGACCAGACGGTGCACGGCTGCTGGGACGAGCCCCCGGTTCCTCTCGATCCGCCCCGACCGGTGTGAACGATGGGCGTCGAACGCGATCTCTTCGGCCGTTTTCGCGGCGGGCCCGTGGAGCGATTCACCCTGTCACGAGACGGGCTGGTGGCCGAGATCATTTCCTGGGGCGCCACGCTCCGATCGCTGCGGTCGGTCGGGACCGACGTCGATCTCGTGCTCGGCCTCGAACGCTTCGCGGACTACCCCGCCCAGCAGGCCTATCTCGGCGCCACCGTGGGCCGCTTCGCCAACCGTATCGCGGGGGGTCGCTTCACTCTCGACGGCCGGACCCACGAGCTGCCGCGCAACGAGAAGGGCCGTCACACCCTGCACGGCGGCCCCGACAATCTGGCCCGGCGGATCTGGTCGGCCGAGGCCGATCCCGAGGGCTGCGCCGTCCGCTTCTCCATCGCCTCGCCCGACGGTGACCAGGGCTTTCCCGGCAATCTCCATGCGCACTGCACCTACCGGCTGACAGACGGGAACGTGCTGCGCATCGAGATGGAAGCGGAGACGGACGCCCCCACCCCGGTCAATTTCGCCCATCACAGCTACTGGAACCTCGCCGGGTCGGGCACCATCGACGGCCATCTCCTGACCCTGGAGGCCGATCGCTACCTGGAGGCCGGGCCCGACACCATCCCCACCGGCCGCCTTCTCGAGGTCGCCGGGACCCGCTACGACTTCCGCAGTCCCCGCCGCATCGACGCTGCCGGCGACCCCGACTACGACAACTGCTTCGTGGTGCGCGGCGAAGGCTTCCGCCGGGTCGCCCGGCTCGAGGATCCGGTCTCGGGCCGCTGCATGGAGCTCTGGGCCGATCAGCCGGGGGTGCAGCTCTACACCGGCTTCAAGCTCGACATCACGACCTCCACCGGCCGCCACATCGGACCGCGGGCGGGGCTGTGCCTCGAGACCGAGAACTTCCCGAACGCGCCCAACATGCCACATTTTCCGAACGCCATCCTGCGCCCCGGCGAGACCTACCGGCACGTGATGGAGCACCGTTTCAGTCTGTCGCGGTGATCAGGATCGCCCGGAAATCGTTGACGTTGGTGAGGGTCGGCCCGGTCACGAGCTGATCCCCCAAGGCCTCGAAGAAGCCGTGGGCGTCGTTGTCGGCCAGTCGCGCCCTCGCATCGATGCCGATCGCCGCCGCGCGCGCGAGGCTGTCCGGGGTGACGAAGCCGCCGGCCACCTCCTCCGCCCCGTCCACGCCGTCGGTGTCGCCGGCCACCGCCCAGACCCGGCCCGCGCCCTCGAGGGCAATGGCGAGGCTCAGCAGGAATTCGACATTGCGCCCGCCGCGGCCGCGACCCCGCAGGGTGACCGTGGTCTCGCCGCCCGAAAGGAGGACGCAGGGCGGCGGCAGCGGATGACCGTGGCGCCGCACCGACCAGGCGATGCCGGCCATCACCCGTCCCACCTCGCGGGCCTCCCCCTCGATGGCGTCCCCCAGCAGGAGCGGCGTCACCCCCTCCCCGCGGGCGCGGGCCGCTGCCGCCTCGAGGGACTGCTGCGGCCGTGCCACGATCACGTTCTCGGTGCGGGAAAGGCGCGGGTCCCCGGGCTTGGGCGTCTCCTCGCGGGCCGCCCGCAGATGGCGGATCACCGCCGCCGGCTCGCGGATGCCGTATTTCTCGAGGATGGCGAGCGCGTCGGCGAAGGTGGTGGGGTCTGCGACCGTGGGCCCGGAGGCGATCACCGCCGGGTCGTCGCCCGGCACGTCCGAGATCAGGAGGGCGTGCGTGCGCGCGGGCCAGGCGGCCGCCGCCAGCCGTCCGCCCTTGATGGCCGAGAGATGCTTGCGCACGCAGTTCATCTCGAGGATGGTCGCTCCCGACCGCAGGAGCGCCCGGTTGACGGCCTGCTTGTCGGCCAGGGTCAGGCCCTCCGCCGGCAGGGTCAGGAGCGCCGAGCCGCCCCCCGAAATCAGGGCGATCACCAGATCCTCCTCGCCCAGCCCGGAGACCAGATCGAGCATGCGGCGGGCGGCATCGAGACCGGCGGCGTCGGGTACGGGGTGGGCCGCCTCGACGATCTCGATCCGCCGGCAGGACACGGCATGACCGTAGCGGGTGACCACCAGCCCCTCGAGAGGGCCCGGCCAGTGCGCTTCCACGGCCTTCGCCATCTTGGCCGAGGCCTTGCCGGCGCCGACCACGACCGTACGCCCGCGGGGCGGCGCGGGCAGATGGGGCGGCACCACCTCGAGCGGATCGGCCGCGGCGACGGCCCCCTCGAACAGCCGGCGGAGAAAGGCGCGGTGTACCTCGGACAACCTCTCCTCCCCTTGCCTCCGCCCCCATCTGCACGAAAAAGGCCCGCGCCGGCAAGCGCGGGCCGATCGGCAACCGGCGATCCGCCGAATCACTCCCGCCGGACCACGGAGGCCCCGCCCTCGCGTTCCCGCACGAGCTGCTCGAGATCCACCTGCAGCGCTCCCTCGGGAAGCCGGTGGGCGATGCCGCGGTGGCAGTCGATGCAGGTCTTGCCCTCCTTGGCGGCCTCGGTATGGCGCTCGGCCGCCCGCGGTTCCTGCAGGGCCAGATCCATGAAGGTGAAGTTGTGACAGTTCCGACATTCTCGCGAGTCGGTCGTTTTCATCTGGTACCAGACGTTCTTGGCGAGCTGCATGCGCTTGGCCTCGAACTTCTCGGCCGTGTTGATCTCGCCCGTCAGATGGTAGAACAGCTCCTTGGTCGCCTTCACCTTGCGCACCACCTTGTAGACCCACTCCCTCGGCACGTGGCAGTCCGAGCAGGTCGCCCGCACACCCGAGCGATTGGAGTAGTGGATGGTGCCGCGGTACTCGCGATAGACATTGGCTTCCATTTCGTGACAGCTGATGCAGAAGCTCTCGGTGTTGGTGAGCTCCATCGCCCAGTTGAAACCGCCCCAGAAGAGCACACCCAGAACGATGCCGAAGGCGGTGAGCGTGCCGGCCGCCCAACGCGTGCTCGGGCGAGTGAAGAAATGCCAGATCCGGCGTCTGCGGGACAGCTTCTCGCCCTTCTCTGCCGTATCGGCCGCGGCCGCGGCAGGAGGAGTGTCGTCACTCATGGTGGGCTCCTTTCCGGGTCAGCGGAGATCCTTGGCGTTCTTGAAGGCGTTCTTGACCAGGCTCGGCGCGTTGGTCTGCGGCACGTGGCACTGGGTGCAGAACCAGCGGGTCCGCGCCACCCTGTCGAGCGGCCGGCCGTTGCGATCGACGTAGTGGGTCTCGCTGATCTTGGGTGCCCCTTCCTCCACGTTGTTGGGCCAGTCGTGACAGGAGAGGCACTTGTTGACGCGAAGATCGATCTGGTAACCGGCGATGCGGTGGGGAATGAGCGGCGGCTGCTGGCGGTAGGCTCGGGGGAAGGCGCGCCCGGAGCGCAGCCGCACGATGGGCGGCGCCTCGTTGAGCTCGTCGATGCCGACTTCTCCGCGCAGCGGCGCGACCTCCTGGGCTGCGGAGACGACCGGCAGGGCGGCCGCAAAGGCGAGGGCAACAAGCAGGGGCGGGATCGTTTTCACGGCCAATCTCCTCAGCTTTCCGGTGCCAGATGCGGTCTCGCGGAAACCTCGCTGCGGTCCGAGCGAAGGGCGAAGGCGAACACGTCCTTGGCGCAGACGTCGATGCAGCGGGCGCAGTTGGTGCAGTCGTGGTGCCGGATGACGGGACTCCGGTCCGGCTCGGTGGCGCGCAGCGCCGGCGTGATGACGTGCGGTTCCGGGCAGACGGCGAAGCAGTCCATGCAGTCGTCGCAGGCCGCCCGCCCCCTGGCGCTCACCTTGAGCAGGGCGAAGCGGTTGAGCTGTCCGTAGAAGGCCCCCACCGGACAGAGATGGCTGCACCAGCCGCGCCGACTGACGAGGAGGTCGAACAGGAAGATGGCGAGCACCACGAACCAGCCGCCGGCGAGCCCGTAGACGAGCGTGCGATGGAAGATGGTGACCGGATTGACGAGCTCCCAGAAGACGGTGCCGGTGACCGCGGAGCCGACGAGCGCCAGCAGCAGGAGCCAGACGCGGGTGCCGCGCCGCGGCTGCCAGCCCTTGGCGATGCCGAAGCGTCGGTGCAGCCAGACGGCGGCGTCGGTGACCGGATTGATGGGGCACACCCAGCTGCAGTAGACACGCCCGCCCACCAGCAGATAGCCGGCGAGGACGATGAGCGCGCCGGTGAGCGCCGTGAGCGCGGGCAGATGACCGGCCACCAGGCTCTGCAGTTCGATGAAGGGATCGGACAGGGGCAACACCCCCAGGGTCAGGCTGGAGGCGAGGGTGCCCTTGGTGATCCAGATCCCGAACAGGGGACCGGTGAGGAACAGCGCGAGGAAGAAGAGCTGGCTCGCCCGCCGCAGCAGGAGCCACCGATGCGCCCCGAGCCAGCCCTTGGCGGCCACCGCCGCGGCACCCGGACGATCCGGCAGGGGAGGCGCGGGGGTCATCTTCCCCCTCCCCGCTCGGGCAGCGCGCCGGGCGGCACGCGATCGGGCAGATCGACGATGTCCTCCACCAGCGGGCCGCCCGCCTTCTCCTTCTCGCGCCAGCCCCAGCGGTAGTGGCTCCCCACCCTGCCCTTGGCCACCGCCAGCGGCAACACCTTGATGGCGGCTTCTTCCAGCACGCAGGCGCGTTCGCATTTGCCGCAGCCGGTACAGGCTTCGCTGTGCACGGTGGGAATGAACAGCGCGTGCGCGCCGGTGCGCGGATTGGGCTGCATCTCGAGAGTGATCGCCCGGTCGATGAGCGGGCAGACCCGGTAGCAGACGTCGCAGCGCAGCCCCTGCCAGTTGAGGCAGGTCTCCCGGTCGACGAGGACGGCGAGCCCCATGCGCGCGTCCTCGATCGCGGTGAGTGCGGGATCGAGGGCGCCTGTCGGGCAGGCGGCCCGGCAGGGGATGTCCTCGCACATCTCGCAGGGCACCTCGCGGGCCACGAAATAGGGGGTGCCGGGAGCCGGCCCGTCGGTCAGATCGGCGAGCCGCAGGGTGTCGTAGGGGCAGTCCCGCACGCACAGACCACAGCGCACGCAGGCCGCGAGGAAGAGCTCCTCCGGCAGCGCCCCGGGCGGGCGCAGAGCGGTCGGTGGCAGGGCCGTCGCGCGTTCGCCCAGGAGCCCGATCACCAGTCCCGCACAGGCCGCTCCCGCCGCCGCCCGGGCGCCGTTTTCGAGGAGGCGCCGCCGTTCCGGTGAGAAAGCCGCCATGGCCGCACTCCCGCAGCCACTCTCACACCGCTTCGACGCGGCAAGCGCACTTCTTGTAGTCCGTCTCCTTGGAGATCGGACAGGTGGCGTCCAGCGTCAGCTTGTTGACGAGCTGGCCCTCGTCGAACCAGGGGAAGAACACGACCCCCTCCGGCGGCCGGTTGCGCCCCTTGGTCTCGATGCGGGTCTCCACCGCGCCGCGCCGTGTCCTGACCATCGCCACCTGGCCCCGATGCAGCCCACGCTTGCGGGCATCCTCTGGGTTCATGAACAGCACCGCATAGGGAACCGCCCGGTGCAGCTCGGGCACACGCCGCGTCATGGAGCCCGAGTGCCAGTGCTCGAGCACCCGCCCGGTGACGAGCCACAGATCGTACTCCTCGTCGGGCACTTCGGCCGGCGGCTCGTAGGGGACGGCGTATACCACCGCCCGCCCGTCGTCCTTGCCGTAGAAGCGGATCCCCTCGCCCTTCTTCACG
Organism: Alphaproteobacteria bacterium; assembly: GCA_027045875.1. Classification (GTDB taxonomy): domain Bacteria; phylum Pseudomonadota; class Alphaproteobacteria; order Geminicoccales; family Geminicoccaceae; genus JALSRW01. Next base: position 46,546 of record JALUAG010000031.1, on the reverse strand, counting down.
TAGGGATCGAAGCCCTCCCGGAAGCGCCACAGGGTCTCCTTGCCGTCGACCACCGGCCAGCGCAGGCCGCGACTCTGATGGTACATGTCGAAGGGTGCGAGATCGTGCGCCTTGCCGAGGCCGAACCGGCGGTATTCCTCGTACAGGCCTTTCTGGACGTAGAAGCCGAAATGGAAGCTTTCGTCGTTGTCGAAGCCGGGCTGAATCTCGTCGAGGCTGAACCTGTCCACCTGACCGTTCCGGAAGAGGATGTCGAACAGCGTCTTGCCCCGGTACTCGGGCTTCTTGGCGAGCAGCTCTTCGGGCCACACCTCCTCCACCTTGAAGCGCTTCGAGAACTCCATCACCTGCCAGAGGTCGGAGCGTGCTTCGCCGGGTGCGCGCACCTGCTGACGCCAGAACTGGGTGCGCCGTTCGGCGTTGCCGTAGGCCCCCTCCTTTTCCGCCCACATGGCGGTGGGCAGGATGAGGTCGGCGGCGGCGGTGGTGACCGTCGGATAGGCGTCGGAAACGACGATGAAGTTGTCCGGATTGCGGTATCCGGGCCAGGTCTCGTTGTTGAGATTGGCGGCCGCCTGCACGTTGTTGGTGCATTGCACCCAGTAGGCGTTGAGCTTGCCGTCCTTGAGCATCCGGTTGTGGAGGACGGCGTGGTAGCCGGGCTTCGGTGGGATCGTGCCCTCGGGCAGCTTCCAGATCTTCTCCGCGATCTCCCGGTGCTTGGGGTTCTTGACCACCATGTCCGCCGGCAGGCGATGGGCGAAAGTTCCCACCTCGCGGGCGGTGCCGCAGGCCGAAGGCTGACCGGTCAGCGAGAACGGTCCGTTGCCGGGTTCGCTGATTTTCCCGACCAGCAGGTGCACGTTGTAGACGAGGTTGTTCACCCAGGTGCCGCGGGTGTGCTGGTTGAAGCCCATGGTCCAGTAGGAGACCACCTTCCGCTTGGGGTCGGCGTAGAGCTCGGCCAGCGCCACCAGCTTGTCCTGCGGCACCCCGGACAGCTCGGACACCTTCTCGAGCGTGTAGTCGGCGACGAAGGCCTTGTATTCCTCGAAGGTCATCGGTTCCGAGGCTCCCGCCTTGTCGGCGTTGGCGGCGGCCTTCTGCCGCGGGTCCTCGGGCCGCAGTCCGTAGCCGATGTCGGTGACACCGCGGCGGAAGTTGACGTGCCTGTCGACGAACTCCTCGTTCACCTTGCCGTTCTGGATGATGTAGTTGGCGATGAAGTTGAGGATCGCGAGGTCCGTCTGCGGCTTGAAGACGATCGGCAGATCGGCGAGCTCGAAATTGCGGTTCTCGAAGGTACTCAGCACCGCCACCTTGACGTGGCCGGCCGTCAGCCGCCGGTCGGTCAGCCGCGACCACAGGATGGGGTGCATCTCCGACATGTTGGCGCCCCAGAGGACGAAGGCGTCGGCGTATTCGAGATCGTCGTAGCAGCCCATCGGCTCGTCGATGCCGAAACTGCGGATGAAGGCGGCCACGGCCGAGGCCATGCAGTGACGGGCATTGGGATCGATGTTGTTGGAGCGGAAGCCGGCCTTCATCAGCTTGACGGCGGCATAGCCCTCCCACACCGTCCACTGGCCGGAGCCGAACATGCCGATCGCGGTCGGCCCCTTCTCCTTCAGGACCTTCTTCCACTTCTCGGCCATGATGTCGAAGGCCTCGTCCCAGGAGACGGGCTCGAACTCCCCCTCCTTGTCGTACCTGCCGTTGCGCTTCCTCAGCAGCGGTGTGGTGAGGCGGTCCGCGCCGTACATGATCTTGGAAAGAAAATATCCCTTGATGCAGTTGAGCCCGCGGTTGACCGGCGCGTCGGGATCGCCCTGGGTGGCCACCACCCGACCGTCCTTGACCCCGATCAGCACGCCGCAGCCCGTGCCGCAGAAGCGGCACACGCCCTTGTCCCAGCGGATGTCGTTGGCGGGACCGACCGCCCGCGCGCTGCCCTCGCCGAGGGTGATGCCCGCGGTCGCGGCGGTGGCGGCGACGGCTGTGGACTTGACGAAATCACGCCTTGACTGGTGCATCCTCGTTCTCCGGGTCGGGCTCGAAATGGTGGTAGACGAGAGAGGCAGTGAGGACACCGGGCAGGCGGTGCAGGGCCAGCACCGTCTCGGCCACGTCGACCCCGGGCAGGTCCTCCACGGTCACGACGAAGCGACCCTCCGGCGTCTCCTCGTGGATCTCGACCCCGGGCATGGCGTCCATGGCCGCGCGCACGGTCCCGGCGTGCGCCGGCCGCGCATGGACCAGGATCCCGCAGATGTTCATTCGGATCGCTCCTCGAGACTGATCGCGTGCGACGGACAGACGTTTAGACACATGCCGCAGCCCGTGCATTGACTGGCGTCAACCAATGGTGTTGCAACACCGCCACGCTGGAGAATAAACCCGATCGCGTCTTCCTCGCACGCCAGCTCGCACAACCGGCAGGTGACTTCCCTCCTCGCGAGACAGGTGGGGCCGATGGTCGCACGATGGCGTCGCTCCACACCGCGCCGCCTGTCGAGCGCACCCGGCTCGCAGGCCTTCACGCAGGCGGCGCAGAAGGTACAGCCCCGCTCCCGCACGTCCAGTTCGGGGAAGCCGCCGTCGCCACGGCGGAGCACCTTTTCCGGACAGGCGGCGATGCAGGCGTCGCAGCGGGTGCAGCGCTCGAGGAACGCCTCCACCGCCCAGGGAGGCCGCAGCGCCGGGGCGGGTTTGCGGGCCCCGCCCCGGAGGAAGGCACCGCGCAGGAAGGCGCGACGGTTCGGATCCATCTCTCGTCCCCCGCTTCCTGTCAGCCGCCCGCGCCACCGCGCCGGCGCCAGAGAGGCAGCAACAGCGGCGCGACGGTCACGACCAGCAGAATACGTACCAGATGATGGGTAGCGACGAAGGCGGGATCGACACCCAGGGCCAGCGCCACCAGCCCCATCTCGGTCACCCCGCCGGGAACGTAGGCGAGGGCCAGGGCGACGAAGGGCAGACCGGTCAGGAGGTGGGCCGCGGCCGCGAACAGGAAGGTGACCGCGAACATCAGCAGCGTGAGCCCGAAGCCGGCCAGGATGTGGCGCAGCACGGTGGCCGCCCGCATGCCGCGGAAACGGCTGCCGATCGAGGCGCCGAGCACGATCTGGGCCACCGCGAGCAGCGGCCCCGGCACCGAACCCTCGGCGAGGCCCGCGAGATGGACGAGCGCGCTCGCCGCCATGCCGCCGAAGAAGGCGGCCGCCGGAAGTCCCAGCCGGGTCGCGGCCCAGGCGCCGGCACCGCCCGTCACACCGAGGAGCGCGAGCTCGCCCCAGTCCACCGCCGAGGTCGAGACGGCCCGGGTCACGGTGCCGTCGCCACCCGGCAGCGTCACCAGGAAGGGGGCGGCGGAGACGATCAGCAGCACCCGCACGGTGTGCACCAGCGCCACGGTGCGCATGTCGGCGCCGCTCCGCTCCGACAGCAGCACCATCTCCGAAAGCCCGCCGGGGGCGGCGGCGAAATAGGCGGTGACGGGGGCCAGACGTGCGATGCGGCGGAGATAGAGCAGGCAGGCGAGGCCCACCGTCGGGACGTAGAGGAGAAGGAGGGCGGCGCTCGGGATCCAGAGCAGGATCCCGGCCAGCCGATCGGGGGTGAAGGAGGCGCCGATCAGCACCCCGAGCACCACCATCACCGGCAGACGCACGAGGGGCGGCAGCTCGAGGGAGAGCCCCGACAGGCTGGCGAGGGTGGTGGCGAACATCGCCCCCAGCAGCCAGGCGAGCGGCAGGCCGGCCCAGGCGAAGAGCGCGCCGCCCGCGAGGCCCGCGACCAGCGCGGCGAGCAGCCGGCCGCCCGGCACCCACCGGGCCCGGAGATCGAGGGGCGGGGTCTCAGAGCGGATCGAGCCCGGCTTTTTCACAGAGAATCCGCCAGTGGGCGTCGGACACGGGCATCACCGACAGGCGTGCCTGACGGACGAGGGCGAGATCGGCGAGCCGCGGATCGGCCTTGATCTCGGCCAGCGGCACCTCCCGCGGCAGCGCCCGCACCGGCACCACCAGGACGCGCACGAAACGGGGATCGTCGGGATCGGGGAAGGCCTCGCCGGTGACGCGCATCACGCCCACCAGCGCGGGCTTCTTGACCGAGCGATAAAAGAAGGCGAGATCGCCCTTCCGCATCGCCCGCATGTTGCGCGCGGCCTGGTAGTTGCGCACCCCGTCCCAGTCGGTCTCCCCGTCCGCCACGAACTCCTCCCAGCTGTAGTCGCCGGGCTCGGTCTTGAACAGCCAGCGCGCCATCCCGCTCCCCCGTCGGCCGTTTCCGTCCACGTCCAATGTCCGCTTGCCAAATCGCCGCCGCTGACGTCAACATTCCGGGGCATCGACGGGGGAGGCCGAGATGGCGTTTCTGGCACGCCCGGACGGGGTCGTCATCCATCACGAATCGCACGCGCCGCAGCCGCACGGCGCGACCTTCGTGTTCTTCAACCCGCTGACCGGGGATTCCGGCATGTGGCTGCAGCGGATCGCGCCGGCCCTCGAGGCCCGGGGCCACGGCTGGCTGGTGTTCGACCTGCGCGGCCAGAAGGAGAGCCCGGTCGCCCCGACCGCCGAGATCACCGTCCGCCACATCGTCGAGGACGCGAAGGCGGTGATCGAGGCCGAGGCGCCGGTGCGTCCCATCTACGTCGGGCTCTCGATCGGCGGGCTGTTCGCCGCCAACGTCCATATGGGCGGCTCCCGCGCGAAGGCGATGCTGCTGATCAACACCCTGCGGGAGGAAGGCCCCCGCCTCGCCTGGCTCAACGAGGCTCTCGCGCGCTGCGCGCGCACGGGCGGGCTGCGGCTGCTCCGGGATCTCTACCTGCCCCTCCTGTTCGGGGAACGGTGGCTCGCCGCCAACCGCGACCAGTTCCTGGCCGAGGAGCCCTACATCGCCCTCGATCCGGCCCATGCCGACGTGCGCCTGCTGGCGAGCGCCTCGACCGCCGACTGGAACCTGCCCTGGGAGAAGCTGGATCTGCCGGTGATCGTCATGACCGGCCGCCAGGACCGGGTGTTCTACGACGAGGAGGTGGTGCGTCGCCTCGCGGCACGCCTGCCCAACGCGCTCCGGGTCGATCTCGCCGAGGCCGGCCATCTCATTCCGGCCGAGGATCCCGAGGCGGTGGTCGAGGCCTGCCTCGCCCTCGCGGGGCGCATCGGGGAGCCCCTGCCGTGAGCGGCGAGGGGCTCTGGTACCGGCACGCCTGGGCGGCCTATCTCGCCGTCTTCGTGGGCGTCATCGGCCACGCCTCGAGCGAGTTCGTCTCGGTGCTGACCGGGGTCTCCGGACCGGAGGTCTCGGTCTGGCGCTTCGCCATCGGAGCCGCCGGGCTGATCGTCCTCTGCCTCGCCATGCCGGCGACGCGCGATCTCATTACCCCGCTGCGCCGGCATTTCTGGCCGATCGTCGGCATCTCGGTGCTCGGGTTCGGCGTCGCCTACCTCTTTTTCCACTGGTCGCTCGATTTCGCCACCGTGCCGCAGGTGGCGATCACCGTCACCACCATGCCCATCTTCCTCGCCATCGTGAACCAGTGGCGCACCGGCGAGAAGGTGACCCCGGTCAAATGGGTGACGGGGATCGCCGCCGTGCTGGCCATCGCCGCGCTCCTGACCGACGGCGCCCTGGAGCAGCTCGCCGGCACCGGCGACGATCTGATCGGCATGCTGATGGCGCTGGGGACCGCCTTCTTCGGCGGCGCCTTCATGATCCTCGTGCGCCCCTATTTCGCCCGCTACGGGGCGCTCCGGATGACCACCCTCTCCATCTCCATCGCCGCCGTCGCCCTGTGGCTGGGCGTGGGCCTCCTGTTCGGACGGTGGGTCGATTTCACGACCCTCTTCGATCGCAGCGGCGGCGAGGCGCTGGCGCTGGTCACCATCGGTCTCTACAACACCACCATCACCCAGTGGCTGTGGCTGGGCGGGCTGGCCGCCGCCCCCGACATCGCCCGCGCCGGCTATCTGTTCTTCCTCAAGCCGGTGATCGCAGCATTGCTGGCCCTCTTCATCCTCGGCCAGCCGGTGACCATGATCGACTGGATCGCGATCGTGATCATCTGCGGTGCGGTCGCCTTCGAGGCCGCCTGGCCGCGTTTGCGCGCCGCCGCCAGCCCGCAGCGGGGATAGCCGCCCCGCCCGCGTCGTACCCCGCCCGATCGGGAGCTGGTCTTCGAGGATCGGGTACGAAGGGCCACAGTCGGTGATCCTCGAGTCCGTCGTACGAGAAGCAATCGGCGCCAGCACCGTTCACCTCGACCATCGCAACCGAGGCTGCCGCTTCGTCGAAGTGGTCGGCGGTCTCGCCGGCCGAGAAGCGCGAGAGGGCACCCGAGGATCGAATTCGACCGATCCCTGCTCCAATCCTTAGGCCACGAGCCGGACATGGAGCTGCTCGCCCTGATCCTCGAAAAGCTCGAGGGGCTGCAGGCCGGCCGCTACCACGGAGAACCATAAGACCCCGCCTGACCCCGGCGCCAGTCCGGATCCTCATCCCTTGTTTACTCGCCGCCGCTATCCTGCTCGCGTGGGAATCCGCGCCCGTGAGATGCCGCCGCGGCGCCTTCTCCACCGTCCCGGAGCATGGCACGGAAAAGTAAAGGAACGGTTGACGGGCAGGCGGGCGCATGGGACCGGTCGAAGGTGGAGGGGTGCGGACCGTCGCACCTCCCGGCCGGTCGGTATCGCCGCGGTGTCCGTCGTCGCCGCGGCGCCCGAGACGGTGGCGGATGCCCTTCCGGTGCCGCAGGAACGGCCGACGGAGCGCGGCGCCCGGGTTGCATCGCGGAGCCATCCACGGCCATGGACAGGGACGCGGCGCTGCGCCATAGGCGGTGGGGGACCGGCGGTGCCGGCGGGCCGCCGGTCGCCGCAACGGCAAGCATCGGGGGAGGACGGCCATGGCCCTGCATTTCGCGCGCGAGGAATACCAAGCCCGCCAGCGGGCGGTGCTGACGGCGATGGCGGATTCGGGCCTCGACGCCCTCCTGATGTTCAAGCCCGAGAGCCAGTACTGGACCACCGGCTTCGACAGCTTCGGCTACTGCTTCTTCCAGTGCCTGCTGCTGCGCGCGGATGGGGAGATGGTGCTGTTCACCCGTTCGCCCGACCTGCGCCAGGCGCAGCAGACCTCGGTGATCGAGGAGATCCGCATCTGGGTCGATCGCGTGGACGCCGAACCCGCGCGCGAACTCGTGGACCTCCTGCGCGAAAAGGGCCTCGCCGGCAGACGGCTCGGGGTGGAATGGGAAACCCACGGGCTCACCGCCGCCAACGGAAAGCGGCTGGAGACCGCCCTCGAGGGCTTTGCCGAGACCGTCGACGCCTCGCTGCTCGTGAGCCGGCTCCGGCTCGTCAAGTCGCCGGCCGAACTCGCCTGTGTGCGCAGGGCCGCCGAACTGGCCGATCGCGCCCTCGAGGCGGCCATCGCCCATGCGCGGCCGGGGGCCGACGAGGGGGTGATCCTCGCCCGCATGCACGATGCGGTGTTCGAGGGTGGCGGCGACTATCCGGCCAACCCCTTCATCATCGGCTCCGGCGAGAAGGCGCTCCTCTGCCGCTATGCGAGCGGCCGGCGCCGGCTCGATCCCACCGACCAGCTCACCATCGAGTTCGCCGGCACCTACCGCCAGTACCACGTCTGCCTGATGCGCACCCTCCTCCTCGGCGAGATCGATCCCGCCCACCGGGCGATGTTCGAGGCCTGCCGCGACGCGCTCCTCGCCTGCGAGGAACGGATGCGGCCGGGGGCGACGATGGGCGAGGTGTTCGCCGCCCATGCCGACACCTTCGATGCCCGCGGCTACGGGCCGCACCGGCTCAACGCCTGCGGCTACTCCCTGGGCGCCACCTACGCCCCCTCCTGGATGGACTGGCCGATGTTCTATGCCGGCAATCCGGTGGAGATGGCGCCGGGCATGGTGTTCTTCCTGCACATGATCCTGGCCGACAGCGAGAGCGGTCGGGCGATGAGCCTCGGGCGCACGAGCCTCGTCACCGAACGCGGTGCGGAACCCCTGTCGAGGGCCCCGCTGACCCTCGAACCGCCGGTCTGAGCGTCCGCGTCCTCCGGTCGGACCCGGGTATTCACCGGCCGTTTACTCGCGCCGGTGATGTTGCTAGAAGCGCGGCCACCGAGCCCCCCGATCCAGACCCGGACATCGCCCATGAAACTGCTCGCCGGCAACAGCAATCGGCCGTTGGCCGAGGCCATTGCGGCATCGCTCCGCGTCGAGCTCACCAAGGCGACGGTGCACCGTTTCAGCGACATGGAGGTGTTCGTCGAGATCCACGAGAACGTCCGCGGCGAGGACGTGTTCATCATCCAGAGCACCTCGTATCCCGCCAACGACAATCTGATGGAGCTCCTGGTCATCATCGACGCGCTGCGGCGCGCCTCGGCGAGGCGCATCACCGCCGTCATCCCCTATTTCGGCTACGCCCGCCAGGACCGCAAGCCGGGCCCCAGGACGCCCATCTCGGCGAAGCTCGTCGCCAATCTGATCACGGTGGCCGGCGCCAGCCGGGTGCTGACCATGGAGCTCCATGCCGGCCAGATCCAGGGCTTCTTCGACATTCCGGTGGACAATCTCTTTTCGACCCCGCTGATGGTGCCCGACATCCGCAGGCATCTCGGGACCGAGGATCTGGTGATCGTCTCCCCCGACGTGGGCGGCGTCACCCGGGCGCGGGGCTTCGCCAAGCGGCTTGACGTGTCCCTGGCCATCATCGATAAGCGCCGCGAGCGCGCCGGGGTTTCTGAGGTCATGAACGTGGTCGGCGATGTGCGCGGCAAGCGCTGCGTGCTGGTGGACGACATCGTCGACAGCGGCGGGACCCTGTGCAACGCCGCCGACGCCCTGCTGGAGGCCGGCGCCGTCTCGGTGCAGGCCTACGTCTGCCACGGCGTACTGTCGGCGGGGGCGGTGGCCCGCGTGGCCGCGAGCTCGCTGGAACGGCTGGTGATCACCGACAGCATCCGCCCCAGCGAAGGGGTGCGGGTGACGGACAAGATCCGGGTCCTCACGGTGGCCCAGCTCATGGGCGAGGCGATCCGTCGGATCTCCACCGAGAGCTCGGTCTCCAGCCTGTTCGACTGACGGCGGCGGAGGTTCGTGGAACGGTCTGTCCGGGGTGCAGGGCACCGGACCGGAGGGGCGAAAGGAGCGGAACATGGCCGAGGTCATCAGTCTCGAGATCGAACTGCGCGAACGGGCGGGCAAGGGCGCCGCGCGGGCGCTCAGGCGTGCCGGCAAGCTGCCGGCCATCGTCTACGGCGGCAGCGACGAACCCGAGAAGATCGCGCTCTCGCAGAACGAACTCAAGCGGGTGCTGGCACGCCATCCCCGCTTCATGAGCTCGCTCTGGGAGCTGCGGGCGGGCGATCGCGTCATCCGCGCGCTGCCCCGCGAGATCCAGTACCATCCGGTGACCGACGAACCCCTGCATCTCGACTTCCTGCGCGCCGAGGCGGGCGCCCGGGTCGAGGTCGAGGTGCCGGTGCTGTTCGTCAACGAGGAGGTCTGCGCGGGCCTCAAGCGCGGCGGCGTGCTCAACGTGGTGCGGCGCGAAGTCGAGCTTGAATGCCCGGTGGACAACATCCCGGCCGAGCTCGAGGTGGATCTGGCCGGCTTCGACATCGGCGACAGCGTCCACATCAGCCACATCCAGCTACCCGAGGGGGTGGTGCCGACCATCCGCGACCGCGACTTCACCATCTGCACCATCGTGCCGCCCACCGTGGTCGCCGAAGCCGCCGCCGAGGAGGCCGAAGAGGTCGAGGAGGAGGCGGCGGAAGAGTAGTGCTGGCCCGCTTCTGGCGGAGCGGGGAACCGGCACCGCCGCGCCTTTTCGTGGGGCTCGGCAACCCCGGCCCACGCCACGCCCGCAACCGCCACAACGTGGGCTTCATGGCGATCGACGCCATCGCCGAGCGCTGGCGGGCGGCGAGCTGGCGGCGGCGCTTTCGCGGCGAGGTGGCGGAGGCCGATCTCGACGGCCATCGCGTGCTGCTCATGAAGCCGCGCACCTTCATGAACGAATCCGGCCGCGCGGTGGCGGAGGCGGTGCGCTTCTACAAGCTGCCGCTCGACCGTCTCGTGGTGTTCCACGACGAGCTCGACCTCGCGCCCGGCAAGCTGCGGGTGAAGCTCGGTGGCGGCACGGCGGGGCACAACGGACTCCGGAGCCTCGCCGCCTGCCTCGGCAGCCCCGACTTCAAGCGGGTCCGCATCGGCATCGGCCATCCCGGTCACAGGGACCGGGTGGTGCCCTACGTGCTGAGCGATTTCGCGAAGGCCGATGCGGCGTGGCTGGAGCCGCTCCTGGAGGCCATCGCCGAGGCCGCACCGCTGCTGGCGGCGGGCGACGATTCGGGCTTCATGAACCGGGTGGCGCTGCTCTTCCGGGAGGCGACGGGAAAGGAGGCGGGCTCAGGCGGCTGACGCCTCCCCGTCCTCGGCGGCGAGCCGGTGCCGTGCCGCCTCGATCTCCCGCATCTTCTCGTCCGGAACTTCCGGAAAGCGCAGATCCAGCCCCTCGAGGGCCTTCACCACCGCCGCCAGGATGACCGCCCGCGAGAACCACTTGCGGTCGCCCGGCAGCACGAACCAGGGCGCGTGCGGAGCCGCGGTCGCCCGGATCGCCTCCTCGTAGGCCGCCATGTAGGCGTCCCAGTGGGCACGTTCCTCGATGTCGGCGCGGTCGAACTTCCAGTGCTTGCGCGGCATCTCCAGCCGCTCCATGAAGCGCCGCTTCTGTTCCTCGCGGGAGATGTGGAGGAAGAACTTGAGGATCACCGTCCCGGAACGGGCGAGATGGCGCTCGAAGGCGGCGATGTCCTCGAGCCGCTCCTGCCAGATGCGCTTGCCGATCAGCCTTTCCGGCAGCTTCTGGCCGCGCAGCAGCTCGGGATGGACGCGCACCACCAGCACCTCCTCGTAGGCGGAGCGGTTCCAGATGCCGATCCGCCCGCGCTCCGGCAGGCGGCAGGCATGGCGCCAGAGGAAGTCGTGGGCGCGCTCCTCCTCCGAGGGCGCCCGGAAGGAATAGGCCTGGCAGCCGAGCGGGTTGAGACCGGCCATCACGTGGCGGATCGCCCCGTCCTTGCCCGAGGCGTCCATGCCCTGGAAGATGAGCAACAGCGCCCAGCGCCCGTCCGCATAGAGCAGGTTCTGGAGCGCGGCGAGGCGGTCCGTACCCGCCGCGAGGAGGGCTTTCGCCTCCGCCTTTCCGATGTCGAGCCCGCCGCGGGCATCGGGCGGGTGGTCGTCGAGCCGGAACTTGCGTCCCCCGGTGACCCTGAACGGGCGGGTCAGCGCGCCTATATTCATGTTCGATCCGATCGGGCTGTGGCCGCGTTCACGGCATCTTGCCAACTCCTGCCGGTTTGGCCAGAAGACCGCCGCCTGCTGCGACACTTTTCCGGGAAAAAGGCAGCTTCATGGGTTTCCGTTGCGGCATCGTCGGACTGCCGAACGTCGGCAAGTCCACCCTCTTCAACGCCCTCACGAGCTCGGCGGCGGCGGCCGCCGCCAACTATCCCTTCTGCACCATCGAACCCAACGTCGGCCGCGTACCGGTGCCCGATCCCCGCCTCGCCGAGCTGGCCGCGCTCGCCGGCTCCGCCCGCACCATCCCGACCCAGATCGAGATCCGCGACATCGCGGGGCTGGTGAAGGGCGCCTCCAAGGGAGAGGGGCTGGGCAACCGCTTCCTCGCCGCCATCCGCGAGGTGGACGCGATCCTCCATCTCCTGCGCTGCTTCGAGGACGACGACATCGCCCATGTCGAGGGCGGCGTCGATCCCCTGCGCGATGCCGAGCTCGTCGAGACCGAGCTGCTGCTGGCCGACATCGACAGCCTCGAGCGGCAGAAGGAAGGACTCGTCAAGCGCGCGCGGGCCCAGGACAAGGAGGCGAAGCGACGCCTCGCGCTGCTGGAGCGGGTGCTGCCGGCGATGGCCGAGGGCACGCCCGCGCGACGGCTTTCCCTGTCGCCGGAGGAACGGACGCTCCTCGCCGGCTTCCACCTGCTGACCGCCAAACCCGTGCTCTACGTCTGCAACGTCGACGAGCATTCGGCCGCCACCGGCAATGCGCTCAGCCGCCGCGTCGCCGAGATGGCGGCCCGGGAGGGGGCGGGCTGCGTGGTGCTGGCCGCCGGCATCGAGGCGGAGCTGGCCGAGCTGGGCGCGGAGGAGCGGGCCGACTATCTGCGGGCGATCGGTCTCGAGGAGCCGGGCCTGCACCGGCTGATCCGGGCCGGTTACGCGCTGCTCGATCTCCTCACCTTCTTCACCGCCGGCCCCAAGGAGGCCCGGGCCTGGACGGTTCGGCGCGGCGCCACCGCGCCGGAGGCGGCCGGCGTCATCCACAGCGACTTCCAGCGCGGCTTCATCTGCGTCGAGGTGATCGCCTTCGAGGACTACGTCGCCTGCGGTGGCGAGCAGGGGGCCAAGGAACGGGGGCGCATGCGCCTCGAGGGCCGCGACTACGTGATCCGCGACGGCGACGTCTGCCTGTTCCGCTTCAACGTCTGACGGACGGCCCCTAGCCGCCGGCGAGCTCCGCCATCCGCGCGAGCAGCAGGGCGTGGGACTTGATGCCGCGTTCGAAGCAGCGGAGCTCGAACTTCTCGTTCGGCCCGTGCATGCGATCGTCGTCGAGGCCGAACCCCATGAGAATGGTGTCGAGGCCGAGGATCCGCCGGAAGGAGGCGACCACCGGGATCGAGCCGCCGCAGCCGATGAGCGCCGCCTCGCGCCCGAATGCCTCCCGGAGCGCGTCGCGGGCCGCCCGCAGATGGGGGGAATCGGTCGGCACGCACACGGGATCGCCGCGGCCGAGCTCGCGCATGCCGATGCGGCATCCCTCGGGCAGCCGCGCCTCGAAATGCCGGCGCAGGGCGGTGAAGATCTCGGCCGGGCGCTGGTCGGGCACCAGCCGGCAGCTCAGCTTCGCATGGGCCTCGGCCGGGATCACCGTCTTGGCGCCCTCGCCCGTGTAGCCGCCCCAGATGCCGTTCACGTCGAGGCAGGGCCGACCCCAGATGCGCTCGATCACCGAATAGCCCTCCTCGCCCACCGAGCGGTCGACGCCGGCGGCGGCGAGGATCGCCCCCTCGTCGAGGCCGAGCTCCCGCCAGGAACGCTGCTCCTCCGGCGGAAGGGGTTGCACGCGATCGTAGAAGCCCTCGACCGTGACCCGACCGCGGTCGTCGTGAAGTCCCGCGACCAGCGCCGCCAGCACATGGATCGGATTGACGACCGCGCCGCCGAACATCCCCGAATGGAGGTCCTGCGCGGGACCGCCCACCGTCACCTCGGCGTAGACCATGCCGCGCAGCCGGGTGGTGATCGCCGGCTGGTCGATGCCCGGCATGAGGGTGTCGGAGACCACCACCACATCGGCGGCGAGCAGCCCCCGGTGGTCCTCCATGAAGGGTTCGAGGTTGGTGCTGGAGCTCTCCTCCTCGCCCTCGACGAAGACCGTCACCGGTACCGGCAGGGCGCCGTGCACCGCCTTCCAGGCGCGCAGCGCCTCGAGGATCGTCAGCAGCTGGCCCTTGTCGTCCACCGCACCGCGGGCGACGATGCGCGGACCGTGCGGCCCCTCGACGACGACCGGCTCGAAGGGCGGTGATTGCCAGAGCTCCAGCGGATCCGGCGGCTGCACGTCGTAGTGGCCGTAGTAGAGAATGCGCGGTCCCCTGCCCTCCTCGACACGTCCCACCACCATGGGATGGCCCGGGGTGTCGTGCAGCGCGGCCTCGATGCCGATGCCACGGAGCTCGGTCACGAGCCATTCGGCGGCGCGCCGGGTATCGGCGTCATGGGCGGGATCGGCGCCCACGCTCGGGATCCGCAGGAAGTCCCGGAGCCGTGCCACGCTGTCGTCGAAATGGGCATCGATCCATCGCAGGACCGCCGAGATGTCCGCCACCATCGCTCGTCTCCCCGCCGTGTGCACCCGCTTCTAGCACGCCGGCCGGGCCGGCGGCAGGGGCGGCGATCCCGCCCTCACTCGAACGCCGGCCGCGGGAGGCAGCGGCCGTCCCGGTCGAACAGATAGGCGGCACCGGCCGGGATGCCGATCCGCATGCCGCTTCCCGGCCGGGCCTCGATGCCGCCGGGCGCCTTGGCCACCACGCTCTCCCCTTGCGGAAGGACCAGGTGGACGAAACTCTCGCCGCCGAGACGCTCCACCGCCACCACCTCCCCCGCGAGCTCGGCATCGCCTCCGCCACCGCAGGAAAGATGCTCGGGCCGCAGGCCGATCTCGACGATCTCCGCGCTCCCTTCGACCCGGGTGGTGGTGGCCAGAACCGCCCCTTCGGCAATCTCCACCCGCAGCCCGGACTCCCCCTCGCCGACCACCCGGCAGGACAGCAGATTCATCCTGGGCGAGCCGATGAAGGTGGCGACGAAGCGGTCGGCCGGGTGGTGGTAGAGATGGAGGGGGGCCGCGAACTGGCGCACGATGCCGGCGTCGAGCACGGCGATGCGATCGGCGAGGGTCATCGCCTCCACCTGGTCGTGGGTGACGTAGACCATGGTGGCGCCGAGCTGGCGATGGAGTCTCGCGATCTCGATGCGCATCTGCACCCGGAGCGCCGCATCGAGGTTGGACAGCGGTTCGTCGAACAGAAACACCTCGGGATCGCGGGTGATGGCGCGGCCGATGGCCACCCGCTGGCGCTGGCCGCCCGAGAGCTGGCGGGGCTTGCGGTCGAGCAGCTCCTCGATGCGGAGGATGCGGGCGGCCTCCCGTACCCGGGCATCCACCGCGGCCCGGTCCGCCTTCGCGAGGCGCAGGCCGAAGGCCATGTTGTCGTAGACCGTCATGTGCGGATAGAGGGCGTAGGACTGGAAGACCATGGCGATGCCGCGCTCGTAGGGCGGAAGCTCGGTGACGTCGCGCTCGCCGATGCGGACGGTGCCGCGGGTGACCTCCTCGAGCCCCGCGATCAGACGCAGCAGGGTGGACTTGCCGCAGCCCGAGGGGCCGACGAAGACGACGAACTCGCCGTGCTCGACGGCGAGATCGACGCCCCGGATCACCATGTTGGTACCGAACGCCTTCCACACCCCTTCGAGACGGACGGTGGCCACGGGTTCAGCCCTCCCCCGGCTCTGCCAGCAGGAACCCCCAGGGCGCGAGCTCGATCCTGGTGCCCGAGACGCCGGCGGCCGAGGACAGGAGCGGCCGCGGCCTCGCGGCGGGACGGAAGCTGCCGCCCTCACCGCCGAGATCGAAGACGCAGAGGATCCGGCTCTCCGACCGGCGGCGCTCGAAGGCGAGCAGCGGCCCGGTGGGGTCCAGAAAGCGGATGTCCCCCTCGCGCAGCGCCGGTTGCGTGCGGCGGAAGGCGAGGAACGCGGCGAGCCGCCGGTAGATCGACCCCGGTTCCGCGTACTGCCGGTCGGCGGCCCGCCGGCGATGGGGCTCGTGAAAGGGAATCCAGGGCGTCGTTTCGGAGAAGCCGCCGTGCGGCGCCCCGGCCTTCCAGGGCATCGGCATGCGGCAGCCGTCGCGGCCGGGAAAACGCGGCCAGAAGGCGATGCCGAAGGGATCCCGCAGATCCTCGAAGGAAAGCTCCGCCTCCTCGAGGCCGAGCTCGTCCCCCTGGTAGAGACAGGGGGAACCGGGAAGGCAGCAGAGGAGGACCGGCAGCAGCAGCCGGGCGGCATCCGGCGGATCGGCGACGGGAAGACGGCTCGGCGCCCGTCGCACGTCGTGATTGGAGAAGGCCCAGCACATCCATCCGCCGCCGATGCGGGCCTGCATGCCCTCCACCGCCTCGCGGACACGGGACGCGGTGATCTCCCCGGTCAGGAGATCGAAGCCGTAGGCCATGTCGAGACCGCCGCCGTTGGTGTGGCGGGCGATGCGGGCGCGGGCATGCTCGCCGGTGACCTCGCCCAGCAGCACCCGACCGCCGTAGGCCTCGGTCAGGCGCCACAGGGGCTGGAGGAACAGGGCGTTGAGCTCGGCCCGCCCCTTGTCGAACCGGTGCCGCTGCATGGCCCAGGGGGAGTCCGGGGCGGCACCGCCCGGCGCCGGCCCTTCCCGCCGCGGCGGATTGTTGCGCAGCCTCGGATCGTGGAACGCGAACTCGACGGCATCGAGGCGGAAGCCGTCGACCCCGCGCTCCAGCCAGAAGCGGGCGACATCGAGAAGGGCCTCTCGCACCTCGGGCCGGTGCAGATCGAGATCCGGCTGCTCCTTCAGGAAATTGTGCAGATAGTACTGGCCGCGGCGGGGTTCCCACTGCCAGGCGGAGCCGCCGAACACCGACAGCCAGTTGTTGGGCGGGGTGCCGTCGGGCCGGGGGTCCGCCCAGACGTACCAGTCGGCGCGCGGATTTCCCCGGTCCTCGCGGGATTCGAGGAACCAGGGGTGGCGGTCGGAGGTGTGGGAGGGCACGAAATCCACGAGCACCCTGAGGCCGAGCGCATGCGCCCGGGCCAGGAGCCGGTCGAAATCCTCGAGGGTGCCGAACTGGGGATCGACCGCGCGGTGATCGGCGATGTCGTAGCCGAAATCCCGCATCGGGCTCTCGTAGAAGGGCGAGATCCAGACGGCGTCCACGCCGAGACGGGCGAGATGATCGAGCCGTTCCCCGATACCGCGGAGATCGCCGATCCCGTCGCCGTTGCCGTCGGCGAAGCTGCGCGGCCAGATCTGGTAAAGGACGGCACCCCGCCACCAGCGATCGCGCCGCGGCGGCAGCCGCTCGGCCCGGGGAAGCCGCCCGGTGGCCCCCATGCCTTCAGCCCTTGACCGCGCCGGCGGTGAGACCGGCGACGATGCGGCGCTGGAAGATAAGCACGAGCAGAATGAGCGGCAGGGTCACGACCACCGAGGCGGCCATGATGTTGCCCCAGGGGAGCTCGTAGGCGCTGGCGCCGGAGATGAGGGCGATCGCCACCGGTACCGTGCGCTGCTCGGTGGAGAGGGTGAAGGTGAGGGCGAACAGGAACTCGTTCCAGGCGGCGATGAAGGCGAGCAGGCCGGTGGTCACCATGGCCGGCGCCATGAGCGGCAGGAAGATGCGCAGCACCAGCACGAGCGGGCGGGCACCGTCGACGATCGCCGCCTCCTCGAGCTCCTTCGGCAGCTCGCGCATGAAGCTCGTGAGCACCCAGACCGAAAACGGCAGGGTGAAGACGAGATAGGACAGGGTGAGCGATCCCAGGCGGTTGTAGAGACCGAAGGCGCGCACGAGCTCGAACATGCCCGAGAGGACCGCGATCTGCGGGAACATGGAGACCGCGAGGATGGTGAAGAGAAGCGGCATGCGACCGCGGAAGGACACCCGCCCCAGCGCATAGGCGGCGGCCACCGAGAGGGCGAGGGAGACGGCCACGGTGGAGACCGCCACCAGCACCGAATTCAGGGTGTTACGGGCGAAGGGCTGCTCGCGGAAGATGGAGAGATAGTTGTCCCAGGCGGGATCGCGCGGCCAGAGCTCGGTGGAGAAGAGAGCGGATCCCGTCCGCAGCGAGGACACCACCGCCCAGTAGAAGGGGAACACGGTGTAGAGGAAGAGGAGAAGCAGCAGCAGCCAGAAGCCGAGGCGGCCGAGCCGGCGGCGCCAGCGCCAGGGCAGTCGCCCGGAGACGGCCAGGAGACCGGCCAGCAACAGCGAAGCGAGCGCCAGCCATCCCCAGGGACCCATCCGCCTACTCCTCGCGCCCGAACCGCATGGCCATGAGATAGAGCACGGTCATCATGGCGATGATGGCGAACAGGAGGGCGGCGGCGGCGGAGCCGTAGCCCACGTCCTGGAAATCGACCAGCTGCTGGCGGGCGTAGATGGACATCGACATGGTGGTGCGATTGTTGCCCGTCATGACGTAGACGAGATCGAAGATGCGCATCGCGTCGAGGGTACGGAAGACGACGGCCACCACCAGCGCCGGCCGTATGAGGGGCAGGGTGACGCGGAAGAAGACCTTGACGGGGTTGACCCCGTCGATGCGGGCGGCCTCGTAGATCTCCTCCGGGATCATCTGCAAGCCGGCCAGCAGCAGCAGCGCCACGAAGGGCGTGGTCTTCCAGACGTCGACGGCGATGATGGCGGCCATCGCCGTGTCGGGCGAGGCGGTCCAGGCGACGGGCGCGTCAATGAACCCGACGGCCAGGAAGAGTTCGTTGACGATGCCGAACACGTCGTTGAACATCCAGGCCCACATCTTGGCCGAGACCACGGTCGGGATGGCCCAGGGCACGAGGACCGCCGCCCGCAGCAGGCCGCGGCCCCGGAAACGGGCGTGGAGGGCGAGGGCGATCAGCATCCCCAGCACCGTCTCCAGGGAGACCGAGACGAGGGTGAAGACGAGGGTGTTGCGGACCGCCAGCCACCAGTCGGGATCGGTCAGCAGATAGCGGAAGTTGAGCAGGCCGACGAAGGCGTAGTTGCGGAGATCGGTGAGGCTGGCATCGGTGAGGGCGAACCAGAAGGTGCGCAGGAGCGGCCAGCCGGCGACCAGCGCCAGCACCAGCAGCATCGGCGCGAGAAAGAGCCAGGCGGCACGCACCCGCTGGCGGGCGAGGGCCGAGCCCCGCCGCAGGGGCGGCGGCCCGGGTTCGTTCGTGCCGGCCTCGGTGGCTGCCGCCATCGCCCGTCCCGAGAAGGGAGAAAGGGCCGCCCCGGACGCGGGACGGCCCCCGCCGCGTTACCAGCGGCCGCCGCGGGAGATGCGCTCGAGCTTGCGTTCGAGCTGGGCGACCGCGGTCTTGGCGTCGAGCTCCTTGCTCAGCACCGCGTGGACGGTGTTGAAGAACTCGGCGCTGACCTGATTGTACTTGGCGCCCGTGACGCGCGAGGGACGGGCCACGGCGTTGACGAAGGTGTCGTAGAGGGAGCCGAAGAAGGGCACCGCCGCCAGCACCTCCTCGTCACGGTAGAGGGCCTCGATGGTGGGGTTGTAGGAGCCCTTGATGGCCCGCCGTTTCTGCTCGTCGTAGGAGGTGAGATAGCGTACGAGATCGGCCGCCACCTCGGGGTTCTCGCTGTATTTCGAGACCGCGAGCTGCCAGCCCCCGAGACCGCCCGTGTGCTTGCCGTCCGGCCCGCCCTTCGGGAGCGCGGCCACCCCGACCTTGCCGCGGATCGGGCTGTCCTCGGCCTGGGAGAGCGCCCAGGCGTAGGGCCAGTTGCGCATGAACACGGCGTTGCCCGACTGGAACACGCCCCGGCTCTCCTCCTCGGCATAGTTGAGGACCCCTTCGGGCGCGATGGTGCCCACGGTGCCCGCCGCCCAGGCGAGCGCCGCCGCCGCCCGCGGATTGTTGATGGAGATGGTGCCGTCGGGCTCGACGATGGTGCCGCCGCGCCAGCTGTCGATCCATTCGAGCGCGTCGACCGTGAGCCCCTCGTAGGCCTTGGCCTGGTAGACGAAGCCCCACATCTTGTCGTTGCCGGCCTCCCGTTCGGCGGCCTGGATGTGGCGGGCCGTCTCCTCGAGTTCCTGCCAGGTCTGCGGCACCGGCCGGTCGTACTTCTCGAGCAGGTCCTTGCGGTAGTAGAGGAGCCCGGCGTCGGTGAACCAGGGCATGGCGATGAAGCGGCCGTCGACGGTGTTGTTCTCGACGATGGCCCGGAAATGCTGGTCGATTTCCTCCTTCGGAATGTAGGCCGAAAGATCGATGAAATGGCCGGCGAGAATGCCCGGCCAGATGACGTCGATCTGGAAGACGTCGATGTCGGCGGAGTTCGCGGCCAGGATCTGCTGGTAGAGGGCCAGCCGCTCGGTGGCCGAGTTGGGGGTGGAGATGACCTCCACCCGGTTGCCGGTCTTCTCGGCCCAGGCTTCCGCCCCTTCCTTGCAGATCTCGAGTTCGAGGCCGACGGCGCCGCAGGACAGGGTGACCGTCACGGCCCCGGCGGTGGTGGTCGCGCCCAGCATGACGACGAAGCCGGCCGCCGCGAACGCGCAGGATCGGAGTTGGCGTAACATCCCTGGCCTCCCTTGGTGGAATGGTTGGTCCTTGTGCTAACGCGGAAGGTGCGCCCGGATCAAGGATCCTGTGTCACGCCCTCGGGGATCAGGCGGCAGCGGCCAGCGAGGACGGCTCCTCCGCCAGGCGCAGACTGCGCTGGCCGGGGGCGAAACCGGCCGGACGCCCGGTCGTCAGGGTCTCGGCGACATGCGCGAGCACGAGCCCCGGCCGTCCCTCGCCGTCGTCCAGGAAATAGGTGTGACCGAGGGGATCGTAGCGGTTGTTGACGGCATCGCAGTCGACGGCCACCACGTTGCGCGGCGTCCGCTCCGGGTTCTCGGGGCCGGTGTGGCCGAGCCGCCGCGTCACCACCTTGCGGCGCAGATTGGCGAGCTTGCTGGTGCGCAGGGCGAAGTCGTCGTCGGCGTGATAGACGAGCACGTTGCGGGCGGCGCGGGTGATGGCGTGCCCCGGCTCTCCCGGCTCCAGGCTCTCGTTGGCGATGTCGGCGGCCATCAGGAACAGGTTGCGGAAGAGCGCCGGCGGTGCGCCGCGGTCCCGGGACCATTTGCCGAGCGCAAAGCGCAGCACCCGGTTGCCCATGGAATGCGCGAGAACATTGACGTGCTTGAGGCAGGGCGGATCTTCGGAGGGCGCGTCCCGCCAGTCGAGGAACTTGCCGATCGCGCGGCCGAAGGCGAAACCGCTCATCTCGGCCGCGTCCTGGTCGTCCCAGTAGTCCTTGAGGAGGCCGAAATCGTCGTCGCAGGGCCAGATCAGCGGCACCACCTCGATGCGGGCGCCGGTCAGCCCGTCCAGCAGGTCCTGCAGCCGCAAGGCGGTCGGAAAGATGTCCGTCTCGGGCTGGCTGTTGAAACCGTGCAGATAGAACAGGATCTGCGACCGCGGTCCCCGTCGCAGGCGGTTGAAGAACGGGGTCGAGGTGAGTTCGACGTAGTCCTCCACATCCCGCCGCTCGCAGAAGAAGAGCGAGGGGGACGGCTCGGAATCGGAGAGATCGAAGCGCACCCGGCGACCCGGCCGCGAGCGGGGACCTTCCTCGAGGCGGCGATTGGTGACGAACAGCACGGCCCGTTCTCCGGCAGTCTGCGATGACATGACTAGGTATATCATCCTAGTTCTCGGCAGACAACCCTATTGCGCTCGCCACGGTCCGGTCCTAGAGGCGCCCCGCCGGAACGGGGCGAGGCGCGCATGACCAACCTCCTCTTCATCACCGTCGACCAGTGGCGCGGCGACTGCCTGTCGGCGGTCGGCCATCCCTGCACCAAAACGCCCAATCTCGACCGTCTCGCGCGCGACGGGGCGCTGTTCCTGCGGCACTACGGCCAGGCCACCCCCTGCGGTCCCAGCCGGGCCAGCCTCTATACGGGGCTCTACATGTTCAATCACCGCTCGGTGAGCAACGGCACGCCCCTGGACGCCCGCCACCGCACGGTGGCCGAACTGGCCCGTCGGGCCGGCTACGATCCGGTGCTGTTCGGCTATACCGACATCAGCGCCGATCCGCGCGGGCTCGATCCCGACGATCCGCGGCTGCGCACCTACGAGGGCATCGCCCCCGGCTTCCGGGCCGAACTCTTCATGGGCGAGGATCTGGCGCCCTGGCTCGACCATCTGCGGCGGCGCGGCTACGGCGCGGTGACGCAGGAGGATCTCTACGAGCGGCCGCTCGGAGAGCCCGCCCCCTTCCGCGCCGAGGACAGCGAGACCGCCTTCCTGACCGACCGCTTCCTCGAATGGCTCGAAGGGCGGGCCGGAACCCCCTGGTTCGCCCATCTCTCCTACATCAAGCCGCATCACCCCTACGTCGCGGCGGCCCCCTGGCATGCGGCGGTGTCCCCGCAGGACGTGCCCCCGCCGGTACGCGCGCCGAGCCTCGCCGAGGAGGCGGCGGCCCATCCCTGGCTGCGCCTCCATCTCGAGCTCGGGTACGGCGGCTGGACCGCGCGCCATCTCGGCCAGCCGCGGGATCTCGACGGGGACAGGCTGGCCCGCGCCCGGGCCGTCTACTACGGGCTCGTCGCCGAGCTCGACCATCACCTGGGAAGGATCTTCGAACGTCTCGCCGCCCGGGGCGAGATGGACCGCACCCTGATCGTCTTCGCCTCCGACCATGGCGACATGCTGGGCGATCACTGGATGCTCAACAAGCTCGGCTTCTTTCCACAGGCCTTCCACGTGCCCCTGATCATCCGCGATCCCTCCCCCGAGGCCGCCCGCGGTGTCCGCGTGGAGGCCTTCACCGAGCACGTCGATCTCATGCCCACCATCCTCGAGCGGCTCGGGATCGAGGTGCCGCTTCAGTGCGACGGCCGCTCTCTCGTCCCCTTCCTGCGCGGCGAGCGGCCCGCCGACTGGCGCGAGGCGGCGGTCTACGAGCACGACTTCCGCGATCTCGAGGAAGGCCGCTTCGAGCAGCGCCTGGGCCTGTCGCCCGAGGCCTGCTGCCTCATGGTCCGGCTCGGGCGCAAGCGCGCCTACGTGCATTTCGCCGCCCTGCCGGCCCTCTGTTACGACCTCGAACGGGACCCCGCCTGGCTCACCGACATCGCCGGGGATCCGGCGCGCTGCGCGGAGGTCATCGCGGAGGCGCAGGCGCTCCTCTCGTTCCGCATGCTCAGGAACGAGCGGCGGCTCTCCGGGGCGCTGCTGACGCCTTCGGGCGTGCGCGGGCGGTTCGATCCGCACTGAGCTCCTTGTCCGGATAGCGGCAGATCTCCCGCACCGGACAGCGCCAGCATTCCGGCCGACGGGCCTTGCAGATGTAGCGGCCGAGCAGAATGAGCCAGTGGTGGGCGCCGCGGCGGAAGCGGTCGGGCACGACCCGCTGCAGCGTCGCCTCCACCTCCCGCGGCGTGCGGCCGGGGGCGAGGCCGGTGCGGTTGCAGACCCGGAAGACGTGGGTGTCGACGGCGATGGTGGGTTCGCCGAAGGCCTCGTTGAGCACCACGTTGGCGGTCTTGCGGCCGACCCCCGGCAGGCGTTCGAGGGCCTCGCGGTCGTGCGGCACGCGGCCGCCGTGGCGTTCGAGCAGGATGCGGGAGAGGGCCACGAGGTTCTTCGCCTTGTTGCGGTAGAGACCGAGCGAGCGGATGTAGCGCCTGATCCCTTCCTCGCCCAGACGGAGGAAATCCTCGGGCGTACGGGCGTGGGCGAACAGTTCGGCGGTGGCCCTGTTGACGCCGACGTCGGTGGCCTGGGCGGACAGGACCACCGCCACCAAGAGGGTGAACGGATCGCGGTAGCGGAGCTCGGTCCGGGGCTCGGGATCGGCCGCCGCTAGGGCCTTGAAGAAGCGCGTGATCTCCTTTCCCGTCAGGCGGCTGCCGGGCGCCGGACGGGGAGCTTTCGAACCTGCCATGCCGCCCCTCCCACTTGGCAGGCGCCCTCTTAGCCGTATAACATTGCACGAGACAAGCCGGGCCATCACGTCTACGGGAACCGATGGCGGACGTCGAGCAGCGCGAGCCGTCCTTCGAGGCGGTACTCTATCCCAACCCCCCGCTGAGCCGGAGCGGCTTCCTGCTTTTCATGTCGGCCTTCGCCCTGATCTCCTTCTGCGCGGCGCTGCCCTTCATCCTGATGGGTGCCTGGCCGGTGGGCGGCTTCTTCGCCTTCGACCTGCTACTCGTCTACATAGCCTTCCGCGTCGCGCGCCGTACCGCGCGGTGGCGGGAGCTCGTGCGGCTCGATACCGACGGGCTGCACGTGTGCCGGATCGATCCCGACGGCCGTGCCCGCTGCTGGCGTTTCGAACCCTACTGGGTGCGGGTGGAGATGGAGGAGCCACCGCGGCCCGGGAGCCTCGTCACCCTCGCTTCCCACGGTCGCCGCCTGTGCATCGGCGCCTTCCTCACCCCGGAGGAGCGGCTCGATTTCGCCCGCGCTCTGCGCCAGGCGCTGCGCCGCCATCGCGAGCTTCCCGCCCTCTCCGGGGCCGGCTGAGGGGCGTCGTGGAGGTCCCGTGATGGCGTGGCACGCCCCACAGATCTCCTCGCCACCAGCTGCTAGACCCTGTCGTCGAGAGTTGATGCGAGGGCTTCGGGCTCTCTCTCGGTAGACATACCGAGTTACGCTCCGGTACAGGTCGGCGCGCCATCTCGATGCACCGGAGTATGTTGATTTCCTGCCCCGGTAATCATTTACCGGGGTTAACGATAATGGTAGTTGCGGGAGGATGTTCTCTTGTCGATGCTTCGCTCTCGGAAAGATGACATTCATTTGTTACCGACGTGTGAGAACATGAGCAAGCTCGGCAATCCTCGCGACCGAAGCGCACGGACGCAGACGTCCCAGGGCTCGCTGCCCCTGAGCAAGCTGCGCGGCGTACCCAGCCGCCTGCGCGTCCTGCTCAAGCACCGCCGGATCACCAGTTGCGAGCAGCTCCTGAGGGCCGCCGGCCGGGCCGAGCAGCGCCGGCGGCTGGCCGCCGAGATCGGCGCCGATCCCGAACTGCTGCTTGAGCTCGTGCAGCGCGCCGATCTCGCCCGCATCAAGGGCATCGGCGCAGTATTCGGGATGATGCTGGAGGATCTCGGCATCCGCGACATCCAGACCCTGGCGGCCGAGGATCCCGCCCTGCTCCACGCCCGCCTCAAGGCCTTCAACATGCGCGAGCGCATGGCCCGTCGGGCGCCGACCCCGGAGGAAGTCGCCGACTGGGTCGAGGAGGCCCGCCGGCTGCCGGCCCTCGTCAGCTACTGATCCGCTCTCCGCCCCCCCGAAGACCGAGTACGTCCGCCATGTCGTAGAGACCCGGCGCGCGACCCGCGAGCCAGCGTGCGGCGCGGACCGCGCCGCGGGCGTAGATCCTGCGATCGCCGGCCCGGTGGGTGAGCTCGATCCGCTCCCCGGCGCCGGCGAAGATCACGCTGTGATCGCCGACCACGTCGCCGCCGCGCAGCACCGCGAAGCCGATCGGGCCCTCCGGCCGCGGACCCGTCTGCCCCCAGCGCGTCGCGATCCGGTGGTCCTCGAAGGCGATCCCGCGACCCCGTGCGGCCGCGCGTCCCAGCGCCAGGGCGGTGCCCGAGGGCGCGTCCACCTTGTGGCGATGGTGCATCTCCAGCACCTCGATGTCGAAGCCCGCATCGAGGGCCCGCGCCACCTGCTCGGCCAGCACCAGCAGCAGATTGACCCCCTGGCTCATGTTGGGCGCCCAGAGCACGGGAATCCGGTGCGCCAGCTGCCGCAACTCCTCTTCCTGCGCGGGCGAGAGCCCGGTGGTGCCGATGACGTGCGCGCAACCCCGAGCGGCGCAGATCCGCGCATGCTCCAGCGTCGCCTCGGGGGTCGAGAACTCGATGATCACCTCGCTCGTCCGGGCCAGGGCGGCGAAGTCCTCGCCGGCGACGAGGCCGACCGGATCGAGGCCCGCGAGCTCCCCGAGGTCGCGGCCCACCGCCTCGTGACCGGGGCGCTCGACACCGCCCGCGAGTTCCACGCCCGGCGTCTCCAGCACCTCGCGGAGATTCGTGCGCCCCATGCGCCCGGCACAGCCTGCGATTCCGACCTTCATCGCCCCATCTCCCCTGCTGCGGCACCGACAAAGCGCCGCCGCGGAGAGCCTGTCAACCACGGAGGACGGTCTTGATCGGGACCGCGTTCGCACGCAGTTTCCCCGGATCGACGGGTCATCGGCACCGCCGGGGAGGAACCGCCATGCACGAAAGGCAACGTCTGCTGGAGGGGCTGCGGCAGGAAATGCCGGTGGCCCTCGCGACATACGAGCTTCCCGCCGAAGGCGTCGGCCTCGTCATCGTCGACGAGGTCAACGGGTTCTGCACGCCGGGGGCCGGCAATCTGGCCCCGCCCGGCCCCGATCCCCGCATCCAGGCGATGGTGGAGGAAACCGATCGCCTCGCGCGGGCCTTCCTCGAGCGGCGCCGGGCGGTGCTGGCCTTTCTCGACACCCACGAGCCCGACCGGCCGGAGCCACCCTATCCGCCGCACTGCATCCGCGGTACCGGCGAGGAGAACCTGGTGCCGGCCCTCGCCTGGCTTGAGGACCATCCCGACGTGGTGCTGATCCGCAAGGACTGCATCAACGGCTTCGTCGGCGCCATCGAGCCGGCGGTGGTGCGCGGCACCCACGGCGCCTTCGTCAACCGGCTCGTGGACTGGGTCAACCGCGAGCGCCTCACGGCCCTCGTCGCAGTCGGCATCTGCACCGACATCTGCGTCATGGACCTCGTGCTGACCCTGCTGTCCGCCCGTAATCACGGGCTGATGCCGAGCCTGCGCGACGTCGTCGTCTACGAGCCCGCCTGCGCCACCTACGATCTGCCCCGCGAGACCGCGGCCGAGCTGCGACTGCCCGCCACCGCCGCCCATCCGCGCGATCTCGCCCACCATTGCGGGCTCTATTTCATGGCCGCCCGCGGCGCCGTGCTGGCCGGACGTCTGGAAGGGGTCTGAAGCGCGGGAGCGGGCCGGTGGCCGCCGCGGCGCCCGCGCGTGTCGCGGGCATCGAGGCCGCCCTGCCGAGCCATCGTCTGGACCAGGACGCGGCCCGCGCGGCGGCGGCGCGCCTGTTCGGCGGCCTCAACGTCCTGCTCCTCGCCCGGCGGATCCGGGTCGAGGACGCGGCCCGGGCCGGCCTGCCCGACGTGTCCGGCGTCAGGTGACACCCTCCCCGACCATGCGGTAGATGGCGCCGATCTCCTCGGGACCCCGCACCCTGTAGCCGAGATCGCGCAGGAGCCCGTCCTCGATGGCGTAGACCCAGCCCCTGACCTCGAGCTTCTGGCCGCGGGCCCAGGCGTTCTGCACCACCGTGCTGCGCGCCACGTGGAGGGTCTGGTGGAGGACGTTGAGCTCGACCAGGCGATCCTCGCGCGCGCCGGGATCGGCGATCCCGGCCAGCTCCTCGGCATGCTGATCGTAGACGTCCTTGATGTGCCGCAGCCAGTTGTCGATCAGGCCGAGCTGACGGCCGGCCATCGCCGCCCGCACGCCGCCGCAGCCGTAGTGGCCGCAGACCACCACCTGCGCGACGGCCAGCACCTCGACCGCGAACTGCAGCACCGACAGCATATTGATGTCGGTGTGCACCACGAGATTGGCGATGTTGCGATGGACGAACACCGTGCCCGGATCGAGATCGAGGAGCTGGTTGGCCGCCACACGACTGTCGGCGCAGCCGATCCACAAGAGCCGCGGCGCCTGCTGGCGTGCCAGCCGGCGGAAGAATTCGGGGTCGCGGGCCCGCATGCGGTCGGCCCAGGCCCGGTTGCGCGCGAAGAGATCCTCCATGATCAGGACATCCCGTGGTGCTCGAGGGGTGAGAAGCGGCGCCTCCCGCGCGGTGCCATCTTCGCCGCGGCCGGCGACGGAGAAAAGGGGCCCGAAGGCCCCTTTCCCACCGAATCCTCGCCCGGCGCGGTCAGCCCCCGCCCTTGAGGCGCCGATGTTCCTGCACGAGCTGGTCCACTACCGAGGGATCGGCGAGGGTGCTCGTGTCGCCCAGCTCGTGGTACTCGTCGGCGGCGATCTTGCGCAGGATGCGGCGCATGATCTTGCCCGAGCGGGTCTTGGGCAGGCCCGGCGCGAACTGGATGATGTCGGGTGTCGCGATGGGGCCGATGTCCCGCCGCACCTGCTGGACCAGCGCCTTCCTGAGCTCCTCGCTGGGCTCGGTCCCCTCCACCAGGATCACGTAGCAGTAGATGCCCTGGCCCTTGATCTCGTGCGGGAAGCCGACCACCGCCGCCTCCGCCACCGCGGGATGGGCGACGAGCGCACTCTCCACCTCGGCGGTACCGAGCCGGTGGCCGGAGACGTTGATCACATCGTCCACCCGGCCGGTGATCCAGTAGTAGCCGTCCTCGTCGCGGCGGGCGCCGTCGCCGGTGAAGTACATGCCCTTGAAGGTGCTGAAATAGGTCTGCACGAAGCGCTCGTGGTCGCCGAACACGGTGCGCATCTGGCCGGGCCAGGAATCGAGCATCACGAGATTGCCTTCGCAGGCCCCCTCGAGGATCCGGCCCTCGCCGTCGACGATCGCCGGCTTGACGCCGAAGAAGGGCCTGGTGGCGGAGCCGGGCTTGAGATCGGTGGCCCCCGGCAGCGGCGTGATCAGGATGCCGCCGGTCTCCGTCTGCCACCAGGTGTCGACGATCGGGCAGCGCTCCTCGCCCACCACCTTGTAGTACCAGCGCCAGGCCTCGGGATTGATGGGCTCGCCCACCGTCCCGAGCAGCTTGAGGCTCTTGCGGGAGGTCTTCTTGACCCATTGGTCCCCCTCCCGCATCAGCGCCCGGATGGCGGTGGGGGCGGTGTAGAAGATGTTGACCCCGTGCTTGTCCACCACCTCCCAGAAGCGGGAGAAGGTGGGATAGTTGGGCACCCCCTCGAAGACGAGGGTGGTGGCACCGTTCGAGAGCGGCCCGTAGACGATGTAGCTGTGGCCGGTCACCCAGCCGACATCGGCGGTGCACCAGTAGACGTCCCCGTCGTGGTAGTCGAAGACGTACTTGTGGGTGAGGCTCACGTAGACGAGATAGCCGCCCGTGGTGTGCAGCACACCCTTGGGCTTGCCGGTGGAGCCCGAGGTGTAGAGGATGAACAGGGGGTCCTCGGCGTTCATCCGTTCGGGCGGGCAGTCCTCAGCCGCCTTCGCCATCAGCTCGCCGGCATCGAAATCCCGGCCCTCCCGCCAGGCGACGTCGGCACCCGTGTAGCGGAACACCAGCACCTTGACGCCGGGATCGCACTTCTCGAGCGCCTGATCGGTGTTGGCCTTGAGGGGGATGCGGCGGCCGCCACGCACGCCCTCGTCGGTGGTGATGACGAGCTTGGCCCCGCAGTCGTTGATGCGATCGGCGAGACTGTCGGCGGAGAAGCCGCCGAACACCACCGAGTGAATGGCGCCGATGCGGGCGCAGGCCAGCATCGCATAGGTGACCTCGGGGATCATCGGCATGTAGATGGTGACCCGGTCGCCCCTGCCGATGCCCATCCCCTTGAGGACGTTGGCGAGCCGGCACACCTCGCGGTGCAGTTCGCGATAGGAGATGCGGCGGTCCTCCGCGGGATCGTCGCCCTCCCAGAGGATCGCCGTCTGATCGCCGCGGGTGGCGAGGTGACGGTCGACGCAGTTGTAGCAGACGTTGAGCACACCGTCGGCGAACCAGCGGATGTGGACGTCGCCCTCGAAGGAGGTGTCCTTGATCCGGGTGGGCTTCTCGTACCATTCGACGATGTCGGCCATTTCCGCCCAGAAGCCCTCGGGATCCTCGATCGAGCGCCGGTACATCTCCTCGTATTTCCGCGCGTCGATCCAGGCCTTCTCCGCCCATTCGGGCCGCACCGGATAGACCTCGACCTCCATGGCACCCTCCCAGATAGTCGGCGGCATGCGTCTCGTCGGCGTGTCGCCTGCATCTCACAGGGCGCCACGCCCGCTCAAGCGAGGCAAGACCTTTTGCCGCAATATCACGTGTTCCCGCGGTCGCCGCAACCCGGGCTTTCCCCCGATCCTCCACAGGGCTGTCCACACGGCCGTGCGGCAGGTCAGACTATCCCCAACCTTACCAACAGGTTGTGGGTAAGTCCCTGCGACGACATCCGGTTTCGCGACTGGCGGGAAGCGCCCTCCTCCGACACGTCCCGCAACCCAAAGACGACAAAAAAATCGTTTCGTCAAGTGTCACGCGAAACGCCCGCGACCTGGGCTTGCGGCCGGCGATCACCCCCCTCCATACAGGCACGGTACGGCGTCGTGAACGGGCTCTTAGGGACGAGCGGCGATGGCTGTCGATACCGGTGCGTTGCTGACCGAGCTGGGCGTCGCCAATCTGCTGGCACCGCTCTGGTTCTTCCTCTGCTGGATCGGCTACGCCCGCTTCGCCGACCGCCAGCGGGCGCGCCGCAATACCCTGGCGGCGCGGGTGCACGAATACCGGCTCGCCTGGATGGAGCAGATGCTGGCGCGCGAGAACCGGATCGTCGACATCGCCATCGTCCGGCTGCTGGTCCAGAACATCTCCTTCTTCGCCTCCGGCGCCGTGCTGATCGTAGGCGGCCTGGTCGCCATTCTGGGCGCGGGCGAGAAGGCCATGCAGGTGATCCGCCACATCCCCTTCGCCGAGCAGGTGGCACCCCTGGTCTGGGACCTCAAGGTGCTGCTGCTGGTGCTCGTCTTCGTCTATGCCTTCTTCAAGTTCACCTGGTCGCTCAGGCAGTTCAACTATCTCGCCGTCGTGCTGGGGGCCGCGCCCGCCCCGGCGGTGCCGGGGGCCGGGGCCTTCGCCCACCGGGCGGCCGAAGTGGCGACCCGCGCCGGCGACCATTTCAACCGCGGCATGCGGGCCTACTATTTCGGCCTCGCCGCCCTCGGCTGGTTCGTCCATCCCTATGTACTGATCCTGGCCAGCGCCTGGGTCGTGCTGGTCGTCTACCGCCGCGAGTTCCGCTCCCACATGCTCGGGGTGCTGGGCCGCATCGGCGAGCCGGTGATCCCGGCGGAGGCGGTAGCGGGGGTCGCGCCTCAGGGATCCCGCGCGAGCCCCTTCTCCTCCAGCGCCCGCAGGTAGGCGGCCCAGATCTCGGCCTGGTCGCGCCCCAGTTCGTAGAGATAGGACCAGGAGTAGATGCCGGTGTCGTGGCCGTCGTCGAACAGGATGCGCACCGCGTAGTTGCCCACCGGCTCCAGCGAGACGATGCCCACGTCCCGCTTGCCGGGCACCGTGACCTTCTGCGACGGGCTGTGCCCCTGCACCTCGGCCGAGGGGCTCTCCACCCGGAGGAGCTCCGCCGGCAGATTGAAGGTGGTGCCGTCGTCGAAGTCGATCTCGAGCCGCTTCTCGGCGCGGTAGACCCGGATCTCCCTGGGCCAGGGATCGTGGCGGTCAGGCGCCTTCATCGTCCTTCCCCGCCCGCAGCTCCGGCGGAATGGCCTCGTCCTCGCCCAGCCGGCGCGCCTCGTCCACCAGCATCACCGGAATGCCGTCGCGGATCGGGTAGGCGAGCCCCGCCTGCTCGCTCACGAGCTCGTTGCGTATCCGGTCGTAGCGCAGCGGCCCCTTGGTGAGCGGACAGACGAGGAGTTCCAGAAGACGGGGGTCGATCTCGGGTTCCTTCGCGGTGTCGCTCATGGCCACGGTCCTCGTTCCGGTCTCAGTGCGGCGGGCCGTCCTCGGGCTCGCCGGCCAGCGCCATCTCCAGGAGAGTGATCAACAGCTCGGCCTGGTCGGCGAGCCCGTGGGCCTCGACGAAAGCCTGCTTCTCGTCGGGAGCGAAGGGCAGCACCATGGCCAGGGTGGTGATCAGGCCCGGCAGCGGCGCCTCCTCCAGCCCCGACCAGCGGGCCTCGATGCCCAGGGTCTCGAGATAGGTGCGCAGCCGTGGCATCAGCCGGTCGCGCACTCCGCTCAAGGGGCCGGCCGGAGCCAGATCGTGCCGCCAGCGGCCGAAATCGGCCCGCACCTGGCGGTAGGGGGTGGCGGACGGCACCTCCTCAACGATGTCGAAGCGGCACATTCCGGTCAGGGTGATGGCGTAGCGACCGTCCTCCTGCTCCTCCACGCGGGTGATGCGACCGAGGCAGCCCGTGCGGTAGAGGGCGGGCACCGCCGAATCCTCCCCGTGGGACCGCGGCTGGACCATGCCGATCACCTCGGCCGTGCGCATCGCGTCGCGAAGCATCACGAGATAGCGGGGCTCGAAGATGCGCAGCGGCAGGTTGCCACCCGGCAGCAGCAGGGCGCCCCGGAGGGGAAAGACCGGGAAATGCTCGGGCAGGGTCTCGCCGACCGCCGACATCAGGCGAACAGCACCGTCGACAGCATGCGCCGGCCCTTGAGAGTAGCGGGATGGGAAGGCCCGAGAGCGTCGAAGAACCTGAGGAGCTGCTTGCGGGCGAGCTCGTCCCGCCAGTGGCGATCCCGCTTCACGATGTGGAGGAGATGTTCCATCGCCGCTTCGTACTGGCCGCGCAGGAAGAGACTGGTGGCGAGCTGATAACGGGCCTCGAAATCGTCCGGATCGGCGGCGATCCGCGCCTCCAGCCCGGCCGGGTCGGGTATCTCGCCCGCCTCCTCGGCGAGCTGCAGCGCCGCACGTGCGCCGGCGATGGCGGCATGACCGGCAACCGCCTTGGGCACCTCGTCGAGCAGCCGTCGTGCTTCCTCGCGCTCCCCCATGCTCAGGAGCGCCCGGGCGATGCCGCCGAGCGCCTCGGGGTTCTCGGGGTCCGTCTCCAGCACCCGGCTGAAATGGGCGGCGGCGGTCTCCACCTCGCCCCGCTCGAGGGCCGCCTTGCCGGCCGCGAGCTCGGCCTCGACATCGGCCGCGAGCGGCCCTCCGATGAGCCGCTCCACGAGCGCCCGGATCTGGCTTTCCGGCTGGGCGCCGGCGAAGCCGGTCACCGGCTGGCCGCCGACGAAGGCGTAGACCGTGGGCACCGACTGGATGCGGAGCTGCTGGGCGAGTTCCGGGTTCTCGTCGATGTTGATCTTGACCAGCCGCACCTTGCCCTTGGCGGCGCGCACCACCTTCTCCAGCACCGGGGCGAGCTGCTTGCAGGGGCCGCACCAGGGGGCCCAGAAATCGACCAGCACCGGCACCTGCTGCGAGGCGTAGATGACGTCGCGGGCGAAGCTCTCGATATCGCCGTCCTTGATGATCTCGTCGCCGTCGGATGGCTTGGCGGCGGTCCCACCGAGTATCTGCATGGCGCGGCATCCTTCGACCATGTGGAGGCGGCCGGTGAGGCGCCGACCGCTCGTTCCCGTCGCCGCTAAGATGGCCAGTCGCGGGCGGCGTTACAAGCCTCGGACCGGGCCCCGGCCGCTCTTGCCAAGGCCCCGGCGATCGCCTAGATACGGCCGCGTCCGGCCGGCACCCGCCGGCAGCGCGGTCGCGGGAGTAGCTCAGGGGTAGAGCACAACCTTGCCAAGGTTGGGGTCGCGGGTTCGAATCCCGTCTCCCGCTCCAACGAAATCAAAGGCTTAGCGGCCACCGCAAAGCACCGGGAACCGGCCCGATCTAACACCCGTCTAACACCGGGACAAAAAAACGGCCCCTCGCGGGGGCCGTCTCGACGGGGCGCAGCGATTAGAGGATCGTCGGCAGGATGCGCTCCAAGGCCCGCTCTAGCTGCCAGACGGCCGACCAACTCTTGCAAGTGCGGCCGGGCTCGAAGGGAGCGCCGAGGGCCGACAGAAGCTCGGTGGCGAGTTCGTTGCTGATGTCCGGGCCTGCGTGAAGGCGAACGCCGGCGACATTGGCCGGATCGCGATCCCACAGGTACACGTAAAGGTCGATCCCACAGACCGACACCGCCACGCCGTCGGCCGTGTAACCGATGAGCTGGACGTGATCGGTCATGTCCGGCAGGCGAGGCATCAGGCGGCGCGTTCGCCTTCCGCCAGCCATTCCCGCCGGGCTCTCTCCATCAGCCGGGCGAGAGCGGCGAACGTCGCAGCCTCGGCACGGCGGGACCACTCCCAGTCACCGGGCGGCATGGCATTCGGAGACAGCGAAGCGACCATGCCGTATTGCTGGCACCAAACGCCGCCATCGGAAGCAGGCCAGAACCCCTGCAAGTCGGTTCCGCGGATGCGGCGGGCCGGGAGCTTTGCCCTGTCGTGCAGGTAGACGGTGCCCTCGCGGAAACGGAGCTCGGCAATGGGCTTGCTATCGCGCATGACATCCTCCCTTGATAGAATGACCCATTCTATCGCCACCGGCACCCCCCGGCACGCAAAAACGCCCTCAATCGCCTTCCCAAGGGCGCCGATCGCCCGCTGCGGGCTCCTGGCGCCGCCTTCCCGCCACCTCGGGACGCATCCTCGAGGATGGCGACAGCCGAAGTGCGACCGCGAGGCTCTTCAGGCTGGCCGTCTCCCGCCGCTGGGCTTGCAGAAGCTTGAGGTAGGTTTCTGTCGCGCCGGGGCGGCGTTCTCCCATCTGCCGGGTGGCTTCGTCGATCAGCTTCGCGATGCGGTTCGCTTCGACGGTATGCCGGCAAAGCTGTTCGAGGAGCGGGTGCGTTTCGCGTGGAAACCAGTCGGCGGGCACGGAGGCCACGATCTCGCGCCAGACTTCCGCTTGCTCGCGGGTCAGGGATTTCGGCGGCGCCGGCCGCTCGGGCACGCGAAGCTGCACCACGTTCGCCGTCGCGATTTCGTCGGAGCTCGGTCTACCGCGCTTGCGCATTCGTCGTCTCCAAGTGTGAAAACTTCACGATTAGCAAATTTCGGGCGCCCTCGCCTATCGCCACCCGATAGGCCACAGAGATTTGACCCGCCCCTGGGGGGGCCTCAGCCGAACGGGATTTCGTCATCGAAGGGCACCGCTTCCTGCCGCTGGTGGGCCTCGCTATCGGGCGCCTGGACACGGACGGCATGACGGGCCTCCACCGGGCCGGATCGCTCGTTCTCGCGCTTCCTGCCGCCACCAGGGCGCACGGTCCTGGCCGAGATGATGACATCGGCCACCACCTCCCACCGCTCGCGTTCCTGCCCGTCCTGGCCGACCCAGCGCTTGCGTTGAAGCTTGCCGGCGACCGAGAGCAGATCGCCCTTGTGGTGGCGCAGCAGCTCCTCTGCGAGCCGGGCGAAGGCGATCACGTTGAGCCACAGGGGCGGAGGATCAGCGTTGCCGTGCTCCTCTATTGAGACGGCCAGGCTCGCGGTCGCCATCGCCCTGCCGCTGCTGGTGGTGATCGCCTTCGGAGCATCGCCCAGGCGGCCGTGAACAGCCAGTTGTGCGGTCACTGCAACCTCCGCTCGCCGCTGACGGTCTGCGGTGTCGTACTCGGCGCCCGGCGCAATCCCGCCTCCAGGAGCTCGGAAGCGATGCGGAAGGCGTCCAGCCGGGAAAGCTCGATCTCGGCCGCCAGCCGCGTGCCCTCGTAGACGAGAACCAGCAGCCGGGCGCCTTCGTCGTGCACGACCAATTGCCACCGTTGCGCGCTCATGACTTGTCGCCCCGTCGCGCTCGCTCGACCGCATCCTCGAGACTCTGCCGCAGGGCGAGCCCCTGCTTCTCGGCAGTGCCGAGCG
This sequence comes from Alphaproteobacteria bacterium, assembly GCA_027045875.1. Taxonomy (GTDB): domain Bacteria; phylum Pseudomonadota; class Alphaproteobacteria; order Geminicoccales; family Geminicoccaceae; genus JALSRW01. The sequence goes on along the minus strand of JALUAG010000031.1, from coordinate 11,554 downwards.
CCGACGCCAGCGGGATCGGCAGATCCATGTGGCCGTCCTGCCGGAGCTCGCGCCAGCCGGCAGCGCGGATTGCCGCGAGCCAGTCGAGCAGCAGCGAGCGGGCCGTCTTGTCCTTCAGAAGATGGCCGAGAAGCTTCTCGCGCCGGTGCTCGATCAGCGCGCCGAGATACGCCATCGCCTCATAGCCGCGGGCCTCGTGCGCCACGATATCGAGCTCGGCCGCGCTCTTTCGCAGCGATGAAGCGGTCGCTTCGGCCTGGCGGGCACGGCTCTCGATCGCGTCGGCCTGGTCGAGGATATCCAAATCCGCGCCCATCTCGGTCGCAATGCGTGCGCGCAGGGCGTCGGCCTGGCTTCGGAGCTTTGCCGCTTTGGCGTCCGCATCCCGCGCCTTGTCGAGCAGGGCGGCCTTGCGATCGAGCAGGTTTCGCCGGCGTCCGGCCGTCTCGATATAGGCGGCTTCGAGCGCCTTCAAGTGCTTCAGATCGCTATCGCGGTTCAGGATCATGTCGTTTTCTCCTGCTGGGGGTTATCGACGAAGGAAAGCAGCCGCGCCGGTGCCCGCGGATCGGGCCGGACGTGGCGCAACAATCGGGCGAGTTCGTCGGCGTCGAGCCGGTGGCGGCGTTCCAGGCGCCGGCGCAGCCGGTCGAACGTGCGACGGTGGCGCTCGATCACCGCGCAGGCGATCACGAACGCGGCGAGCATGATCGGTGCCGGCGGATCGCCCGGTCGTAGTCGCTCCGCGAGACGCTGCGCCGCCAAGAGCTCATGATGCGCACCGGCAAGACCCGCCGGGCCGACAGCCGTCACGGCCCCGGCAGCGCCGCCGAATGCTGCCAAGAGCAACGTGGCGAGGGTGGCCGGCGGCAGAGTCTCGAGGGCGGCCGTCGCCACAGGACAACGCGGCACGACGTGGCCGCACCAGTCCCGGCGGGCGGGCTCGTAGAAGATCAGCGCTACGCGAGGCACGGTGCCCAACGTCGCGTCGGTGATGCAGTGCCCGCTTTCATGCGACGCGGCGATCCGCTTGCAGAGGGCGCCGCGAGGCGGTTCGGCATCCTGTCCTGTGGCGCCCGCCAGCGCCGCCGCGGCAGCGTCGATCTCGGCGCGTTCGAGTTTCACCGCGAAAATGGTCTCGAACGAAGCGCGCCGGTCGATCTCGGCCACCCGGTCGAGAAGACGCGCGACAGCGGTCACGTCCGCTTCCGCCGCTGCGCTTCGGCCATCGCGGCAACCAGGTATTCGAGCCCGTCGCGAGGCTCGGCGATGCCGGCCACAACCGCCTGCAAGCGAAGCTGCGTGTAGCGTTCGCTCGGGCGCCGGGTCTCCTGGCGGGCGAAGCCGCGGAGCAGGTCGGGCCAGGTAGGGATCATCGCAAACTCCCATTCTCAGCATGTTAGGGACCAGCACACCAGGCGCAGCCCTCGCCGGCGCAGCGAGGGCACACCGCACCGTCGCCGGGTTCGACCCCCAAGGTATGCAATCTACCGTCCGCACCGTCCGCATCGGTCTTTTCGTGGTTTTTCAATGAGTTGGTGCGGACGGTATGCGGACGGTTGCGGACGGTATGCGGACGGTTTGCGTCCGCACCCTCGTTTTGCGTCCGCGCTAAGCCGTTGTTTTTCAAGGCTACGGACGGTGCGGACGATGCGGACGATGATTTCCGTACCTTGGGGATGGCCCGCAGCGTGATGGTCCGGCGCCGCTCGTGGCCCGCGCGGAGAAATTCGACTTCAACCGCCCCCTCGGCCAGGCGGCGCAGATCGCCAGCAGCCCGCCGGACGCGACCGCTGACCGCGCGAGCCGTCTGCGGCCAGGTTTTCCGTTCCCGCACATCCTCGGTGACGCGGCCGTTGAGCGTGTCCAACAGCTCGCCGGCCGTGCCGTTCCAGGCGTCCCGTTCACGGATCAGTCCGACGATCTCGCGTGCGAAGATGTCGCTCTCGATGGCTTCGCTTGCGTAGCTGTCCCGAAGCTCGAAAATCGCATCCGCGAAGCCCCGCAGATCCGCCGGCAGGGCGGGCTCGCATGCGGCCACGAAGCGCGCTGCGTCCGCCATCCGCGGCAGACGGTTAAGGTGGGTTTTCGCGTAGTTGCGCAATCCTTCGGCCAGTGCGTCGAAGATCGCACCCAGGAGACGCGGCAGAGCGGCCTCGAACGCCTGTTCGAGCTCGGCTTCGTCCTGCCGTCGGTCGTCCCGAATGGCCGAAAGCTCGACGCGAAGCGCGCGGTCTCGCAGGTCGCCCCGCGAGGCGATGCTGTCGATTCCGTTCAGCAGGAGCGGGCGGCAAACGTCGGCCGAAACCACATCGTCATCCGTGTAGAGCTTCCGCCTTTCATCACCTCCGCCGGTGGCGACCGCGCACAGGGTATCCGACAGCCAGATCGGCAGACCCGATAGATTGTCATACGCGAGTACGTAGCCGTGTGCGGCCTGCACGAATATCTGCGTATCGTCCCTCGGAGGACGCTTGAGCTCCGGCCGGCGCGGATCGACAAGCCGCACCAAGCGCCGGCACAATGTGGACTTGCCGGAGCCCGCCTCGCCCTCGACCAGGAGTGCCGCATATGGCCCGCCCCAGTAGTTTTGCAAAAGCCAGCCGATGATCAGGATCTTGGATCGCCCATCGAGCCCCGCCGGGAGATGATGGAACAGCCCGGCCAAATCCCCACCACGGACGGGCTCCGGCAGTGCCCGCATGCCCTGCCGGCGGACAAAGTAGGTGGGCGGATTCTCGAGGATGCGCCAACCGGCAGGCGAAACCTCGACGGCGCGCCAGGTGTCATCGCCCAAGTCCACAAAGATGCGGCCGTCCTGGTGCGCAACCCGCTGGTGAACCTCGGCGCGCTCGGCTTCGGCGTCGGCCGTGGCTTCGAGCCCGTCGAGCGCCGCGGCAACAGCGTCGGGAGCCGGCGGAGCGCCCGTTTCCTTCATTGCCAAGCGCAGGATGTGCCGACGAAAGGCGCGCGATCGTAGCGGCCAGACGCGCCGGGGGCCATCGTCCTGCACGACCGCGTATATCTCACCGCCTGCGGTGCGAATAAACTTGGCCGAGCTCTTGGCGATGTCCATCAGCACCGCCCGAGCGCTGCGGGTCTGCTTGTCGGCGGGCGCGGCTTCGTCGGCCCCCTCAAGCACGTTCTTGACGTGCTCGGGCGGCGTCATGTCGGGCGCCGTCATCGGAGCACCGCTCGAACGTGATACGCCGGCCAGCCACGCCGGGCGGCCAGGGCTTCGAGGGCCAGGCGGATCAGCCTCGGCGGCAGGGTGATTTCGTCGAGCTCGCGGGCAACCGCATAGAGTGCCGTTCTCGGATCGCGGCCGCGGCGGCCGAACCACAAATCAGGAAGCCGACGAACAAGCAGCGCGCCGGTCAGGCGCGCCTCGCCCGGTGTCGGTTCGATCTCGACGCCCTGACGAAGGGCCTCCCAGGCCTCGCGAATCCGCCGCGACGAGCACCGCCAGCCGCGCCCCTGGCACCCGCCGAGCGGCGACGGCACCAACTTGCCGGTGGTGTCGGGCAGCAAGGGCACGACGCCGTAGGTGCAGCTCGGGCAACGGCACCACCAGGCCATCGCGCCCGCGACGATCTCGCAGCCGGCCGGGATGCCCAGCGCGGCCCGCCTTTCCGGCGTTAAACGTTGCGGCCCAGCGGCGCCGGCGGTATCTTCTCGGCGAGCGCTTCTGCGAAGAGAGTTACCGCCCGCCGCCGCCCGCGGCGGGCGTTTTCGTGTTTCGAGCATGGCGCGTCACGCCGCCGGGCGAGGCGTTTCGTGATCACCTTCGGGAGCGAGGCCGGCGAACGCATCCAGATCCTCGCGCCTGTACAGGCAGCGCCACCCGGCCCGCAGATAACGGGGGCCGCGGCCCTCCCCCCTCCATCTTTCGAGAGTCGGCCGACTCACGCGCAGATACTGCGCGGCCTCGGCAGTGGTCAAAAACGGCGATACACGCTCTCGCATTGGCGATCTCCTGCGTCGGGTTGAGACCGCAGCTATCCATATGCATAGCTCCGCGCTTGTCGCGGAAATCAAATGGCCAGAAAATTTCCGTGCACTATTGGTAGCTTAGCCGAGCTCGAGCATGTCAAGTAACGCACGCCGGGCATCTTCAGGGTCGGCGTTGAGTGCCGCGACAAACCGATAGACAGCCGGAGATGGGCGCACCGACCAAATGATGCTTTCCAAATACCGCCCGGCGTCGCCCTTCAATTTCGTGAAGACATCTTCCCAGTGCTTCCGCTCGTTGATGTGCAGGTAGTTGCGCATGCGCTCCATCGGGTCCGGGTCCAGCCCGTATTGCTCGGCGGCAGCCACATAAGCCACCGCGCGAAGCTGTCGTGACGCGATGCTCGGCCGGTCCCTTCGTTTCCGTGGCAGCGAAAGGTTCCAGTAGGACGCCCAACCGACCGGATAGGAAGGAAGACGCTCGGCCCAGCTCACCGGCAGACGGCCGCGGGTGCCTTCTTCGATCAGAGCGACCAACATGCGGGCATGTTCTCCCGAAATCCGCGCCCGATCGTCTTCGCGGCGCTCGGATTTGGCGATCGCGTCCCGGAGCCTGTCAAGAACGTGGCGCCATGCCTCTCGGTCGGCCTCCAGGTCGCTATCCGAAATCAGCAAATCCCTAACGTAGATGTCGATCTTTCCGGTTTCGCAGTCGCAGAACCAGCCCAGATGTTCGGTCCGGGAATCGATCCCCCAAACTAGCCGCGCCATCTTCAATCCCCCGCCGCTCGAAGGGCGCGATTGCCGCCATGTGCGAGCCCCAGCACGTGACCGGCCCAAAGGGTCAGCGCTTCGCGCATTTCCTCCAGCCGGTCGGAGCGATCGTAGACGGCGGCCAGCACGTCGCGAACGCTGTGGTTCAGGGCGCGCTCGGCGATCTCGTCACGAACGCCGAGACGGGCGAGCCCGGTGCGCACCGTCCGGCGCAGATCGTGCAGTGTCCAGGGCTCCAGCCCGAGCTCGCGGGATGCGGCACGGACGGGGCGCATGCGCTTGCTCCAGCCGGTCATCGGCGCGCCGCCGCGGCCCGGAAACACCAGCTCCGATCCCGCGAGCCTAGGCAGTGTGGCGAGGATGGCGATCACCTCCCGCGGCAACGGCACCTTGTGCTCGCGCCCAGCCTTGGTGACTTCCGCCGGGATCGTCCACAGGCCCGCGTTCAGGTTCACATCCCGCCAGCGCATCAGGGCGGTTTCGGTCCGGCGCTGGCCGAGCAGGAGCAGAATGCGGAGATAAGCGGTGAAAATCGGATCGGGCGAGGCCTCGAAGGCACGCCACAGAAGCGGGATTTCCCCATCCTCGAGGGCGCGGCCGGGGCGTTCCAGACGCTCGGCCCGGGATCTCCGCGGACGGCGCCAGCCGGCCAAAGGCGAGGCCTGCAAGAGCCCCTGATCGACGCACCAATTGAGAAAAACCGCGGTGCGGGTGCGGAACTCCTGCGCCTTGCCCTTGAGCCCCTTCGCTTCGAGCTCGGCGACCGCCATTGTCAGAGAGCGCCGGTCGAGGCTGTCGAGCGGAACGTCACCGAAACGGCCCAGCAGCTCCCGGCGTAGCAGGTTGACGCGCACCTTGGCGGCCACCAGCCGGCGCCGCTCGCAGTCGGCCGCGTAAGCGTCGATCGCCGCACCCAGGCGGCCGACCCGTGCCTTGCGTTCCTCGCTCGCGGGATCGACGCCCCGGACCACCTGCCCGAGGATTTCGCGAGCGCGGCGGCGGGCCTCCGCGGGGCCGATCTCGGGATGGCGCCCGATCTTCTGCCAGCGCACCTTGCCCGCACGGCCGGCCCCGACGCGATAGACGGCATAGAACGTCCTGGTGCCCGTTCCCGTCACCCGCAGCGCCAAGCCCGCCTGGTCGGCGTCGAACAGGTCGATATGCCGGCGCCCCTCCGGGCAGGTCAGGGCCACGATCCGGCGCGTCGTGAAGCGGATTTTCTCGGCCACGAGAGCACACCTCCAGGGCACATCCCAACAACGCGATCTAACACATATCTAACACGCGGATGCAAGCCGCTGATGGCGGCCGCGTGCACCTGATGGAGGTAACAGGCTGTTAGCACGCGATTATTCGTGAACGCTGATGGCCCCTGCTGGCGCGTGAAAACCCTAGGCACGACCTTGCCAAGGTTGGGGTCGCGGGTTCGAATCCCGTCTCCCGCTCCAACGAAATCGCGCGGCTCCCCGCTCTCCCACGAACGCAATGTTCGGGCGGCGGCGAGCGGTACGGACCCGCGCGTTCCACGGGCTCCCGTCGCCTCGTTCCGAAATCGCCGCGAGATCCTGGGGGAGCGTCGCCGGATTCCCGGCTACGACGTCCCGTGCTGGATCCGTCGAGATCCGGGCGTCCCGGTTCCGTTGCTTCGCTGGCGGTGGGCGGGAGGTACGGCCCGCGGCCTCCGGCCGAGGCGGAACCACCGGATGCGCCAAGGGAGTCGCAACTCACCACGTGGTTCTCCCGTGCGAGTTCGCCGAACCTCGGCATCGACGCCGGACGCCCGACGCCGAGCGGCGGCGGCTTCCCTCGACGTTGGAAACGGAGCGGATGTCGTCGAGAACATGTTTTGCGGAAGGGACATGGAGATCCCGCAAGAGCGTCTCGAGGGTGCCGCGTTCTCCGTCGCTTATCTGCGGATGTCTTTCTCGACATCCCGTCCCGCGGGATCCGCACACGAACGCCCCGCAGCGCCGGGAAACGGTCCCGCGAGCGGTCCGCCCTCGTGGGGACCGCCTGCCGCCGTCCGAGGGGCCGGCTTGCGCGACGGGCGGATCTGCGCCTATCAGCCATCATGTCCGACACGCAGCGTCCGCAGGAGCATCGCATGGCCGACCCCGCGACAGATCCGGCGCAGGCGGCGTACCCCCGCGATCTCGTCGGCTACGGTCGCTATCCGCCCGACCCCCGCTGGCCCGGCGGGGCGCGCATCGCCGTGCAGGTGGTGGTGAACTACGAGGAGGGCGGCGAGCGCTGCATCCTCCACGGGGATACCGCCTCGGAGGCCTTTCTCTCCGAGATCGTGGGTGCCGAACCCTGGCCGGGCCGGCGCCATCCCAACATGGAATCGATCTACGAATACGGCGCCCGCGCCGGCTTCTGGCGCCTCTGGCGGATCCTCACGAGCCGCGGCGTCCCGGTCACCGTCTACGGTGTCGCCACCGCCCTCGCCCGCAATCCCGAGGCCGTGGCGGCCATGAAGGAGGCGGGTTGGGAGATCGCGAGCCACGGCCTCAAATGGATCGACTACCGCGACATCCCCCGCGCCGAGGAGCGGCGTCACATGGAGGCCGCCATCCGCATCCACGGCGAGGTCACCGGCGAGCGGCCACTCGGCTGGTACACCGGCCGCTGTTCGGAGCACACCCTCGAGTTGGTGATGGAGGAGGGCGGGTTCCTCTACTGCGCCGATTCCTACGCCGACGATCTGCCCTACTGGGTCCGCGGTCCGTACGGCCCGTTCCTGATCGTGCCCTACACCCTGGACGCCAACGACATGCGCTTCGCGACGGCCCAGGGCTTCAACGCCGGCGATCAGTTCTTCCGCTATCTCGCCGACAGTTTCGACCTCCTCTACGCCGAGGGGGCGGCCGGCTCACCCAAGATGATGTCCGTCGGTCTCCACTGCCGGCTCGCCGGCCGTCCCGGGCGGGCGGCGGCGGTCGCGCGGTTCCTCGACTACGCCCGCGATCACGCCGGCGTGTGGTTCGCGCGACGCATCGACATCGCGCGGCACTGGCACGCGCACCACGCACCGGAGGGCTGAAGGCTTGACCGAACACCGCTACTTCGCGCCCCGCGGCGGCCATCCGGGCCAGCGGGAGCTGCTCACCGGCCGCAGCGTCTTCACCACCGCCTACGCCGTCATCCCGCACGGCGTCCTGCGGGACATCGTGGTGAGCTACCTGCCCCACTGGGAGGGCACCCGGGCCTGGATCCTGGCCCGTCCTCTGTCGGGCTTCGCCGAAACCTTCGCCCAGTACCTGCTCGAGGTGGCGCCCGGCGGCGGCAGCGACCGGCCGGAACCGGATCCCCTGGCCGAGGGGGTGCTGTTCGTCCTGGAGGGCGGGATGCGGCTCCGGATCGACGGCACGGTCCACGAGCTGACCGCGGGCGGCTACGCCTATCTGCCGCCGGGCCGCAGGTGGCGCCTGCGCAACCCCGGCGAGACGCCGCTCCGCCTGCAGTGGATCCGGAAGCGCTACGAGCCGGTGGACGGGCTGGGCCTCCCCGATCCGGTGGTGACCAGCGACCGGGAGACGGCGCCCGAACCGATGCCCGACAGCGACGGGCGCTGGCTGACGACCCGCTTCGTCGATCCGGCCGACATGCGCCACGACATGCACGTCAACATCGTCACCCTGCTGCCGGGTGCGGTGATCCCCTTCACCGAGACCCATGTCATGGAGCACGGGATCTATGTGCTGGAGGGCAAGGCGGTCTACCGCCTCAACCGCGACTGGGTGGAGGTGGAGGCAGGGGACTTCCTCTGGTTGCGCGCCTTCTGCCCGCAGGCCTGCTACGCCGGCGGCCCCGGACCGTTCCGCTACCTTCTCTACCGCGACGCGAATCGGCATCCGCGCCTCGCCCCGACTCCCCCGGGCGGCGAACCGCCCGGCCGGCCGCGGCTGCCGTAGGTGGCGGGGAATCGCCGTTTCCGTCACCTCCCGGAGCCGCAGCGACCGGCTCGTGCGGCGGTGTTCCGCCGAAGACACGATCCCCGTGTCGCCGATACGGATGGCAAGCGACTAAAATTTTAACGAAACTTGTCGCAATATTCTCCTAAATCGTTTCAAGAAATTCAATCAGCAGGCAAGTTTTCTATTGCGCCAATCGAAGAAATGATGCATAGGAGTACCGTGTTCATGGGATTTCCCCTGTGACACCCGACTTGAGGCGTTTCCTCCCTACCACTGCCGCGGCTTAGGCCGCGGCTTTTTTTCGTGCGGTCCCGGCGCGATGGGGACCGGCAAAACCCTCGGTTGACCGTCCCCGGCCGCCGCCCGACGCGCCCCGCCGCCCATGGGGACGCTTGTCGAGGCCGGCCGGACGTGCAAGCTAGGACCCCGCCGGATGGAAGGGACGCGATGGACATCTATCTCTGGGTGGGACTCGGCAGCGCGCTCGGCGGCATCGCCCGCTACGCCGTCTCCGGCCTGGTGGCCGGCTGGCTCGGCGAGACCTTCCCCTACGGCACGCTGACGGTCAACGTCCTCGGCTCCTTCGGCATCGGCCTGTTCGCCACCCTCACCGCCCCCGACGGGCGCCTGCTGGTGGACCCCTCGATCCGCCAGTTCACCATGGTCGGACTGTTCGGCGGCTTCACCACCTTCTCCTCCTTCAGTCTCCAGACCCTGGCCCTCGTGCAGGACGGGGAATGGCCGGCGGCCGCCGCCAACGTCGTCGCCTCGGTGGTGGCCTGCCTGATCGGCGTCTGGCTCGGCACCGTGGCCGGGCTCTACTGGAACCGCCTGCCCGGAGGGTGAGATGCAGATCCCCCGCGAGGCGCTGCTGCTGCGCGTGTTCCTCGGCGAGAGCGATCGCAGCGACGGCCGTCCCCTCTACGAGCGCATCGTCCTCGAGGCCCGCGAGATGCACATGGCCGGCGCCACCGTGCTGCGCGGCCCGATGGGCTTCGGCCGCTCGAGCCGCCTGCACACCGCCAAGATCCTGCGCCTCTCGGAGGATCTGCCGATCGTCGTCGAGATCGTGGACAGCGAGGAGAAGATCCGCGCCTTCCTCGACGCCCTGGAACCGATCATGGGCAGCGGCCTCGTGACGCTGGAGAAGGTGCAGGTGCTGCGCTACGGAGGAAACGATGACGGCTGAGCGCCCCGCCCCCGGCGGCCGGCGCGGAAGGAACGGACGATGAGCGACGGTCCCGGATTCGCGGGGCACAGGAAGCGGCTCCTCGCCCGGCTGGAGGAGCTGCGGGCACTCGTCGAGTCCACCCGCGACGATCTCAGGCCGGTGGAACTCGACCCCGCCCGCCAGGGCCGGCTGTCGCGGGCCGACGCCCTCGAGCGTCAGGCCATCGCCCGCGAGGCGGAACAGCGCCGCCAGCGCGAGATCGCCCGCATCGAGAGCGCCCTCGCCCGGATGGCGGAGGGCGAGTACGGCTGGTGCGCGGTCTGCGGCGAGGAAATCGCCGCCGCCCGGCTGGCGCTCGATCCCGCCACCCCGGTCTGCGTCGACTGCGCCGCCCGGCAGGGCTGAAGAACGCTCATGCCGCCGGCACCGGACGCGGACGCCCCCGCTCGTCCAGCGCCACGCAGGTGAAGCGCCCCTCGGTGACCTTGATCTCGGCGCCGGTGCGCCCGCGTTTGACCCACACCTCGACGTGCAGGGTGATGGAGGTGCGGCCCACCCGCACCACCTCGGCGTAGGTGCTGACCACGTCGCCCACGTAGACCGGCTTGTGGAAGCTCATCGCGTCCACCGCCACCGTGGCCACCCGGCCGCGGGCCCGCTGGAAGGCGACGGTACCGGCGGCGATGTCCATCTGCGAGAGGAGCCAGCCGCCGAAGATGTCGCCCGAGGGGTTGGTATCGGCGGGCATCGCCAGGGTGCGCACCGCGGGCTCCCGCTTCGGTCCGTCGCTCATCGCCTCCCGTCCGCTCCTCCGATGTCCCCGCGATTGCCAGCGGCCTGCGAGCAGGGGTAGAAGACCCATGCCGGTGCCCCACCTTCGGGTCAAGGCCCGGATCGCACGCCGCAAACGAACGAGATCGATGACCGACCTGCTCACGCTTGCGTCCGCCGCCACCGAGGAAAGCTACACCGCCGAAGACATCGAGATCCTGGAAGGGCTGGAGCCGGTGCGCCGGCGGCCCGGCATGTTCGTCGGCGGCACCGACGAACGGGCCATGCACCATCTGGTGGCGGAACTGCTCGACAACGCCATGGACGAGGCGGTGGCCGGCCATGCCGGCCGCATCGAGCTCGAGCTCCGCCTCGGCAACCGCGTCACGGTGCGCGACAACGGGCGCGGCATCCCGGTGGAGCCGCATCCGAAATACCCCGACCGCAGCGCCCTCGAGGTGATCATGACCACCCTCCATTCGGGCGGCAAGTTCGGCTCCAAGGCCTATCGCACCGCCGGCGGCCTGCACGGGGTGGGGGTCTCGGTGGTCAACGCGCTTTCCCGCGAGATGGTGGTGGAAGTGGCACGCGGCCGGCGCCTCTACCGCCAGCGCTACTGCCGCGGCCGGCCGACGGGCGGGCTCGAGGAGGTGGGGGCGGTGGCCAACCGCCGCGGCACCACCGTGACCTTCGTCCCCGATCCCGAGATCTTCGGCGACGCCCGTTTCCGGCCTGAGCTCCTCTACGCCATGGCCCGCAGCAAGGCCTATCTCTTCCGCGGCGTCGAGATCCGCTGGAGCTGTCCGCCGGAGCTGCTGGCCGGCAAGAAGCCGCCACCGGCGGAAGCGCGGCTGCATTTCCCCGAAGGCCTAGCCGATTTCCTGCGCGGTCTGCTGGTCGATCGGGCCGTCGTCACCGACGCGCCGTTCGCCGGCGAGGCGCCGCTCGGGGCGGGCGGCAACGGGGGCGG
>JALUAG010000030.1 GCA_027045875.1 Alphaproteobacteria bacterium | reverse complement strand
AGGTTCAGCGACTTGACCTGTTCGAGAAGGGATTAAGACCTTTCTGGCCTTTGGGTTGCTGAGCTCGGTTGCCGTTCAGCGACTTGACCTGTTCGAGAAGGGATTAAGACTCAGGACTATAGGGCGATAGCAACCCGCCCGTCGGTTCAGCGACTTGACCTGTTCGAGAAGGGATTAAGACCCCCTGCTGCGGATGGCCGAGACGGCCTTGGCCGTTCAGCGACTTGACCTGTTCGAGAAGGGATTAAGACTCGGCAGCAGATGGGCCGTCCGCAACAGGGTGCGGGTTCAGCGACTTGACCTGTTCGAGAAGGGATTAAGACGCGCCCCGCCGATCATTGCGGCGGCGGCGCCGGTTCAGCGACTTGACCTGTTCGAGAAGGGATTAAGACGAGGTGGCCTCGACGAATCCGAGGTGGCGGAACGTTCAGCGACTTGACCTGTTCGAGAAGGGATTAAGACCCAGGGCGCGGACGAGGAGCATCAGATGCCCTCGCGTTCAGCGACTTGACCTGTTCGAGAAGGGATTAAGACTCGCATTATCGTACTTGCCCATCGTTATCTCCAGTTCAGCGACTTGACCTGTTCGAGAAGGGATTAAGACTGCCGATCTTGTCAATCGGCAGGAGGTGAGCGAGTTCAGCGACTTGACCTGTTCGAGAAGGGATTAAGACGACCCGCGATCGACGGCAGGAGGCATGCCGAGAGTTCAGCGACTTGACCTGTTCGAGAAGGGATTAAGACGCGACGCGCAACAGGGTTCGTCCCCTGCTGCGTTCAGCGACTTGACCTGTTCGAGAAGGGATTAAGACTCGAGTTCACGGCTTATCTCCATCGTTGGCGCGTTCAGCGACTTGACCTGTTCGAGAAGGGATTAAGACGGTGCACACCGCGGCGACCACCTTGGTGCGGAGGTTCAGCGACTTGACCTGTTCGAGAAGGGATTAAGACGGCTGTTCCGGGAACAGTCGGGCGCGGGCGAGAGTTCAGCGACTTGACCTGTTCGAGAAGGGATTAAGACTTCGAGGCCCCATCAACACCTCTCTAGGGCCTTGTTCAGCGACTTGACCTGTTCGAGAAGGGATTAAGACAAGAAGACCGAGACCAACAGCTACATCTTCGGCGTTCAGCGACTTGACCTGTTCGAGAAGGGATTAAGACTCAACCGATGGAGGGCAAGTGGAAGGGAGGGAGTTCAGCGACTTGACCTGTTCGAGAAGGGATTAAGACCTGCACCGCCCTAGCAAGGTCCATGGGAAGCGTTCAGCGACTTGACCTGTTCGAGAAGGGATTAAGACGTCCGTCTGTCCTGATGTTGGGAGCATAGGGCGAAGTTCAGCGACTTGACCTGTTCGAGAAGGGATTAAGACATGGCACCTCACCGAGATCCCCCACCAACCGGACGGTTCAGCGACTTGACCTGTTCGAGAAGGGATTAAGACGCGCCACGGAACCACGACGTCACGACGCCACGCGTTCAGCGACTTGACCTGTTCGAGAAGGGATTAAGACGGTTGAGCTCCGCGCGGTTGATACGCTCCGCGCCGTTCAGCGACTTGACCTGTTCGAGAAGGGATTAAGACCCAGCCTTCGCGGCGGCGCGGAGATACGCGTTCGGTTCAGCGACTTGACCTGTTCGAGAAGGGATTAAGACCCTCACGCTGCTCGTGGCTGGCGGGGTGTTGGGTTCAGCGACTTGACCTGTTCGAGAAGGGATTAAGACCGCTGCCGATCGCATTGTCGTACTTGCCCATCGTTCAGCGACTTGACCTGTTCGAGAAGGGATTAAGACACTCGCGCTTTCCCGGGATCGCCGCCGACTTCGGGTTCAGCGACTTGACCTGTTCGAGAAGGGATTAAGACGGCCCGCCGATCTCCTCCCCCCACCTACCGCGTTCAGCGACTTGACCTGTTCGAGAAGGGATTAAGACCTTCCATGTAGAGCTCTTTGGTCATCTTCAGTCGTTCAGCGACTTGACCTGTTCGAGAAGGGATTAAGACCCTCGACGAAACCGAGGTGGCGGAAGACGGCGAGTTCAGCGACTTGACCTGTTCGAGAAGGGATTAAGACGGTTCGGCCTCCGCGGCCGGTTCGGCCTGCTCGGTTCAGCGACTTGACCTGTTCGAGAAGGGATTAAGACAATCGCCTTGGCGGCGGGGTCGCGTGACCCCGCCGGTTCAGCGACTTGACCTGTTCGAGAAGGGATTAAGACTCGGGTCGGCGGCGCGCCGCCACGGCGCGACGAAGTTCAGCGACTTGACCTGTTCGAGAAGGGATTAAGACGCTCGACCACATCCTCCTGCACGCCGTCCAAGAGTTCAGCGACTTGACCTGTTCGAGAAGGGATTAAGACTTCCAGCCCCCCGGCCTTGAGCACCAGCACGGGTTCAGCGACTTGACCTGTTCGAGAAGGGATTAAGACTTCAGGATTTTCATCGCCGTTACATCTCCATCGGGTTCAGCGACTTGACCTGTTCGAGAAGGGATTAAGACCGAGCGCTGCCATCAGGTACGGCGCGCCGCCGATGTTCAGCGACTTGACCTGTTCGAGAAGGGATTAAGACCAACTACCGAGCGAAAAGAAACCCCGCCGCGTCGGTTCAGCGACTTGACCTGTTCGAGAAGGGATTAAGACCCCTTCTTCCTTGGGGGTTCCGCCTTCTTCGAGTTCAGCGACTTGACCTGTTCGAGAAGGGATTAAGACGCCAAATCGGCACAATCCGCGACGCGGACTGCAGTTCAGCGACTTGACCTGTTCGAGAAGGGATTAAGACGCGCGCGACATCGCGCGATCCTCGGCCCGGTTGGTTCAGCGACTTGACCTGTTCGAGAAGGGATTAAGACGAACGCGCGTACGCAGGCCGTACTTGCTCCCGAGTTCAGCGACTTGACCTGTTCGAGAAGGGATTAAGACCTTCGCGGGAGCGAACACCTCAGCGAGTCGATCCGTTCAGCGACTTGACCTGTTCGAGAAGGGATTAAGACCGGTGCGTTCGCGCCTCTTCGCGGGAGCGAACACGTTCAGCGACTTGACCTGTTCGAGAAGGGATTAAGACTCGCCGGCGCGCCGGGCCAACAGCGCCGTCTCAGGTTCAGCGACTTGACCTGTTCGAGAAGGGATTAAGACCGGCCAGTACGAGGTGGTACCCCCGAAACGGAGTTCAGCGACTTGACCTGTTCGAGAAGGGATTAAGACGCCACTTCAACCGCCGCCCCGTCTCCAGATCCTGTTCAGCGACTTGACCTGTTCGAGAAGGGATTAAGACCTCGTGGCCACCCGTTTCTTTCTCTATGAGACCTCCCCGCAAAACCGGCAAGGACCAAGTTGCCTATTATGCTCTATATCGTGAGAAAAACGGCGGCCCCGTGAACATGGAGACGTGCACAGAACTGGCAGACGTGCACCGAAACGCGATCCTGGAGACATTCTCCCGACTTTACGAAAGACAAATGGACCGGGTTTTCGCGGATACCGTTGCGGCGGTGGTCGAGAAATGAACGAAATCCGCGAAGGTGAACTGCTCGTGGGGTTTCCCGCTGGTGCATCCGCACGCAAATTCGACGGTCCCGATCATGGGCTTTCCCATTGCATGAAAGCGGTGGACATCGTGATCGAGGAAGGCGACGATCTGATCCTCCTCGAAGTCAAGGATTTCGATCAGACCGCGGCTCGTTCCCGATCGGCTCCCGCAGCGGACGCAAGACTCGAACGCGACGTCTGGGCCTGGATCGGAAAGTTCCGCGATTCACTGCTCTATCTGTGGGCCGAAGAACGTTGCGGCAGGCATCGGGGGTGCTATGTCGTGCTCGAATGCCGGTCACTGCACCGCGCCCTTCGGATGCACCTCCAAGAATTGTTCGAGCGGTACCTGCCCGCCTTCTCACGACTGCCTCGCTCGGTTGTAAACGAATGGAAGCGCATCCCAGTACATCGCTGCGCCGTCCTCGACGTCAAGGAATGGAACCGGAGAATGTCGCGTTTCCCCATACGCCGCAGTCCGTGATCGCTCCCGTACGCGTCGGACGGAACAACCATGGTCGAAGGTTGTCCCGAATCGAAAGGGGCGGGGAAAACCCCGCCCCTCGCCATGTCGTGAAGGCCGGCGCCGGGCTCAGCCGAGCACCGGCATCTTGTACTCGGCACCCGCGCGGATGCCCGTCGGCCAACGGCTGGTGATGGCCTTGAGCTTGGTGTAGAAACGCACGCCTTCCGGCCCGTGCATGTGGTGGTCGCCGAACAGCGACCGCTTCCAGCCACCGAAGCTGTGGTAGGCCACCGGCACCGGGATGGGCACGTTGATGCCCACCATGCCGATGTTGACGGCGTTGGCGAAGGTACGCGCCGCATCGCCGTCGCGGGTGAAGATGGCGGTGCCGTTGCCGAACTCGTGCCGGTTGATGATCTCCACCGCGCTGTCGAAATCCGGCATGCGGACCACCGACAGCACCGGCCCGAAGATCTCGTCCTTGTAGATCTTCATGTCCGGCGTCACCTTGTCGAACAGGCAGCCGCCGATGAAGAAGCCGTTCTCGTAACCCTGCATCCGGAAGTCGCGGCCGTCGACCACGAGCTCGGCGCCTTCCTGCACGCCGAGATCAACGTAACCCCGCACCTTCTCGAGATGCTCGCGGGTAACGAGCGGTCCCATCTCGACCCCGGGCTCGGTGCCGGGACCGATCTTGAGCTGGCGGATCCTGGGCGCGAGGCGCTCGATCAGCGCGTCCGCCACCTTGTCACCGATCGGCACCGCCACCGACACCGCCATGCAGCGCTCGCCGGCCGAGCCGTAGGCCGCCCCCATGAGGGCATCCACCGCCATGTCGAGATCGGCGTCGGGCATGATCACCATGTGGTTCTTGGCACCGCCCAGCGCCTGCACCCGTTTTCCGTGCGCGGTCCCCGTCTTGTAGACGTATTCCGCCACCGGGGTGGAGCCGACGAAGCTCACCGCGGCGATGTCGGGATGGGCGAGGATGGCGTTGACCGCCTCCTTGGAGCCGTTGACCACGTTGAGCACGCCAGGCGGCACCCCCGCTTCCAGCGCCAGCTCGGCGATGAACATCGGGCAGGAAGGATCCTTCTCCGACGGCTTGACGACGAAGGCGTTGCCGCAGGCCATGGCGAGAGGCGCCATCCACAGCGGAATCATGGCCGGGAAGTTGAAGGGGGTGATGCCGGCGCAGACCCCGAGCGGACGCCGGATCGACAGCAGATCGACGCCGGTGCCCACGTCCTGGCTGAAATCGCCCTTGAGGAGTTCGGGGATGCCGCAGGCGAACTCCACCACCTCGATGCCACGGGTCACCGAGCCCTTGGCGTCGTCCAGCGTCTTGCCGTGTTCCTCGCTGACCATGCGCGCGAGCTTGTCGAGGTTCTGCTCCAGCAGATTCTTCAGGCGGAACATCACCCGCGCGCGGCGGATCGGCGGCAGCGCCGCCCAGGCGGGCTGGGCCGCCTTCGCGGCCTGCACCGCCTCGTCCACCTCCTCGGCGGTGGCGAAGGCCACCCTGCCGGTCTGTTCGCCGGTGGCGGGGTTGAAGATGGGGCCGTATTCGCTGCCCCTGCCCGGCACCCGCCGGCCGCCGATGAAATGCCCGATTTCCTTGTCCATGAGCCCTCTCCCGACGGCCGGTTCGCGTCATCCCGGCCGTTCGACGTATCGTTCGATGATCGGCGCCTTTCGGGGACACCTGCCGGACGCCCTCTTAGCGCGCCGCTGTGGCACCCGTCGAGTCCCGCCGGCGTCCCCCCACCGGAGGTGGCGGCGGCCGCCGGTCTCTACGTGCTGGTAGCGCTCCTCGTCGTGCTGGTCCTGACCGGGCTCCGCAGCACCGAACAGTTCTTCTACCGCGACGACTGAGTGCCGCGGGCCGTCCCGTCGCCGCCCGCATCTTCGCCAAGGCTGCGGTCCACCATCTCGGCGAGATCCCGCGAGAGGGGGGCGCCCGCCCGGATCTCCTCGAGCGCGGCACGCATCGCACCGCGCCAGGGCTCGGCGAAGCGGCGGAAGCGGCCGAGCGGGGTGACGAGACGGGCGGCGAGCTGCGGGTTGACGCGGTCCGCTTCCAGCACCGCCTCCGCGAGCAGCCGGTAGCCCGCCCCGTCGGCGCGATGAAAGCCGGTGAAGTTGGCCCGCGCGAAGCTGCCGAGAAGCGCCCGCACGCGGTTGGGATGCCGCCAGGAGAAATCGGGATCGCGCAACAGCGCCCGCACCCGCACGACGGCCTCCTCGTCCTCGCGCCGCGCCTGCAGGGCGAACCATTTGTCGAGCACCAGGGATTCGTGGCCGAAACCGGCCCGGAACTCGGCCAGCAGCGCCTCCGCGAGCTCCGGATCCTCGGCGCAGGCGATGCCGAGCGCCGCCAGCCGCTCGGTCAGATTGTCCGCCTCGGTGTAAAGGTTCCGGATGCGCGGACGCGCCTCGTCGAGCGCGGCGCAGGCGAGCCAGTCGAGGGCGCGATGGCGGAGCGCGCGGCGGCCGATGGCGGCGATGTCGGTGGCATAGGGCCGTTCCGCCGGCAGGCCGTCGTAGAGCACCCGCCAGGCGATCTGGAACTCGCCGGCGAGGCGCCGCCGCACGGCCCGCCAGGCGCGGTCGACGGCGTCCACCCGCACCGGCTCGCACTCCTGGGCCAGGGTCTCGCGGCCGGGAAGCGTCAGCAGCCTGGCGGCGAGGGCGTGGTCCTCGGGCATCTCCTCGAGGATGCGGGCGAAGGCGGCGCGCAGCGCCTCCTCCGCGCCGGCCCCCGCCTCCGACGGCGCGAGGCGCGCCACCATGGCGCGCAATGCCAGCGTCTGGCCGGCATCCCAGCGGCAGAAGGGATCGCGGTCGTGGGCGAACAGGAAGGCGAGCTCGACCGGTTCGCGCTCCTGTACGAGCCGCACCGGCGCCGAGAAGCCGCGCAGGATCGAAGGCACCGGCGCCTCCTCGAGACCCGTGAAGGTGACGGTCTCCTCTTCCTCGGTGAGCACGAGCAGGCGCTCCTCGCCGCCGGGGGCGTTCTCCCCCTCGAGCCGCAGCGGCAGCGCCTCCCCCTCCCGCGACAGGAGGCCGATGCGCACCGGCAGCACCAGCGGCTCCGACGAGGTCCCGTCGGGCGGGCGCTGGCGGAAGGTCAGATGGTAGCGCCCCGTCTCCTCCTCGAAACGCCCGCGCACCTCGAGGACCGGCGTCCCGGCGCGGTCGTACCAGCGGGCGAAGGCGGTGAGATCGCGGCCCGAGACGGCCTCCATCGAGGCCAGGAAATCCTCCACCGTCGCCGCCCGGCCGTCGAAGCGCTGGAGATAGTGGCGCACCCCGCGCAGGAACAGCCGTTCGCCCAGGAGGGTGTGCAGCATGCGCACGATCTCCGCCCCCTTGTCGTAGACGGTGGCGGTGTAGAAGTTGTTGATCTCCACATAGGCACGCGGCCGCGGCGGATGGCGGAGCGGGCTCGCGTCCTCCGGGAACTGGAGCTCGCGCAGGCGCGCCACCTCGTCGATGCGGGCCACGCCCGGCGAATAGAGGTCGCTCATGAACTGCTGGTCGCGGAAGACGGTGAGCCCCTCCTTGAGGGTGAGCTGGAACCAGTCGCGGAGCGTCACCCGATTGCCGGTCCAGTTGTGGAAGTATTCGTGGGCGACGATGCGGGCGATGCGCAGGTAGTCCCCGTCGGTGGCGGTGTCAGGATCGGCGAGGATGGCGCCGGCGTTGAAGATGTTGAGCCCCTTGTTCTCCATGGCGCCGAAGTTGAAGTCCTCGACGGCGACGATCTGGTAGAGGTCGAGATCGCATTCGAGACCGTAGACCTCCTCGTCCCAGCGCATGGCGAGGGCCAGCGCCTCGAGGGCGTGGCGGCAGCGCTCCACCTTGAGGGGCTCGGCGTGGATCCGGAGCGTGATCCGACGTCCGGAACGGGTCTCGTAGATCTCCTCGAGGCACCCGAGCCGCCCGGCCACGAGGGCGAAGAGGTAGGAGGGCTTGGGAAAGGGATCCTCCCAGAGGGCGTAGTGGCGCCCACCCGGCAGCGTTCCCCGCCCCACCGGATTGCCGTTGGCGAGCAGCACCGGATAGCGGCCGCGGTCGGCCTCGAGGCGCACCCGGTAGCGGGCCAGCACGTCCGGCCGGTCCTGGAACCAGGTGATGCGCCGGAAGCCCTCCGCCTCGCACTGGGTGCAGAGCAGGCCACCGCTCTCGTAGAGGCCCATGAGGGCGGTATTGGCCCGCGGGCGGATGCGGGTGCGGACATGGAGGGTGAAGCGGTCGGGCACCTCTTCGAGCCGCAGATCCTCGCCCGTTACCGGCAGCGCCGCGGGATCGAGCGCCCTCTCGTCGATCCGGAATGCGAGGGTCTCGAGATCCCGCCCGTGCAGCACCAGCGGTCCCGGTCCCTGCCGCTCGATCTGCGAGCGCGCCGTCACCTCGGTCACCTCGGCGTCGAGCTGGAAGTCGAGCTCGACGCTGCGGGTGGTGAAGGCGGGCGGGCGGTAGTCCTCGAGGCGGCGGGGTTCGGGGCTGCGGCTGTGGCTCATCTCGGTCCTGCTCCCGGCGTGCGGGTCGTACCATAGGCACGCCCGCCGCCCAGCGCCAGACGGGCCGAGGCCGCTGGCGGCGGGAGCGCAGCGGTGCTATCTTTCGGCGAACCCGGCGGGAACACCGACATGTCGGAACCATCCGAGATCGTCAGCTCGAAACGCGAAGCGGTCGCGGCCCTTTGCCGCAAATACGGGGTGCGCCGACTCGAACTCTTCGGCTCCGCCGCGAGAAACGATCCGGCTTCCCCACCGAGGGATGTCGACTTTCTGGTCGAGTTCGGACCCATGCCATCCGGAGCCTATGCCGACGCCTATTCCGGGCCGCAAGAAGAGTTGGAGCGGTTTTTCGACCGCCCGGTGGAACTCGTCGTGGCCTCGGCGGTCCGCAACCCCTATTTCCGCGAGGCCCTGGAAAGATCCCGCGTACCGCTCTATGCGGCTTGAACAACGGAAGTACCTGTTCGACATCGAACAGGCGATATCCCGTCTCGAACGCTCCACGGAGGATTGGGATTTCGCGGACTACCAGCGGAACGACTTGCTTCGTGCCGCGGTCGAAAGACAGTTCGAAACCATCGGCGAGGCCCTTGCGAAGCTCGCCAAGATCGCCCCGGAACTCGCCGCCCGGATCCCCGAGCACCGGCGGATCATCGCGTTCCGCAACCTCCTGATCCACGGCTATGCCGAGGTCGACCGCCGCCTGGTGTGGGCCATCCTGCAAAGCAGGCTGCCCGGTCTTCGAGCCGCCGTGGCCTCCCTGCTCGGCGCGCCGCCGGACCGCTGGCTCTGGCCGCGCTCCTGCGGGCGGGCGCGGGCGTTTCGGGAGAACGCCAGCCGCGGCCGCCTGCGGTGGTGGGTCTCGGCTTCGCCTGCCTCGTTGCGGTGGCCGGCTGGGCGGCCCTCCAGGGGATGCGGAATCTCCTGCCCGCGGGCTGGGCCCATCCCCTCTGGGGCGAGGTAGGGGCATGGGGCCTGCCGGTGCGGCCGGCGGTCGCCCTCGCCCCCGAGCGCGCCCTGGACAATGTGATGCGGTTTCTGGCCTATCTGGCGGCGGGCTGGTTGGCCTTCCTGTTCGCCCGCGAGGAGCGGGGCGCCCGGTGGCTCCTCCATCTGCTGCTGCTCGTCTTCGCCCTGCAGGCGGCCTACGGGCTCCTGCGGCTGTTCGCCGGTCTCGAGGTCCTGCCCGGGGTGGCCGGCGGGCCGGGTGCCGGCGGCAATCTCAGCGGCAGCTTCGTCAACCGCAACCATGCCGCCACCTTTCTCGGCATGGGCTTCCTCGCCGCCCTGGCGCTGCTGATGGAGCGCGTCGGCCCGGGCCTGCGGGAGCGGCGGCGCACGGCGCTGCAACAGCTCCTCGATGGTCTCTTCGGCCGCCAATGGTATGTGCCGACCGCGCTGATCCTCATCGGCACCGCCGTGCTGCTGACCGCCTCGCGGGGTGGTTTCGCGAGCCTCCTCGTGGCCAGCGTGTTCCTGCTGTTCACCACCTATCTGACCACGCGCCCCGCGCCCCTGCCGGCGGCGGTCGTGGGCGTGCTCCTCCTCGCCACCGGCTGGACGCTCCTCACCCTCGGCGGCGAACCCGTGCTCGAGCGGCTGCTGGCGACCGAGGAGATCGATACCGGGCGGCTCCAGATCTATGCGCTCGCCCTCGAGATGATCCGCGACCGGCCCTGGCTCGGCCAGGGCTACGGCGGCTTCGAGCCGATCTTCATGCTCTACCGCGATCCCCGCTTCAGCCTGATCTTCGATCGCGCCCACAACACCTATCTGGAGCATGCCGTCGAACTGGGCCTGCCGGCCACCGTCCTGCTGTACGGCGGCATGGCGCTCCTCCTGGGCCATCTTGTCGCCGGCGTCTTCCGCCGCCGGCGCAACCGGATCTTTCCGCTGTTCGCGGCCGCCTCGACGGTGCTCGTGGGCCTCCACGCCCTCGTCGACTTTTCCGTCCAGATCCCCGCCGTCGCCGTCGCCTACGCCGCGATCATGGGACTCGGCCTGGCCCAGGCGACGCCGGGCCGACGACGGAAGCGGGCCTCGCGAGGGGACAGCAAGAACGAAGGGGATCGCCCTGCTTCGCGAGAACCGAACGACGACGAGGCCCCGTCGTCCGATCCTCACGCATCCGGCACGTCGATCTCGATGATCTCGGCCTCTTCCCGAAATCCGTCGTCTTTCCGGGGCCGCTCCCTGCCCGGCGGGGATGGCGCGGGATCCGTCGAAGAAGGAGCGGTCGGCGAACGTGACCGGGCCGCCGCGCGCAGAATGCGTCGACGCTTCAGCTCCCGCTCACAGCGACGGAGCAGCTCACCGTGCATGCGGCTCGCCACCTTCTCGGCGAGTTCGAAGCCCCGGGCGTCGCCGGCATCCGCCGCCTCGCGCAAGAGCATGTAGGCCCTCTCCAGGTCCCGGCGAACGCCGCGTCCGGTTGCGAGGCAGTAGCCGAGACTGACCTTCGCCTCGGTGTGATCGTGGGCGGCGGCCCGACCGAACCAGATCGCGGCTTCGGCGTCGTCCTTGGTGACGAACCGCCCCCGGGCATGGGCCACGCCGAGCAGATACATGGCTTGGGGATCGCCCTTCCCCGCGGCCTCGCGAAGACGCGCGATCCCCGCCGCCCCGCCCGCGATCACGACCGACCTCGCCTCCCCGGATCCTTCCGCCGATGCCGGTCGGCGACAGCGTTTCTCTTCCATGCCCGATCCTCTCCCTCGATCACCGCCGCCGGCCCACCGCCGGCTCCGATGCGGGAGAATTCTGTCGGGTGCCCGTGAAGATCCCGTAAACGCCGCAGCTGTCTCGTCGCACCTTGCTTTCTACTGGCGTACGAAGACAAAGGAGAACGGCACCTCCTCCTCGCCCTCAGGCTTCATCACCATGCGCTCTCCGACGAGCTCCCCCACCATGGTGCCGCCCTGACCGTCGGCGGCGGAAAGCCGGATGACGCCGTCGGCCATCTCCCAGCGTCCTTCGTCCACACCGCCCCGGTCGTCGCGGAACACCACCGAACCGTCCTCGCGGAATTCCGCCGATCCCTCGAGCTCGGCAATGATGCCCTCGACCTGCTGGTCGATCATCGGTGCCACCTGTGCGCGCATCTCCGGTGTGAGATCGCGCATCTCGGCCTCGATGGCCTGGCGCAGTTGACCGCGCATGGCGTCCTTGTCGATCACCCAGGTCCCGACCGGGCTCTGCGCCGCAGCCAGCTGGGCGGAAAACAGAACGACGGCGAACGCGACCAAGCGCGTCAGGAAAGATCGCATCGGCAGGTTCCTTTCGGGGCGTAATTCCACACAACGGACCGAATGTGCCGTGATCGCCGCGTCGCGTCCAGCGTCTTTCGGCGACGGACACCATAGATCAGATGTGGACCGGCCGGTCGAAGGCTGCCCAGGCCGCCTCCATCACCGCCTCCTCGAGGGTGGGATGGGCATGGCAGGTCCGTGCGATGTCCTCGGCGGAGGCACCGAATTCCATGGCGACGGCGATCTCGGCCACCAGCGTGCCGGCGTCCGGACCGAGGATGTGGGCCCCGAGCACGCGGTCGCTGCCCTCCTCGGCGAGGATCTTCACGAAGCCGTCCTGTTCCCCGGTGCAGCGGGCGCGGCTGTTGGCGCTGAAGGGGAACTTGCCGATCCGATAGGCGATGCCGGCCTCCTTCAGCTCCTGTTCGGTGCGACCGACACTCGCCGCCTCCGGTTCCGTGTAGACGACACCGGGTATCACCTCGTAGTTGACATGCGGCCTCTGGCCGGCGAGGCGTTCGGCCACCGCATGGCCCTCCTCCATCGCCTTGTGCGCCAGCATCGGGCCGCGCACCACGTCTCCGATCGCCCACACCCCCTCGACGGCCGTGCGGCAGGTCTCGTCCACCGGGATCCGCCCCCCGGCGTCGAGCTCGAGGCCGATCGATTCGAGGCCCAGATCGGCGGTGTGGGGACGCCGCCCGACGGCCACGAGCACCCGGTCGGCGGTCAGTGTCTCGGGCTCGCCTCCCGCCGCCGGCGCTACCGTCACCTCGAGCCGGCCGTCCTTCTCCGTCACCGCCTCGACCTTGCTGCCGAGGCGGAAACCCATGCCCTGGCGCTTCAGGATACGCTGCATCTGCCGGCTCACCTCGAGATCCATGCCCGGCGTGACGCGATCGAGGTATTCCACCACCGTCACCGCGGCGCCGAGACGCCGCCAGACCGTGCCCAGCTCGAGCCCGATGTAGCCGGCGCCGACCACGACGAGATGCTCCGGCACCTCCACGAGCGCGAGGGCGCCCGTGGAGCTCAGGATCCGCTCCTCGTCGATGGCGATGCCGGGCAGGGTGGCGGCCTCCGAACCGGTGGCGATCACCGTCTGCCGGGTCGCGAGTTCCCGCGCCTCCCCGTCCCCCGCCTCGACGCGCACCCGCCCGGGGGCGGTGACCCGCGCATGGCCGGCGAGATGGGTGACACCGTATTTCCGGAACAGGAACGCGATCCCCTTGGTGAGATCCGCCACCACCTTGTCCTTGCGCGCCATCAGGGCGCCGAGATCGAGCTCGAGCCCGTTCGCCCGGATGCCGTGGTGGTCGAACTCGCGCTGCGCCTGCTCGTAGAGATGCGAGGAGTGCAGCAGCGCCTTCGAGGGAATGCAGCCGACGTTGAGGCAGGTCCCGCCCAGGGCGGGGCGTTTTTCCACGCAGGCCACCCGCAGGCCGAGCTGTGCCGCGCGGATGGCGCAGACATAGCCGCCCGGCCCGCCGCCGATCACGACGAGATCGAAATCCGTGTCGCTCATCTCGAATATCCCGGGCTGGGGTTCAGATCTCGAGCAGCAGGCGCTGCGGGTCCTCGATGCACTCCTTGACGCGGACCAGGAACGATACCGCATCGCGCCCGTCGATCAGCCGGTGGTCGTAGGAAAGCGCGAGATACATCATCGGTCGCGCCTCGATGGCCCCGCTCGCGGTGACCATCGGCCGCTGCTGGATCTTGTGCATGCCGAGGATGCCGGACTGCGGCGGATTGAGGATCGGAGTGCTCAAGAGCGAGCCGAAGACGCCGCCGTTGGTGATGGTGAAGGTGCCGCCGGTGAGCTCCTCCATCGACAGCCGGCCCTCGCGGGCACGCCGCCCGAGATCGGCGATCGCCTTCTCGATCTCGGCCAGCGACATGAGATCGGCATCGCGCAGGACGGGGACCACCAGCCCCTGGTCGGTGCTCACCGCGACGCCGATGTCGTAGTAGTGCTTGTAGACGATCTCGTCGCCGTCGATCTCGGCGTTGACCAGCGGATAGGTCCTGAGCGCCTCGACACAGGCCTTGACGAAGAAGGACATGAAGCCGAGGCGGATGCCGTGCTTCTTCTCGAAGGTATCCCGATAGCGCTGCCGCAGCGCCATCACCGCGCTCATGTCGCATTCGTTGAAGGTGGTCAGCATGGCGGCGGTGTTCTGCGCCTCCTTGAGGCGCTCGGCGATGCGCTTGCGCAGGCGGGTCATGCGCACCCGCTCCTCGCGGCGGCCGGGGGCCGCAGCGGCCGCCGAGGGCGGGGGCGCGGCCGGCGCCGCCGGCTCGGGCGGCGGCGACATCTTGGCCACCGCGGCATCGACATCCGCCTTCGTGACGTGGCCCTTGGGGCCGGAGCCGGCGACCGTCGCCAGATCGACGCCCGTCTCGGCGGCCCGCTTGCGGGCCGCCGGCCCCGCCTTGACCGGGGCGGCCTCGGCCACGGCCGCCTCGCCGGCCGGTGCCGCCTCCTCGGCCGCCGGCGCCGCCGCCGGCTGGACCTCCGCCGCGGCCCCTTCCTCGATCCGGCCGATCACCGCGCCGACCTCGACGTCGGCGCCCTCCTCGACCAGGATCTCGGCGAGCCGGCCGGCCGCCGGTGCCGGGATCTCGAGGCTCACCTTGTCGGTCTCGAGCTCCACCACCGGCTCGTCGCGGGCCACCGCCTCGCCGGGCTTCTTCAGCCAGCGGGCGACGGTCGCCTCGGTGACCGACTCACCGAGGGTGGGAACGCGGATCTCGACGGTCATGGCTCGTCCTCTCCTGAGCGGTAGCCGGCCGGCAGGGTCAGGGCGTCCTCGATCAGCTTGCGCTGCTCCTGCTCGTGCTGCGCGTAGTATCCGGTGGCGGGGGAGGCGCTCGGGCGGCGACCCGCGTAGGACAGACGCGTCTGCGCCTTGCCGAGGGCCGCCATGATGTTCTCGATGCGGGGGGCGGTGAAGAACCAGTAGCCCATGTTGCGCGGCTCCTCCTGGCACCAGACATAGGCGGCATCGGCCGGATAGCGCGCGAGCTCCTCGGTGAGCGCCTCCTCGGGGAAGGGGGCGAGCTGCTCGAGACGCACGAGCGCCACCCTGCCGGCGAGCCCCCGTTCGTCCCGCGCCTGCTGCAGCTCGTAGAAGATCTTGCCGGTGCACATGATGACCCGCTCGACGGCGGCATCGGCCTCGCCCGGCGGCTGCTCGTACATCACCCGGTGGAAGCTCGTTCCCTGCGCCATGTCGGCGAGATCGGACACGCAGCGGCGATGGCGGAGCAGCGATTTCGGCGTCAGACAGATGAGCGGCTTGCGGAAGTCGCGGTGCAGCTGGCGGCGCAGCACATGGAAGAAGTTGGCCGGCGTCGTGCAGTTGACGACCTGGATGTTGTGCTCGGCATAGAGCTGGAGGAAGCGCTCGGGGCGCGCGGAGCTGTGCTCGGGCCCCTGCCCCTCGTAGCCGTGCGGCAGGAAGCAGACGAGGCCGGACATGCGCAGCCACTTGCTCTCGCCCGGTGCGATGAACTGGTCGAAATAGACCTGCGCACCGTTGGCGAAATCGCCGAACTGCGCTTCCCAGATGGTCAGCGCGTTGGGATCGGCCAGGGAATAGCCGTACTCGAAACCGAGCACGCCTTCCTCGGACAGCATGCTGTCGACGATCTCCACCGGCGCCTGGTCCGGCGACAGATGGGCGAGGGGGATGTAGTGCTCCTCCGTGGTCTGGTCGACGATCACCGCATGGCGCTGGGAGAAGGTCCCCCGGCCGACGTCCTCGCCGGAGAGGCGCACCGGGAACCCCTCGACGAGCAGGGTGGCGAAGGCCAGATGCTCCGCCGTCGCCCAGTCGATGCGCTCACCGCCCTCGATCGCCTTGCGCCGCTGGTTGATGATCCGCCGCAGCCGCGGATGCACGTCGAGACGCTCCGGCAGCTCGGTCATCCTGCGCCCGAGCTCGCGCAGACGGTCGAGCTCGGTGGCGGTGGCCCCGCGCACATAGGTGAGCGGCGCCGCCCGCAGCCCCTTCCAGGCCCCCTGCAGCCAGTCCGCCTGGTTCGAGCGATAGTTGCGCGCCGCCTCGTGCGCCGCCTCGAGCTGGCGGCCGAAGGCCTCCAGCATCTCCTCCGCCTCGCCCGGCCGGATCAGCCCCTCGCGCTCCAGCCGCTGGACGTAGATCTGCCGCACCGTCGGATGACGGGCGATGGTCTTGTACATGATGGGCTGGGTGAAGGAGGGCTCGTCGCTCTCGTTGTGACCGTGGCGCCGGTAGCACCACATGTCGATCACCACGTCCTTCTTGAAGCGCTGGCGGAACTCGGTGGCCAGCTTGGCGACCTGGATGACGGCGATGGGATCGTCGCCGTTGACGTGGAAGACCGGGCACTGGACACCGCGCGCCACGTCCGAGGGATAGGGCGAGCTGCGCGCGAGGGCGGGGCTCGTGGTGAAGCCGATCTGGTTGTTGATGATGAGATGCACGGTGCCGCCGATGCGGTAGCCCTTGAGCTCCGACATCTCGAGGCATTCGTGGACCACGCCCTGGCCGATGAAGGCGGCGTCGCCGTGCAGCAGCAGCCCCATCACCCGCGTGCGCTCGGTGTCGCCGCGCTGGCGCTGCTTGGCCCGCGCCTTGCCCATGACCACGGGATCGACCGCTTCGAGGTGCGAGGGATTGGCGGTCAGCGACAGGTGCAGACTGCGCCCGCAGGGCATCACCCGGTCGGTGGAAGTCCCGAGATGGTATTTCACGTCGCCCGAGCCGAGCACCGAATCCTGCACCGCCTCGCCCTGGAACTCCGACAGGATGGCGGCATAGGGCTTGCCCATCACGTTGGCCAGCACGTTGAGCCGGCCCCGGTGGGGCATGCCGATCACCACCTCCTCGACCCCCAGTTCGCTGGCCTTGCGGATCACCGCCTCCAGCGCCGGGATGGTGCTTTCGCCGCCGTCGATGCCGAACCGCTTGGTGCCCGGGAACTTGCGGTGGAGAAAGGTCTCGAAGGCCTCGGTGGCGGTCAGCTGCTCGAGGATCTCGCGCTTCTCCTCGGCGCTGGTGTCCCAGATCCCGCCCGTGCCTTCGATCTTGGCCTGGATCCAGGCCTTCTGCTCGGGATCCTGGATGTGCAGGAACTCGACCCCGACGGTGCCGCTGTAGGTCTTGCGCAGGACCTCCATGATCTCGCGCAGGGTCGCGGTCTCGAGGCCGAGCACGTAGTCGAGGAAGAATTCGCGATCGAGATCCGCTTCCTCGAACCCGTAGGTGCGGGGATCGAGCTCCGGATGGTGCTCGTTGCGGGTCAGCCCCAGCGGGTCGAGATCGGCGATCAGATGACCGCGCACCCGGTAGGCGCGGATCAGCATGATCACCCGCAGATGGTCGCGGATCAGCTTCTTGACCGCCGCATCCTCGAGCCCCACCCCCCCCGGCAGCGACAGGCCGCCGGCCGGCGCGGCCCGGCCGGGCCGCGGTTCGAGGGCCTCCCGCATGCGTTCGAAGAGCCGTCGGTTGTCAAGCCCGAGCCCGTCGAAATATTCCCGCCAGGTGGCGTCGACACTGTTCGGGTCGGCCAGGTAGCGCGCGTAGAGTTCCTCCAGGAACGGCGCGTTCGTGCCGTAGAGGAACGAGGTCTGTTCGAGCTCGAGACGCGTCGCCATGGTCCACCAACCTCCGGGCTCACCGGTGCGGAGAAAAGCGCGAATTTCCTAGGATATGGTTAACGCACTTCCGAAGGCCACGCATCCACGCACTACATGCCCATCGCCTCGGCCATCGCCCTGCCGATCTCGGCCGGGTTCTCCGCCACCACGATTCCCGCCTCGCGCATCGCCGCGATCTTCTCCTCGGCGCCGCCCTTGCCGCCGGCGATGATGGCACCGGCGTGGCCCATGCGACGCCCGGGCGGCGCCGTCCGGCCGGCGATGAACCCGGCCACCGGCTTCTTCTTCGGCGAGGCGGCGAGAAAGGCCGCCGCCTCCTCCTCGGCGGTGCCGCCGATCTCGCCGATCATCACGATGCCCTCGGTGTCCGGATCCTCGAGGAAGAGGGCCAGCACATCGACGAATTCCATGCCCTTGACGGGATCGCCGCCGATGCCGACGCAGGTCGACTGGCCGAGCCCGAGCTGGGTCGTCTGCCACACCGCCTCGTAGGTCAGCGTGCCGGACCGCGAGACGATCCCCACCCTGCCGGGCTCGTGGATGTGCCCGGGCATGATGCCGATCTTGCAGGCGTCCGGCGTGATGATGCCGGGACAGTTGGGGCCGATCAGCCGCGACTTCGAGCCCTCCAGTGCCCGCTTGACCTTGACCATGTCCATCACCGGGATGCCCTCGGTGATACAGACGATGAGCGGCACTTCGGCCTCCACCGCCTCCAGGATGGCGTCGGCGGCGAAGGGCGCGGGCACGTAGATCACGCTGGCGTCGGCTCCGGTCTCCCGCACCGCCTCGCGCACGGTGTCGAACACCGGCAGGCCGAGATGGGTGGTCCCGCCCTTGCCCGGGGTCACGCCGCCCACCATGCGCGTGCCGTAGGCGATGGCCTGTTCGGAATGGAAGGTGCCCTGGGCTCCGGTGAACCCCTGGCAGATGACCTTGGTATCGGCGTCGACGAGTATCGACATCAGGCAGCCTTCTTCACAGCGTTGACGATCTTGCGGGCGGCATCGGCGAGATCGTCGGCGGGGATGATGGGCAGTCCCGATTCCGACAGGATCCGCTTGCCGAGCTCGACGTTGGTGCCCTCGAGCCGGACCACCAGCGGCACGTTGAGATTGACGTCGCGGGCGGCCGCCACCACCCCCTCGGCGATGACGTCGCAGCGCATGATGCCGCCGAAGATGTTGACCAGCACGCCCTCGACATTGGGATCGGAGAGCAGCAGACGGAAGGCGGCGGTCACCCGCTCCTTGGTGGCACCGCCGCCGACGTCGAGGAAATTCGCCGGTTCGCCGCCGTAGAGCTTGATGATGTCCATGGTCGCCATGGCGAGGCCGGCGCCGTTGACCATGCAGCCGATGTTGCCGTCGAGCTTGATGTAGCTGAGCTCGTGCCGGCTGGCCTCGATCTCGTGCGGATCCTCCTCGTCGAGGTCGCGCAGTTCGAGAATCCCGGGCTGGCGGAAGAGGCCGTTGCTGTCGAAATTCATCTTGGCGTCGAGGGCCAGGAGATCGCCCGCGCCGGTGACCACCAGCGGGTTGATCTCGACCAGGCTCGCGTCGCGCTCCACCATGCAGTTGTAGAGCCCCTGCATGAGGCCCACCGCCTTGCGGACCTCCGCCCCCGAGAGCCCGAGACCGAAGGCCAGCGCCCGGCCGTAGTGGGGCATGAAGCCGGTGGCCGGATCGATGGCCGCGCGCAGGATCTTCTCCGGCGAACGGGCGGCCACCTCCTCGATCTCGACCCCGCCTTCCTGCGAGGCCATCAGCGTCACCCGCGAGGTCCCCCGGTCGATCACCGCCCCGAGGTAGAGCTCGCGGGCGATGTCGCAGCCCTCCTCGATGTAGACGCGCTTGACCACCCGTCCCTGCGGCCCGGTCTGATGCGTCACCAGCGTCATGCCCAGCATCTCGCCGGCGAGCTGCCGCACCTCCTCGACCGAACGGGCGAGCTTGACGCCACCGCCCTTGCCGCGGCCACCGGCATGGATCTGAGCCTTGACCACCCAGACCGGACCGCCCAGTTCGCGTGCCGCCTGCTCGGCCTCCTCGGGCGTGTAGGCGACCTGTCCCCGGGGCACGGGAACTCCGTATTCCCGCAGCAGCGCCTTGGCCTGATACTCGTGAATGTTCATCCGGTCTTCCCGTTGTCGGAACTCACAGTTCGACGGCCTCGCAGAGGTTGCGCACGGCCGCCACCGAGCGATCGAACGCCGCCTTCTCCTCCGCCGACAGCTCGATCTCCACGATGCGCTCCACGCCGCCGGCCCCGATCACCACCGGCACCCCGACATAGAGCCCGTTGACGCCGTACTGGCCCGACAAATGGGCCGCGCAGGGCAGCACCCGCTTCTGATCCCTGAGGTAGCTCTCGGCCATGGCGATGGCGGAGGAGGCGGGTGCGTAGTAGGCGGAGCCGGCCTTCAAGAGGCCCACGATCTCGGCGCCGCCGTCGCGCGTCCGCTGGACGATGGCGTCGATCCGCTCCTGGCTGCTCCAGCCCATGCGGACGAGGTCGGGCACGGGAATGCCGGCCACGGTGGAGTAGCGCACGAGGGGAACCATGGTGTCGCCGTGGCCGCCCAGCACGAAGGCGGTGACGTCCTCCACCGAGACCCCGAATTCGCAGGCGAGGAAATAGCGGAAGCGGGCCGAATCCAGCACCCCGGCCATGCCGCAGACCATGTTGGTGGGGAGCCCCGAGACCCGCTGCATCACCCAGACCATGGCGTCGAGGGGGTTGGTGATGACGATGACGAAGGCGCCGGGACAGTAGCGGCCGATGTTCTCGGCCACGGTCCGGATGATGCCGGCGTTGGTCTTGAGCAGGTCGTCGCGGCTCATGCCCGGCTTGCGCGGCAGCCCGGCGGTGACGATGACCACGTCCGCGCCCTCCAGGGCCGCATAGTCGTTGGTGCCCGTGAAGGCGGCATTGAACCCCTCGACCGGGCCGCTCTGGGCGAGGTCGAGCGCCTTGCCCTGCGGCATGCCCTCGACGATGTCGAAGAGAACGACGTCGCCCAGTTCCTTGAGACCGACGAGATGGGCGAGGGTGCCGCCGATCTGGCCGGCACCGACGAGTGCGATCTTCTTTCGGGTCATGGGAGGATCGACCTTATGGGAAGGTGGACGGACGCATGCGTGCCGCCCGCGTCATACTCCGAGACCCGGCAGGAAACAAGCGGCCCACGACGCGCCGTCGCAGCACCCGCGGAAACGCGAAAGGGGCGGCTCGTGGCCGCCCCTCCGTGATGCGGAAAGCGTCAGCCGGTCAGCTGGTGGCGCCGTCGGATGCGCCCAGATCGGCCAGCGTCAGGCTGCCGGGCGGCAGTCCCGCCGGATCCGTGAGGACCAGCACCTGGTTGAAGACGTGCTCGCCGCCCGGGCCATCGAGATCCACCTGCACGCGCACGTCGTCCTCGAACCCGTCACGGTCGAAATCGGTGTAAGCGATGCGCACGAAGTCGTCCTCCACGGCACCCGGGGCGTCGATGCCGCTGCCGGCGAGGAGCTCCGAAAGATCGATCCGGTCGCCTTCGGTGCGATCGAAATCGCGGATGATGTCGCGACCGTCACCGAGGCTCGTGACGCGGAAGGTGTCGGCGCCGTCACCGCCCCAGAGGGTGTCGATCCCCGGACCACCGTGGAGGAGATCGTCGCCCCCCATTCCGAACAGCTGGTCGCGACCGTCGCCGCCGTCGAGATAGTCGGCGGTGCCCTTGCCGGTGAGCAGGTCGTTGCCGCCGCGCCCCGAGAGGGCGTGAATCTTGTTGCCGGAGGTCAGGACGTCGTTCCCCTCTGTACCGACGATCAGATTGTCGAGCACGTTCACCTTGGACACGGCGACGTCCGATCGGTGCCCCTCCGCGTCGGTGACCTCGAAGCCGACGAAGCGGTTGCCGGGCGGCGCGCCGCCGTCGGTGACGAACCGTACGTCGTTCAACACCTGTTCGTAGTTGAGGACGGAATCGATCCCGGAGAAGGTCAGGCTGCCGTCGGGATTCTCCGTCACCGCGATGTTCGTGCCGTCGAGGATGCCGTCGCCGTCGGCGTCCTCGAAGGTCGCGAGCGTGAGCCGGTCACCGGGCTGCTGCCCTCCCTGGAATGTCACCTCGGCCCCCGAGAGCCGGGTGCTGTCGGTGTCGGAGATCCGTACCTTGAAGTCCGGGGTCTCGTGATCCTTGACGAAGAAGAAGTTCTCGTAGACCGGCTTGAAGTGGACCCGGAAGACGACGTCGTTCAGGTCGTTGTCGGCACCGGGACCGGTGAGGTCCTCGAACCCGATCAGGAGATCGCCCTCCTTGGCCTTGAAGCCCGAGGCGGTCTTGCCCGCACCGTCCGGATTGAGCGCGTTCTCCTCGGGGGTTTCCGGCGTGGCGTCGGTGGAGAAGAAAAGGGCGCCGGAGAGCACGGTCTCGGTACCGTCGTCGGCGATGTGCACGAGGATCGGGTCGTCGGCGGCGGTGTCCGTGATCTTCAGGGGCTCGCCGGTATTCCCGTTCCGCAGCTCGAACCGGCCGCTGCCGAGCAGCCCCTCGAGCCCGGGATTCGCGTTCGCACCGTCGGGAATGATGAAGAAGCCGAGCCGGGTGCCGGCGTCGAAGGTGCCGAGCGAGGTGCGCGTGCCGGGCGTCAGGGTGCCGTCGCCGTCGCTGTCGCCGACCTGGCTCACGTTCGGGAAGATGATGCCGACATCGCCGAACGTGCCGTCCTCGTCGATGGTGAAAAACCCGAGGGTGTTGTCGTAGCCCGCCTCCTCACTCTGGAAGACGACCTCCACCTCCCGCGTCCGGTCGAGGGTGAGGTTGCGGGGATCGACGCCGTTGCGCTCGACCGGATCGGTGCTGTCCGGGTTCCTGAGCTGCCTGTCCGTACTGGCCGGATCGAACGCGACGCTGCGCTCGGCCGCCGTCGCCCGAACGTAGTTCTGCACGCTGATCTCGGGCGCCTCGCCCGGCAGGGGCCCGGTCGCGGCGGGACCGCCGATCCCCGGATCGACGCCCTCGAGGATGCCGCCGGCGAAGGGGCCGCCCGCCAGTTCGGTCGGCGGCAGCACGCCGGTCGGCGTCAGCCCGTCGCCGATGTCACCGGCCGCGAACGGGGCGAACCCCGCCCCGCCGCCGTGCGCCGGTGCCGCCGCCCCGGGACCGGCCGCGGGCTCCACCGCCGCCGCCTCGGCCGCGCCGGCGAGCAGTGTGGTGGCCGTCTGGTCCGGTCCGCCGAGTACCGACAGGCTGGGCGGATTGTCGCCGGCGGCGAAGAACCCTTCGAGACGCAGCACGGCACCGTTGTCGAGGGTGACAACGAGATCCTCGCCGTCGACGACGTAGCGCGCGACACGCGGGTCGAACGCCGGATCCGAGAGCACGACCCTGGCACCGGGTGGCACCGGAACGGTCTCGACCACGCCGGGCGGCGGCGGCGCGATCGCCTCGGCGACGGGGGCCACCGGAGTCCCGGCCCGGCCGGCCGTCTCCGCGCCCTGGTTCGCGGCCGCAGCGGCCTCGGTCGCTTCCGGCGATGTGGCGGGCAGCCTGCTGTGTTCCGTCATCGAGGCTCCTCCGGGGTTGCCAAAGCCGTGACGTTAAGGATCTGTTAATCCTTTATTTACGTCAATGAAACTTATCCCTTCACACAATGGGGCTCAACCGGTAACTGCCCCCAGGGGGACATTATGGTACCCAGTGTGTGGATGGCAGCACGCGGAGCGTGGTCATGATCCGCAAGACCATGCGCGTCGGCGAGGTGCGCACATCCATCAAGCTCGAGCAGGAATTCTGGGACTATCTGAAGGAGATCGCGGCCAGCCGGGGGACGCGTCTCGGCGCCGTCGTCAACGAGGTGGCCCGCGCCCGCAACGGCAAGGCGAACCTCGCCTCGATGCTCCGGACCTTCTGCCTGACCCACGCCCGGCTACGCTGCGAGACCCTGCAGAAGGAGCTGGACCGTCTCGCGCTGGCTGGCAACTCCCAGGATCTCGCCCGGGTTCTCGAGGCCTGCCCGCTGCCCTGCCTCGTGCTCGATGCGGAACGCATCATCAAGCAGCTCAACCGCTCCTTCTACCTGTGGCTCAATCTCGATCCCAAGGCGACCGTCGGGCAGCGCATCGACAACATCATGATCCTGCGGGGCCCCGGCATCAAGGAGATGTGGACGGGCCTGCTCGAGGCGCGCCTGCGACGCGGCGCCTTCAGCGCCACCTACGTCTCGCCGGGTAAGGTGCGCACTTCCCAGGCGATCGCGGTGGCCGTCTCGGGCGGTCACAGCGGGCGTCGCGGCTTCGTGGTGATGTTCGAGACCCTGGCGGGCCGCGCCTGAACGGCACCGGCGCAACCGGGCACGCACGGCCCCCCGCGCGCCGACGCATGCGACCGCGGGCGGGGGAAGAAGCGGGCGCATGTCCGCGTCCCAGACGCGGGAGCATACGCAGGGGACGAGCGGGAGCCCCGGCCGGGGGCGGCCGCATCTCGCGCCCGCGCCGGCGCATGCCCCCGGACCCTCCGCGATCCCCGCGTCAGCGACCCCGCACCGGTTCGAGCCGGCGGCGCCGGGTGCCAACGGTGGCCCTCCACATCCCCTCGCGGATGCCGGCAGCGGCCCGCCGCAGGGCAGAAGCCCGCACGCCGGCCGCGTTCCGTGGGCGCCGAGGGACCCGCCCCGCCGTACCGGCCGTCCGGCGCGGCGACCGCTCCGTGCCCGCGGCCCTCACGGACGGGGAGCGCGCTTGCTCAGAATCCGCTGCAGAGTGCGGCGATGCATGTGGAGCCGCCGTGCGGTTTCCGAGACGTTGCGGCCGCACTGTTCGAACACCCGCTGGATGTACTCCCAGCGGATGCGATCGGCCGACATGGGCCGCGTGCCCTCTTCGGAGACGACCGGCGCGTCGCCCAGCAGGGTGGCGATGAGCCGCTCGGTGTCCACGGGCTTGGCCAGATAGCCCCAGGCCCCGGCCTTGGTGGCCACCACCGAGGAAGCGATGCTGTCGTATCCCGTCAGCACCACCACCCGGATGCCCGGGCGGATCTCCTGCAGGCCGCGCACCAGCTCCATGCCGTGGCCATCGGCCAGGTTGAGATCGACCACGGCGAAGTCGGGCGGCTGGTCGGCCACCACCTCGTAGGCCTCCTTGAGGCTCGCCGCCGTCAGCACGCCGAAGCCGGCGCGTTGCAGCAGCCTCCCCAGCGTGCGCCGCATTCCCGCGTCGTCGTCGACGATGAGCAGCCGACCGCGCCGCGCCCCCGTCCGTACGCCCGCCGCAGCCATGATCCCGTCGCTCCTCCCCGAGAGGACGCGGCCGAGCGAAGCCTACTCGCGCGGCGCCCGCTTGTTCAGAATGCGCTGCAGGGTCCGCCGGTGCATGTTGAGCCGTCGGGCGGTCTCCGAAACGTTGCGCCCGCACTGCTCGAACACCCGCTGGATGTGCTCCCAGCGCACACGATCGGCGGACATGGGATTGCAGGGCGGTGGCGGCAGGCCGCTGCCGCTGCACAGGAGCGCGTTGACCACGTCGTCGGCATCCGCCGGCTTGGCGAGATAGTCCACCGCCCCGGCCTTGATGGCCGCCACCGCGGTGGCGATGTTGCCGTAGCCGGTCAGGATGACGATCCGGATCTTGGGGTGGATCTCGCGCAGCCGGCGCACGAGCTCGAGCCCGCTACCGTCCTCGAGGCGCAGATCGACCACCGCGAAATCCGGCTTCACCTGATGGGCGACGGCCAACGCCTCGCGTACCCCGGCCGCCGGATGCACGAGGAACCCGCGGCGGGCGAGTGCCCGCTCCAGTGTCCGCCGCAACGGCGCATCGTCGTCGATCAGCAGCAGCCTGGGCGGCTCGCCGCCCTTGGCCAGACCCGCGAGGGCCGCTGCCTGCTGCGCGTCAGGGGTTTCCACACCCATTGCTGGTCTCCTCGACGGCCCGCTCCAGCGCATCGCCGGGCCACCGCAGGGTCACCCGTGCACCGCGCCGTGTATTGTCAAAATGCATGGTCGCTCCGGTTCGGGCAAGCAGCGTCTTGGCAATGAACACGCCGAGCCCGAGACCTCCCTTGTCGTGACGAGTAGACAGATAGGGTTCGCCCAGCCAGCCCAGCACTTCCGGCGAAAATCCCGGCCCGTCGTCTTCGATCGTCACCAGCAGTCTGCTTCGGGAGGGCCGGACGGTCACCAGAACCTCGCTGTTCGCGAACTGGATGGCATTGTCGATGAGGTTGGCGAAAGCATGCCGGATCTCGGGCGGCAAGGCAATCTGCGGTTCCGGCGTCCCGTCCTCCTCGTGCAGTTCGATACGCAGCGCGACACCGGGACGCTCGAAGGGCTTGGCGATCTCGGCCAGCGCCGAGGTCAGCGGCACCGGGGTCAGCCGCTCGAGCGCCCCCTCGTCGCGCTGCTGACCGAGCGTGGCCAGGATTTCCCGGCATCGCCTCGTCTGCTCGAGGATCTCCCGCACGTCCTCGTAGAGCGGGTGGCTTTCCGGGAGTTCCCGCGCGAGCTCCTTGGCGACCACGGCGATGGTCCCGAGCGGACTGCCCAAGAGATGGGCCGCCGCGGCCGCCTGGCTGCCCAGGGCGGAGAGCTGCTGTTCCCGCATCAGGGCGAGCTGGGTGGCTGCAAGGGCATTGGCCCGCTGCCGGGCCTCCTCGGCGAACTGCCAAGCGTAGACCGCGATCAGCACGATGGCGATGCTGATTCCCGCCCAGCCGGCGACCAGATAGAGCCGCGGCAGGCGCAGCCCGCCCCCGTACCACGGCAGGGCGTCGGCGGCGAGCGAAATGACGGTCACCACGAGGAGGGTTAGTACCGTGAGTCCCACCGTCCAGGCCCGGCCGAGGAGCCCGGCGGCGAGGCCGACGGGCACCAGCAGCAGGACGCTGAAGGGGTTCTGGATGCCGCCGGTGAGCCAGAGCAGGTAGGCGAGCTGGAGGATGTCGTAGACGAAGAGCATCCCCGCCGCCCGCTCCGACAGGCGGGCGCGCCAGCCGAGGGCGAGGGCGAGGCCGAGATTGACGAGAACGCTGAACGCCACCGCCGGCAGGAGTGCCGCCAGGGGCAGCGGGATGCCGAGCGAAAAATGAACGAACAGGATGGTGAAGAGCTGGCCGATGACCGCCACCCACCGGGTGAGGGCGAGACCGTAGTGGCTCACCCGTCCCTGCTCGTCCGGCCGGCCGCCCGCCAGCAAGGTCGTCAGACGGCCGAGCCATCCGCGAGTCCCCGGCTCGGCCGCGGTTGTTGGCTGCTCCCAGGTTAGGCGCACGTTCCTGCCCGTGGTGGTGGCGGATACGGACGTCCCCGCCGTCGCGGCGGAAACCGGCCTTCCCTCGCCGATACCGCCGCAAGACGCCGCCCCGCGTCCATATAGGCGGGGATCGCCGCACTGGCCAGAGTGGCGCGGCCGAGGGGCATGATCCGCCGCCGGCGACCTGGCCGGCGACCTCCCGGCCCGCATCCCCCGGCGTGGCGCGTGCGCCACATTCTACCATAAAGAGATCAATAGTGTCTTGAATTCTCTTCAAAATCGCCGCAGTGTGCCCGGCGTCGGTCCGTCTATGCGAAGCCATGCGACCGTTTCACCCGGGACCGTCGCATCCGCTCGCGGACCGGTCGGGGCGCAGGAGCAGGCTGTCGGGAAACAGTGTTGGGCGGCGACGAGATGATCCCTCAGCACCCGCGGGAGCGGACGGGACGGCATCGTGCGGAGGGCAGGGCGAAGCGGGTTCGGCGCTTGGTCGGAGAGCTCCGCGCTGCATCTTCGGCTGCCGTCCTCGCCACCTTCGCGGTGGCCGGAGCGGCGGTGGCACTGGCCGGGGCCGGTGCGGCACCGCGTCTCCGGCTCGATCCGACGGGCTGGGGGACCGTCCACCTCCCGTGGCTGGGCGCTGCGCTCCTGATGTGGGCGGCGGGCTTCTTCGCCGGACGCATCCACCGGACGGCGGTCCGGGTTCCCGGCGTTTCCGTCGGTCCGCAGATCCGCTCGGCCAAGGGG
Organism: Alphaproteobacteria bacterium; assembly: GCA_027045875.1. Lineage (GTDB taxonomy): Bacteria > Pseudomonadota > Alphaproteobacteria > Geminicoccales > Geminicoccaceae > JALSRW01. The sequence goes on along the minus strand of JALUAG010000030.1, from coordinate 40,289 downwards.
CCGCCGGCGGTCGCCCCGGGCGACGAGGAGGTCAGGCGGAACCTGACCGGTGAGCTGGAGCGGATCGTGCGCGGGCTGCGCCTGCGGCGGGCGCAGGCGCTCCTGCTGGTGGTCGACGTCGACCGCATGCGCGACGTCAACGCCGTCTACGGCTACCGTGTGGGCGATGCCCTCCTCACCGTCTTCGAACGCCGGTTGGAGCAGTTCCGGGGGCATGTCGAGCTGACCCGCCGTCTCGGCGGTGACCGCTTCCTCGTTCTCGCCACCATCGGCCACAGCGCGCCGCGGATCACCGAGCGCATCCTGGCCCGGCTGCGGGCCCCGCTCCATCTGGGCGGGCTCGAGCTGAGTCTCGCCATCAGTGCCGGCCTCGCCCGCTTCCCGGAGCACGCTCAGGAGGCGGAGCAGCTCCTGCGCTCGGCGGAACTGGCACTCGACCAGGCGAAGATCGCCGGCGGCAACCGTCTCGTGGTCTACGACGCGCGCATGGACGCCGCCTTCCGCCACCGCAAGCTCATGGAAATGCAGATCAAGCGGGGCCTCGAGCGGCGCGAGTTCGCCCTCCACTACCAGCCGCAGTTCGATCTCGCGAGCGGCCGCGTGACGGGCGTCGAAGCCCTGCTCCGCTGGCCCGGAAGGCCCGGTGGCGCCCTGCCGCCGGGCCATTTCATTCCGGTCGCGGAGGCGAGCGGGCTGATCCGGCCCCTCGGCGCCTGGCTGATCGACGAGGCCTGCGCGACGGCGCGGCGCTGGCTGGACGAGGGCATCCGCGTCACCATGTGCGTCAACATCTCGGTGGCCCAGCTCCGCCACCAGGACGTCGCCGGACTGGCCCAGCGCTGTCTCGAACGCCATCGCCTGCCGGCCTCGCAGCTCGAACTGGAGCTCACCGAGAGCCTCTTCGTCGACCCGGCGCAGACCGCCATCCGCCGCAACATCGAGCGACTGCGCAGGCTCGGCGTGCGTCTCGCGATCGACGATTTCGGAACCGGCTACTCCTCCCTCGCCTATCTCAAGCGGCTGCCGGCCGAGCGCATCAAGGTGGACAAGGCCTTCGTCCGCGGCCTCGGCGGCGATCCCACCGACGAGGCACTGATGCGCACCATCATCGCCCTCGGCCGCCTGTTCGGCAAACGCGTCCTCGCCGAAGGGGTCGAGGAGGACGTCCAGCGGGCCTTCCTGCTGCGCGAGGGCTGCGACGAGGCGCAGGGCTATCTCTTCACGGAGCCCCTGCCCGAGACGGAGTGCCGTCGTTTTCTCCGCGGCGTCCGGACGCCCGCACGTCCCTGCCCGACGGTGACGCTGGCGCCCGCGGGCGCGCTCGCGCGCTAGAGCACCCGGCTCCCGCGCCGCCGGAAGCCGGGTGTCGCCTCACCCGTTCAGTTCGGATTCTTCATGTAGGCGATGACGTCCCTGATCTGGTCCTCCTTCCGGAGGCCGGCGAAGGCCATGCGGTTGCCGGGCAGGAACTTCTTCGGCGCCTTGAGCCATGCGGCGAGGTTCTCCTCGGTCCACACCATGCCTTCCTCGCCCGCCTTCTTGAGCGCCTTCGAATACTTGAAGCCCTCGACCGAACCCACCTTGCGGCCGACGATGCCGACGAGGTGCGGGCCGACCTTGTTCTTCTCCTGGGTCAGCGAGTGGCAGGCCTTGCACTTGTTGTAGACCTTCTTGCCCTTGGCCGGATCCCCGTGGCTTCCGGCGTGGGCCGCACCGGCGAAACCGACGAAGGCGGCTACCGCCGCGGCGGCGACGACACGGACGAAACGCATGGCTTCCTCTCCCAGGTTCGACCGGCTGGAGCGGTCGGCGAACGAGACGCCGGATTCCGCTAGGCGACCGCGGCCCGGGCGTCAAGCACGGCGCCGCTCCGGAGTGCCATCCTGTCGCACTCGTGAAATCGCGCCATGGCGGACATATGAAGGGGCGAGGTCGGTGGTCCGGGCCCGCCGCCCCTTTCCGCGATGCGGGTCCCAGGGCGAGGAGACGAGACGATGCGGGCTATGGTACTCAGGGAACCGGGTCGCCCCCTCCGGCTCGAGGAAAGGCCGTGTCCCGAGCCGGGTGCCGGGCAGCTGCTGGTGCGGGTGCTCGCCTGCGGGGTCTGCCGTACCGACCTGCACGTGGTGGACGGCGAGCTTCCCGATCTCAAGCTGCCGCTGGTGCCGGGCCACGAGATCGTCGGCGAGGTGGTGGCGGCAGGGCCCGGCGTCGAAGGCTTCACGCCGGGGTCAGCGGGTGGGCATTCCCTGGCTGGGGCGGACCTGCGGCCGCTGCCGCTTCTGCCTCCGCGGACAGGAGAACCTCTGCGACGAGCCCGGCTTCACCGGCTACACCCTGGATGGCGGCTACGCCGAATACACCGTCTCCTTCGCCGCCTACAGCTTTCCGCTGGCACCCACCCTCGACCCGGTCGGCACCGCTCCCCTTCTCTGTGCCGGGCTGATCGGCTACCGCGCCCTACGTCTCGCGGGAAAGGCCCAGAGGCTCGGCATCTACGGTTTCGGCGCCGCGGCCCACATCCTGGCCCAGGTGGCGCGCTGGCAGGGTCGGCGGCTGTTCGCCTTCACCCGCCCGGGCGATCGCGATGCGCAGGATTTCGCCCGCGCCCTCGGCTGCGAATGGGCCGGCGGCTCCGATCAGCTGCCTCCCGAGTCCCTGGATGCCGCCATCATCTTCGCGCCGGTGGGCGAGCTCGTGCCGCGCGCGCTCGAGGCGGTGGACAAGGGCGGCACGGTGGTCGCCGGCGGCATCCACATGAGCGACATCCCCTCCTTTCCCTACCGGATCCTGTGGGGCGAGCGGCTGCTGCGCTCGGTCGCCAATCTCACCCGCGGCGACGGCGAGGATTTTCTGGCCCTCGCCGCCCAGATCCCGGTGCGAACCCGCACCCGCACCTATCCGCTCGAACGGGCCAACGAGGCGCTGGCCGACCTGCGCGAGGGGCGTTTGCAGGGAGCCGCCGTTCTCGTACCCTAGCGCCGCCATCACCCCGTGATGGCGACGGAGAAGGGGCGGCATGTCCGAGACGGCGACCAACCGGGAGGCGATCCGCGAGGCGCTGGCCGACAGCGACCTCTTCGGTGCCCTCGCCGAGGAGGAACTCGACCGGTTGCTCGCCTTTGGTCGGCGTGTCCGCTACCCCGCCGGCAAGGTGATCTTCCAGAAGGGCGATCCCGGCGACAGCCTGATGGTGGTCCTCTCCGGACGGATCAAGATCGGTACGCTCTCCGCCGAGGGGCGCGAGGCGGTGCTGAGCTTCATCGAGCCCTGCCGTTCCTTCGGCGAGGTGGCGCTGCTCGACGGCAAGCCGCGGAGTGCCGATGCCACCGCCGTCACCGCGGTCGAGCTGTTCGTGCTGCGCCGGGCCGATGTGATGACCTTCATCGAGCGCCATCCGGGCATCGCCCTGCGCATCATCGGCATGCTGTGCGCCAAGCTGCGCCGCACCACCGAAATGGTCGAGGACCACGTACTGCTGCAGATGGAGGCGCGCACCGCCCGCGCGCTCCTGCGTCTCGCCGCGGAGTACGGCCGTCCCTGCGCCGACGGCGTGCGCATCGAACTGCGTCTTTCGCAGCGGGAACTCGGCGGCATCGTCGGTCTCGCGCGGGAGAACGTCAACCGGCAGCTCGCTGCCTGGCGCGGCCGCGGCCTCTTGAGCATCGAGCGGGGGACCATCACGCTGCGTGATCTCGAGAGGCTGCGCGGGATCGCCGCCGACGACTGACGCCGGGCGGCCCGGCGGCGGCTCGACCCGACGGCACCGAACGCGCTATGGGGCACCGGCCGGCGGCCGCGTCGGCCGGGCGGAGAAGGAGGGAACATGACGGCACCTCGCCTGACCATCGCCATCGGCGGCGTCACCATCCGGGTGGCGCTTCTCGACACGCCCACCGCCGCCGCGTTGCGGGACGCGGCTCCCTTCGAATCGGCGGCCAGCTGCTGGGGCGAGGAGGTCTATTTCACGACCCCCGTGTCGCTGCCCCGCGAGCCGGATGCCCGCGATGTCGTCACTCCGGGCGAGATCGCCTACTGGCCGGAAGGCGACGCCATCGCCATCGCCTTCGGGCCGACCCCCATCTCCCGCGCGGGCGAATCCCGCCTCGCCAGCCCCTGCAACGTCTGGGGCCGCGCCCTCGACGATGTGACGGCGCTGGCGGCGGTATCCCCGGGCGCGCCGGTGCGGGTCGAACGTGCCTGAGGAGATGGCCGGCTCGACCTCCCCGCAGGGGCGCCTGCGGCTGTCGGCGCCGGTGGCCACGGCGCTCGCGCAAGGGGCACCCGTGGTGGCCCTCGAAACCGCGATCCTCACCCACGGCCTGCCGCGCCCGGACAATCTCGAGACCGCGCTCGCCATGGAGCAGGCGGTGCGGCGCGCCGGCGCCGTACCCGCCACGATCGGCCTGGTGGACGGATCCGCCCGCATCGGTCTGGAGCCGGCGGAGCTCGAGCGGCTGGCGTTCGACGAACGGGCACGCAAATGCGCGACCCGCGACCTGGCCCCGGCGCTCGCCGCGCGCGTCCCGGCCGGCACCACCGTCTCCGCCACCCTCTACCTCGCCGTCCGTGCCGGCATCCGCATCCTCGCCACCGGCGGCATCGGCGGCGTCCATCGAGGCGGCGAGACGAGCCTCGACATCTCCGCCGATCTCCACGAACTGCGACGCTCGCCGGCCAGCGTCGTGTGCAGCGGCATCAAGGCCATCCTCGACCTGCCGCGCACGATGGAAGTGCTGGAAAGCCTGTCGGCGACGGTGGTCGGCTTCCGGACCGACCGCCTGCCCGCCTTCTACGTCACGCGTTCCGAGATCCCGGTCCCCCGTATCGACGATCTCGCCGCCCTCGCGGAGCTGCACCGGACACAGGAGGCGTTGGGCTGGCCGGGCAGCGTCGTGATCGCCCAGCCTCCACCCGCGGAACTCGCCCTGGATGCCGCGACCCTGGAAGCGCTGCTCGACCGCTGCCGCCGGCGCGCCGCGCGGGCCGGAATCTCCGGAGCCGCCGAAACCCCCTGTCTTCTGGCCTGCCTCGCGGAGCTCTCGGATGGGCGCACGGTGCGCCTCAACCACGCCCTCGCGGTCGCCAACGCGCGGCTGGCGGGAGAGCTGGCGGTGGCCGTTCACGGCCACCGGTCCTGCATACCATCGGTTATGCTTCCTTGACGTTTATCGCCTCATGGTGAAAATCGGCTCGCCCATCGGGTGGCGAACGGAAGCCATGCACGAACCGCAGGACGATACCAAGACCATACTCATCGTCGGCGATCCTGCCCTCAGCCGCAGCCTCATGCAGCTCGTTCTCAACAAGCTGCAATATGCCGTCTGCTGTGCGAGCACCGCCGCCGAGGCGCGCCGTGCCGCGCGCCGCACCCCCTTCGCGCTCGTCCTCGTCGCCCTCAACCTGCCGGACGGCAGCGGACTCGAACTCGGGGCCTGGCTGCGGCGCGAGATACGCGCCCTCGACGGGATCCCGATCCTCGTCTTCGGCGACGCCTGGGACGAGGCGCGGGCCCGGGACGCCTGCAAGGAGGCCGGCCTCCAGGGCTATCTCGCCAAGCCCCTGTCCATCGGCAGGCTGCTCGGCACCATCCGCGAACTCACCCAGCAGGGTGGCGGCGAGACCGTCGAGCCGGAGCGTCCGCTGCCCTTCCACGGACAGGAACTCATGGCACCTCCCATGGATCTCGACCGTCTCGCCGAGATCGCCGACGGCGACCGTCAACTGATCGTGGAGATCGGCTCGCTCTACCTCGCCACCGCCGCCCGCTACCTCGAGGAGATGCGGCGGGCGCTCGCCAGCGCGCCGGAGCTCCGGCGTCTCGCCCACGCCCTCAAGGGGGCCAGCCGCAACGTCGGCGCCGAGCGCGTGGCCGAACTCGCCGAGGCCGCGGAGAGGAACGGCATCGATGCGGCCGGGCTCGTGCGTCTCGAACATCGGGTGGAAGAAGTCCGCCGGTTCTTCGAGGAGACCCTGGGTGCCGGCGAGCACAACGGCGCCGCCGGCTGAGGCGCGAGGCGGACACGCCATCCGCCCGTCCGTGCCACCGCCGTCGGGGTCCCGACGCCGGATGCGCCGGCCGTTGGCCGGGCGCAACACTCCCGCCGTCCGCAGCGGTGGCCGCCGAGAAACGTCTTGATCCGGGTCGCCGTTTGGCCTTGTTATCGCGGCGGTTGTACGAGCCGTCCGCCGCATGGCCACCTCCCGGGAGCGGGTTGGCAAGGATACGGAGCCGGCCGGTCGCGGACCCCGGATCCGCAGTCGAAGGGATTTTGCGATGCTGAATGGCGCCAAGGTCGTATTCGCCCTGCTGGTGAGCCTCGTGGTCGCGGGCTGCGCCGGCAAAGTCGACAGACGTGCCATGGACGGCTATTTCCTGCTCGCCAACGACATCCCGGCGGTGCGCGAGATGCAGCCCCACGGGCCCGCCTTCGTCCAGGGACTCCGGGCCGGTTACGTGGAGATCGTGGACTACGAGAAGGCGCAGATGGACTTCGGGGACGCCCGGCATTTCGGCCGCAAGGCGGTGGCGGCGGCGAGCGGCGTCAACGTGCTGCCGGACGAGGTGGCCCTGCGCAAGATCGACGCCGCCGCGGCCGAGGAGCTCTCCGCCGCCCGGGCACGGCTGATGGACGCCTACGACCGCGATGCGCGCCGCCTCGCCCCCCTCGCCGCGGCGCGGGCGCAGACGGCCTTCGACTGCTGGCTCGAGGGATCCGAGTTCGATCCCGACAGGGCGGAGGACTGCAAGGCGCGGTTCATGACCGCGATGGCCGCGGTGGAGGATGCGCTGGCGAGCGGCATCGAAAACGTCTACATCGTGTTCTTCGCCTGGGATCACGCCGATATCACGCCGGTGGCGCGCAAGATCATCGCCCAGGCGGCGGAAGACTACGAGGCGGGCCAGGCCACCCGCCTGATCCTCGCCGGCCACGCCGACCGCTCCGGCCCGGCCGCCTACAATCTCGACCTCTCCAAGCGCCGGGCGCAGGCGGTGGCCAAGGTGCTGGCGGAGATGGGCGTGCCGGAGACCGCCATGGAACTCAAGTGGTACGGCGAGACGAAGCCCCGGGTACCCACGCCCGACGGCGTGCGCGAGCCGCAGAACCGCCGGGTCGAGATCTCGCTGGAATGACACCGGCGATCGCCGGTCGCTCGTCGAACGAAAGGCGGGCCCCGTGAGGGGCCCGCTTTCCATCCGACAGCGTCGCCGGGGAGGCGGTACCGCCTCGATCACGCGGCCAGCACCCGGGTGAGCGCCTGCTCGTAGAGGCTTTCGATCTCCTCGCCCTTGTAGATCGACACCTCGCTGCGCTCGATCACCTCCCGCGGCGGATAGATGGCCGGATTGTTCCGGTCCTCCTCGGGGATGTACTGGAGCGCCGTCTTGTTGGGACAGGCGTATTTGATGAAGGTCGCGATGTCGGCGTGGACCTTCGGGGTGAGGATGTAGTTGATGAAACGGTGGGCGTTGTCCGGATTGGGCGCGTCCTTCGGGATGCACATGGTGTCCTCCCACAGGAGCCCGCCCTCCTTGGGCACCACGTAGGAGAGATCGTCGTCCTCCTCCATCACCTGGAGAATGTCGCCGTTCCACTCCATCGCGAGGTCCACCTCGCCCGACAGCAGCAGGTCCTGCCCGGTGTCGGGTGCGAAGGCCTTGATGTGCGGTTTCGCCCGGATCAGCAGATCCGCCGCCTCGTCGATTTCCTTCTTGCTGCGCGAGTTGGCCGAATATCCGAGGTACTTCAGGGTCACCTGGATGATGCTGGTGTCGTTGAGCAGCGACACGCGACCCGAGTATTCGGTGGGCTCCAGGACGTCGCCCCAGCTCGTCGGCGAGGCCACCGACTTCCGGTAGCCGATGCCGATCGTACCCCACATGTAGGGCATGCTGTACTGCCGTCCCGGATCGAACGCCGGATCGGCGAACGCCGGGTCGATGTGCTTCATGTTGGGGATCCTGGCGTGGTCCAGCTTCTCGAGCATGCCGGCCACGATCATCCGCTCGACGTAGTCGTTCGAGGGGAAGATCACGTCATAGCCGGGATTGCCCTGACGCAGCTTGGCGAACAGTTCGTCGTTGCTGGCGAACAGATCGTAGCGGACCTGGATGCCGGTCTCGGCGGTGAAGTCCTCGAGGGTGGTCTCGCCGATGTAGGTGTCCCAGTTGTAGACGTTCACCACCTTGCTCTGCGCGCCGGCCGTCCGGGGCAGGATGCTCACCGCCACCGCGGCGGCGGCGGTCTGCCCCAGGAGCCGGCGCCTGGTGAGCGCGGCGAACGGCAAAGCTGCTGATCTACGGCCCATTTTCCGGTTCCTCTCCTCCGCTGGGATGTCCCGCTCGAACATGCGCGGGCGGCGCCGAGCCTGTCAACTCGCCGGCCGCCGCTTGCCGATCGCCGCGCGGCATGCGATAGCCACGCCAAAGGCGGCCGCCCGCCGGCGGGCGGGCCATGTCGCCGAGCGGGGGAGGCGCGGAAACGATGGCATTCGGCTTCGACGATCTGTCCACTCTGCCGGCCGACGCCGCGCAGGCGGTGCTCGTGGGTCGCGTCTGGCTGCCCGGGCCGCCGGCGGGGCCGGCGGTGGTGGCGGTGCGCGACGGCGCCCTCTTCGACCTCACGCCTTCGGCCCCCACGATGAGCGACCTCCTGGAACGCGAGGATGCGGTCGCCCTCGCCCGCGAGGCTCCCGCCACCCGCATCGGCGATCTCGACACGGTGATCGCCAATTCGCGCTGGGATCGCCGCGACCCGTCGCGGCCCCGGCTGCTGGCACCGATCGATTTGCAGGCCATCAAGGCCGCCGGGGTGACCTTCGCGCGCAGCCTCGTCGAACGTCTCGTGGAGGAGCGCGCCAAGGGCGATCCGGCACGTGCCGCCGAGATCCGCGCGCAGCTCGAGCAGCTCGCCGGGGGCGAACTCGCGCGCATCCGGCCGGGCTCGCCGGAGGCCGAGCGCCTCAAGGCCCATCTGCTGGCGGAGGGAGCCTGGTCGCAGTATCTCGAGGTGGGCATCGGCCCCGACGCCGAGATCTTCACCAAGGCGCAGCCGATGTCGGCGGTCGGTCACGGGGCGGCGGTCGGCATCCATCCCCGGTCGGCATGGAACAATCCCGAGCCCGAGCTCGTGCTGGTCGCCGATTCGCGCGGCCGCGCCCGTGCCGCGACCCTGGGCAACGACGTGAACCTGCGCGATTTCGAGGGCCGCAGCGCCCTGCTCCTCGGGCGCGCCAAGGACAACAACGCTTCCTGTGCCATCGGCCCCTTCCTGCGGCTGTTCGACGAGACGTTCGCTTTCGCGGCGGTGCGTGCGCTGGAAATCCGGCTCGAGGTCTCGGGAGAGGACGGCTTTCGACTCTCGGCCACCAGCTCGATGCGGGAGATCAGTCGCGATCCGGCCGATCTACTGGCCCAGACGGCGGGCGCCACCCATCAGTATCCGGACGGCTTCGCGCTCTTCTGCGGCACCATGTTCGCGCCCGCGCAGGACCGCGACGCGCCCGGTCAGGGCTTCACCCATCATCCGGGCGACCTGGTGGCCATCGCGGCGCCCGAGCTCGGATGTCTCGTCAACCGCGTCGACTATTGCGACCGTATCCCGCCCTGGCGTTTCGGCTGCCGGGCGCTGATGCACAATCTGGCCGCACGCGGCCTGCTCACCGGCTCCGCACCGGCGTGAACCCCGCCGGCGCGGCGTCGGACCGGCGCCTCAGGCGAGGTTGGTCTGGGCGACGGTGGTCACGGAAGCGTTCGGGCGCCCGAGACGCTCGATCTGCTCCTTTATTCGCAGCTTTTCCTTCTTGAGGCGGGAGAGTCGTGCCTGGTCCGGCAGGGGTCGATGCATTTCCTCGTCGATGAGTTCCTCGAGATGGGCGTGCTTGGCGCGCAGCGACTCGACGTGATCCTGCAGGGGCATTGCCGATTGACCTCCCGTTTGCACCCGTCAACTCGTGAACTTAGCGCGGAGGCGCTCCCGTTTCCAGAAAAAAACGGTTGATAAGAACGGAAGACGGAACTACCTCGGCGCGCCGGCACCTCCCTCGTCCCCTCCGGACCATCGTCCCTCCGCACCGGGATCCGGCTCGATACCGTACCAGGAGGCCCCCAAGAGGCCGGTATCGGTCCGGGTGATCTGGCTCACGGGGATCCGTTCGAGATACCGGGAAAGCCGCCCCTTGGCGGTGAACCGCCGCAGGAAGGCCCGATGGTCGAACAGCTCGTCCAGCGCCAGCAGCAGGCCGCCCGAGAGATGGATGCCGCCGCGCGCGCCGAGCGTGAGGGCGACGTCGCCGGCGAACGCGCCGAGAAGTGCCGAGAAGCGCGCCACCGCCTCGCGGCAGTGGGGGCAGGCCCCTTCCCGGGCGAGCGCCGTCACCTCGGGCGGAGTCCGCGCCCTGCAGGAGGCACCGTCGAGGCGGGCCAGCCCCCGGGCCAGGAGCAGCAGCCCCGGACCGGAGACGAAACGCTCGTAGGAGACGTGGCCGCGGTCCGCCTCGATCAGCGCGAGCAGCGCCCGCTCGCGCGCATCGGCGGGGGCGAAGGAGCTGTGTCCCCCCTCGCTCGGCAGCGGCAGCGGACGGACGCCGCAGGGCACCAGCATGGCGATGCCGAGCCCGGTACCCGGCGCGATCACCGCCGCCGGACGGTCCGGTTCGGCGCCGTTGTCCTGGATCGCCCGGCGATCCGAGGGATCGAGGTGCGGCAGCACCGCGGCATGGGCCACCATGTCGTTGATGACCAGCAGCCGCGCGAGCCCGAGTTCGGCGCGCAGCGCCTCGCGCGAGAACCGCCAGGGGCTGTTGGTGAAGGCGATCTCGTCGCCTTCCACCGGCGTCGCCACCGCCAGCACCGCGCTCGCCACCCGGCGACCGTCGAGATAGGTGCGGATGGCCGCCGCCGGACCGGGAAAATCGCGCACCCGCAGCACCCGTGGATCCTCGATCACGCCGCCCCGGGGGCTGAGGGCGAAGCGGGCGTTGGTGCCGCCGATGTCGGCCACGAGGCGCAAGGTTCAGTCTCCGAAGGAGATGCCGAGCCCGCGCGCGGTGTGCACGAGGGCGTCGTTGGGATCCACCGCCCGGAAGCCGGCACAGGCCTCGGCCAGCGGCACGTCCACCACCCGCCGGTTCTGCCAGGCCACCATGCGGTCGAAGCGGCCGGCCGAGACCAGATCGACGGCGGCCACGCCGAAGGCCGAGCCCAGGAGCCGGTCGAGGGGAGTCGGCGAGCCGCCCCGCTGGACGTGCCCGAGCACCGTCACCCGGGTCTCGGCTCCCGTGCGCCGCGCCACCTCGTCGGCGATCACCCGGCCGATGCCGCCGTAGCGCGACTGGCCGTGGGCATCGACGTAGGTCGCCACTTCGCCGCTCGTCGAGCGCACCGATTCGGCCACCACGATGAGGCTGAAGTTGCGCCCCATGCGTCGCCGTTCCTCCACCTTGGCGCAGACCCTGGCCATGTCGTAGGGGATCTCGGGGATGAGGATCACGTCGGCGCCGCCGGCGAGGCCGGCGGTGAGGGCGATGTGACCGGCATCGCGCCCCATGACCTCGAGCACCATCACCCGGTTGTGGCTGGCGGCGGTGACGTGCAGCCGGTCGAGGGCCTCGGTGGCCACCACCACGGCGGTGCTGAACCCGACCGCCCGTTCGGTGTGGCCGAGATCGTTGTCGATGGTCTTGGGCACGCCGACCAGGTTCCAGCCGCCCTGTTCCGCCAGCCGGCGCAGGATCGCGAGGCTGCCGTCGCCGCCGACCCCGATCAGGGCGTCGAGTCCGAGCATCCGATAGCCCTCGATCACCTCCTCGGAACGGTCGAGCAGGCTGCCGTCCGGCTGCGGATAGGCGAAGGGATTGCCGCGATTGGTGGTCCGCAGGATGGTGCCGCCCTTGTAGAGGATGCCCTTGACGCTTTCCGGGCTCAGGCGCGTGGCGGCGACCGGGCGCTGCAGCAGCCCGTGTGTCGCCTCGTGAATGCCGTAGACCTCGAAGCCGTAGCCCCGCACGGCGCGCAGGACCACCGCCCGGATCACCGCGTTGAGGCCGGCACAGTCACCGCCGCTCGTCAGAACACCGATGCGCATCGTCGGCTCGTCTCCCTTTCGTCGCTGCTCCGCGGATACGGAGGTGGAGGCTGCATCCGGGGCGCGGATCGGCTAGACTGACCCCGTCCGCCATCCGTCTCACGGTATAGCGCAAAGGGTCCCGGGATGAACGAGCCTTGTCCGGACAAGGAAATCGAGATGCGCCTGGCCGCTCTGCGGGCCGCCCACCGGGCACTCGATTCCCGCATCGCCCAGCTGCTCCGCGACGGCTTCGCCGATCAGGTGGAGCTGCAGCGGCTGAAGAAGCAGAAGCTCGCCCTCAAGGACCGGATATCGGCCCTCGAACGCCTGCGCCTGCCCGACATCATCGCCTGACCGCCATCGTCGGCTGCCGGGATCAGCCGGACGAGAGGGGCAGCAGACGGGTGACATGCCCCATCTTGCGCCCCGGCCGCACCTCCGTCTTGCCGTAGAGATGGAGGCGTATCCCGGGTTCCCCGAGCAGTGCCACCGCCTCCTCCACCTCTTCCCCGATCAGATTGCGCATGACCGCATCGGCGTGGCGCACGGTGCGCCCGAGGGGCAGCCCGCAGACGGCCCGTACATGCTGTTCGAACTGGCTCGTCTCCGCGGCATCGAGGGTCCAGTGGGCGGAATTGTGGGGACGCGGCGCCAGCTCGTTGACGAGCAGGGCGCCATCGCCGGCGACGAACATCTCGACCGCCAGCAGACCGACGAGATCCAGGGCCACGGCGATACGCTCGGCGAGCGCCACGGCTTCGGCGGCGAGCCGTCCCGGGATCGGCGCCGGGACCGTGCTGACCCGCAGGATTCCGCCCTCGTGCCGGTTGGCGGCCGGCTCGTAGGAGGCGATCCGGCCGTCGGCCCGGCGGGCCGTGAGCACCGAGATCTCGAGCGTGAAATCGACCACCGCCTCGGCCACTGCCGGCACGCGGCCGAGCTGCCGCCACGCCTCCTCCGGCGGCACCCTCCCGTCGGCCATCACCTGTCCCTTGCCGTCGTAGCCGAAACGGCGGGACTTGACGATGCAGCGACCGCCGAAGCGTTCGCGGGCGGCGGCGATGTCGGCCGGCCCCTCGACGGCGAGGAATTCGGCATGCCGCACCCCGGCGTCCCGCAGGAAGCGCTTCTCGGCGAGGCGATCCTGGGTGACGGCGAGCACGGCGGCCGAGGGCCGTACCGGCACCGCCTCGGCGAGACGGGCGACCGCTTCCCGCGGCACGTTCTCGAACTCGAGGGTCACGACGTCGACGGCGGCGGCGAAGCGTGCGAGGGCCGCCTCGTCCTCGTAGGGGGCCACCGTGGCATGACGCGCGACTTCGGCCGCCGGGCTGTCCGCCTCCGGACAGAAGACGTGACAGTGATAGCCGAGCCGCGCCGCCGCCATGGCGGTCATGCGTCCGAGCTGGCCGCCGCCGAGAATGCCGATCACAGCACCGGGCGGGAGAGGCATGGCTCAGTCGGACTCCTCCGGCACCTCGGGGACCGCCGCCGTCTGCTCGGCCCGCCAGGCCGCGTATCGGGTCGCGAGCCCGGGATCCTCGAGGGCCAGGATGGCGGCCGCCAGCAGGGCCGCGTTGGTGGCCCCGGCGGTGCCGATGGCCAGAGTCCCGACGGGTACGCCGGCCGGCATCTGGACGATCGAGAGCAGACTGTCCACGCCCTTGAGGGCGCGGCTCTGCACCGGCACGCCCAGCACCGGGAGCTCCGTCAGGGAAGCGATCATGCCGGGCAGATGGGCGGCGCCACCCGCACCGGCGATGATCACCCGGATGCCGGACGCGCGTGCGCCGCGGGCGAATTCGAACAGCCGTTCCGGGGTGCGGTGGGCGGAGACGACGCGCACCCGGTGGGGGACCTCGAGCGCGGCGAGAGTGCGCGCGGCCGCGACCATCGTCGACCAGTCGCTGCGGCTGCCCATGACGATCGCCACCGGCGGCTCGCCACCGCCTCTCGCCCCTTCCGGGTCCGGATCCACCATCACCGCCTCCTCAGCCCTCGCCGCCGCTCACCGGCGTCCCGTCCATCTCGCCCACGAGATGCGAGAGGTCGCGGGCGGTGGAGGCGGCGGCGGCGTTCTCGGCCTCGATCTGCCGGTAGACCTCCTCCCGCAGGACCGAGGCGCTGGAGGGAAAGACGAAGCCCAGCTTGACGCTGCGTCCTCGTACCTCGACCACCCTGACCTCGATGCTGTTGTTGATGATCACCGCCTGGCCCGCCTTGCGCGTGAGATAGAGCATCGTCCTCTCCGTTGCCGTTCGCCGGGCAGTCTAGCGGCGACCTCTTAAGGGGTTGTTAACTCTGACGGGGTATTGCTGCAACCGAGGACGGGATCGCAGACCCGAGCGACGGGAGCCCCGATGCAGAGCAACGCACTCTTCGCCCTTCTGTCCGCGAGGCAGCGCTGGCTCGGCGCGCGCTTCAATCTCCTGGCCCAGAACGTGGCCAATGCGGACACGCCGGGTTACCGGGCACGCGATCTCGACGGCGCCAGCTTCGAGCGCCTGCTCGCCCGCCGGCTCACCGGCGACCCGCCCGAAGCCCTGCGCCGCACCGATCCCGCCCATCTTCCGGGTCCGCCGCAGCGCGTATCGACCCGGGCCCGGCCAGTGCCGGCGGTGGAAGTCTCCCCCAACGGCAACACGGTGGTCCTGGCCGAACAGGTGCAGAAGCTCGCCGCCACCGAGCGCGACTACGCCCTCGCCACCAGCCTGTTTCGCAAGTTCCGGACCATGTTCGAGACCGCCGTCGGCAGCCCGCGCTGAGCCGCCCCGAGGGACCGTGAACGACCGTAGGAGCATCCGGCCATGGAACTCGAGAATTCGTTGACCGTCGCCGCCTCGGGCATGCGGGTGCAGGCCACCCGCCTGCGCGTGGTGGCCGAGAACCTGGCCAACGCCCAGGCCACCGCATCCGAGCCGGGAGGCGATCCCTACCGCCGCAAGACGGTCTCCTTCGCGAGCGAGCTCGACCGCGCCACGGGCGCGGAGCTCGTCACCGTCGACCGCTACGGCGTCGACCGGTCGGATTTCGTGCTGCGCTATCTGCCCCAGCATCCGGCCGCCGACGAGAACGGCTACGTCAAGTTCCCGAACGTCAATCCGCTGGTCGAGCTGATGGACATGCGGGAGGCACAGCGCTCCTACGAGGCCAATCTCAGCGTGCTGAGCTCGGCCCGCAGCATGCTGCAGCGGACCATCGATCTGCTGCGCTGACCCGCGCGTCCACGGAAGAGGAGATCACCACGATGTCCGAGCTCACGGCCGCCAAGCTGCTCGCCGGCACCACCGCCCCGGCGCTCGCCGGCCGCCGGCCGGCCGATGGCCCCGAGGCCGCTGCCGGTTCCAGCTTCGCCGCCTTCCTCAAGCAGCGGCTCGAAAATGCGGAAGCGACGCTGCGCACCGGCGAGACGGTCTCGACCCAGGGGCTTCTCGGCAAGGCCGACGTGCAGAGCGTGGTGGAGGCGGTGACCGCCGCCGAGCTGACCCTCAAGGAGGTGACCGCCATCCGCGACCGGGTGGTGGCGGCCTATCAGGAAATCATGCGGATGCCCATCTGAGGATGGTCGGCGGTGATCGGTCGCCCGCTCGCGAGGATACCGACGTGAACACCGCCCCATGCGGTGGTGCACCGCGACCTCGGAGGGGCGCCGGGGCCTCGCGCGCGCCGGCACCGTCGCCGTCGTCCGCCCGGTGCGTGGGCGAGACCGCCGGCGCGGCGGCTCGCCGGGAGGCGTCATGACCGCCGAGACGGTGTTCGATCTCGTCCGCGAGACCATCTGGGTGGCCATGCTGATCGGCGGCCCGCCGCTGCTCGCGGCCCTCGTCGTCGGTCTCGCGGTGTCCCTTCTCCAGGCCCTCACCCAGATCCAGGAGCTGACCCTCACGCTGGTGCCGAAGATGGCCGCCATCTTCGCCGCCCTCGCCCTTTCGCTGCCTTTCATGTGGGCGACCCTGCAGGGGTTCGGCGAGCGCCTCTACGACCGGATCGGCACCCTGGGCTTCGGCTGATCGCCATGCTGGCCGAGGCCCTCGTACGCGAGCTCGTGGCGGCGGCACTGGTCTTCGCCCGGGTAGGCGGCTGCATCATGGTACTGCCGGCCTTCGGCGAAGCGTTCGTCTCTCCCCGCATCCGCCTCGCCATCGCGCTGGCGATCACCCTCCTCCTGGTGCCCGTGGTCGGTGCCGATCTCTCCCGCCCTCCCGACGATGCCGCGCTGTTCCTGGCTCTCCTTCAGGAACTGCTGATCGGCACCGCCCTCGGTCTCGCCGCCCGCTTCGCCCTGGCGGCGATGAACCTCGCCGGCACCATCATCGCCCTGCAGTCGGCGCTGGCCGCGGCCGCCTTCTTCGATCCCCATCAGGGCACTCAGAGCGCGCTCACCAGCAATTTCCTGACCACCGCCGGGCTGACCCTGCTGCTGGTGGTCGACGGCCATCACTATCTGCTGTGGGGTCTCGCCCGGAGCTTCGACGTCACCCCCCAGCTGGCGATCTATCCGGCCGCCGATTTCGCCGATCTGCTGCTGCGTACCTCGGCCGATCTGTTCGTGGCCGCGGTGCGTATCGCAGCGCCGGTGATCCTGGTGACCACCGTGATCAACCTCACCTTCGGCTTCTTCTCCCGTCTCGTGCCCGGCATCCAGGTGTTCTTCATCGCCCTGCCGCTCCAGGTGCTGGCCGCCGTCGGTGCGCTGCTGGTGGGCTTCGCCGCCGGTGCGCGGGTATTTCTCGCCGGGGTGGAAGCCAGCATCGCCCCCTTCGCCGGCTGAGCCCCGCCGATGGCCGAGGAACGCCGGGACCAGGGCGAAAAGACGGAACAACCGACGCAGCGGCGCCTCGATCAGGCGCGGCGCCGCGGCCGGGTGCCGAGCTCCCGCGAGGTCTCGAGCCTGTTCCTGTTCGCCGGCGCGCTGCTGGTGTTCGGGGTCGGAGGCCGCTACGGCCTGCCCTCCCTCGATTTCCTCTTCCGGGTGCCGTTCGACGCGGTGCGGGTGGTCGGACCGGAACAGTCGCCGCTCGCCTCGGCGACCGGCCAGGCGCTGCGCACCGGGTTCCTGCTGGCCGCGGTACCGCTCGGCGCGATGGCGGTGGCGGCGATTCTCGCCGCGGCGGTCCAGAACGCCATCGTATGGAACGCCCAGGCCTTCGTCCCCAAGCCCGAACGGATTTCTCCGGCACGGGGTCTGTCCCGCATCTTCTCCCTCAGGGGCCTCGCCGAACTGATCAAGAGCATCGTCAAGATCGCCTTCGCGGGCATCGTCGCCGCCGTCGTACTGGTACCGGAGCTGGACCGGCTGGAAGCGGTACCGGCGTTGCCGCTTCCATCGGCGATGGCGTATCTGGCGGGTCTGTCGCTGCGGCTGCTGCTGGCGATGACCGTCGCCGTCGCCCTCGTCGCCGCCGCCGACTACGCCTGGCAGCGCGTCGACTACATGCGCGAAATGCGGATGACCCGTCAGGAGCTCAAGGACGAGCACAAGGAAACCGAAGGCGACCCCGTCGTTCGCCAGCGGCTGCGGGCACTCCGCATGGAGCGCGCCCGCCAGCGCATGATGGCCGAGGTGCCGCAGAGCACGGTGGTGGTCACCAACCCGACCCACTACGCGGTGGCCTTGCGCTACGCCCCGGACGAGACCCCGGCACCCAAGGTGGTGGCCAAGGGCGCCGATCTCCTGGCCCTCAGGATCCGCGAGCTGGCCCGCGAGCACGGCGTGCCGATCGTCGAGAACCCGCCCCTCGCCCGCCTCCTCTACGCCGGTGCCGAGATCGGCAAGTTCATCCCCCAGGCGCACTACGAAGCCGTCGCCGAGATCATCGCCACCGTCATGCGGCTCGGGAAGGATCCCGGGCGCGCCTGAAGCGCTCGCCGAGATTGTTTGATTTCGCATCCTCCTCGCGCATAATGCCGCCCGGTGGCACGCGGCAGAAACGTGTCGGACGAAACAGGGAGGTTTGGCATGCGATCTCTTCGAACCTGGCTCGGCGGAGCGGCCATGACGGCGCTCCTGGCCGGCAGCGCCTATGCCGGACAGTACGTCGAATGGCGCGACGACGGCTCGGTCCTGCTCAAGCTGGGACCGGACTACGACAATGCGGTGATCGAGACCTCCCGCGAGGAGCTGGGGGCACTCTTCGGGCCCGACCAGAAACCCTTCGAGGGCGTCAACATCACCGTTCTCACCCTCGATTCCGGCCCCAAGGGCGGCATTTCCGGCCCCATCATGGCCCTGCGACCGGTGTGGGAGGAGCTCTCGGGCGGCAAGCTCGACGTGGCCCTGGTGCCGATCACCGATCTCTACGCCAAGATGATGCTGGATCTGCGGCAGGGCACCGGCCTCTACGACGCGATCGTCGTCGCCGCCTTCTTCTACGGTGACCTGATCGCCGGCAACTACATCCTGCCCATCGACGACTACATGGCGAGCGGCGACTTCCCGCAGTGGAGCTACGACTCCATGCCCGACTCGCTGCGCACCCTCTACACCTGGAAGGGGGTGGGCTACGGTACCCTGAACGATGCCGACGGGCAGGTCCTCTACTACCGGCGCGACCTGCTCAACGATCCCAAATGGCAGGCCGAGTTCAAGCAGGAGGTGGGCTACGACATGCCGGTGCCGCCCCGCACCTGGCAGCAGCTCCTCGACATCGCCCGCTTCTTCGACGGCAAGAACTTCGACGCCAACGATCCCGATCCCGACAGCGGCATCGTGCTCCACCTCAAGGTGGGCGAGCAGGGCCTCTACCATTTCCAGTCCCTCTCGGCGCCCTTCGCCATCACCCCGGGTGAGAAGCTCGACCGCTACCATCGGGTGTACTGGTTCGATCCCACCGACATGACACCGCTGATCAACAGCCCGGGGCACGTGGCCGCCCTCGAGTTCCTCCAGGAGCTTGCCAAGACCGGCCCCTCGGCGCAGATCAGCTGGTCGCTGGGGGAGGCCTGGGACTACTTCCTGCGAGGCAAGAGCGTCTTCGTGTTCAGCTGGGGCGACGTCGGCTCCCTGTGCCAGGACCCCTCGCGCAGCAAGATCCAGGGCAACTGCGCCGCCTCGGTGCTGCCGGGCTCCGACCGCTACTGGGACCATGAAAAGCAGCAGTGGGTGGAGACCGACGACCCGCGGCCCGTGGGCAACACGACGGGCGGTTCCTGGCACGGCGTGATCTCGGCCTTTTCCGAGAATCCCGAGGCCGCCTATTCCTTCCTCTCGCTGATGGCCATAAAGCCGGTCTCGATCTGGAACGCCAACAACGGCTGGACCGGCGTCGATCCCGGCTTCACCTACCAGTTCCTGGAGCCGGTGGGCGAGGCCAAGCTCGAGGATTACGTCAAGGCCGGCTGGGATCCGAACGACGTCCAGGACTATCTCAAGGCCTACTACGAGAACTTCAACGCCGAGACCATGCTGCCCTATCTGCGTATCGAGGGTACGCCCGAATACTGGGACATCATGGACAAGAACCTGTCGGCCGCGATGAGCGGCGAGAAGACCGCCAAGGAGGCGCTCGACGACACCGCCAAGGTCTGGGAGGAGATCACCGACCGGCTGGGCCGCGAGCGGATCCTCAAGCAGTACCAGGAAGCCATTGGCTTCGAAGGCTGAGCGGGAATACGGGCCGGGCCGTCCGCAGGACGGCCCGGTTCCCCTCCGTCACCGCCGTTCGCATTCGAGCATTCCCCCGACGCCCGTATTCCGGAACGCTTCCGGAACGGCCTCCGTCACGGTGCCCCGCGCATGATCCGCTGGACCGGACGCATCAAGTTCCTCTTCCTGCTGCCGGCGGTGCTGTGGGTGCTGTCGTTCACCGTCTTCCCCCTCGGCTATTCGCTCTATCTCAGCCTCCACGAGGTGGAGCGGAAGGTGGTGATCACCGGGCGCGAGAAGGTCCCGGTGCTGAAGTCCGACGGCACGCCGGTGCTGAAGGCCGACGGGACGCCGCGCACGCGCACCAAGGTGATCCGCGAACTGCAGACGAGCTTCACCTGGAACAACTTCGCCAACTATCTGCGCGCCTTCCGCGACGAGGAGGTACGGGAGGCGGTGCGGGTGACGGTGATCTTCACCGTCGCCGCGGTGGGGATCGAGATCCTTCTCGGGCTCGGTCTCGCCTGGCTGTTCAACCGCGGGCTCTATGCCCGGGGATTCCTGCGCTCGGTGATGATCCTCCCCATCTTCGCCACCCCGGTGGCGGTGGGCTATCTCTTCTTCACCATCTTCTACGAGCTGGGCGGTCCCCTCTCCTGGACCGGCATCCCCTGGCTGTCCGATCCCGACTGGGCTCTCGTCTCCATCATCCTCGTCGATCTCTGGCAGTGGACCCCCTTCTGCTTCCTCGTCTTCCTCGCCGCCCTCCAGGGCATCCCCGACGAGATGATCGAGACGGCGCAGCTCGATACCAATTCCCAGTGGGAGATCTGGCGCTACGTGATCCTGCCGATCCTGAAGCCGGTGATCGTCATCGTGCTGCTGCTGCGCTTCGCCGAGGCGGTCAAGCTGTTCGACATCATCGCCACCCTCACCAAGGGAGGCCCGGGGATCGCCACCCAGTCCTACAGCTATCTGGCCTTCAACCGCGGCTTCAAGATGAACGATTTCGGCTACGCCTCGGCCCTCGCCTTCCTGCTGCTCGTGGCGGTGATGGTCATCGTCACCCTGTTCTTCCGACGCCTGCGCACGAGCTACGAATAGGAGCACCGAGGTGATCCGCCGATCGCGCCTGTCCGACGCCTTCTGGTCCCTGGTGGCCCTCCTGGTGGCGATGGTCTTCTTCTTTCCGCTCTACTGGGCGATCTCCAACAGCCTGCGGCGGCCGGTGGAGACCTTCACCGTCACCGGGCTCGGCATGCCGTTCGTGGATTTCACCCCGACCCTCGACAACTGGCGGCTCCAGCTCGGCACCCCCGAGGCCTACAACGCCCTCGCCAACAGCACGGTGATCTCCTTCTCGGCGGTGGCCATCGCCCTCCTGCTCGGCGTGCCCGCCGCCTATGCGCTGGCCCGCTTCCGCTTCTTCACCGTGCCCAACAGGGACCTCACCATCTGGTTCCTCTCCCAGCGGGTACTGCCCCCGGTGGCCACCGCGGTGCCCTTCTTCATCCTCTTCTCGAGCTTCGACCTGCTCGACACGCGCCTCGCGCTCACCCTGGTCTCGGCCACCTTCGTGCTGCCCTTCGTGGTGGTCATCTGCCGTCAGACCTTCTACGACCTGCCGGTGGAACTCGAGGAGGCCGCTCTCGTGGACGGTGCCGGGCACGTCAAGGCCTTCCTCTGGGTCGCCCTGCCCCTCGCCGCACCCGCCATCGCCGCCGCCGCCCTCATCATGTTCGCCTTCGCCTGGAACGAGTATCTCTTCGCCGTCATCCTCACCATCAAGAACGCCGCCACCCTGCCGGTCCACATCGCCGGTGGGGTGGACACCCGCGGCGTGCAGTTCTGGTTCGTCGCCGTGCGCTCCCTCATCGCCATGGTGCCGCCCGTGCTTCTCGCGCTGATCGCTCAGCGCTACATCGTCCGCGGGCTCACCCTCGGCGCGGTCAAGGGCTAGGCGGGGGCTGGCGACACCGGCCCGATCCGTCTAGGATGGCGGGAGAACGACGTAGCCGTGGCGGAAAATATGGAAAATAACGAACCAATCGTGTACGATGATGCCCACATCCGCCGCATCCTGGAGCGGGTGAAGACCATCGCCATGGTCGGCGCCTCGGCCAACGACATGCGCCCTTCCTACTTCGCCATGCTCTACCTCCAGAACAAGGGCTACCGCATCTTCCCGGTCAATCCACGCTATGCCGGAAAGGAGATCCTCGGCGAGACGGTCCATCCCGACCTCGCCTCGCTGCCCGAAGTGCCGGACATGGTGCAGATCTTCCGCCGCGCCGAGGAGGTGCCGCCGATCGTCGAGGAGGCCATCCGCATCGGCGCCAAGGTGGTCTGGATGCAGCTCGGCATCCGCCACGAGGAGGCGGCGGCGCGCGCACGGGCGGCGGGCCTCGAGGTGGTGATGGACCGCTGCCCCAAGATCGAGTACGGCCGGCTGTTCGGGGAGATCGGCTGGCTCGGCGTCAACCGCCGCACGATCTCGGCCAAGCGTGGCCGCGCCGTGCAGCTCAAGCGGAAGAAGGGCGGCCTGATCCGCTGACATTCCCGATACGAATGAACCCCGGAAACGTCACGAGGGAGCCCCGATGAGCGGTTTTTCCAACTACGGCTTCGAAACCCTGGCCGTGCACGCGGGCGCGGCACCGGATCCGACCACCGGCGCCCGGGCGGTGCCCATCTACCAGACCACCTCCTACGTGTTCGACGATGTCGACCACGCCGCCTCGCTGTTCAATCTCCAGCAGTTCGGCAACATCTATTCCCGCCTCACCAATCCCACCGTCTCCGTGCTCGAGGAACGGGTGGCGGCCCTCGAGGGCGGAACCGCCGCCTGCGCCACCGCCTCCGGTCACGCGGCCCAGGTGCTGGTGTTCGCCAACCTCATGCAGGCGGGCGATCATCTGGTGGCATCGAGCAAGCTCTACGGCGGCTCCATCAGCCAGATGACCCACAGCTATCCCCAGTTCGGCTGGAAGGTGGACTTCGTCGATCCGAGGGATCCCGCGAACTTCCGCGAGGCCATCAACGAGCGCACGAAGGCGATCTTCATCGAGAGCGCCTCCAATCCGGACGGCATCGTCGCCGACATCGAGGCCATCGCCGACATCGCCCACGAGCACGGGATTCCGCTCGTGGTCGACAACACCCTGCCCTCCCCCTATCTGTGCCGCCCCTTCGAGTGGGGTGCCGACATCGTCGTGCATTCCATGACCAAGTATCTGGGCGGCCAGGGCAACTCGATCGGCGGCATCATCGTCGAGAGCGGCCGTTTCGACTGGTTCCAGAACGACAAGTTCCCGCTCATGACCGAACCCTGCGGAGCCTACCACGGGCTGCGCTTCGCCGAGACCTTCGGCGATTTCGCCTTCTCGGTACGCTGCAAGGCGATCGGGCTGCGCGATCTCGGCCCCTGCCTGTCCCCCTTCAACGCCTTCCTCATCCTCCAGGGAATCGAGACCCTGCCGCTGCGGATGGAGCGGGTGGTGGCCAACAGCGATCGGGTGGCCGCCTTCCTCGCCGAGCATCCGGCCGTCGAATGGGTGTCCTACGCCCGCCTGCCCCAGAACCGCACGCCGCAGGTCGACAAGTACTGCCCGCGCGGCCTCGGAGGCGTCTTCACCTTCGGTGTCAAGGGCGGCTACGACGTGGGCGTGCGGGTGGTCGACAACTGCGAGCTGCTCTCGCACGTTGCCAACATCGGCGACACGCGCTCGCTCATCATCCATCCCGCCTCCACCACCCACCGGCAGCTCACCCCGGAGCAGCTCCGCGCGGCGGGGGCCGGACCGGAGGTGATCCGGCTGTCGATCGGTATCGAGACGGCGGAGGACATCATCGCCGATCTCGACCAGGCGCTGCGGGCGGCGAGCGGGGCCTGAGGCCGCGCGAGAAGCGGCCCTTGCCAGCGGGCCGGCCGCTCCCCACAACAGGGGGACGCGGCAGGGAGGATCGTCCTCCCGACCCGGCCGCTCGCAGGGACGAGACCGGATGATGGAACCCACGACGGGCACGGTGCTGGCGCTCGTCGCCCCCGATATCGTGACCAAGTCGCGCCGCACGCGGCAGCGCTTCGTCACCACCCTCGAACGCAACCTCCGGGAAGCGCTCGAACGCGCCGGCGTCGTCTTCGAGCTCGAAACGGCCGGCACCCGCTTCGTGATCCGCACGCCGGCCCCCGAGGCCGCTGCCTCGGCGGCGCGGCACGTCTTCGGAATTGCCACCGTGGCCCGCGTGGAGGCGGAGCTGCCGGCCGATCCGGCGGTGATCGCGGCGCGTGGCGGGGAGCTCTTCCGGGAAGCGGTACGCGGCAGACGGTTCGCCGTCCGGGCCAAGAAACTCACCACCTTCCCCTTCTCCCGCCAGGACGTGGAACGGGCCCTCGGCGCCGCCCTGAACGGTCCCGGCAAGGTCGATCTGACGCGCCCCGAGATCACGGTCTTCGTCGAGCTCTCGGGCGATCGGGCCCGGCTCTTCTGCGACCGTCAGCCGGGCGCCGGCGGCCTTCCCGCCGGCATCCAGGGTCGCGCGCTTTCGCTCATCTCGGGCGGCTTCGATTCGGCGGTCGCTTCCTGGCGGATGATGCGCCGCGGTGCCGAGCTCCACTATCTCTACTGCAACCTCGGTGGCGTCGCCCACGAGCGGATGGTGCTGCAGGTCGTGAAGGTGCTGCACGAGCTCTGGGGGTTCGGCCTGCGGCCGCGGCTTCATGTCGTGGACTTCGTGCCGCTCGTGCAGGAACTGCGGGCGAAGACCGACCGGCGGCTCTGGCAGCTCGTCCTCAAGGTCCTCTTCTACCGGGCGGCGGCCATCGTGGCCCGCAAGGAACGGGCGGACGCGGTGGTCACCGGCGAGGCCCTCGGACAGGTCTCCTCCCAGACCCTGCCCAATCTCGCCACCCTCGACCGTTTCGCCGAGATGCCGATGCTCCGCCCCCTGCTGGGTCAGGACAAGAACGAGATCATGGCCGAGGCCCGGCGCATCGGTACGGCGCCGCTTTCCGAGCGGGTGCCCGAGATGTGCGGCCTCGCCACCGACCGCCCGGCGGTCACGAGCCGGGTCGGCGTCCTCGCCCGCGAGGTGGAGAAGGTGCCGGCGGAGCTGCTGCGGCGTCTCGTCGAGGAGCGCCGGACGATCGACGTCGCCGCGGTCCGGCCCGAGGACCTGCGGGAGCCCTATCTGTTCGTCGATGTCTTTCCCGAGGATGCGGTGGTGATCGATTGCCGGGAACCGGTCGAATACCGCCTCTGGCACGTCCCGGACGCCATCAACCTGCCGGCCGGCGAACTGCTCGAGGGGTTCCGGGGACTGGCGAAGGATCGCCGCTACGTCCTTTACTGTACCTTCGGCACCCAGACGCCGCTCCTGGCCGAACGCATGCAGCAGGCGGGATACGAGGCCTACGCCTTCCGGGGCGGGCTCGCCGCGGTCCGTCGAGCCATCGGCGAGGATTCCGCGCTGCTCCTATGAGTGGGCCGCCTCGCCGTTCACCCGTGCGAACAGCGGCCGCAGGGGCCGTTCCGCACGGGCCCCGTACTGGGCGATGATCTCCGCCGCGCACAGGCTGCCGAGACGGCCGCAGGCGCCGAGGTCGAGGCCGGCGGTGAATCCCCTGAGGAACCCGGCGGCGTAGAGATCGCCGGCACCGGTGGTGTCCAGCAGACGTTCGGGGGGCACCGCATCGATCACGTGCAGCTCCTCGCCGCAGACGACGACGCTGCCCTTCGCACCCCGGGTGAGGACGGCGAAGTGGACGTGCCGGCGCACCTCCTGAAGGGCGGCATCGAAGTCCGCGACCTCGTAGAGGCTCGTGATCTCGGCCTCGTTGGCGAACAGGATGTCCACCTCGCGGGCCACGAGCTCGCGGAATTCCTCGCGCCAGCGGTCGACGCAGAAGGGATCGGAGAGGGTGAGGGCGAGCCTGCGGCCGGCCGCGTGACAGACGTCGGCCGCCTTGCGACAGGCGGCCTTGGCCTCCGGCCGGTCCCAGAGATAGCCCTCGAGATAGGTGATGCTGGCCGCCCGCACGAGCTCGGGGTCGATGTCCTCGGGAGCGAGCTCGACACAGGCGCCCAGATAGGTGGCCATGGTACGCTGGGCATCCGGCGTCACGAAGACGAGGCACCGCGCCGTGCTCGGCCCGTCGGGGCTGGGCGGGCTGCGGAAAGTGACACCGGCGGCGCGAATGTCGTGCCCGAACACCTCGCCGAGCTGATCCTGCTTCACCCGGCCGATGTAGGCCGCCCTTCCGCCGAGCGAGGCCAGCGCCGCCATGGTATTGGCGCAGGAACCGCCCGACACCTCGTGTGCCGGCCCCATGCGCCGGTAGAGGAATTCACAGCGCTCCTCGTCGACCAGGGTCATCGCCCCCTTGACGAGGCCCAGCTCCGCGAGAAGCGCGTCTTCCGCGTAGGCCACGACATCGACGATGGCGTTGCCGATGCCGAGGACGTCGAATTCCCCCGTCCGCTCCGCGGCGATCTCCATGCCGGTCGGTCTCCCCTGCTGCGGCCGGCGGCGACTATAGCCGGTGGTGGGCGGGCGGCAAGCGTCCCCGCCCCCCGGCGCGTCAGGCGAGCGCGCGACCGTCTCCGGGGTCGAACAGATGCAGCTTGTCGGCGGGTGCCGACAGATGCCGGACGGCGCCCAGGCCGACGTCGAGATGGGCGTCCACCTGGGCCACGAAACGGGCACCGGCGACCTCGCCGATCAGCAGCTTGGCCGGCCCCAGGGGTTCGATCTCCCGCACCCGCAGCGGAAAGCCGGCACCCTCCGGCACCACCTCCACATGCTCGGGACGGACGCCCATCAGCACCGGACGCCCGTCGGCGGCGGGCAGGCCGTGGGGGAGATCGAGTCGACTGCCGTCGGCCAGTTCGACCAGCGGCCGGCCGTCCCGAACCACGAGCCTCGCCTCGAGGAAGTTCATGGCCGGCGTGCCGATGAAGGCGGCGACGAAGGTATTGGCGGGCTTCTCGTAGAGCTCGAGGGGGGCCGCGATCTGTTCGATGCGGCCCTCGTGCATGACGCAGACCCGGTCCGCCAGGGTCATCGCCTCCACCTGGTCGTGGGTCACATAGACCACCGTGTTGCCGAGCCGCCGGTGGAGCTGGCGGATCTCGGTGCGCATCTCGACGCGGAGCTTGGCATCGAGGTTGGAGAGCGGCTCGTCGAACAGGAACACCTCGGGCTGGCGGACGATCGCCCGGCCGATGGCCACCCGCTGCTGCTGGCCGCCCGAGAGCTGCTTCGGGCGACGGTCGAGGAGCTCCTCGAGCCCGAGGATGCGGACCGCTTCCGCGAGCAGACGTTCGATCTCCGGCCCGGGCACGCGGCGGACCCGCAGCCCGTAGGTGATGTTCTCGCGCACCGTCATGTGCGGATAGAGGGCGTAGGACTGGAACACCATCGCACAGTTGCGCTTGCCCGGTGGTATCCGGGTCACGTCCCGTGCGCCGATGAGGACACGGCCTTCGCTCACCTCCTCGAGCCCGGCGATCATCCGCAGCGTCGTGGTCTTGCCGCACCCCGACGGCCCCACGAGGACCACGAATTCCCCGTCCTCGATGGCGAGATCGAGGCGCGGGATGACGAGCGTGTCGCCGAAGCGTTTGGTGACCTGTTCGAGAACGACGCGAGCCATGGCGAATCCGCGAAAGCCGGGGGAGCCGCAGCGGCTCCCCCTCGTCCGGAGTGGCGGGCGCCCGCCTACTTGAGCGGCGGCAGCCCCATCGAAGCCCGATAGGCGGCGAGCTGCCTGTCGCGGCCGAGTTCGTCGGTGAGCCGGTTCCATTCGGCGGCGACGGTGTCGAGCGCCTCCTGCGGCTCCACCTGGCCGGCCAGCGCCTTGGAGAGCTCGATCTCCAGCACCTCCGTGTACTGGAAGTAGCCCGGCAGGCGCATGTCGAGGGCGACGTTGTTGCGCTCCGGATCGATGGAGGCGAGCTGCACCTCGAGATAGTTCTCCGCCTCCTCGCGGGTGAAGGTGCCGGCCGCGAGCCAGGCGTCGATGTTGCGGAAGTGGGAGAGGCGGTAGGGGTTGATGCCGGTGCCGCCGGTGGTGACGTCCTTCATCGAGTTCTCGGGGCTCGCGTACCAGGCGATGTAGTCCCAGGCGCAGGCCTGCTCCTGGCTGGTGGCGGGCACCGAGGCCACCCAGCCGCCGTAGGCCATGAAGGGGGAGTGGATCACCTGGTCGAACTTGTCCCACTGCTTGGTCTTGTAATTCCAGATCTCGTCGGATCCGGGCAGCACGAAGAAGCCGACGTTGCCCGCCACCTTGCTCTGCTTGGGATCGACGGCGATGGTGCCGGTGTCGCCCCAGTCGAAGTTCATCGCCACCTGCCCGCCGGCGAAGGCGGTGCGGATGTCACCCGAATTCCAGTTGAGGGCGCCGGGCGGGGCGTACTTGGAGCTGCGGATGTAGTCCTCGAGCGCCCGCAGCCAGCCGGGGTTGTTGATCTGGGCGTCCATGGTCTCGGGATCGAAGAACATGGAGCCCGGATTGTCCGGATGATTGGTGTAGGCCGCGGCATGGCTGAAGAAGAACCAGAACTGTTGGCCGCCGCGCACGAAGGCCTCGGCCGTCCCCCACAGCCCCTCGTCGGGGCGGGTGAAGAACTCGGCGATGTCGTAGTATTCCTTCCAGGTCTTGGGCGGCGCTAGATCGTAGCCGTACTTCTCCTTGAAGGCCGCCTGCTCCTTCGGATCGCCGAACAGATCGGTACGGTAGGTGCCGCTGTGCACGTCTCCGTCGATGGTCTGGGCCACCACCCGGCCGTCCCACACCATCATGCGCTCGCGGTACACCGGCGCGATGTCCTCCCAGGCCGCGCCTTCGCGGATCTCCGCCGGCATCTCCGAGAGATAGGGCGCGAAGTCGCCCTGCCAGGCGGGCGCGTACATGATCACGTCGTAGGCGTCCTGGCCGCTCACCAGCGCCGTCATGAACTTCGGATAGAGCTCGCCGAAGGGGAAGGTGACGACGTTGGCCTTGCCGCCCGTCTTCTGCTCCCAGGTCTTGGCATGGGCGATGGCCGGCCCGCCGATGAAGGGCGGGTTGAAGGTGCCGATGGTGATCTCCTTGCCCTTGCAGTCGGCGGCGGCGTGAGCCGGCACCGTGAGCGCGAGGACCGCCGTTCCGGCGAGCAATCCGGCAAGTCGTCTTCCGATGGACATCGTTCTTCCTCCCTGTTTCCGTCGAGGTTTCGGCCTATTTCCGACCGCCCAGCGCCAGGCCGGAGCGCATCAAGCGGGCGAGGAACACGGTCACCACCACCATCGGCAGAATGGCCACGAGCGCGGCCCCGGAAATGGACCACCATTCGGTGCCACGTACCGAGTTCTGACCGGCGATCATGATGGGCATGGTCTGCCAGCGGCTGGAGGTGAGGATGAGGGCGAACAGGAACTCGTTCCACACGAAGCCGAGGGCGATCAGGAAGGTGGCGATCACCCCGGGGCGCGCCATCGGCAGGACGATGCCGAGAAAGATCCGCCAGCGGGGCACATCGTCCACGAGCGCCGCCTCCTCCACCTCCACCGGCAGACTCTGGAAGAAATCCCGCAGCAGCCACACGGTGATCGGCAGCACGAAGGCGGTGTAGGCGAGCACCATGCCCCAGAAGGTGTCCAGCATGGCGATACCGTCGCGGCCGAGGCGTGCGTAGAGGAGATAGAGGGCGAAGGCCGAGACGATGGGCGGGAACATGCGCTGGCTGATGAACCAGAAGGCGATGTCGTTGTTGCCGAGGACCTTGCCCGGCAGCGGCAGCCGGTTGACGAGAATGGCGGCCGCGAGGGCGGCCAGGAAGGCGATCCCCATGCGGGCGGTGTCACCGAGGCCGATGAGGCCGAGAGCGACGAATGTCACGATCCCGACCAGCGCGAAGGTGGCGCCCGCCAGCAGGCGAACGCGGAAGGTGAAGCGCACGAGGGCGTAGGCCGCCATGGCCCCGAGCAACGTGGCGATGGTGGTCGCGGTGAGGCCGATCAGAGTCGAGTTGACGAGCGGCCGCAGGACATCGCCGCGCTCGCCTCCCAGCACCTCCCGCAGCCCGTCGAGGGTGGGCGTGAAGTCGATCCAGGGGAGATAGGTGGGACCGTTGAAGACCGCAGGCGGCGTCTTGAAGGCGGTGATCACCGTCCAGTAGATCGGAAACAGCGTCAGCACGAACCAGATCAGGCAGGGAACGAAGGTGGCCCAGCGCAGCCTCATGGGCGGCCACCTCCCTTCCCGCGGCGGCGGACGACCACCGACGGTCGGTACGCGACCCGCATCCTCACCGCGTTCCGCCTCCCTCGATTCTTCCCGGTTCGGCGGGACAGTAGCGATGCCCGCGGCACTCTGCAATCGGGCGGAGAGGCGGGCGCCGGTGGCCGAGCGGCGGCCGCCGGCCTATATTGGGCAGCGAAGCGCGGCCGCGGCCGCGCGCTTTCGTATCGGGCACCGGACCTCGTCATGGATCTGCGCAACATCGCCATCATCGCCCATGTCGACCACGGCAAGACCACGCTGGTGGACTGCCTGCTGCGGCAGTCAGGGGTCTTCCGGGCCAACGAGCAGGTCCGCGAACGGGCGCTCGACAGCGGCGAGATCGAGCGGGAGCGGGGGATCACCATCCTCGCCAAATGCACGAGCGTGGTGTGGAACGACGTCCGCATCAACATCGTCGATACGCCGGGTCACGCCGATTTCGGCGGCGAGGTGGAACGCATCCTGTCGATGGTCGATTCCTGCCTGCTGCTGGTGGACGCCGCCGAGGGGCCGATGCCGCAGACCAAGTTCGTGCTCGGCAAGGCGCTGGCCCGCGGGCTGCGGCCGATCGTGGTGATCAACAAGGCGGATCGCCCCGATCAGCGGGCGGAGGCGGTACTCGACGAGGTGTTCGACCTCTTCGCCGCGCTCGATGCCGACGAGGAGCAGCTCGACTTCCCGCATCTCTTCGCTTCCGCCAAGGAAGGCTGGGCGGTGCGCGATCTCGCCGATCCGCGCGAGGAGATGGCGCCGCTGTTCGACCTCGTGCTCGCGCACGTGCCGCCGCCGGCGGTGGATCCCGAAGGCCCCTTCCGCCTGCTCGCTTCGATTCTCGAATACGACCCCTATCTCGGTCGCCTGCTCACGGGACGCATCGCCTCCGGTCGGCTCCGCACCAACGCCGCCCTCAAGGCCCTCGCCCGCACGGGGGAAGAGCTCGAACGGGCGCGGGTGACCAGGATCCTCGCCTTCCGCGGTCTCTCGCGCCAGCCGATCGAGGAGGCGGAGGCGGGGGACATCGTGGCCGTCGCCGGCTTTTCCCGCCCCACCGTGGCCGACACCCTGTGCGATCCCGAGGTGGAAGCGCCGCTCCCGGCGGAGCCCGTCGACCCGCCCACCGTGGCCGTCACCTTTTCGGTCAACGACAGCCCCTTCGCCGGCCGGGAAGGGGACAAGGTGACCTCGCGCCAGATCCTGGCCCGGCTGGAGCGAGAGGCGGAGGGCAATGTCGCCATACGGGTGCGCAGGCTTCCCGACCAGGACGCCGTCGAGGTGGCCGGCCGCGGCGAGCTGCAGCTCGCGGTGCTGATCGAGACCATGCGCCGCGAGGGCTACGAGATGGCCATCTCCCGCCCCCGGGTGCTGATCCGCACCGACCCCGAAACCGGCGCCCGGATGGAGCCCCTCGAGGAGGTGGTGATCGATCTCGACGAGGCGTGCGCCGGCGTGGTGGTGGAGAAGCTCACCCGCCGCAAGGGCGAGCTCCTGGAGATGCGCCCCACCGGCCGCGGCCGGCTGCGGCTGGTGTTCAAGGCCCCCTCGCGGGCACTGATCGGCTATCACGGCGAGTTCCTGACCGACACCCGCGGCACCGGCGTGCTCAACCGGGTGTTCGCCGGCTTCGAGCCCTGGAAGGGGCCCATCCGCGGGCGGCACACCGGGGTCATCGTCTCCTCCGAGCAGGGCGAGGCGGTGGCCTATGCGCTGTGGAACCTCGAGGACCGCGGGCAGCTGTTCATCGGCCCCGGCGAGAAGGTCTATTCGGGCATGATCATCGGCGAGCACGCCAAGGCCGGCGACCTCGAGGTCAATCCGCTGAAGTCGAAGAAGCTCACCAACATCCGCGCCGCCGGCAAGGACGACGCCATCCTCCTCACCCCGCCCCTGCGCATGACCCTCGAGCGGGCGCTCGCCTACATCGAGGAGGACGAGCTCGTCGAGGTGACCCCCGGCAGCATCCGCCTGCGCAAGCGCCATCTCGATCCCCATCTGCGCCGCAAGGCGATGCGCCGGAGCGCCCGCGAGCCGGCCTGACGTCCCGCCGCCGCGCCTTCTGCCCGTGTCCACGCCGTCTCTTGCCGCACCGCCGGCGGGCCGCTAGATAACGGTCGCCCCGCACCGCGGAGGGATGCCGGAGTGGTTGAACGGGGCGGTCTCGAAAACCGTTGTACCCTTGCGGGTACCGAGGGTTCGAATCCCTCTCCCTCCGCCAGCGATCCGTGCACCGTCGCGCCCGTTCCTTCGGATCGTCCGCAGGCCGCGGTGCCGGTACGACGCCTGTTCTCTGCCGCGACGACGCGCCGGCATCGACCTCCGGCGCTCCCGTGCACGGGCTCGCCGTGGCTGCGGCCCACCCGGTGCGGTCGTTTCCGGGGAGCCGCTGCGAGAGCGCGCCGGACCTCCTGCGGCCGCCCCCTTCCGCCTTCCTCCGTCAGGCGTTCCGGATGTCGCCGGCCCGGCCCAGCGCCCGCAGGGAGACGGCCGCGATCGCCAGCCAG
Organism: Alphaproteobacteria bacterium; assembly: GCA_027045875.1. GTDB lineage: Bacteria > Pseudomonadota > Alphaproteobacteria > Geminicoccales > Geminicoccaceae > JALSRW01. The sequence continues at coordinate 7,871 of JALUAG010000030.1, read as the reverse complement.
ACGAGGGAACGCAGGGTCATGGCCCCCACCGTACGCGTCTCGTAGGCGCCTCCCAGCCAGACATGGAAGCCGAAAGCGACGAAGACGAGGAGCGTGGCCGCGGCGATCAACGCCGACAGTCGGACGGCCCAGCGTTTCGCCCACAGCAGGCCGACGCCGGCGAGGATGTAGGCGAACCCGGCGAAGAAGTTGAACCAGAGCACGAAGGGGACCGCGTTGCCCACGGCGGCCCGCGCCTCGGGACCGCCGAACAAGGCCTTGCCGCCCGAAAACAGGGTGAGGGCGCCGAACAGAATCGCCACCAGTGCAGCGATCTTCACTGCCAGTTTCATGGTTTCCTCCGCGGATGCGTCATCACCTGTTCCTGCTCGAGAAGTCCGTCCCGAAGGTGGAAGATCCGGTCGAACCGGTCGTAGATCTTCTCGTCGTGGGTGACGGCCAGGATCGCCGTCTGCTGTTCCGCCGCCAGCCTGCGCAGGAGATCCATGACCACCGCCGCGCGGGCGGAATCGAGGGCGGCGGTGGGCTCGTCGGCGAGGATGATGCGCGGCCGGTTGGCGAGCGCCCGCGCGATCGCCACCCGCTGGGCCTCGCCTCCCGAGAGGCTGGCGGGAAAGGCGTACCTGCGGTGCCCTACCTCCAGATATTCGAGCAGTTCTACCGCCCGCCGTCTGGCCTCGCCCGCCCCGAACCCGGCGAGGTCGAGAACGACCGCCACATTGTCGGTGCTGTCGAGAAAGGGCAGGAGATTGTGGAACTGGAAGATGAAGCCGATCTTCTCGAGGCGCAGACGCCGCAGATCGGCGCGCAGCCAGCGCCCGTCGTAGACGGTCTCGCCGTCGAGGGTGATGCGGCCGCCGCTGGGTTCGAGGATGCAGCCGATGACGTTCAGGAGCGTGGTCTTGCCCGAGCCGCTGGGACCGAGCAGGCCGACCACTTCGCCGGGATGAACCGCGAGACCGACCCCCCGCAGGGCGTCGACCCGCGCCTCGCCCTCGCCGAAATGCTTGGAGACGTTCTCGAGCCGCACCAGCGGTCGCCGGGGAGCCGTCGCTTCCATGCTCAACCTCGCAACGCGGCTGCCGGGTCGACCCGCAGGGCCAGGCGTACGCCGAGGCCGCTCGCCAGCACGCACACGAGGATCACCGCCATTCCGAGGGCCAGCCCGTCCTCCGGCTGGAGCAGGACGCGGCGGGGAAAATGGTCCTTGACGGCGGTGATCAGCAGGGCGCCGAAGCCGAAGCCGATCACCCCCATGGCCAGCGCCTGCTGCAGAATCAGTCCGACGATGGTGCGGTCGGGGGCGCCGATGAGCTTGAGAGTGGCGATCTCCCGCAGCTTGTCCATGGTCATGGTGTAGATGATGAGGGCGATGATCACCGCCGAGACGGTGAGCAGCAGGGTGGTGAACAGACCGATCTGTCGCCGCGCTTTCTCGACGACCGAGCGGGTCAAGATTTCCTCCTGTTCGCTCTGGGTCATGGCCGCCAGCTGACGCCAGCGGCGCACCGCCGCGGCTACCCGTTCGGGCGGCATGTTCGGCACCACGCGGAGGATGACGGCGTTGACGGTGTCGGTGGACGCGGGGCCGGCGCCGCGGGCGACTTCGCGCCGTGCCGCCGCCGGTGCCAGCTCGAACTGGAGCTCCTGCGAATCCGGGAGCGTGATGTAGACCACCGGATCGCCACCCGAGGAGACCTGATTCTCGGTGAGGCCCACCACGGTGAAGAGGTTGCGCCCCAGCCGCAGCCGGTCGCCGGGGACGAGCCCGGCCCGGCGGTCGGCGATCAGTTCGTAGTGGCTGCGCACGATGGGCCGTCCGGCGACGATCCGGTCCGGACCGCCCGGCCGGCCCGGCTCGTAGCCCACCACCTGCAGGCGAAGCTTGGTACCCCGATGGCGGGTCTCCACCGACTGGTAGGTGACCGCGCCGGCGGCCACCACGCCGTGCAGACGGGCGATCGCCTCGCGGGTATCGCCGGGGATCCGCGAGGCCTCGGCGAACGGCCCGCGCGTCCCCGACTCCACCACCCAGACATCGACCGCGGGGCTGCGCACGAGGGTCAGCGCGTCGGCCACCAGCCCCCGGTAGATGCCGATCATCGAGAGCACCACGCCGAGCAGCAGGCTGAGCCCCAGACAGGTCAGGAGGAACCGGCCGAAATGATGGCGGATGTCGCGGTAGGCCAGGTTCACGGCGAATCCTCCGCCAGCGGGATGGCGGCCCGGCCCTCGCGCAGGCCGGGACGCAGCCGGCCGACCACCAGCGCCCCCTCGGGCAGGCCTCCCACGACCTCCAGGCGGGCGTCGAGGGTGCGGTGGCCGAAGGTGACCCGGCGCCGGTGGAGCACGCCGTCCTCCACGGTCCAGACGATTCCCCGGGCACCGTCGAAGTGTTCGACCGCGATCTCCGGTACCAGCAGCGCTTCCGCCAGAATCGCGGTGGTGATGAAGACCTCGGCCTGCTCGCCGAGATGGAAGCTCTCGGGGCAGTCCACGCAGGCGAGGTACACCCGGCGTTCCTCGCTCACCCGATCGCTTTCGATGTCGATGCGGGCCACCTTTCCGTGAAAGGTCCGCCGCGGCAGGGAGCGCAGATGGATCCGCGCCGGCTGGCCGACACGGATGCCGCCGGCCCGGGCTTCGTCGACGTAGGCCCGCACCCAGACCGTTTCGGGAGCGACCAGCGTGAACAGCGGTTCGCCGGCGCGGAGGACGGCACCGAGTTCCTTGTGACGGACCACCACCACCGCGTCGTAGGGTGCCGAAAGCGTGTGGTGTTCGAGGATGATCTTCTCGTAGCGATATTGCGCCTCGGCATCCTGTAGACCGGCCCTCGCCACCTCGGCCTCGCTGATTGCCACCGCCAGTTCGGCGGCGGCCACATCCTCCTCCATCTGGGCCTGTTCGGCGCTCTCGACGGAGATCGCCTTTCTCGCGAGGAGTGCCTGCCGGCGCCGGTTGGTCTCGCGGCTGCGGGCGAGGATCGCCCGGGCCCGCCCGACCGCGGCCTCGGCCGTGGTCAGGGCCGCCTTCGCCCGCGCGACACCGGCTTCGGCCCTAGCCACGCGGGCCCGCTGCTCGGCGTCGTGGAGGCGGGCCAGCACCCGGCCGCGTCGCACCCGGTCACCGTGGTCGGCATGCAGCTCCCGGAGCGCACCGTCTACCTCGAAGCCGATTTCCGAAAGAACACGCGCTTCCACCGAGCCGAGCCCGAACACCTCCACCGGCTGGTCGCGGACCGGTCGCACGATCTCCACCGGCAGCGGCCGCATTTGCACGAAGAAGACGCCGCCGGCGGCCACGACACCGAGCGCCAGCAGCAGGATCAGGGAGCGGCGGAGGCGTGTCCTCACGATCGAGGCTCCGGTCTCGCCGTCCCGGCCGGCGGGCGGGCGAAACCGCGCAGCAGGAGCTCGAGCAGCCGTTCGCCTTCCGCCACCAGATCGAAGCCGCGGCCGGCGACCGACCAGCGCACGGCGAGCCCCTGCACGAGACCGAGGATCAGAAAGGCGGCGTCCCCGGGATCGAGATCGGCGTCCCACTCTCCGGCGTCGATGCCCTCCTCGACGAGCCCCGCGATGCGCCCGTGAAAGCGGCCCAGCAGTGCGAGGAAGGCCGTGCGCAGGCCGTCGTTGTCGGTGTGCAGCTCGCGCGAGAAGAGAATGGCGGGAATGGCCGGCGTCGCCCGGATCAGGCGAAGCTGGGCGACCACCAGGGCGCGAATCTTGTCACCCGGACGCGCCTTCCCGCGCAGCGCCTCCGCCCAGCCCTCCTCCATCATGGTTCCGATGCGGTCGGCCACCGCCTCCCACAGCACCTGCTTGCGCGGAAAGTGACGGAACAGACCGGCTTGGGTGATGCCCACCGCATTGGCGACCGCCTCCGTGCTCATCCGGTCTGGTCCGAGCCTGTCGGCGAGCCGCAGGGCCGCTTCGACGATTTCCGCCTTGCGGGTGGCGGCCGATTTCCTCGTACGCATGCCCGATCGTTAGCTAGTGTTTACTCACTTGCATGAAAGTGCGTATGCTCGCCGGAATGTCAAGTCCGGAAGGACCCCGCACCGGTGGCCCATCGGCCCGCCGGCCCCGCTGTCCGAAAGCGGAGCGTGTCCGACGGCCCGGAATCACGCCGTCCCGTCCGGTCATCACCCACTTCCGGCACCGCCCCGCCGGGGAAGGGTCGGGGCGAAGGTGACCGGGGTCGCGCGTGACGGGACGGTGCACCGCGCGATCATCGGTGCGATCGCCGTGCTCCGGACGTCCGCTGCGGCGCCTCAGTCGGCGATCAGGATCTCCACCCCCCGCCTCGCCAGCGCCCGCGCGGTCTCCGGCCGTGGCGCGGCGTCGGTGATCAGCCGGATCGGCCGTTCGAACCCGCAGACGCGGGCGAAGGCGGAACGGTCGAACTTGCCGCGATCGGCCAGGATGGTGACCTGCGCACCCCGCTTCAGCATCGCCCGGGCCACCAGGGCCTCGTCGAGGCGGAAATCCATGAAGCCGCCCTCGGCGTGCACCGCACCGATCGTCAGTACCACGTGATCGACCGCGAAGCGTCCGATCTGTTCGATGGTGAAGGCGCCCAGCGCGGAGCCGGTATCGCAGTCGAAATCCCCGCCGAGGAGGACGACCTCGTGGCGCCCCGGCTCCCTTGCCAGGACGCGGGCGATGTCCACCGAATTGGTGACCACCGACAGCCCCTGCCGGGCCGAAAGCGCCTCGGCGAAGAGGAGCGTCGTCGAACCGGTGTCGATCATCAGGCTGTCCGACGGTCCGAACAGGCCGGCGGCGTACCGGCCGATCCGCTCCTTTTCCGCCCGCATGCTCGCGAGACGCTCGCGAAACGGGTTCTCGACGGTGGTCTGCACCGGTACCGCGCCGCCGTGCACGCGTCGCAGCAGCCCCTCCTCGTCGAGCCGCCGCAGGTCGCGGCGGACGGTCTCCTGCGACACCCCGAGCAGGGCGCCGAGTTCCGCCACGCCGAGCTGCCGCGACTTTCCGAGGAGCTCGAGGATGCGCCGTCTACGTTCTTCGGGAAGCGTCGATTCCGTCATATTCGGTCACTTTCAGGAACATTTCCACTTTCCATCTTGACCGATCGGGCACGACCGGCCAAGCTTCCTGCCAACCGACAGAAAGCGAGCCGAACGAGAGGATGGATCGGGGAAGGCGGCAAGGCTTTGCGATCGCGGTGGTCGGCGGCGGCGTCGTCGGTTGCGCGCTGCTCCGCGAATTCGCCCTCGCCGGCTGCGAGCCCCTGCTGCTCGAAAGGGGCGGCGACATTCTTTCCGGAGCCAGCAAGGCGAACAGCGCCATCCTGCATACGGGATACGACGCCGAACCCGGCACGCTCGAAGCCGAGCTCGTACGACGCGGCCGGCAGCGCTACCTGGAGCTCGCGCCGCGCTTCGGCCTGCCGGTGGAGAAGACCGGCGGTCTCGTCGTCGCCTGGCAGGACGGGGAGCGCCCGCGACTGGACACGGTCCTCGCGACCGCGCAGCGCAACGGGATCCGCGAGCTCGAGCTCCTCGACCGTGACGCGCTCCTCGCGTGCGAACCGCAACTCGCCGGCACCGCCGTAGCCGCAGCCCGGGTCCCCGGAGAATATGTCGTCGATCCCTGGACCACGCCCCTCGCCTACGCGCTCCAGGCCATTCAGCACGGCGCCGAGGTACGGCGCGGGACCGAGGTGCTGGAGATCGTGCGGAACGGAAGCCGCTGGCGGCTGGTCACCACCCGCGGGCCGGTGGAGGCCGAGATCGTCGTCAACGCCGCCGGCCTCTTCGCCGACCGGATCGAGGCGATGACCGGCCGGCCGGGATTCCGCATCCTTCCGCGCAAGGGCCAGTTCCTGGTCTACGACAAGCCGGCACGCCGTCTGCTGAACGCCATTCTCTATCCGCTCCCCCGACCGCGCAGCAAGGGCGTGCTCCTGACGCCGACGGTGTTCGGCAATCTCCTCGTGGGCCCCACCTCCGAGCCGGTGGAGGACCGCGCCGACACCTCGACCGATGCCGCGGTGCTGCGCGGGCTCCGGGAGATCGCCGCCACCCGCCTGCCCGCGCTGCGGCGGCAGCGTGTGGTGGCCGCCTACGCCGGACTGCGGCCGGCCACCGAACGGGGCGACTACGTCATCGCCGCGGATCCCTCGCGCCGCTGGATCACCGTCGCCGGCATCCGCTCCACCGGCCTCACGGCCGCCCTCGGCATCGCCGAGCACGTGCGGGAGCTTTTCGAACGGCATTTCGGTGCCCTTGCCCCGGCACGGCCGCGGCATTGGCCGGAGCTTCCCCACCTCGCCGAACGGGAGCCCCGCCCCTACACCCTCGGCGGCAACGGCGAGATCGTCTGCTTCTGCGAGCTCGTCACGCGTCGCGAGGTCGAGGCCGCGCTGTCGGGGCCGCTGCCGGCGCGCGACCTCGGCGCGCTCAAGCGGCGGACGCGCTGCACCATGGGCCGCTGCCAGGGCTTCTACTGCGGCTGGCGACTGGCGCGCTTCCTGGATACGGCCCTCGCCGACGGGCGGGCCGCCTCATGAAGCGCTTCGAGGTGATCGTGGTCGGCGGCGGCCCGGCCGGACTGGCGGCGGCCCGCCAGCTGCTCGACGCCGGCATCCGCGACATCCTCGTTCTCGAGCGGGAAACCGAGGCGGGAGGGGTGCCCCGGCATTGTCACCACCCGGGCTTCGGCTTCGCCCATCTGCGGCGGCCGCTGACCGGTCCCGCCTACGCCGCGCGCCTGCGCGAAGCCGTGGCACCGGTGATCCGGACCCGCGCCTGCGTCCTCGCGCTGAAACCGCGGGGAGAGATCACCGTCGCCGAGCCGGAACGGGGCATTGTCGAGTACCGCGCCCGCGCCGTCCTGCTCGCCACCGGTGCGCGGGAGACGCCGAGGCCGCCGCGTTTCGTCTCCGGCGACCGGCCGAACGGCGTGCTGACGACCGGTGCCCTGCAGCAGTTTCTCCATCTCGGCGCCATCCGTCCGTTCGAGCGGGCGCTCGTGGTCGGCAGCGAATATGTCGCCCTGTCGGCGCTGTGGACCATGCGCCGTGCCGGAATCCGGCCGCTGGCGCTGATCGAGCCGGGAAAGCACCCCCTCGCACCGTCGATGCTGGTGCGCACCGTCTGCGGATTGCTCCGGGTGCCGTTGCTGCTGGAAACCGAGATCGAGACCATCCGGGGTGGCGAGAAGGTGGAGGAGGTGCTCGTGCGGGGCCGGCACGGCCGGCGCCGTTTTCGCTGTGACGGCGTCCTCTTCACCGGCCGTTTCGTGCCCGAGGCGAGCCTCGTCGAGGCCTCGCATCTCGATCTCGATCCCGCCACCGGCGGCCCCCTGATCGACCAGCACTGGCGCTGCTCCGATCCGGCCTACTTCGCCGCCGGCAATCTGCTCCGCCCGATCGAGACCGCCGGCATCGCCGCTCGCGAGGGCATCGAGGCGGCACGGGCGATCCTGCGCCATCTCGAGGGGAGGCTGCCGGCGGCCGAGCGGATGGTCGAAATCCGCTTCGATTCCCCGGTTCGCTACGTCTATCCGCGGCGGCTGGCGGTGCCCGGCGGACCGCTCTCGCCGCTGCAGCTGCGGGCGCGCGTCGAACGGCCCTTCGAGGGCAGCCTCGTACTCTTGCGCAACGGCGAGGAGATCTGGCGCGAACGGGGTTCGTGGGCTCCGGAACGGCGCATCCGCCTGCCGGGGCATCGGCTCGAGCTCGCCGGGCTCGAGCGTATCGAGCTTCGTGCCGAGCCGGCGGGGCGGGCACGAAGCCATCCGCGAGCAGTCGCCCCGCCAGGACGGGAGGCAGTCGGTAGGGAGGTGACACCGATGTCGACGAGCAACCAGAAACGGACGTCCACAGGTTCCGTTCTCGGAACC
>JALUAG010000029.1 GCA_027045875.1 Alphaproteobacteria bacterium | reverse complement strand
AGATGAGCTTCGGCGGCATCAAGAAGGCCGAGGACCGCGCCGATCTCGTGGCCTGGCTGCGCACGCTGGCCGACGAGCCGCTGCCGCTGCCCGAGGCCGAGAAGGCGGCGGTGGAGGAGCCGGCGGGTGCCGCACCGGCCGGCGAGCAGGCGGCGGCACCGGCCGAGCAGGCGGCGGCCGGGCCGGAACAGCCGGCGACCGAGCCGGAACAGCCGCCGGCCGCCTCCGAACAGCCGCCCGCGACGCCGGAGAAAGACGCGGCCCAGGCCGAGCAGCCGGCGGCCGAGGAGAGCGCCGCCGCGGCCAATCCGGTGCTGGCGATGCTGGCCTCCGCCGACCCCGAGGCCGGGGCCAAGGCGGCACGTTCCTGCAAGGCCTGCCACAGCCTCGAAAAGGGCGGGCCGAACAAGGTCGGACCGCCGCTCTGGGACATCGTCGGCCGGCCGGTGGCCGCGGCGGAGGGCTACGCCTATTCCGACGCGCTCAAGAACATGGGCGGCGTGTGGACCTACGAGCGGCTCGAGGCCTTCATCCGCAAGCCCCGTGAGGCGGCGCCGGGCACCAAGATGAGCTTCGGCGGCGTCCGCAGGGAGCAGGACCGGGCCAATCTGCTGGCCTTCCTGCGCTCGCTGTCCGACGATCCCAAGCCGCTGCCCTGAGCGCCGGGGTGGACTACAGCCGCTTCCTGCCGATCGCCTGCGAACTCGCCGATCTGGCGGCGGAGATCGTCCGCCGCCATTTCCGCACGCCGTTCGCGGTGGAGACCAAGTCCGACCGGAGCCCGGTGACGATCGCCGATCGCGAGGCCGAACGCGCCATGCGGCAGGCGCTCGCGCGCCTCTGTCCCGATCATGCCATCGTCGGCGAGGAATACGGCGACGCCACCCGCACCGACGGGCTCGTCTGGTGCCTCGATCCGATCGACGGCACCAAGGCCTTCATCACCGGCCGTCCCCTGTTCGGCACCCTGGTGGCCCTGCTCGAGGACGGCCGTCCGGTGCTGGGGGTGATCGACCAGCCGATCACCCGCGATCGCTGGACCGGCTGCCGGGGCGCCGGCGCGCGGCTCAACGGCCGCCCCATCCGGGTGCGTGCCTGCCCCGCCCTCGACCGGGCGATCGGCTCGACGACGAGCCCCGACATGTTCGCCACCGCGGCCGAACGGGAGGCCTACCGGCGGTTGCACGACGCCCTCGCCCTCATGGTCTACGGCGGCGACTGCATCGGCTACGGGCTGATGGCGGCCGGCTTTTCCGATCTGGTGCTGGAGGCGGGCCTCAAGACCTACGACTATCTGGCGCTGGTGCCGATCGTCGAGGAAGCGGGCGGCCGCATCACCGACTGGCGGGGTGCGCCCCTGTCCCTCGCCTCCTGCGGCCAGGTGCTGGCGACCGGGGATCCGCGGCTGCACGAACCGGCGCTGGCCCTTCTGAAGGCGGCCGCGGATCCTCCGCGCTGATTTCCTTGCCGGAGGATTACGGCCGCTTCACTTGAAGCGGCAGGGCGGCTGCGCCATCATCCCCGCCAAACCAGAGGGCGATCGACGATGAAGCTCACCCGCCTCCTCACGACACTGCTGCTTGCCCTCGCGGTCCTGCCGGCCGCCGCCCAGGAGGAGCCGAAGCCCGCCCACGGCGTGGCGATGCACGGCGATCTCAAATACGGGCCCGATTTCACCAACTTCGACTACGCCGATCCCAACGCCGTCAAGGGCGGCACGGTGACCTTCGCCTCGATCGGCACCTTCGACAGCCTCAACCCCTACATCCTGAAGGGGGTGCCGGCGGCCGGGCTGGGTCTCGTCTTCCAGAGCCTCACCACCCAGGCCGAGGACGAGGCCTTCTCCGAATACGGCGACATCGCCGAGAGCATCATCGTGCCCGAGGACCGCTCCTGGGTGGCCTTCGACCTGCGGCCCGAGGCCCGCTGGCAGGACGGCAAGCCGATCACCGTCGAGGACGTGATCTTCAGTCTCCAGATCCTCAAGAGCGAGGGTCATCCCTTCTACCGCGCCTACTACAAGAACGTGGTCAAGGCGGAGAAGGTGGGCGAACGGCGGGTCAGGTTCACCTTCGAGGGCGGCATCAACCGCGAGCTGCCGCTGATCGTCGGCCAGATGCCGATCCTCCCCAAGCACTATTTCGAGGGCCGGGAATTCGCGCGGGCGACCCTCGATCCGCCGGTGGGCAGCGGCCCCTACCGCATCAAGAAGGTCGATCCCGGCCGCACCATCGTCTACGAGCGCGTCCGCGACTGGTGGGGCGCCGACATTCCGGTCAACAAGGGCCGCTTCAACTACGACGAGGTCCGCTACGAGTACTATCGCGACAGCGACGTCGCCCTCGAGGCCTTCAAGGCCGGCCAGTACGACATCCGGCTCGAGAACACGGCCAAGCTCTGGGCCACCGGCTACCAGAGCCCGGCCCTCGACAAGGGCTGGATCAAGAAGGAGGAGATCCCCTTCGAGGGCGCCGCCGGCATGCAGGGCTTCGTCTTCAACACCCGCCGCTCGATCTTCGAGGACCCGCGGGTGCGGCGGGCGCTCGCCTACGCCTTCGACTTCGAATGGACCAACAAGACCCTGTTCTACGGCGCCTACACCCGCACCGAGAGCTATTTCGCCAACACCGAGCTCGCCGCCCGCGGCCTGCCCGGCCCGAAGGAACTCGAGCTCCTCGAACCGTTCCGCGACCGGCTGCCGCCCGAGGTCTTCACCGAGGAGTACCGGGCGCCCCGGACCGACGGCTCGGGCAACATCCGCAAGAACCTCCGGATCGCGCTCCGGATGCTGCGCGAAGCGGGCTGGGAGGTGCAGGACGGCGTCCTCACCAACCGCGAGACCGGCGAGGCGATGCGCTTCGAGATCCTGCTGGTGAGCCCCGCCTTCGAGCGCATCGCCGGCCCCTTCGTCCGCAACCTCGAACGCCTCGGCATCGAGGCCCGGATCCGCACCGTCGACACCTCGCAGTACCAGAACCGCCTCGACGACTTCGATTTCGACATGATCGTGACTGTCTGGGGGCAGAGCCTGTCGCCCGGCAACGAGCAGCGCAACTACTGGAGCTGCGAGGCGGCGGAGACCCCGGGCAGCCGCAACTACGCGGGCATCTGCGATCCGGCGGTCGACTATCTCATCGACAAGATCATCCAGGCCCCGACCCGCGAGGATCTGGTGGTGGCGACCCGGGCCCTCGACCGCGTGCTGCTGTGGGGCCACTACGTGATCCCCCACTGGCACACCCGCGTCATCCGCGTCGCCTACTGGGACAAGTTCGGCCGACCATCGATCACCCCGCGCTACGGGCTCGACCTCTTCGCCTGGTGGGTCGATCCCGCGAAACAGGCGGCCCTCGAGGCGGCGGGCGGCAAGAGCCGGTGAGCCGGCACCGGCGGCGACGGAGCTGAGCGGTGGGCGCCTACATCCTGCGGCGGCTCCTCCTCATGGTGCCGACCCTGCTCGGCATCATGCTCGTCAATTTCGTCGTCATCCAGGCCGCGCCGGGCGGTCCCATCGAGCGCATCATCGCCGAGATCCAGGGGCGCGGCGTGGAGGCGGCGGCGCGCATCACCGGCAGCGCCCAGAGCGAGATGGCGCCCGGCGCCACCACGGGCGGCAACGAGGAGGCGGGAGCCTACCGCGGCGCCCGCGGGCTCGATCCCGAGTTCATCCGCGAGCTCGAGAAGATGTACGGCTTCGACAAGCCGGCCTGGCAGCGCTTCTGGGAGATGATCGTCCGCTACCTGACCTTCGACTTCGGGGAGAGCTACTTCCGCGACAAGGAGGTGATCGACCTCATCCTGGAGAAGATGCCGGTCTCCATCTCCCTCGGCCTGTGGACCACCCTGATCGCCTATCTGGTGTCGATCCCCCTCGGCATCCGCAAGGCGGTCCGCGACGGCAGCCCCTTCGACGTCTGGACCAGCACGGTGGTGATCATCGGCAACGCCATCCCGGGCTTCCTGTTCGCCATCCTGCTCATCGTGCTGTTCGCCGGCGGCAGCTACTTCCAGTGGTTCCCCCTGCGGGGCCTCGTGTCCGAGAACTGGGACCAGCTCTCCTGGCCGATGCGCATCCTCGACTATTTCTGGCACATCACCCTGCCGGTGCTGTCGATGGTCATCGGCGCCTTCGCCGGCCTCACCATGCTCACCAAGAACTCCTTTCTCGAGGAGATCAACAAGCAGTACGTGATGACCGCCCGCGCCAAGGGGCTGGGCGAAGGCGCCGTGCTCTACCGGCACGTGTTCCGCAACGCCATGCTGATCGTCATCGCCGGCTTTCCGGGCGCCTTCATCGGCGCCTTCTTCACCGGCTCGGTGCTGATCGAGGTCATCTTCTCCCTGGATGGGCTCGGCCTCCTGGGCTTCGAATCGGCGATCAACCGCGACTACCCGGTGATGTTCGCGACCCTCTACATCTTCACCCTGCTGGGCCTCCTCATGAACCTCCTGTCGGACCTCACCTACGTGCTGGTCGATCCCCGCATCGACTTCGAGGCGCGGACGGTCTGACCGGCCATGGCGCTGCGCCGCAGGTACCGCTTCTTCGGCATCCCGCTGTGGCTGACGCCGCTCGGCGCCCGGCGGCTGCACAACTTCCGCGCCAACCGCCGCGGCTACTGGTCGCTGGTCATCTTCCTCTGGCTGTTCGGCATCACCCTGTTCGCCGAGTTCATCGCCAACGACAAGCCCATCCTCGTCTACTACGAGGGCCAGTACTATTTCCCGGTGCTGGTCAGCTATCCCGAGACCACCTTCGGCGGCGACTTCCCAACGGAGGCCGACTACCGCGACGAATACATCGTCGAGCTGATCGAGGAGAAGGGATGGATGGTCTGGCCGCCCATCCCCTACAGCTACGACACCATCATCTACGACCTGCCGACCCCGGCCCCCTCGCCGCCCACCTGGCAGAACCTGCTCGGGACCGACGACCAGGCCCGGGACGTGCTCGCCCGCGTCATCTACGGCTTCCGCATCTCGGTCCTGTTCGGCCTCGTACTGACCGTCGCGAGCTCGGTGATCGGCATCCTCGCCGGCGCCGTCCAGGGCTATTTCGGCGGCTGGACCGATCTCCTGTTCCAGCGCTTCATCGAGATCTGGTCGGGCCTGCCGGTGCTCTACCTGCTGATCATCCTGGCCAGCATGTTCACCCCCAACTTCTGGCTGCTGCTGGGGATCATGCTGCTCTTCTCCTGGATGTCGCTCGTCGGCGTGGTGCGGGCGGAGTTCCTCAAGGTGCGGAACTTCGAATTCGTGCGGGCGGCCCAGGCGCTCGGGGTGAGCGACCTCGTGATCATGATCCGCCACATCCTGCCCAACGCCATGGTCTCGGCCCTCACCTTCCTGCCCTTCCTGCTCAACGGCTCGATCACCACCCTGACCTCCCTCGACTTTCTGGGCTTCGGCCTGCCGCCGGGCTCGCCCTCGCTGGGGGAGCTCCTGGCCCAGGGCAAGAACAACCTCCAGGCCCCCTGGCTCGGCATCACCGGCTTTCTGGTGCTGGCCACCATGCTGTCGCTGCTGGTGTTCATCGGCGAGGCGGTCCGGGACGCCTTCGATCCGCGCAAAACCTTCCGCTGAGGCCGCCATGCTGCTCGAAGTCGAGGATCTGCGGGTCAACTTCCGGGTCGAGGACCGGGTGGTGGAGGCGGTCCGGGGCGTCTCCTTCGGCCTCGACAAGGGCGAGACCCTGGCGCTCGTGGGCGAGAGCGGCTCGGGCAAGTCCGTCACGGCCCTCTCGGTACTCCAGCTGCTGCCCTATCCCAAGGCCTGGCACCCCTCCGGCAGCATCCGGCTGCTGGGCGAGGAGATGGTGGGGGCCGACGAGGCCACGCTGCGGCGGATCCGCGGCAACCGGGTGGGCATCGTCTTCCAGGAGCCGATGACCTCCCTCAATCCCCTGCACACCATCGAGCGGCAGATCGCCGAGGTGCTGGTGCTGCACCGCCACCTGTCGGCGGAGGCGGCACGGGCGCGGGTGGTGGAGCTCCTGGAGACGGTGGGCATCACCGACGCCGCCGAGCGGCTCGGCGCCTATCCGCACCAGCTCTCGGGCGGCCAGCGCCAGCGGGTGATGATCGCCATGGCGCTCGCCAACGAGCCCGACCTGCTCATCGCCGACGAGCCCACCACCGCCCTCGACGTCACCATCCAGGCCCAGATCCTGGCCCTCATCCGCGATCTCCAGAAGCGGCTCGGCATGGCGGTGCTGTTCATCACCCACGACCTCACCCTGGTGCGCCGCCTGGCCGACCGGGTCTGCGTGATGACCCGGGGCGAGATCGTCGAGCAGGGGCCGGTCGCGCGCATCTTCGCGGAACCCCGTCATCCCTACACGCGCCATCTGCTGGCCTCCGAGCCCAAGGGGGACCCGCCCCGCGCCGACGCCAGCGCGCCGGTAGTGGTGGAGGCCCGCGATCTCAAGGTGCATTTCCCCATCCAGCGCGGCTTCCTGCGCCGTACCGTGGGGTACGTGAAGGCGGTGGACGGGGTCACGGTGGCGGTGCGCGAGGGGCAGACGGTGGGGGTCGTGGGCGAGAGCGGCTCCGGCAAGACGACCCTCGGCCTAGCACTCCTGCGGCTGATCTCGAGCCGGGGGGAGATCCGCTTCGCCGGCCGCGACATCCAGGGCTGGTCCTGGTCGCAGATGCGCCCCCTGAGGCGCGAGATGCAGATCGTCTTCCAGGACCCCTACGGCAGCCTCAGCCCCCGCATGTCGGTGGGCGAGATCGTCGAGGAGGGGCTCAAGATCCACCGCCTCGGGCGTACCGCCGAGGAGCGGCGGGAGCTGGTCGCCGGGATCCTCGAGGAGGTGGGGCTCGAGCCGGCGATGATGGACCGCTATCCGCATGAGTTCAGCGGCGGGCAGCGCCAGCGCATCAGCATCGCCCGGGCGATGGTGCTGCGCCCCCGCTTCGTCGTTCTCGACGAGCCCACCTCGGCCCTCGACGTCTCGGTGCAGGCCCAGATCGTCGATCTCCTGCGCGAGCTCCAGCGACGGCACGATCTCGCCTACATGTTCATCAGCCACGACCTGCGGGTGGTGCGCGCGCTGGCCCACGAGGTGGTGGTGATGCGCAACGGCAAGGTGGTCGAACAGGGGCCGGCCGAGGACATCTTCACCCGCCCTCGCGAGCCCTACACCCGGGCGCTTTTGGCCGCCGCCTTCGAGGTCGCGGTCAGCGAAGAGGTGGTGATCGACGACTGACGGCTCAGCTCCCTCCGCCCAGCTCCTCGATCCGCTGGGTCACCTGCTGCGCCTCCTTCTCGCGGGCGAGCGCGTCCAGCACGGCGGCATAGTTGCGCAGATAGGGGATGAGGCGGGGATCCTTGTCGCCGTACGCCTTCTCGGCGATGCCCACCGCCCGCTCCAGCCTCTGCCCCGCGTCCCGGTAGCGCCCGAGGGCGTACTCGACCGCCCCGAGATCGTTCCACAGCCGGGCGAGATCGCCGTCCGGCGGGGCGCCCTCCTCGTCGCTCGCCGCCGCCGCCTCGGCGAGCACCCGCCACGCCTCCTCCTGCCGCCCCAGACTGCTCAGCACGGCGGCGAGATTGAGGACCGCCGGCAGGCGCGCGGCCAGGGGCAGGCCGGCATCCGCCTCCAGGGCCACCGCCTCGGCGAGGGCCTTCTCCGCCTCTTCCTCGCGCCCCAGGGCGTGGAGGTTGACGCCGAGATCGTTGAGCACCCGCGCCAGCGCCGGGTCGTCCGGCGTGACGCGCGCCCGCCGGATGGCGAGCGCCCGTTCGAGCAGGCCCACCGCCTCGCCGCTCCGTCCCTGGCTGCGCAGGACCTCGGCCAGCGCCACCAGGGTGGTGGCGATCTCGGGCGCCTCGGCATCCAGCGTCCGCTCCTGACCCGCCAGTACCTCGCGGTAGAGCGTCTCCGCCTCCGGGAAGCGCCCGAGGCTGTATTCGAGGCTGGCAAGATTGGCCCGCGCCTCGAGCGAGCGCGGATCGTCGGGGCCGAAGGCCTTCTCCAAGATCGCGAGGGCCCGCCGCAGGAGCTCGCGGGCCTCCTCGCCGCGGCCGGTGCCGGCGTAGAGCACGGCGAGCCCGGTCAACGTCTGCGCGAGATCGGGATGCTCGGGCCCGAGCGCCTTTTCGCGGATCCCGAGGGCACGCCGGTAGAGCCGCTCGGCGTCCTCGGCGAGGCCCCGGGTCCGCTTGACCTCCGCCAGATTGCCGAGGCTCTGGGCGACCTCGGGATGCTCGGGCCCGAGCCGCGTCTGGCGCAGGGCCAGGGCCTGGGCGTAGAGCTCTTCCGCCTCCGCGAGACGCCCCCGGCGGTGCAGCACATAGCCCAGATTGTTCAGCGTGGTGGCCCGCCGCAGCTCGCCGGCGGCGCCCTCGCCGGCGACGTTGAGGGCCTCGCGGAAGGCCCGCTCCGCCTCCTCGAGGCGCCCCTCTTCGACCGCCGCCGCGCCGGCCGTCATCAGCGTGTCCCAGTTGGCGTGATCGGCCCCCGCGAGCGGCGTCGCGCGCCACGGCGGGAGCAGGAACAGCAGCAGGAGCAGGAGGAAGACCGGCCGGCGCACGACAGGACGGCCGTCAGTGGTTGCGCCGCGGCAGCCCCTTCGTTTCGGCAATGTCGAGGTAGAGCACCGCCGGCTCGAGACACGCACCCGTCGAAAGCTGTCCCACATGCGTCCGGTAGATCTCCTGCCAGGGGGTCTGACTGGGCGGGATCTTGGGCGGGTTGCGTGCGAGCTCCTCGCGCCGCCGCGCGATCTCCTCGGGCGTCAGTAGCACATCAAGGCGGCGGCGGTTAAGGTCGAGCCGTACCCGGTCGCCGGTGCGCAGGATGGCGAGGTTGCCGCCGACCGCCGATTCGGGCGAGGCGTTGAGGATGGAGGGACTCTCCGAGGTGCCGCTCTGGCGGCCGTCGCCGATCGTGGGCAGGGCGACGATCCCTTTCTCGATCAGCGCCGCCGGTGGTCGCATGTTGACCACCTCGGGGGCGCCCGGATAGCCCACCGGCCCGCAGTTGCGGATGAACAGCAGGCAGTTCTCGTCGATCTCGAGCGACGGATCGTCGATGCGGGCGTGGTAGTCCTCCGGCCCCTCGAACACCACCGCCCGCCCCTCGAACACGCCCGGATGCTCCGGCACCTCGAAGTAGCGGCGGCGGAACGCCTCGGACACCACCGAGGTCTTCATCACCGCCGATTCGAAGAGATTGCCGCCGATGATGACGAAGCCCGCCTCCGGCATCAGCGGATCGTCCCAGGGCCGGATCACCCGCCGGTCGGAGGAGAAGGGGACGTCCTCGTGGTTCTCGCCCATCGTGCGGCCGGTGCAGGTGAGGACGTCGGTGTGGAAGCGACCGGCGGCGATCAGCTCCTTGATGACTGCCGGCACGCCGCCCGCGCGGTGGAACTCCTCGCCCAGATACTTGCCCGCCGGCTGCATGTTGACGAGCAGCGGGATGTCGCGCCCGAGCTCGAAATCCGAGATCTCGAGGGGCACCCCGAGATGGCGGGCGATGGCGATCAGATGCGGCGGCACGTTCGTCGAGCAGCCGGCGGCGGCGGCGACGAAGATGGCGTTCTCGAACGCCTCGCGGGTCATGATCCGGCGCGGGGTGAGGTCCTCCCACACCATCTCGACGATCCGCCGGCCGGTGCGGTAGGCCATCTGGCCGCGCTCGCGGTAGGGGGCGGGGATGGCGGCGCAGCCGGTCAAGGACATCCCGAGCGCCTCGGCCATGGCGTTCATCGAGGAAGCGGTGCCCATGGTGTTGCAATGGCCGATGCTGGGGGCCGAATCGCACACCATCTCCATGAACTGCTCGTAGTCGATCCTGCCGGTGGCGAGGAGCTGCCGCGCCTTCCACACCACCATGCCCGAGCCCGCCCGCTCGCCGTCGTGGTAGCCGTTGAGCATCGGCCCGCCCGACAGCACGATGGCCGGGATGTTGACGGTGGCGGCGGCCATCAGCAGGGCCGGCGTCGTCTTGTCGCAACCGGTGGTGAGCACCACCCCGTCGAGGGGATAGCCGTAGAGCACCTCGACCGCCGACAGATAGGTGAGGTTGCGGTCGAGCATGGCGGTGGGCCGCTTGCCGGTCTCCTGGATGGGATGGACCGGGAACTCGATGGGCACGCCGCCGGCGTCCCGGATGCCGTCCCGCACCCGGTGGGCCAGCTCGAGATGGTGGCGGTTGCAGGGCGCCAGATCGGAGCCCGTCTGGGCGATGCCGATGATCGGCCGACCCGACTGGAGCTCCTCGCGCGTGAGGCCGAAATTGAGGTAGCGCTCGAGATAGAGCGCCGTCATGTCGGGTTCGTCGGGATCGTTCCACCAGGCCTGGCTGCGCAGCCTCCGCTTGTCGTCGCCCTGCATTCTGCCCTCCCCGCCGACGGTTGCGACCTCACGCCTGCCGCATTAAGGGATAACACAGCCGGTGATCGGGTGCGTCAAGCAGCCGTCGCCGTCGCCAGGGAAGAACCGTTCGGGAGGGAAGCCCGTGAGATACGTCGCAGCGGCCGCGCTGGCGGCCGGACTCGTACTCGGCGGGGCCGCGCAGGCCCAGACCACCCTCAGGATCACGCTCCAGCTGCCCATCAAGAGCCATCTCGGCCAGAACCTCCTCCAGTTCGAGGAGGAGGTGGAGAAGGCCTCGGGCGGCGACATCCAGGTCGAGATCTACCCATCGGCCCAGCTCTACAAGGACAAGGAGGTGCCGCAGGCGGTGGCCTCCGGCGCCATCGAGATGGGCGTCGCCTCGCTGACCCGCTTCGCCGGCACCATTCCGGCGGTGGACGTGTTCTACGTGCCGTTCCTGCTCGACAGCGCCGACAAGGTGAAGAAGGCCACGAGCCCGGGATCGCCGATCCGCGGCCCGATCGACGAGGCGGTGCTGGCCACCGGCGCCCGGATCCTGTGGTGGCAGCCCTACGGCAACACCATCCTGCTGTCCAAGAAGCAGCCGCTGCACGGCCCCGCGGACGTCAAGGGCAAGAAGGTGCGGGTGTTCGGCAAGACCCTCGGCAAATGGGTCGAGGTGGTCGGCGGCAAGCCGGTGCTGACCTCCGGCTCGGAGCAGTTCCTCGCCTACCAGCGGGGCGTGGTGGACATCGGCATGACCGGCATCACCACCGTCAAGTCCCGCAAGCTCAACGAGGTGATGGACGCGGTGACGCGGGTGCCGATCGCCGCCATCGAATTCGTGGTGGTGATCAACGAGAAGGTCTGGCAGGGGCTGAGCGACCGGGAGCGGGAGATCATCTCCGCCGCCGCCGCCAATGCCGAGAAGGCGATCAACGAGCGGATCGTCGAGATCGAGGAGGACGCCGCCAAGTATGCCGTGGACAGCGGCATGATCGTCTACGATCCGACGCCGGAGGAGATGGCCGCCTGGCGCGAGGCCAGCCAGCCCATGTTCGAGCTGTTCGCCAAGGAGGCGGGCGAGCTCGGCACGAGGCTCGTCGAGGAAGCCAAGAAGCTCTGAACGCAACGCCGATCCGAGGAGGAGAGAGGCGGCCGGGCGAGGCCTCGTCCGGCCCCTTTCGCCCGTCGCCATGAGCTATGCACGGATCATCGACCGGCTGGCGGATCTGTCCGCCTGGCTGTTCTTCGTGGTGGGGCTGATGCTGTCCTACGAGGTGGTGATGCGCTACTTCTTCAACGCACCCACCATCTGGGCGGAGGAGCTCTCCCGCCTGGCGCAGATCTGGGCCACCTGGCTCGCCGCCGCCTGGACCCTCAAGAACCGGCGGCTGATCGCCGTCGGCGTCCTCTACGACCGCCTGCCGCCGCCGCTGCGCCGCCTCGCCGGCAGCTTCACCCTGCTGTTCATCGCCGCCTTCAGCGCCGTCACCCTCTACTATGCGGTGCTGATCACCGTGGAATCGGCGCAGCTCGGCCGCAAGACGGCGACCATGCTGGACATGCCGCTGTGGGCGGCGGAAGTCGCCGTGCCGGTGGGGGTGGCGCTGCTGCTGGTCCAGTGCCTGATCGAGCTCGTGCGGCTGTGGCGCGATCCGAACGCGGCCCTCCGGCTGGCCTCGGATGTCGGCTGAGCAAGCGATCCGGCCGTGACCGCCCTGCTCATCCTCGTCCTGCTGCTGGCGCTGCTCGCGATCGGCGTGCCGGTGGCCTTCGCCCTCGGCGGGCTGGGTCTGATCCTGCTGATCGCCGGCGGCTTCTCGCCGCTGATGGCGCCCCAGGCGCTCCTGAGCACGGTGGACAACTTCATCCTCCTGGCCGTGCCCCTGTTCCTCTTGATGAGCAACATCCTCCTCAAGGGCGGCATCGGGCGCGACCTGTTCGCCGCCGTCCAGGCCTGGGTGGGCCACTGGCCGGGCGGTCTCGCGGTCGCCACCATCATCTCCTGCGCCCTCTTCTCGGCGATCTCCGGCAGTTCGGTGGCCACCGCCGCCACCGTCGGCACGGTGGCCATTCCCGAGATGATCAAGCGGGGCTACGAGCGGCGCTTCGTGCTCGGCCTGCTGGCCGCCGGCGGCACCCTCGGGATCCTCATCCCGCCCTCCATTCCGATGATCATCTACGGGGTGGTCACCGAGGAGAGCATCATCAGCCTGTTCCTGGCCGGCATCGGCCCCGGAATCCTGCTCGCCAGCCTCTTCGTCCTCTACGCCATGGCCCATGCCGCCTGGTTCGGCGGCTACACGCCCTCGCCGCGGGCGAGCTGGCGGGAACGGCGGGTGGCCACGCTCCGGGCCCTGCCCACCTTCGTGCTGGCGGTGGTGGTGGTGGGCGGGCTCTACATCGGCGCCTTCACCCCCACCGAGGCCTCGGCGGTGGGCTTCGCGGGCTCCCTCGTCCTGACCGGCCCGCTGCTGCGGCGTCTCGACTGGAAGACCCTGGTGGCGGCCGTCCGCGACAGCATGGCGACCACCGTCACCATCTTCCTCATCCTCGTGGGCGCCAAGCTGTTCGGCAAGGCGATCACCCTCTACCGGCTGCCCCAGGATCTGTCGGCGCTGCTCATCCAGACCTTCGACACGCCGGCCGCCTTCGTCGCCATCGCCGCCATCGTGCTGCTGCTGATGGGCTGCTTCCTCGAGGCGCTGTCGATGCTGCTGCTGATGATGCCGGTCCTCTATCCGGCGCTGCTGCCGCTCGGCATCGATCCCATCTGGTTCGGCGTCTTCTTCGTGGTGATGATCGAATGCGCGCTCATCACCCCGCCCGTGGGGCTCAACCTGTTCGTCATCCAGGCGGTGGCCCGGACATCGGTGGCCGACGTCGCCCTCGGCGTCTGGCCCTTCATCGTCATCATGCTGGGCACCGCGGTGACCCTCTACCTGCTGCCCGACATCGTCCTCTACATCCCCTTCGAGATGTGACCGCCGGCGTGCGACATCGTGCTGCGCTTGCCGCGACGCCCGGGCGAGGTTAAGCGCGTGTCCGTCATGGCGGGTACGGGGTGGATTCCGGTTCGGCGCGGGGGCGTGCTGCTCGCCCTTCTCGGGCTGCTGGTGCAGCTCGTCGGGGCGTCCCTCGCCCCCGCCACGGCACGGTCCGGGAGGGCCGAGGACGGACTCGCGCGGATCGTGATCTGCTCCGCCTACGGTACCCGGACCATCTACGTCGACGAGGCGGGGCGCGAGATCCCGCCGCCCGCCGACGAAGACCGGCCGTCGCCGGACGACTGTCTCTTCTGCCGCCTGGTCTGCGGCCAGGGCTCGCTGCTGCCGGTGCCGCAGACCATGGCGATCGCCTCGCCGCCGCCGGCCACCGCAGCCTTTCCGGTGGCCGAACCGGTACGGACGGACGCGCGGCCCGGCAGCCATCGCCGCCCGCGCGAGCCCCCACTGCGCTTCCTCTGACGGATCACCGGCGCTGCCCGCGGGCGCGCCGCACATCTCGACCCGAACCGATTCGGAGGAAGCGATCATGTCGTGCGATCCTCGACTGTCCCGTCGCCGCTTCGCCCTCGCCGTCGCGACCTGCGCAGCCGCGCCCTCGCTGGTGCGGGCGGGCGCCCCCCTTGCCGTGACCGACGTCGTCGGACGCCGGGTCGAACTGCCCGGCACCGCGACGCGCATCGTGCTCGGCTTCTACTTCGAGGATTTCATGGCGGTGGGCGGTGCGGCCGCCTTCGACCGCGTCGTCGGCATCTCGCGCGAAGCATGGGAGGGCTGGCGCAACTCCCAGTGGAAGGCCTACACCGCCGTTCTTCCGCACATCGCGGAGCTCCCCGATGTCGGGGAGGTGGACGCCGGCACCTTCAGTGTCGAGAAGGTGTTGTCCCTGCGGCCCGATCTCGTGCTGTTGGCCGAGTGGCAGTACCGGGGGCTCGCCACCGCCGTCGCCCGGCTCGAGGCCGCCGGCGTGCCGGTGGTGGTTCTCGACTACAACGCTCAGACCGTCGAGAAGCACGTG
The DNA here is from genome assembly GCA_027045875.1 of Alphaproteobacteria bacterium. Classification (GTDB taxonomy): domain Bacteria; phylum Pseudomonadota; class Alphaproteobacteria; order Geminicoccales; family Geminicoccaceae; genus JALSRW01. The sequence goes on along the minus strand of JALUAG010000029.1, from coordinate 6,004 downwards.
CTGAGCACGCGGATCCTGGGCGATCTGCTGGGAGAGCGCACGCGGGCCGAGGAGCTGGCCGACACCTACGCCGCGGCGGTGGCCGAGGTCGTCCGGCGGGTCGCCCGGAGCGACGGGCGTCCGCGGGTCTACGTCGAACTCGGCAACAGGGGTGCGCTGGAGACCGGCAACAGCTACGGCGACATCATGTGGGGCCGTCTCGTCGAGATCGGCGGCGGCACCAACATCGCCGAGGGCAAGGTATCGCGCTGGGGACCGCTCAATCCCGAGTACGTCCTGGCCGCGGATCCGGAGGCGATCTTCAATCGCCGGCTCCTACTGGACCAACCGCGAGCAGGCGGTGCTCATGGGCTTCGGTGTCGATCCGGACGTCACCCGGCAGCGGCTGGCGCCCTATCTGCAACGGCCGGGATGGCGGCGGCTCGCGGCGGTCCGCGAGGGGCGGGTACACGCCCTCTATCACGGCGGCGCCCGGACCCTGCACGACTACACCTATCTCCAGTACATCGCCAAGGTACTCCATCCCGAGGCCTTCGCGGACATCGAGCCGCTCGAGGCGCTCCGGCGGCACTACCGGAAATGGCTGCCCATCCGTGCCGACGGGGCGTTCATGGTTCCCTTCTTCACCACCTGATCGACCACCCGGCGGTCGCCGCCATCGCGGGCGGCGACCGTCCTCGGTCCGGACGAGCGATCATGGCTCCATCCGCCTTTTCCGCCGGGATCCGTGTGCGGTCGCGGGCCGGTCGGCGCGCCCTCGTCATCGCCGCCACGGGGCTCCTGCTCCTCGCCTGCTTCCTGCTCGACATTCTCACCGGCCCGGCGATGCTGCCACTGAACGCGGTCGTGGCCGCGCTGCTCGATCCCGTCTCCGGCTCCGACGATCTCGTCGCCGCCATCATCTGGGACATCCGCCTGCCGATGGCGCTCATGGCGGTGGTGGTCGGCTGCGCCCTCGCCGTGGCCGGCGTCGAAATGCAGACGATCCTCGACAATCCGCTGGCCAGCCCCTACACGCTCGGCCTCTCGGCCGCCAGCGGCTTCGGCGCGGCGGTGTCGATCCTCTCCGGGGCCTCGCTGTTCGGGCGTCCCGAATGGGCGGTGCCCTTCTATGCCTTCGTCGGAGCGCTGGTCGGCTGCGCGCTGATCTACGCCATCGGGCGCCTGCGGGGGATGTCCTCGGGCGTGATGGTGCTCGCCGGCATCGCGATCCTGTTCCTGTTCCAGTCGCTGCTCTCCCTCGTCCAGTACCTGGCCTCTCCCGAGACGCTCCAGGAGATCGTCTTCTGGCTGTTCGGCAGCCTGCTCAAGGCGAACTGGGAGACCGTCGCGATCACCGGATCGGTGCTCGTGCTGGTACTCCCCTTTCTCGCCCGCGACGCTTGGCGGCTGACGGCCCTGCGGCTGGGCGAAGAGCGGGCGCGTGCCCTCGGCATCGAAGTCGAGCGGCTGCGCCTGCACGTCTTTCTGGCGGTCTCGCTGCTGACGGCCTCGGCGGTGTGCTTCGTCGGCACCATAGGCTTCGTCGGTCTCGTGGCGCCGCACGTCGCGCGCATGCTGGTGGGGGAGGATCAGCGCTTCCTGCTGCCCCTCGCCGCCCTGTGCGGCGGCGTCATGCTCTCCGGGGCGTCGGTTCTCTCGAAACTGGTCTCGCCCGGCGCCGTGGTGCCCATCGGCATCGTCACCGCCGTCGCCGGTCTCCCTTTCTTCTTCGCGCTCATCCTCCGACGCGGCGGGGGTGCGGGATGGAGCTGACGGTCACCGGCGTGGACGTCGGCTACGGCCGCAGACGGATCGTTCGGTCGGCGACCTTCGGACTCGAGCCGGGTACCGTCACCGTGCTCGTCGGTCCCAACGGCGCCGGCAAGTCGACCCTCCTGCGGGCGATCGCGGGTCTCCTTCCCTACCGCGGCTCGGTGCGGCTGGGCGGCGAGGAGCTCGCCCGCATGGCCTTCGGCGAACGCGCCCGCCGGGTGGCCTACATGCCGCAGGATCACGGCAGCGATACCGTGCTGACGGTGTTCGAGGTGGTGCTCCTCGGCATCCATCGGGAACTGGGCTGGCGGATCCCTCGGGCGCATGCCGAAGCGGTCCTGCGGGTGCTCCGGCGGATGGGCATCGAAGCCCTCGCCGATCGCGGCTTCGCCACCCTGAGCGGCGGCCAGCGCCAGTTGACGATGTTCGCCCAGATGCTGCTGAGATCCTCGGCCGTGCTGCTGCTCGACGAACCGACGAGTGCCCTCGACCTGCGGCATCAGCTGGAGATCCTGGAGCATCTCCGGCAGGTGGTGCGCGAGGAGGGGCGGATCGCCCTCGTCGCCATGCACGATCTCTCGCTGGCGGCCCGTTTCGCCGACTCCCTGCTGCTGCTCGACGAGGGCCGCATCCGCACCCACGGACCGCCGCTCGAGGTGCTGACGCCGGCGCGCCTCGCCCGGGTCTACGGCGTGGAAGTGGCGATCCTGCGCGGCGAGGGGAATGCGATCGGCATCGTTCCCCTGCGGCGGTACGCGGCGGCGATCGATCGGTGACGGCAGCGAGGCGGTTGACCCCGCCGCGGTTCGCGCTTAGCCGGGAGGCAGCCGTCCTGCGGTGGGAGGAAGAGGGTGGTCGCCGCCGAAACCCTGCGCCGTCTGCTTGCCCGTCCGGGTCTGCTCCTCATGCCCTGCTGCTTCGACGCGCTCTCCGCGAAGCTCGTCGAGCGGGCCGGTTTTCCCCTCACCTTCATGAGCGGCTTCGCGGTCTCGGCCGCCCGGCTCGGGCTCCCCGACACCGGCCTCGCCAGTTTCGGCGAAATGCGCGACCAGGCCCGCGACATCTGCGGCGCGGTTTCCATTCCGGTGATCGGCGACGGCGATACCGGCTACGGCAATCCGGTCAACGTCAAACGCACGGTCCGCGAGTACGCGCGCGCGGGTCTCGCCTGCGTGATGATCGAGGACCAGCGCTGGCCCAAGCGCTGCGGCCACACCCGGGGCAAGCGGGTGGTGGCGTTCGAGGAAGCGGTGACGCGCATCCGCGCCGCCTGCGATGCCCGCGACGAGGGGGCGGAGATCCTGATCATGGCCCGCACCGACGCCCGCGCCACCCACGGCATGGAGGAGGCGCTGCGCCGCATCCGCGCCTTCGACGAGGCGGGTGCCGACATCCTCTTCCTCGAGGGGCCGCGCAGCGAAGACGAGATGCGCGCCTTCTGCGCCGCAACCGGGAAACCCTGCATGGCCAACATGGTGGAAGGGGGCGACACGCCACTCATGCCGCCGCCGCGCCTCGAGGCACTGGGCTTCCGCATCGCCGCCTATCCGCTGACCCTGCTGTCGGCAGCGGTGAAGGCGATGGAAACGGCCCTCGCGACCCTCGCCGCGGGCCGCGAGGCGGGGGATCTGCTGCTGTCCTTCGCCGAACTCCGGGAGCGGGTCGGGTTTCCCGCCTACGACGCCGAGGCCTCCCGGTACCGCGATGGCTGAGGGCGGTCGCCGGCGGGGCCGAGCGCCGGCGGCGACAGCGCTTCGACGGCCTGGTGGCGACCACGGGCTTCCCGTGACAGCACGACCTCCCGCAGACGGTCGAAGGGCAGCGGCGGATACCACAGGTACCCCTGTCCCTCATGGCAGCCGGCCGCGACGAGATGGGCGAGCTGTTCGCGGGTCTCGATCCCCTCGGCCAGCACCTTGATGCCGATCGCGCGGGCGAGTCCGACCACGGCCTCGACGATCGCCCGGTCCTCGGCGTCGTCGGGCAGCCCCTCGACGAAACAGCGGTCGAGCTTGAGACAGCGGACGGGAAAGCGCTTCAGATAGACCAGCGAGGAGTAGCCGGTCCCGAAATCGTCGATGGCCATCGAGATGCCGGTGCGTTCCAGCTCGTCGAGAGCGCGGATCACGTCCTCGCAATGTTCGAGCAGTACCCGTTCGGTGATCTCGAGCTCGAGCTGGTGGAAGGGAAAGCCGCTTTCCCGGACCATCGCCACCAGACGGCCGACGTAGCCGTCCTCGGCGAGCTCGCGCGGCGAGATGTTGACGGCGAGACGCAGAGGGTGCCCGAGTTCGGTGCTCAACGCCACCATGTCGTGCAGGGCCCGCGCCAGTACCAGCCGGTCGAGGGCGCCGATGAGCCCCCGCTGCTCGGCGATGCGCACGAACAGCTCGGGATCGACGCGGCCGCCGTCCTCACCCGCCGGCCAGCGCACCAGCGCCTCGACGCCCAGCAGCCGACCGCTCCGCAGATCCAATACCAGCTGGTAGTGAACCTCGATGCGCTCCTCGGCGATGTGCCGCCGGAGTTCGGTCTCGATATGGTGCTCGCGTGCGATCCGGCGGGCCAGGGCAGGGGTGAAGGTGACGATCCGCCGCTCCTCCTTGCGCACCCGCTTGGCCTCGTAGAGAGCGAGATCGGCCGCCTTCAGCAGTTCGTCCGGCGAGGCCCCGTGTCGCGGCAGATGGGCGATGCCGATGGAGGCGCGCGGCCGCAGCTCGTGCCCGGCCACCCGCAGCGGCCGTTCCACCGCTGCCAGCACCCGCAGGGCGGCCTCCCGCGCGCCGGTGCCGTCGTCGAGCGCGTGCAGCAGGATCGCGAACTCGTCGCCGCCGAGCCGGGCCACGAGATCCGAATCGCGTACCGTGGCCTGGATGCGGTCGGCCAGCGCCTCGAGGAGTGCGTCGCCGACCGCGTGGCCGAGGGTGTCGTTGATCGCCTTGAAACCGTCGAGATCCATCAGCAGTACGGCACCCGGACGCCGATGGCGGCGGGCGAAGGCCACTGCCCGGCCCAGATTGTCGCGCAGTACCGCCCGGTTGGCGAGGCCGGTCAGGGGATCGCGCAGGGCGAGCCGCCGCAGCTCGTCCTCCATGCGGCGGCGGGAGGTGATGTCGCGGGCCACCGCGAGGACGATGTGCTCGCCTTCCTCCTCGAGCAGGGTGATGCGGCTCTCGACGATCCGCTGGACGCCGTCGGGACGCCGGATACGAACCTCGATCGCCTCCACCTCCTCGCCCCGGGCGAGACGCTCCCACCTTTCGGCGATCAGCCTGCGGTCGCGGGGGTCGACGCGCTCCGTCGCCTGCCGGCCGATCATCTCCTCGGGCGTCGGGTAGCCGAACAGCGCCGCCGCCTGCCGGTTGGCGAACAGCACCACCCCCTCGCGATGGAGGATCACCGCATCGGGGGAGAGATCGACGAGCTGGCGGTAGCGCCGCTCGGAACGCTCCCGTTCGGCACGGCTGCGCTGCAGATCGGTGACGTCGATGCCGACGACGAGGATGGCCTGCTCCTCGCCGCAGTCGAGCAACGCCGCCCGGCTCTCGACGAAGCGGACACTGCCGTCCGGTCGCAGGATGCGGATGGGCCTCGCCGTACCCCGGCCGGTCTCGGCGATCTCCCGGGCGTGGGCCCGCGCCACCTCGCGGTCTTCCGGATGGACGAACTCGAACACGTGGCGGCCGACGAGCTCCGAAGGATCGGCGACCCCCACGAGCTCGGCCATCGCCGGGTTGGCGAAGCACACCCGGCCGCCGGTGTGCACCACCACCGCATCGGGCAGCATCTCCACGAGCTTGCGGTAGCGTTCCTTTTCCCGCCGCGATTCGAGCTCGCTCGTCTTGAGGGCTGTGATGTCGCGTCCGGTACCGCGGTAGCCGAGGAACCTTCCCTCGTCGTCGAACACCGGCTTGCCGTTGCTGCGCACCCAGTAGTGGGACCCGTCGGAGCCGACGAGGCGCAGCTCGAGATCGCGGTAGGGACGGCGCTCCGCGATCAGCCGCCGGTGCGCCTCGAGCTGTTCGGGCTCCATGCCGGCGCGCAGCACGTCGAGCCGGGTCCGCCCTCGGTACCAGTCGGGCGACAGCCCGGCGATCGCGGTCACGTTCTCCGAGAACCAGGTGTAGCGCTGCTCGGGATCGGTCTCCCAGAACCAGTCCGAGGCGAGCTCGGCGAAGTCGCGCAGCCGCGCCTCGCTGCGTTCGAGGGCGGCCAGGGCCTGCCGCTCGGCGGTGACGTCGCGGATGAT
>JALUAG010000028.1 GCA_027045875.1 Alphaproteobacteria bacterium | reverse complement strand
CGCCGAGATCACGCCGGTGCGGGCGATCGAGGACCGCAACTACCAGCTCGGACCGGTGACCCACGACCTGATGGACGATTTCGCGGCACTCACCCGCGGCTAGGGTCGCCCCATCGTGCGCCGCGGGCGGCTTGCCGCGCGCTGGTCGCCCGCCTAGGCTGCATCCCATGAAGCGGTATCTCTGCGTGTTCTGCGGCTCGCGCCCCGGTGCCTCCGGCGCCTATGCGGACGCCGCCGCCGAGCTGGGCCGGGCCATCGCCCGCGCCGGCTTCGGCCTCGTCTACGGCGGCGGCGACGTCGGGCTCATGGGGATCCTCGCCGGTGCCGTCCTGGACGCCGGTGGCACGGTACGGGGGATCATTCCGCGCCGACTGCTCGAACGGGAAGTCGCCAAGCCGGGGATCACGGAACTCGTGGTCACCGCCACCATGTTCGAGCGCAAGGAGCGCATGATCGCCGACGCGGAAGGCTTCATCGTGCTGCCGGGCGGCTTCGGTACCCTGGACGAACTCCTCGAGGTGCTGACGCTGCGGCAGCTCGGCTATCACGACCGGCCCGTCGTGCTGCTCGAGGTGAACGGCTTCTGGGAGCCCTGCCTCGCCTTCTTCGAGCGCATCCTGGCCGAGGGCTTCGCCGAGCCGTCGGCACGCCGTCTCTTCGCGGTCGCTCCCGACGTCCCGTCCGCCCTCGCGCTCGCCACGAACGGTCGGCGGGCGGCCGCCGACGACTGAACGGCCGCCGCCCGCGAAGCGGGATCAGGCCTGACCGCCCGCCGCCGCCTGGGCCTGGGCGAGGCGGCGCCGGTAGAGGCTCACGAAATCGATGGGATCCAGCATCAGCGGCGGGAATCCGCCGTCCCGCGTCAGATCGGCGACGATGCGCCGGGCGAAGGGAAAGAGGATGCGCGGGCACTCCACCATCAGCAGCGGCTGCAGGCTGTCTTCCGGGATGTTGGCCAGCGCGAAGAGACCACCGTAGGTGAGCTCGAGGAGGAACACCGGCCCCTCGGGCACCTTGGCCTCGATATTGAGTTCGAGGACGATCTCGTGGCGCTCCGCATCGAGGGCTTCGGCGCGCACGTCCACGCGCACCTGGATCTCGGGTCGGGTCTGGCCCTGGGCGAAGGCGATCGGCCCCCGCGGGTTCTCGAAGGACAGGTCCTTGATGTACTGGGTGAGGATGGACATCCGGGGCCCCTGTGCCGCCTGCTGCTCCTGGCCCCGGTCCTCCCCGTTGCCACCCGCTTCGCCGTTTCCCGCGCTCCGTTGCTCGTTCATTCCGCTCGATCTCCGTCTTCGAGAATGCGTTGCCGCTCGACAACCAATAGCGAGCCGTTGTCGAACCGCCTACCGGTGAATGCCAGCAGGAACCCCCAGTGGGAAACCACCGCCGTCGGCGGGCCCCCGGGCTCGGCCGCGAGCTTGCGCCGGAAGGCGTCACAGCGGGCGGCGAGGCTTCCGTCGCTCTCGATCAGGCCGCCCCACCAGATCTCGGGGAGATCGCCGAAGTCGAGACGGGGCCAGAGCCGCCGCAGCTCCGAGGCCGGGGTGCCGATGTCGCAGGAAAAGGCGAAGCGCTCGCGCACGAGGGGTTCGACCAAGATCGGCAGATCGAGCCGCTCGGCGATGATGGCAGCGGTTTCGAGGGTGCGACGGTAGGGGCTCGCGAGCAGGCGTCCGATGCCGTGACCGGCGAGCCGTCGTGCCGCCTCCCCGGCCTGACGCCTGCCCTCTTCCGTGAGCGGCGGGTCGGGCAGGCCGGGATCGACGCGGCAGCGCGAGAAGATCGCGTTCCACGCCGATTCGGCATGCCGGAGAAAGACGATCATCGTGGCCCCCAGCCGCGGCCCCGTGGCGGGTCCCCGCCCTCGATCTCCTCGTAGTCGACGTCGATCACCGGCGGCTCCGGCCCCATCGGATATTCCTCGGCACGGAGGATCCGTGCCTCCATCCGGCGCCGCAGCGCGTCGTACAGCAACCGGCGCAGGGGCGGAACCAGCAGGGCGAAGCCGATGGCGTCCGTCACGAAGCCCGGTGTGAGCAGCAGCACGCCGGCGACCAGGATGCAGATGCCGTGGAAGGCCTCCTCCACCGGCAGCCGGCCGAGATCGAGCTGGCGCTTGAGGGTCGCCACCACCTGCCCGCCCTGGGAGCGCACCAGGAGGCCGCCGATGGCCGCCGTCAGCAGGCACAGCCCGATCGTCGGCAGCGCACCGATGCGGCCGCCCACCTCGATCAGCAGCGCCAGCTCGAGGAGTGGCACCGCGACGAACAGCGACAGTAGCAGAAGGAAAATCGGCACCGGTCCTCGCCGTTTGTTTTCGACTCTCGTACCCTATATGATGACCACGGCGTCCGTGGGCCGGAACGACCCTCGATCGCCACCCCGCTTCCGGCCGCTCACGGCGAGTGGCGCCATGCGACGGTACACAATGTCCGACGGCTTCGCCTATCTCGACATCATCTTCTTCGCCATGGTGGCCGCCTTCATCGCGCTGCGCCTCCGGAGCGTCCTCGGCCGGCGCACCGGCCACGAGCGACGCCGCCCCTCGCGCTTCGAGGCGGCCGGCGCCGATGCCGGTAAGGTGGTGCCCCTCCCGGAGCGTGACAAGCCGAAACCGCTCGAGGAGGAGGTGCCGGTGGCCGATCCCAAGGACGCCGCCGTCAAGGCGGGCCTCACCGAGATCCGCCTCGCCGATCCCTCCTTCGATCTCGATCACTTCCTGGCCGGCGCGCGGGCCGCCTTCGGCATGATCATCGAGGCCTTCGCCAAGGGGGACAAGGAGACCCTCCGAAGCCTCCTCGCGCCGGAGGTCTACGAGAACTTCGCCGCCGCCATCGACGAGCGCGTCGCCGCCGGACACACCCTGACGAGCGAGATCGTCGCGCTGCGCGCCGTCGACATCCTGGAAGCGCGGCTCGAGGGCACCCGTGCCCGCATCACGCTCCGCTTCGTGAGCGAGCAGATCAACGTCACCCGCGACAAGGACGGCCATCTGGTCGACGGCAACCCCTCGCGCATCGTCGAGGTGGTGGACATCTGGACGTTCGAGCGCGACGTGCATTCGCGCGATCCGAACTGGACGCTGGTGGAGACCCGGGTCCCCGACTGAGCTACCCGCCGAAGGCCGTCCCATCGTGCCGCCCCCGTCGCTGCTCCGCTGGCTGCCGCTCACCCTGCTGCTCCTGCTCGCCGCCTGCCAGCGGACGCCGGAGACGGAGGCCCCCGAGCTCCGGCTGGAACCCGTTTCCTACGCCGAACTACCGGGCTGGGAGGAGGACGATCCGCAGCCGGTGCTGCCCGCCTTCCTGCGCTCCTGTGCGGTCCTGGCGAAGCGGGATCCGGAGCGCGGCTTCGGCCGGGACCCGCTGTTCGGCAGCCTCGGCGACTGGCAGGCCGCGTGTCGGGAGGCGGCGAAGCTCCCACCGGACGGCGATGTCGTCCGCCGTTTCTTCGAGGCCCGCTTCACCCCCTACCGCGTCACCGACCGGGGCGAGGCGGAGGGTCTCTTCACGGGCTATTACGAGCCTCTTCTCCAAGGTTCTACCAGCCCCGACGACCGTTTCCGCTATCCGCTCTACCGGCGGCCGCCCGACCTCGTGACGGTGGAACTCGGCCGCTTCGCTCCGGAACTCGACGGCAAACGCATCGCCGGCCGGCTCGAGAACGGCCGTCTCGTACCCTTTCCCGATCGCGCCGCGATCGAGGCGGGTGCGCTCGCGGGACGGGGACTGGAGCTCGTCTGGGTGGATGACCCGATCGCCCTCTTCTTCCTCCACATCCAGGGCTCGGGGCAGATCCAGCTCACCGACGGGCGCCGCATCCGCGTCGGCTACGACGGCTGGAACGGCCGCGAATACTATGCCATCGGCCGTGCCCTCATCGAACGGGGCGAGATCCCGAAGGAGGAGATGTCGCTGTTCGCCATCCGCGACTGGCTCGAGGCGCACCCCGACGAGGCACGGGAGCTGATGAACGCCAATCCCTCCTACGTCTTCTTCCGCGAGCTCGGGGATCTCGCCGATGCCGCGGGACCGCTCGGCAGCATGGGGGTGCCCTTAACCCCGGGACGCTCGCTCGCCGTCGATCGCCGTTTCCTCCCGCTCGGTTCGCCGCTCTGGCTCGACACCACCGCGCCCACGCCCGAGGGCGAGGTGCCCCTGCGTCGGCTGATGGTGGCCCAGGACACCGGCGGTGCCATCAAGGGACCCGTCCGGGGCGACGTGTTCTGGGGTGCGGGCGAGCTCGCCGAATATCTCGCCGGTCACATGAAGCAGCGCGGGCGTCTCTACATCCTGCTCCCCAAGGCCACGGCACCCGGCGTCTGACCCGGCGCCGCCGTTGCCGGACCGGCCTTCGATCCGCTACCCTGCCGCCGCGATCCTCGCGGGGGCGGCATCTTCCATGGCGGAAACGCGCGTCGCACTGTTCGTCACCTGTCTCGTCGACCTTTTCCGGCCTTCGGTCGGTTTCGCCGCGCTCGAACTGCTGGAGCGCGGCGGTGCCACCGTCTCGGTCCCCGACGGGCAGACCTGCTGCGGCCAGCCCGCCTACAATTCGGGCGACCGGGAGACGGCGGTAGCGCTCGCGCGCCGCATGATCGCCCTGTTCGAGCCGTTCGACTACGTGGTGGCGCCCTCGGGGTCCTGCGCCGCCATGCTGCGCCACCACTATCCGGGTCTCTTCGCCGGCGATCCGGCGATGGCCGAGCGGGCCGAGGCCGTCGCCGCCAAGACCTGGGAACTCACCGCGTTCCTGGTCGACGTCCTGGGAATCGCCGCCGTCGACAGTATCGTCGAAGCGCGCGCCACCTATCACGACGCCTGCTCCGGGCTGCGGGAACTCGGGGTCCGCCGGCAGCCCCGTGAGCTCCTGGCCACCGTGGCCGGGCTCGAGCTCGTGGAACTCGCCGAACCCGAGAGCTGCTGCGGCTTCGGCGGCACCTTCTGCGTCAAGTATCCCGGGATCTCCACCAAGATGGTGGAGGACAAGGCCGCCGACATCGAGGCCACGGGCGCCGATCTGGTGCTGGCCGGGGATCTCGGCTGCCTCCTGAACATCGCCGGGCATCTCCGGCGCCGCGGTGCCCGGGTGGCGGTCCGCCATGTCGCCGAGGTGCTGGCCGGGCGCCTCGATGCGCCGCCCATCGCCGCTCCGCGCGGAAGCGGCCGATGAGCGGGGCGACGCCCGTCGGCTTTCGCGACCGCGCCCGCGAAGCCCTCGCCGATCCCACGCTGCGCGAGGCGCTGCTGTCGATCCGCCGCGGATGGCCCCACGCCCGCGCACGGGCCATCGCCCGGCTGCCCGAATTCGACGCCCTGCGCGACCATGGTCGGGCCATCAAGGATCACGTGCTGGCGCACCTCGACCTCTATCTCGAACGGTTCGAACGGGCGGTCACGGCGAGCGGCGGTTCCGTGCACTGGGCGCGGGACGCCGCCGAGGCGCGCCGCCTCGTGCTCGAGATCTGCAAGCGCGCGGGCGCGCGGACGGTCACCAAGAGCAAGAGCATGATCGCCGAGGAGATCGATCTCAACGCCTGGCTCGAGGCGCACGGCATCGTCCCGGTGGAGACCGATCTCGGCGAGTACATCATCCAGCTCGCCGGCCAGCGGCCGAGCCATCTCGTGGGCCCCGCCGTGCACATGACCCGCGAGGAGATCACCGAGCTCTTCGCCCGCCATCACGGCACGCCGCCCAGCGAACGGGCGGAGGAGCTGGTGGCCGAGGCGCGACGTGTCCTGCGGCAGCGCTATCTCGAGGCCGATGTCGGCATCACCGGGGCGAACTTCCTGATCGCCGAGAGCGGCTCGGTGATCACCGTCACCAACGAGGGCAATGCGGAGCTCACCCACGGGCTGCCGCGGACCCAGATCGTCGTCGCCAGCATCGAGAAGATCGTGCCCACCATGGAGGAGGCCTTTACCCTGCTGCGCCTCCTCGCCCGCTCGGCCACCGGGCAGGAGTTCTCGACCTACACCACGGTGGTCACGGGTCCGCGACGCGCGGAGGATCTCGACGGCCCCGAGGCGTTCCACGTGGTGCTCCTGGACAACGGCCGCAGCGGCATGATCGGCGGCACGCTCCGCAGCATGCTGCGCTGCATCCGCTGCGGCGCCTGTCTCAACCACTGCCCGGTCTATCTGGCGGTGGGTGGCCACGCCTACGGCTCGGTCTATGTGGGACCGATGGGGGCGGTGCTGAGCCCCGTCCTCTACGGCATCGAAACGGCGCGGGCGCTGCCCGAGGCCTCGAGTTTCTGCGGGCGCTGCGAGGAGGTCTGCCCGGTCCGCATCCCCCTGCCGGCGCTGTTGCGCTACTGGCGGGAGGAAGCCTGGCGCCGGCAGCTGGCCCCGCCCGCGGCCCGCTGGGGGATGCGGCTCTGGCGCCATCTCGCGCTCCGCCCCGGTCTCTACCGGATCGCGAGCGGTGTGGTCGCGCGCGTGCTCGGGCTGCTGGCCGGCCGGCGCGGTGCCCTGCGACGGCTGCCTCTGGCCGGCGGCTGGACGGGAAGCCGGGACCTTCCCGCCCCCGAGGGTGCCACCTTCACGAGCCTCTATCGAAAAGGGGTGCGATGAACGAGGCGAAGAGCACCATCATGGAACGGCTGCGGCAGGCCCTGGCATCGGAGGATGCGGGGGAGGGACGGCGCCGCGCCGTGGACGCGCGCCTCGCCCGCCACGAGCCCGTCCTGGTGCCGGCCCGCGCCCGGGTCGAGGGCGAGGCCCGCATCGCCCTCTTCACCGAGATGGCGGAAGCGGTCCAGACCGAGGTGCAGCGTCTCGACAGTTTCGCCGAAATCGCCACCGCTACCGCCCGCTACCTGCGCCGGCACAATCTCCCGCAGAAACTGGTGGCCGCCCCGGACCCGTTGCTGGACGCCGCCGGCTGGGAGAAGCAGCCTCTGCTGCGGGTGCGCCGCGGGAACGCCAACCCCGAGGATGCGGTGGGCATGACCCTGGCCTTCGCCGGCATCGCCGAGACCGGCACGCTGATGCTGGTGTCCGCTCCCGAGCGGCCGGTGATGCTCGCGTTCCTGCCCGAGACCTGCATCGTCGTGCTGCCGCTTTCGCGCCTCGACGGCTGCTACGAGGAGAGCTGGGCGCGGCTCCGCCAGCAGGCATCACAGCCGCCCCGGGCGGTCAATTTCGTGACCGGCCCCTCGCGTACCGCGGACATCGCCAACACCCTCACCCTCGGCGCCCACGGCCCGAGGCGTCTCTTCGTGCTGCTGGTCCCCGATCCGGAAGCCCAGGGGCCGGAGCCGGAAGGCGATGCGTGACCGGCGTCGATCCCGCGAACGCCGGCTGACGGCCGAGGAGCTCGCGCTCTGGCGGGCGGCCATGCGCGATACGCGGCCCTTCGCCGGCCCTGCCAAGACGAGAGCTGCCGACGAAAGCGCCGAACAGGAACCGCCCTCGTCTCGCCATACCGCCGTCGCCGAACCGCCGCGCATCCCGCGGCGTCCGCAGCCATCGGCACCCCAGCGCCTCGATCCGCGCCATCCGGCCGGCCTCGACCGCAGGAGCTGGCAGCGCCTCAGGCGGGGGCGCCTTCCCATCGAGGGCCGCATCGACCTGCACGGCATGACGCAGGAGGAGGCCTGGCGCGCGCTGGTCGCCTTCACCGCCGAGATGCAGGCCAAGGGGGCGCGCTGCGTGCTCGTCATCACTGGGCGGGGGATCCGCACGGGCGGAATCCTCCGGCGCACGGCCCCGCGCTGGCTCGAAAGCCCGCCCCTGCGGGACCGGGTGCTGACCTACGCTCCCGCCCGCATCGAACATGGCGGCGAAGGGGCGCTCTACGTCCTGCTGCGCCGCCGGCGCTGAGCCTCAGCCGCCGAGCCCGGCGGCGAAAGCGGGATAGACTTCCGCCAACGCCTCCCGCACCGGTCCCAGAATGCGAGCCCGCCAGTCCTCCGGTGGTGGCGGCGTGACCGCCGGCTCGCCGGCGAGGGCGAAGGCGAAGCCCGTCCGCGCCCGGATCTCCTCGAGATCGTGCCCGGGATGCAGGCTCTCCAGCAGGAAACGACCGTCGCGGAAGGCGAAGCGGCAGCAGGGGGTGAGCAGCGCCACCGGACCGCCGCGACGCCACACGCCCGGCGGCCCGCTCCCGGGCGCGGTCACGAAGTCGACCCGTTCGACGAGACTGCGCGGATCGTGATCGGTGCGGAACAGAATGAGCCGCGGGACCAGAAAGGCGAGGTAGGGGGCGCCGAAGTTGCCGGCGAAGCGGCGGATCGGCCGCCCCTCCCGGCGCAGACCCAGGAGATTGACGTTGCCCGCGCCGTCGATCTGCACCCCGCTCAGAAAGAAGGCGTCGATCCGTCCCTGCGCCGCGCAGTCGAACAGCTCCCGGCCGCCGTCGGTGAAGGGGCTGTGGCGCCGGCTGCCGAGGATGGAGACGCGCATCGCCCCGTCGGCCAGTTCCCGTGCGAGCAGCGCCCCCGCCGCCGGGATCGGTGACAGCGCCCCCACCGCCACGTGACGGCAGCCCTCGAGCAGCCGCGCCACCTCGGCGATCAGGAGCAGAACCTCCTCCCGCGTCATCTCGCGACGAACTCCGCCAGCATGGCGGTGAACCCCGCCTCCGTTCGGGCTTCCCGGGCGTAGCGGGCGAGCCAGGCATCGTCCGCCGGATAGGCTCCCTGGAGCCCCACCGGCCAGCCACCCCCGGGCGCTTCCGCCACCGCCTCCACATAGAGGGCGGGGATGGTCCCGGCGGCGGTGCGATCGTCGGCCAGGAGATCCTCCTCCGTCACCGCCTCCACGGTGACGAGGCAGCGACGGGCGGCATGGGCCATGGTCAGAAGCTCCCGGCGCACCCCGATCCAGACGTTGCCGGCGCGATCGGCGAGCGGTGCGTGGAAAAGGGCCACATCGGGGCGGATGGCCGGCACCAGCAGGATCGGATCCTTCTCCGCGAAGGGATTGTCGATCACCTTCCAGTCCGGTCGGAGACCGAGCAGATCGGAGCCCAGCACGCCCCGAAGCGGCATGAAGGGCACGCCCTTCTCCGCCGCCTGCAGCCCGGCGTGGATGGCGGGGCAGGTACTCTCGCGCACGGCGATCGCACCCTCCTCCCAAGCGCGCCCGAAAGCCGGCGCGAGTCCGTGCTCGCCGAGGGAGAGGGCGGCGGTCTCGATCTCGGCGACGCAGCCGGCACCGATGAGCAGATCCGCCTGCAGCCCGAGCTGGGGCACCCCGAGGAGGCGCAGACCTCGGGCCGGGCGCCACAGGAGGCCGCGGACCGCCGCCATCGCGCAGCCCGAATAGTCGGGCGGCAGCGCGACGAACGCGCCGTCCGGGATGCGGGCGACGAGCTCCTCGACGGCAAGGAAGCTCACATCACGGCGCCGATCTGCCACGGTACGAACTCGTGATCGCCCACCCCGAGGGCCTCGCTCCTGGTGCGCCGCCCCGAGGCCACCTCCAGCAGCATCTCGAAGATGCGGCTCCCCACTTCCGCCACCGTCTCCGCGCCGTCGGCGATGGTACCGCAGTTGATGTCCATGTCCTCGCGCATGCGCTCGTACATGGGCGTGTTGGTGGCGAGCTTGAGGCTCGGCACCGGCTTGAAGCCGAAGCAGGAGCCGCGGCCGGTGGTGAAGGCGATGATGTTGGCTCCCGAGGCCACCTGCCCGGTCACCGAACAGGGGTCGTAGCCGGGGCTGTCCATGAACACGAAGCCCCGGGCGGTGACCGGCTCCGCGTAGTCGTAGACGCCGACCAGATTGGTGCTGCCGCCCTTGGAGGCGGCACCGAGGGATTTCTCCAGGATGGTGGTGAGGCCGCCGGCCTTGTTGCCGGGCGAGGGGTTGTTGTTCATCTCGCCGCCGTTGCGGCGGGTATAATCCTCCCACCAGCGGATCTGCGCCACCAGCTTCTCGCCCACCTCCCGGCTCACCGCGCGGCGGGTGAGCAGATGCTCGGCGCCGTAGATCTCGGGCGTCTCGGCCAGGATCGCGGTGCCGCCCTGAGCCACCAGCAAATCGGCCGCGTATCCGAGCGCCGGGTTGGCGGTGATGCCCGAATAGGCGTCGGAGCCCCCGCACTGGAGGGCGAGGCAGAGCTCGCTCGCCGCCACCGGCTGGCGCCGCGCGGCGCCGGCATGCGGCAGCATCTCGGCGATCATGGCGATGGCCCGTTCGACCGTCGCCGCCGTGCCGCCGCTCTCCTGAAGCGTCAAAGTGCGGAACAGCGGCCCCGGTTCGAGCCCGTAGGCCTCCATGAGAAAGGAGATCTGATTGACCTCGCAGCCGAGCCCGATCAGCAGCACGCCGGCGAGATTGGGATGGCGCACGAACCCCCAGAGGGTGCGCTGCAGGGCGGCGAAGCCCTCGCCCCGATCGGCCATGCCGCAGCCGGTGCCGTGGGTCAGGGCCACGATGCCGTCGACCTCGGGATGGCGGGCGAGGAGATCGCGGGGAAAGCGTTCCCGCACCATGTGGCAGACGGTGGCCGAGCAGTTCACGGTGGAAAGCACGCCGATGAAGTTGCGGGTGCCCACCCGGCCGTCGTCGCGCAGATAGCCCTTGAAGCTGCGTCGCTCGGCCTCCGGTACCGTGGCGGTCGGCCGCACGTCGCGGCCGAAGGCGTAGTCGCGGGCGAAGTCCCGCATCTCCACATTGTGGGTGTGGACGTGCGCGCCGGGCGCGATGTCCGCGGAAGCGAAGCCGATGATCTGGCCGTATTTCCGGATCGGCTCGCCGGCCGCGATCGGGCGCGTGGCGATCTTGTGGCCGGCCGGAATCTCCGTATCCGTCACCACCCCTTCGGCGGCGATCTCGGTTCTCGGCGCGAGCCGATGTCGCGCCACCACGACATTGTCCTCGGCATGGAGCCGGATGGTCGGCCGGATCCCCTGCATCGCGAGCCCTCCCCCTGACCCGCCGATCATAGCGCGCCCGCCGCCGGGCGTCAGGTTCCGCGTACGGCTCAGGCGACGCGGCGGCGTGGGGACGGGCGTGTCGCCCGGCTGCCGCGCTCCGGCTCGAAGAGCGCCGAAAGCTGGCCCAGCATGGCGCCGCCGAGCTGCTCGGGATCGGAGATGGTCACCGCCCGCCGGTAGTAGCGGGTGACGTCGTGGCCGATGCCGATGGCCAGCAGCTCCACCTCGGACTGGCCCTCGATCCAGGCGATGACCTCCCGCAGATGCCGTTCGAGATAGTTGCCGGGATTGGCCGAAAGGGTACTGTCGTCCACCGGGGCGCCGTCGGAGATGACCATCAGGATGCGCCGCTGTTCGGGCCGCGCGAGCAGTCGCCGGTGGGCCCAGAGGATGGCCTCGCCGTCGATGTTCTCCTTGAGGAGGCCTTCGCGCAGCATCAGCCCGAGGCCGCGGCGGGCCCGCCGCCAGGGGGCATCGGCCGCCTTGTAGACGATGTGGCGGAGATCGTTGAGACGTCCGGGCCGCGGCGGCTTGCCGGCCTTGAGCCAGGCCTCGCGCGACTGGCCGCCCTTCCAGGCGCGGGTGGTGAAGCCCAAAATCTCCACCTTCACCCCGCAGCGCTCCAGCGTGCGGGCCAGGATCTCGGCGCTCATGGCGGCGATGGTGATGGGCCGGCCGCGCATCGAGCCCGAATTGTCGATCAGCAGGCTCACCACGGTGTCGCGGAACTCGGTCTCCTTCTCCTGCTTGTAGGAGAGGGGCGTCATGGGGTTGGCGACCACCCGGGCGAGCCGCGAGGTGTCGAGGATCCCCTCCTCGAGGTCGAAGGTCCAGGAGCGCTGCTGCTGGGCCATGAGCTTGCGCTGCAGGCGGTTGGCGATGCGCCCGATCATGCTCTCGTAGCGCGCCAGATAGTGGTCGAGCTGGCTCCTGAGCCGGGCGAGTTCGCTCGGCCCGCACAGCTCCTCCACCTCCACCACCTCGTCGTAGGCGGTGGTGTAGACGCGGTAGGCCGGAGCCTCGCCCGCCGGCGGCCGGTAGTTGGCCCGGTTGGGGCGGCTGTCGTCCTCCTCCTCGCCGCCGGGCTCCCTCTCGCCGGTGGCCGTCTCGGCCTCGGCGGCGACATCCTCCTCCTCGCCCGCCTCGCGCCGGACTTCGCTCCGCTCGCCGCGCTCCTCCTCGCCGTCCTCCCCTTCCTCTCCTTCGCCCGTTCCGGCCTCGCCCTCGCCCGCGGCCTGCTGCTCCTGTTCCTCCTCCCGCCCGTCCGGCCGTTCCGCCTCGGGCGGCTCCTCGAGATCCTCCGCCAGCCCGAGCTCGCCCAGGAGCTCCCGCACCCGGCGGGCATAGCCCTCCTGGTCCGCCAGCAGCTCCTCGAGCTCGGGCATCCTGCCCGCGAGGTGCCGTTCGAGCCAGTCGCGCCAGCCGTCGAGCTGCAACCGCTGCAGCGCCGGCAGTTCGAAACCGAGGATGCGTTCGCGGGCGTAGAGGTCGATGATCTCGGCCACGGTGGCGTCGCGCCCGGCCTGTTCGGCCAGCGCGTTGCCGCCGTGACGGGCGCGGTAGAGCTCCTGCAGATTGTCCCGCACGCCGGCGTAGCGGCGGGCACCCAGGGCCTCGATCCGGATCTGCTCCAGGGTCTCGTAGACCTGGCCCGCGAGTTCGCTCCCCGGTGCCCAGCGCCGGTGGGTGACGGGATCGTGGAAGCGCAGGCGCAGCGCCCGGCTGTCCGCCTCACCGCGGACCCTTCCGACTTCGAGCGGCGACAGGTCGGGACGCGGCGGCGCGATGCGGACGATCTCCCCCTCGCCCTCGGCGTTGCGCCGGGCGGCGCGGAAGCTCACCTGCAGATCGGGCCGGCGGGCGATCGCCCGCAGCGTCGCCCCGACCGCCCGCTCGAAGGCTTCGAGGGAGTCCGCCGCCCTGTTCGGCCGCTCGCCCGACACCGCCACCCCGGTTCAGACGGCCACCGGATGGGCCGCCGCCTCCGGCAGATCGACGCCGAAGCAGCGCTGGTAGTATTCGGCGACGATGTGCCGCTCCGCCTCGTCGCACTTGTTGAGGAAGGTCACCCGGAAGGCGAAGCCGACGTCGCCGAAGATCTCGGCGTTCTCGGCCCATGTGATGACGGTCCGCGGCGACATCACGGTGGAGAGATCGCCGTTCATGAAGCCCTGGCGGGTGAGATCGGCGACATCCACCATGCGGCTCACGGTGCGCCGGCCTTCGGGGGTGTCGTAGCCCGGTACCTTGGCCAGCACGATCCGGCACTCCGTCTCGTGGGGGAGATAGTTGAGCTGGGTGACGATGCTCCAGCGGTCCATCTGGCCCTGGTTGATCTGCTGGGTGCCGTGATAGAGGCCGCTGGTGTCACCGAGGCCGACGGTGTTGGTGGTGGCGAACAGGCGGAAGGAGCGGTGGGGCCGGATGACCCGGTTCTGGTCCAGCAGCGTCATGCGGCCCTGAGCCTCGAGCACCCGCTGGATGACGAACATCACGTCGGGGCGCCCGGCGTCGTATTCGTCGAACACCAGCGCCACCGGGCGCTGCAGCGACCAGGGCAGGATGCCCTCGCGGTATTCCGTCACCTGCTTGCCGTCGCGCAGCACGATCGCGTCCTTGCCGATGAGGTCGATGCGGCTGATGTGACTGTCGAGATTGACCCGGATGCAGGGCCAGTTGAGGCGGGCCGCCACCTGCTCGATATGGGTCGACTTGCCGGTCCCGTGGTAGCCCTGGATGAGCACGCGGCGGTTGTGGACGAACCCGGCCAGGATGGCGAGCGTGGTGGCACGGTCGAACTGATAGGCGGGATCGAGCTCGGGCACGTATTCGGTGCGCAGCGAGAAACCGTGCACCTCGAGGTCGGAATCGATGCCGAAGGTGTCGCGGACCGAGAGTGGGCGGTCCGGCACCTCGGGCAGGCCCAGACTGTAGTCGTGCTCGTCGTGAACCGATGTCTGTCCCGTCAAGATGTGCTCCCCCGCACCTGTCGCCGAACGACCGGCATCCCGCCGCAAAGCCCGGCTTTCCGGCGTTCCGTACGTCCCTCAGAGATAGAGCCGCTGACCGAGAAGATAGGTATAGGCCTCGTTGATCAACTTCAACCGCTCCTCCGATTCGCGGCAGGCGCCGTTGAGATCGGGATGGTACTTCTTCACCAGCTGCTTGTAGCGGTCCTTGAGCTCGTCGAGCGTGAACCCCGGTTCGAGCCCCAGCCGCTCGGCCATCTCGAGCGCCCTGCCGGCGAGCCCGCCCGCCGGCTTCTCCCGCCGGGTATCGGTGGCGCCGAAAATGCCGTGGGCGTCCCGGAAATGCGCCCGCAGGGGATCGAAGCCGGTTCCCACCCCGAAGGGCCAGCTCGGCCGGTGCCAGGTGAAATCGCGGAAACGGTGGGCGTCGATCTCCGCCGCGCTCATGCCCGCGAAATAGTCCCAGTTCCGGTTGTACTCGCGGACATGCTCGAGACAGAACCAGATGAAATCGCGCAGCCGCTCGCGTGAACGGGGGGCCGGATAGCGCCCCTCACGCTCGCAGCCCGGCCAGCAGCAGCCGCGCTGCTCTCCCTTCTCGCCGGGGCGAGAGAGGCGCACGGCTTCCAGCCGCTCGTGCAGTTTGGCCTGTCTGCGTACCGTCGTCATGGCCATGACTATGGCGCCGCGAGACGCCGTCGGCAACGCCCGTGACCGGGGCCGGGCAGCCGCGCCGCGATCCGGATCGGCGAGCCGGTCCCCGGCTCCGGAGAGCCGCCGGACCGCCCGCCGTCCGGCGGAACCGGGCGGCCGACCAGCGGGAGCCGCGGACGGTCCCTCAGGCCACCTCCAGCCGGCGCACCGTGGCCGGACGCGCCTTCCACCCCTCCCGCCGGAAATCCGCCTGGATGCCGATCAGTGCCGGTACCAGCAGCAGCACGAGGAAGGTGTTGACGGCGAGGCCGAAGCACAGGGTGACCGCCATGGGAATCAGGAACTGGGCCTGGAAGCTGGTCTCGAACAGCAGGGGAGCGAGCCCGCCGATGGTCGTGAGGGAGGTGAGCAGCACCGCCCGCAGCCGCGAGCAGGTGCCGTTCACCACCGCGAGACGAGGCTCCTCGCCTTCGGCCAGGCGGCGGTCGATGGTGGTCACCAGGATGATGCTGTCGTTGACGAGAATGCCGGAAAGACCCAGGAGGGCGATGAGGCTCAGGATGGTGAGATCGTAGCCCATCACCAGATGGCCGATCACCGCCCCGATCACCCCGAAGGGAACCACCGCCATCACCACGAGGGGCCGGGTGAAGCTGCCGAACACCCAGGCGAGCACCAGATAGATGAGGCCGAGGGCGACGAGCGTGCCGAGACGCAGGTCGGCGAGGGTCCCCGCCTGTTCCTCGGCCCGTCCGGCGAAGCGCCAGGATAGGCCGTAGTCCTCCGCGATGCGGGCGAGCTCCGGCAGCAGCGTCTCCCGGAGCTGCTCGAGCCGGATCCTGGCCTCGTCGAGCTCGGCGGTCACCGCCACCTCGCGGCTACCGTCCTCGCGCCGGATGGCAGCGAACCCCCGCTCGGGAACGAGCTCCGCCACCTCGCCGAGGGCCACCAGCCGGCCGTCGCGGCCCACCAGTTCGAAACGCTCGAGCTCGAGATCGCGCACCGCTTCCGGCACGAGGCGGACCACCACCTCCACCTCCTCGTCGCCGCGCGAGAAGCGAGTGGCGATCACGCCTTCGAAGGCGCCGCGGAGCTGGCGTCCGATCTCCTCCGTCGTGAAGCCCAGGGTGCGCCCGCGATCGGTGGGGCGGACCACGATCTCCGGCATGTCGTAAGCGAGATCGTCGCGGATCTGGCCGACGCCGGGAAAGGCGGCCAGAATCCGCTCGAGTTCGCCGGCGGCGGCCTTGAGATCGGCCACCTCCTCGCCGCCCCGCAGGCGGATGTCCACCTCCCGCCCGGGCGGCCCGCCGCTGCGCTCGCGGATGGTGAGGCTGTCGAGCCCGGGAACGGGGGGTAGCGCCGCCGTCCAGGCGTCGATCACCGCCTGGGTGCGCACCGGGCGCCGGTCGGAGGGAATGAGCTCGACCTCCATCGCCCCGTAGTTGTCGCCGCTCGTCCCCACCTCGCCCGGCACCCGCGAGGGATCGCTTCCCACCCGCGAGAGGACCATCACCAAGACCTCCTCGGGCCGCGCGCCGAGGTCCGCGAGCCCGCGCTCCAGGGCCTTCTCGACCGCAGCGAGCGCCGCTTCCGTCTCGCTCCTGCCCACGCCCGGAGCCATGCTCAGGCTGACGCTGATGCGGTCCGATTCCGGCCCCCTGAAGAAGACGAAGCCGACCCGCCCGCCCAGGACCAGTCCGGCCATCAGGACGAGCAGGGCGAGGGCGGCGGCGAGGGTGGTGTAGCGCCAGCCCAGGGCGAGCGCCACGAGACGGCGGAAGGGCCCCTCGCGGAAGGCGTCGAACAGCGCGTTGAAGCGCCGCCGCCAGCGGCTCGGCCGGCTCTCCGCCGCCAGTGCCGAGCGCATGTGGGAGGGCAGTACGAAGAAGCATTCGACGAGACTCGCCAGCAGCACGAAGACGACCACGGTGGGGATCTCGCGGATCAGGGTGCCGATCACGTCGCCCACCATGAACAGCGGCAGGAAGGCGGCGATGGTGGTCAGGGTGGCGCTGGTGACCGGCGCCACCATGTGGCGGGCGCCGTTCTCGGCGGCGAGCCGGGGCGGCAGACCCCGCTCGCGCAGGGCCGCCGAATGTTCGCCGACGACGATGGCGTCGTCGACCACGATGCCGATCGCCAGGATCATGGCGAACAGGCTGATCATGTTGATGCTGTAGCCGCCCAGCCAGAGAAGGCCGAGCATGGCGCCGAGGGAGACCGGGATCCCCGCCGCCACCCACAGCGCCACCCGGGCGTTGAGGAACAGGAAGAGGATGGCGATCACCAGCAGGAAACCGGTGAGACCGTTCTCCAGCAGGAGGTCGATGCGGTCGCGGATGAGATTGGCGAGCACGTCGTAGCGCTCGAGCACCAGAGTCGGCGGCAGCTCCGCCCGCAGCTCGTCCAGGGTCTCGCGGACGATCTCGTTGACCGTCAGCGCGTCGGCGTTGAGGGAGCGCTGGACGTGGAGCTCGATGGCGCGCAGGCCGCGACGGCGCGCCTCCGGTTCGTCCTCGTCGAACGCCTCGCGCACGCGGGCGATGTCGGCGAACCGCAGCCGGTGGCCGTCGGGGCGCGTCAGTACCTCGATCTCCGCCACCTCCTCGGCGGTGCGTGCGAGGCCGAGGGCGCGCGGCCGCCGTTCGAGCGCGCCCTCCACGGTGCCGGAGGGAATGTCGCGCGAGCTGCGCGCGATGCGCGCGGCGAGACCGCCGAGGTCGGTTTCCAACTGGTAGAAGGTTCCGGGCTCGAGCTCTACCAGAATGCGCTCGCTGCGGGCTCCGAAAAGGGTCACCCGGTCGACGCCCCGTTCGAGCAGCCGGTCGCGGATGCGTTCGGCGAAGGCCTTGAGGGCGCGTTCCTCGAAGGGGCCGGAGAGCACCAGCCGGGCGATGGTGTCGTAGCGGACGATGCGCCGCACCTCGGGCCGTTCCGCCTCCTCCGGAAAGGTGGTGATCTGGGCCACCGCCTGTTCCACCTCGGCGAGCGCCTTCTCCATGTCGCTGCCGGGTTCGTATTCCACGTTGACGAACGCCTGGCCCTCGCGGGCGGTGGCCACCACCCGCTTGACCCCGTCGAGGTAGCGGACCTCGGGTTCGATGGCCTCCACGATGTTGGCCTCGACGTCCACGGCGCTGGCCCCCGGCCAACGCACCGAGATACTGATCACGTCGATGCCGAAATCGGGGAAGAACTGACGATTGAGCTTGGTCAGGGCCACCGCCCCGACCAGCAGCATCAGGACCATCAGCAGGTTGCCGGCGGTGGGATGGCGCGCGAACAGCGCCACCGGGCCGCCGCCCTCCCGGCTGCTCAAGAGACGATCCTCACCCGCAGGCCGGGACCGATCTCGGCGAGCCGCGAGACGACCACCCGCTCGCCCGCTGCCAGCGCTCCCCGGACCAGCAGCAGGCCGCCGTCCTGCCCCACCCGCTCGACCCTGCGGGGCTGCAGGCGGCCGTTCTCCACCACGTAGACGCGGTCGCCCTCGTAGAGGGCGGAACGCGGCAGTGCCACCACCGCCTCGTAGACGAGATCGGGAACCCGCACCTCGAGGAAGGCGCCGGGTCGCAGCGGTGCACCGTCGGGATTGGCGGTGATCGCGGCGCGCAGCTCGACGCCTCCGCTGGCGGCGTCGATCTCGCTCGCGAGCCGGGACACCGCGCCCTCAAGGGCGAAACTCCCGCCGCCGCGGTACCATCGCGCCTCGACCCTGCGTCCGACGAGACCGTCCGGCCAGAGCCGCGCGAATTCGCGGTCGGTGAGCGTGAAGGCGATCTCCAGCGCCGCCAGATCGTAGAGGGTGGCGATCGTCTCCGCCGGCCGGAGTTCGCGTCCGAGACCGACGTCCACCGCGCCGACGATGGCATCGAAGGGTGCCGCGAGTTCGGTGGCGGCGAGGTCGCGGCGCGCCCGCTCGACCGCCGCCTCCAGCTTCGCGATCGTCGCCCGCTGCTGCACGAGGCGCTGTTCGAGCGTGGCCTGCCGCCGGCGGTTCTCGCGCAGGCTGACCCGCCGCAGCGCGAGCTCGAGACGCGCCGCATCGAGCGCCTTCTCGGTCGCCACCTTGCGTCCGCGCAGCTTCTCCTGGCGCGCCACCTCGCGCTGCGCCACCGCCACCTGCTCGGCGATCAGGGTTTCGAGATCGCGCGCCGCCGCCAGCTCGGCCTCGAGTTCGCCCAGCCCGGCCCGGGCCTCGTCGAGCCGCGCCCGGGCCTCGCGCAGGGCGATCTCGTAGTCGAAGCGATCGATCCGCACGAGCGGCTCGCCCGCGGTCAGCTTTCCGCCCTCGATGAGACGCGGCGAGATCCACACCACGCGGCCGCCGACCCGCATGCCGAGGGGGACCCGACGGCCGGCGACGACCCTCCCGAAGCGGCGGATCACCGGCTGGCGGGTTTCGGGGCGAACGGTGATCACCCGCACCGGCCAGATCCTCTCGACCTGGGGACGGGCCTCCACCACGGGACGGGAGAGGACCAGCAGCACCGCGCCTCCGGCCGCCGCCGCCAGCAGCAGAAGCGGCAGAAGGATCTTGCTCGCCCGGGTCATCCTCGACATGCCGATCGTCACCGATGCGTTCCGGGGGCGGCCGTTCCCGGCCCCGCACCGCAGAATATAGTCCGGGTGCCAAGACGGTCACAGCCACCGCGACGGGCGAGTGCCCCCGCGCCCCCCAGCACCCCTATCCGCCCGTGGCACCGCCGACGGCATCGCAAGGATCGCCGCGGCGATGCCCGGGGGCGCCGGTGAGCCACAGGATGTCGAACGGCTCCCTCGCGAGCTCGCGCTCCCGTCCGCCGACCCGTTCGACGAGACCTACGCTCACCACCGTGCGCTGCGGAACCATCCGCCGCAGATAGTAGGGTACGCCCCAGTCCCTGCGGGCATGACCGTTGCCGGTGATCAGCACCACCCGCCCGCGCCCGCGAAAACCGGCGAGACGGTCGGCCATCATCGCGTCGCGCGCCCGCTGCACCCGCAGAAGACCCGGCAGCATGCGTGCCGGCAGGCGGTCGCAGTGGGCCCGCGCCAGCGTGTCGCGGAGACCCGCCTCGAGGTCGGGCGGCAGCGGCCGGTCGAGGCCGGTGCGGCGCACGAGTTCCGGGTCGAGCGCCGCGAAGCCGTCGCGGCGGATGCGACGCGTGGTGCCCGACGCGAGATCCGCCGCGAGGACGCGAGCGCCGCTCTCGAGCGCGGCGGCGAAGACCGGCTCGTAGATGGCGAAGTCGGGCCAACCGCTCTCCTCCCACCCCACCGCTTCGGCGAAGGCGCGCAGATCGGCATCCGGACCGGTGAGCATGCGGTCCACCAGCGGCTGGCGATCGACCGTCAGCATCTCGAAGGCCACCGCCCCGACGCCCGGGGGACGCGCGGCGAGCTCCCGGACGATCCGCGCCTGCAGACGATGATGTTCGGGATTGTCGTGGGTCTCGCCGAGCATCACGAACTCGGCCGCCGCCAGCCGCCGCCACAGCGCTTCCTCCCCGAGGAAGCGACCACCCGCGACATCGAACACGGCGGGAGCCCGCGCGGTCCCGTCGCCGCCGGCTGTCGGCGTTCCCGCCGGATCCGCACAGGCCGCGAGCAGCGCCAGCACGCCCCCCGCCGCCGCCCGCCCGATCCGGCGGAGCCCCTCGATTCCGGTAGTCGCCATCTCTGTCCTCCTCGCCCTCCTGTCCGCCTGACCGGGCGCCGGTGTCCACTGGCGGTTGCGTACGCCGCTTCTCCCCTTCAAATACGAACCGGGCAGCGACGGAAAGACCCGATGAACCCAGAGCCGGCCGGAGGGCGAGTGGCAAGCGGCGAAACCGCGCAGGGTACGTTCCGCCTCCTGCCGGAACCGGACGGCCGTCGCCCCACCCTCCGTCTCTCCGGCACCTGGACCCTCGATGCGATGGTCCCCTCTCCGGACGAGATCCTGGCCGCGCTCGAGCGGGCGGATCCCGAGCGGCTGCTGCTCGACGGCGGTGCCATCGCCCGCTGGGACAGCCGATTGCCGGCGACCCTCGCCCGCATCGCCGCCTGGGCCGCGGATCGCAGCGTCGAGTTCCGGCTCGGAGCGCTGCCCGAAGGCGTCGCCCGCCTCCTGGCGCTGGCCCAAGCACACCCGCCGCTGCCGCCACCGGCGCGGCCACCGGCGCCGGGGCCTCTGGCCCGCCTCGGCCTCGCTCTTAGGGCGGGCGTCGGGGCGGGCCAGAGGCCCCGGC
>JALUAG010000027.1 GCA_027045875.1 Alphaproteobacteria bacterium | reverse complement strand
CCTCGGCATCGGCCACCTCCCGCTTCAGGGACGCCAGCCGCTCCTCCAGCCACAGACTGACCCGGCTGGTCGCCAGAAGCTTGGTCTTGAGCTGGTCGTCGACGAACATCTCCACCATCCGGTTGGCAATCAGCGCCGCCTTGACCGGATCCTCGGAGGTGAACGACAGACCGATCACATAGGAGAGATCCCCCGACAGCTCGAGCCCCGACGCGAACCGCGCAAGCGCGATCTCCCGCGCCCGCGCCGCCGCCTCGCTCTCCAGCAAGGGCCGCGGCGGCTCCTCGAGACCCACCGCCACCAGCCACGACCGCGGCACGAAGAACAGCGCCCGCGCCAGACCCTCCCGCGGCGCCCGCGGCACCGCCCCCGGCGGCAGCGCCGCAAAGGGATTGAACTCCGGATCATCGAACAGACCCAGATCCTCCATCACCCGGGCATGGAACCCCCGCGACTGCAACAGACGGATCTGCGTCGCAATGGTCGCCGAATCCGCCGGCAACCCCGCCAACACCGCCTGCAGATCGGCATAATTGGGCTGCCGCGGATCCAACACGATCTGCGCCCGCGCCGTGTACTTCGGCGTCACCAGCAACGATACCGAAACACCCAGCACCACCCCCAGCACACAAAACGCCACAAGCAACCACTTGCGACGACGCAAAACCGAAAACACACTCCCCACATCAATCACCTCCCCACCCTCGAACACACGATCCGAAAGTGAGGGGGAGGGGGTACGGGTGATCGAATCCATCGTTCTGCCCGGTGGGTCGTCCTGCTTCGCCTTTCGGTGCCCATGCGGCGGGAAGGCGTCGGATGCGGATCATTCTACGGACGAAAGCGAAAAATACCACAGGAGATGGGACGCGTCCCGGTCGGCATCCTTTCCATCGCGGTTCGGGCCGGAACGGTGTTGCGGGAAAAACTTCCGTCAGCCGACAATACCGCGTGGCATCATTCCACCATCGCTTCGGCTTGTCGGCGGCGGCCGAATGGATCATTTTTGTGGCGGCACAGAACCGTGCAACTTCGGGGGTGAAGGTTATTGTCGAAAATCCCTCGCCACCGCTCCCCTGCGGTTGGTGTGTTGTGCCGCGGCGTCCTCGCCAGTTCGTCGCCGGTCTTTCGGGAGAGAAACGATGAACGACGGGAAGCGAGCTGGGATTGGAAAGCGGGCGTTCATGTGTGCGAGATTGCGACATTTCGTCGGTGCATTGCTTTCCTTTGAAGCGATTTTCGCTCTGTATCTCTATTCCAACGCATTGAAGTATATTTCACCATTTCCTTTCCCAGTAGACGAAACCTTAGTGTTTGCTTCTCTGTCCACACTGGTTGGCATGTTCATTGTCTTGCGCATGGGGATTTATCGTCCAGCACTTATACTGTTAGCGCTTGTCATGATATTTATTGGATGGGCATTTGTTACATGGGCATGGTCTCCTTCGCGCGTCATTGCAAAACAATATGTTATTGATTATATTACGCTAGATACGTTTTCGATGATTGCGGCCGGGCTTGTCATAGCTCCTTCGCGCGAGAGGATAGTTCGTTTTTTTCTATGGGTGGCTTTTTTTGCTATATTAATATCGACTTACGGATCGTGGCTCTACATGAATTACGGCTTCATCATGTTCTACAAGGACTTTGCCTATAGCGGGAGGGCCTATCTGCTGTGGAGCTACGGTGCGGCGTTCGGCGCCGTTGTCCTGTTCGCGATCACCATCTTTTCACGCTTCCTGAGCGGCAAGCAGCTCGTCGCCGGCGCCTTCCTTGTTCTCTGCACCTATTTCGTCTTCGTGTCCGGAAGCCGCGGGGCGCTGCTCGGCTTCGCGCTCGG
The DNA here is from genome assembly GCA_027045875.1 of Alphaproteobacteria bacterium. Classification (GTDB taxonomy): domain Bacteria; phylum Pseudomonadota; class Alphaproteobacteria; order Geminicoccales; family Geminicoccaceae; genus JALSRW01. The sequence goes on along the minus strand of JALUAG010000027.1, from coordinate 69,166 downwards.
ATGCCTGATCCTCCTCCTGGGCAGCGGACGGTTCTGGCGGGCGGGACGGCTGCAAGTAACGACCTCGCAGGTCATCGCCTCCTTCGTCCTGCTGATCGCGGCCGGTTACGTGACCTGGATGCTGATCGAGGGAACCGCGACGCAGAGCATCGGGCGTTTCGTCAAGCTGCTCCGCCAGGTTGAGGGTGATAGTATTATTCTTGCGGCTAACCGATTCAACTATTACGCTTTTGCAATCGAGGCTTGGCTGCGCGCGCCGATCTTCGGCAATGGTTTAGGAAGCTTCTCGCTCCTCTACAAAAACATGGAACTCTATGGCGTGCAACCTCACAACGCCTTCCTCGAAATTCTCGCCGAATACGGGGTGGTCGGTCTCGCCCTGTTCCTGCTCGTGCTGGGCCATGTGTTCGGTCAGGTGCGCCGGGCTGGGGTGCTGCGGGATCCGGTGATGCTGACCCTGCTGGCCATGTTCGCGGTCCAGTTCACCAATGCCATGGTTGCCCGACAGCTCTCAGGCCAGATGGGGCTGTTCACCATGCTCGGGTTGTTGACCGCCGCTCCAGCTTTGGCTCGTACCGCGGCCTGCCGCCCGGCCGACAACCCCGGGCGCGCGTTACCGGCGACCGTGAGCGCGCCTCCTTTCTGGATCCGCTGGCAGGCCTGATCGAGGCGCCTCCCTCCCGCGCACGGTGACGCGTGAGGTGGGGGGCGGCCAATCGGCCGCCCCCCACCGCCATCTACCACAGCCTCCGGTATTCGGCGCTGCCCTTGGGATTCGCCTTGCTCGGATAGATCCGCCAAAAGGAATCCGGCGCCCCGCAGTTGTAATACAGCTCGTAGGCGATCATCGACGCATTTTCCTTGAAGAATTTGTACATATTTCGGATGAACAGGGGATTGTCTCCTCCCCCACCTCCCTTGAGGCGCGAGAGTCCCCATTCTCCGAAGCCGACCTTCTTTCCGTTCTTCCTAGCGAACGATATGACGGTGTCCAGTGCTGGCTGGAAGGATTTATCCCACACGGCCTGCGTTTTTGCAGCGGGCCAGTGGTCGTAGAGAGACATTCCTATGTAATCGACATAGGCATTTCCGGGGTAAGCCTTGGCGAACAGGGCATTGTAATTCTTCCTGTCCTTGGATCCGGAAACGGACCAGGTGATTTTTATGCTCGGATCGGTGCTCTTGATCACCTTCGAAATTCGCTGAAAACAAGATTTGTATTCACTGTATTTTCCCTTTATCGACCAAGGATACCAGTTCCCGTTTGCCTCCCAGCCGAGGCGGATGATCTTCTTTGTGGATTTGTATCGCTTTAGCTTGTTAGCGGCATAACGAAAGTGATCATCATATTTACCTTTTATGCAGCCGGCGAAATCTCCTTTATTTTCCTTTGTAAGAAGAGGCATTCCAAGCACCATGATTGGCGCTTTGGAGGTGAAATCCCGGCGCAGATGAGCACCGAAATATCGTCGCATGTCGTTCCAGCTCGTGCGTGAAATCCAGCCCCCTAGGGCATCAACGCGACTGCCCCGCCAAGCGGCAAATTCGGCGGGTTCGACGCGCCAGGGGCAGGCCATGCCGGAGGGCCAGGGAAGGCGACCGTTGACGCTGGCCGAGGCCGTCTCGGACCCGCCGCTCGAGGGGGCGGTTCCGGTGGTCTTGGAGGGGGTCTTGCCGGTCTTGTTGCTGGTCTTGGAGGAGGACCTGTTCTTCTTGTCTTCGCGTTGGGCGCCACAGCCAGTCTTCCCCGTATAGGGGCTGACGTATTTGTGGCAGGCTTCGGCGGGGGTGGAATCGAAGAAGATGTAGGCGGAGAGGGCGAAGATCGCCGGCGTGATCCGTCGGACGGTTTTCTTGAGGTTGTGCTGCATCAGGTTTCCTTGCTCGGGTTTCGGAAGTCGGTTGGAGCGCGGTCGCACTACGGGGTGCGCTGGTGGCATCCCACAGCCGTGGTACAGACGATCAGCGGGTAATTGTTATTCCTCGGGGTTTCCGCTGGCGGCCCGAGCCGGCGGCGGTCCCGCACGGTGGCGGACGGTGCCGCCGCCCGCCCCTCAGGCCGCCACTCTCGGCAGGGAGGCGAGGGAGGCGGCGAGCTCCTCCTCGCTGTAGCTCTGGTCGGTGAGCTTGCCGGCGAAATAGTCGGCGTAGGCCTGCATGTCGAAATTGCCGTGACCGGAGAGGTTGAAGAGGATCACCCGTTCCTCGCCCGCCTCCCTGGCGGCGAGGGCCTCCCGGATCGCTCCCCGGACCGCATGGGTGGCCTCCGGCGCGGGCACGATGCCCTCGCTGCGGGCGAAAGTCACCCCGGCCTCGAAACATTCGAGCTGGTTGAAGGCCGCCGCCTCGATCAGGCCGAGCTCCTTGATGTGGCTCACGAGCGGCGCCATGCCGTGATAGCGCAGACCGCCGGCGTGGAAACCCGGCGGCATGAAGCGCGAGCCCAGGGTGTGCATCTTGACGAGCGGGGTGGTGCCGGCGGTATCGCCGAAATCGTAGGCGTAGACGCCGCGGGTCAGCGACGGGCAGGCGACCGGCTCGCAGGCCACGATCCGCACCTTCGGGCCGCCCCGCAGCTGGGCGCCGAGGAAGGGAAAGGCGAGACCGGCGAAATTGGAGCCGCCGCCGGCGCAGGCGAGGATCACGTCCGGATAGTCGCCCGCCAGCTCCATCTGGCGGATGGCCTCCTGGCCGATCACCGTCTGGTGCAGGAGCACGTGATTGAGCACCGAGCCGAGGGCGTATTTGGTGTCCTCGCGCCGGGCCGCCATCTCCACCGCCTCGGAGATGGCGATGCCGAGGGAGCCGCGGTTGTCGGGATCCTCGGCGAGGATCCGCCGCCCCGTTTCGGTCTCGGTGGAGGGGCTCGCCACGCAGCGGGCGCCGTAGGTCTCCATCAGCGCCTTGCGATAGGGCTTCTGGTGGAAGCTCACCTTGACCATGTAGACGTCGACCTCGAGGCCGAACAGCGAGGCGGCGAAGGCCAAGGAGCTTCCCCACTGCCCGGCGCCGGTCTCGGTCGTCAGCCGCGGCACCCCCTCGGCCTTGTTGTACCAGGCCTGGGCGACGGCGGTGTTGGGCTTGTGGCTGCCGGGCGGGCTCACCCCCTCGTACTTGTAGTAGATGCGGGCGGGGGTATCGAGCAGCCGCTCGAGGCGGCGGGCGCGATGGAGCGGGGTGGGACGCCACATGCGGTAGACGTCCCGCACCGGATCGGGAATGGCGATCTCCCGCTCGGTGGCCACTTCCTGCTGGATGAGGGCCATCGGGAACAGGGGTGCCAGGGCCTCGGGGCCGATGGGGCGGCCGCTGCCCGGATCGAGGGGCGGCGGCGGAGGCGACGGCAGATCGGCCGCGAGATTGTACCAGCTTTCCGGGATATCCCCTTCGTCGAGAAGGAATTTCAGCCGATCGCCCATTCCCGTTCCCTCCTGCCTTCGGGCTCTTTTCCCCCCGGTGATAGCAGGCGGGAACGATCAGGCAAACCGTGCCCGCGCCTTGCCGCCCGGCCCGCCTTCCGCCATCTCGCGGAGAGTGCCGGTACGGTCCCGGCCGGGAGGAGGAGGATGGCGATCCGCATCGTGGCGACCGAGCCCTATCCGGACCAGCGGCCCGGCACCTCGGGGCTGCGCCGGAAGACCCGCGTCTTCGAGACCCGGCCGCACTATCTCGAGAACTTCGTCCAGTCGGTGTTCGACTGGCTCGGTGATCCCGGGGGGTGCACCTTCGTGCTCGGCGGCGACGGGCGGTACTTCAACGACCGGGCGATCCAGATCCTGCTGCGGATGATGGCCGCCAACGGCGTGGGGCGGGTGCTGGTGGGCCGGGACGGCCTGCTCTCGACGCCGGCGGCCTCCCATCTCATCCGCAAGTACGGCGCCCGCGGCGGCTTCATCCTCACCGCCTCCCACAACCCGGGCGGCCCCGAAGGTGATTTCGGCATCAAGTACAACATCGAGAACGGCGGGCCGGCACCGGCCGGGGTGACCGAGGCCATCTTCGCCCGCAGCCGGCGGATCACCCGCTTCCGCGTGCTCGAGGCGCCCGATCTCGACCTCTCCACCCCCGGCGAGACCCGTCTCGGCGGGATGAGGGTGACGGTCCTCGATCCGGTCGCCGATTATGCCGAACTGCTGGCCGGGCTGTTCGACTTCGATGCCATCCGCGTCCTGTTCGCGGGCGGCTTCCGCTTCCTCTTCGACGCCATGCACGGGGTCACCGGCCCCTACGCCCGGCGCATCTTCGTGGAGATGCTGGGCGCCCCCGCGGATTCGGTGCTGCGGGGTGATCCGAGACCCGACTTCGGCGGGCTGCATCCCGATCCCAACCTCGCCCGGTGCCGCGATCTGGTGGCGCGGATGAACGGGCCCGGTGCACCCGATCTCGGCGCCGCCGCGGACGGCGACGGCGACCGCAACATGATCCTCGGCCCCGGCCTCTTCGTCACTCCCTGCGACAGCCTCGCCCTGCTCGCCGACCGGGCCGATCTGGCGCCGGGCTATCGCGGGCGGCTCACCGGGGTGGCCCGCTCCATGCCCACCTCGCGGGCGCTCGACCGGGTCGCCGCCGCCCGCGGCCTCGCCCTCTTCGAGACTCCCACCGGCTGGAAGTACTTCGGCGATCTGCTCGATGCCGGCCGCATCCAGCTCTGCGGCGAGGAGAGCTTCGGTACCGGTTCCGACCATCTGCGGGAGAAGGACGGCATCTGGGCGGTGCTGTTCTGGCTGCAGATGCTGGCCGCCCGCGGTACCGGCGTGCGGGAGCTGGTCCACGACCACTGGTGCCGCTTCGGGCGCGACTACTACACCCGGCACGATTACGAACGGCTCGATCCGGCGGTGGGCGAGGGGATCCTCGAGGATCTGCGCCGCCGCCTGCCGGCGCTTCCCGGAACCGGGATCGGAGGGGCGCGCGTCACCGCCGCCGACGATTTCGCGTATCGCGATCCGATCGACGGGAGCCTGAGCGAGCATCAGGGCATCCGCCTGCTGTTCGACGACGGCTCGCGCATCGTCTACCGGCTCTCCGGCACCGGTACCGAAGGGGCGACGCTGCGGGTCTACATGGAACGCCACGAGACCCGGGAGCTCTTCGCCGACACCCAGGAGATGCTGGCACCGGTGATCGCCCGCGGCCGCGAGATCGCCGACCTTCCGGGCCGGACCGGGAGGCGGGCGCCGGACGTGGTGACCTGAAGGAGGGTGGAGGATGGCCGGGGAGCGGGCGGAGGCGGCGGCCTGGCGGCGCCGGATGCGGGCCGAACTGCTGGCCCGACGGCAGGCGCTCGGGGAGGAGGAGCGGCGGCGGGCCACCGCCCGCATCCTCGCGCATCTCGAGGATCTCCGTCCCGCCCTCTCACCGCCGGTGGCCTTCTACTGGCCGATCCGGGGAGAGGTGGATCTGCGAGGATTCGCCGACCGTCTCGCCGCCGCCGGCACGGTCCTCGCCCTGCCGGTGATCGTCGCCCGGGCCGCGCCCATGGAGTTCTGGCGCTGGGAACCGGGCGCCGCGATGGCGGAGGGGGTGTGGAAGATCCCGATCCCCGCCGTGCGCGATCCCCTGTCGCCGCGCACGGTGCTGCTGCCGCTCGTGGGGTTCGATGCCGCCGGCTACCGGCTGGGCTACGGCGGCGGCTACTACGACCACACCCTCGCGGTGCTGCGCCCGCGCCCGCTCCTCATCGGCGTCGGCTACGGTTTCTCGCGGCTCGCGACCATCCGCCCCGAGCGGCACGACCGGCGCCTCGATCTGGTGGTCACCGAGGAGGGCGTCGAACGTTTCCCGGCGGAGGACGAGCCGGTTCGCCGTGCTTCGCCGCCCTGCTGCGGCGAGGATGTCGACCCCGTCCGGACGGGGTTGCCCCCGAACGAAGGGACCCCGCCGGAAGGGTGAGGGGCTCAGCTCTCTTCCGCCACCCCTTCCACCAGGATCATGCGGGTGCGGGCGGCCTCCTGCCTGAGGGCGGCGATCTCCCGGTATTCGGGAGAATGATAGAAGCGGCGTGCGGCTTCCATGTCGTCGAAGGCGATCACCACCACCCGCCGCGGTGGCACCTCGCCCTCGAGGAGCTCGGCCGCCCCGCCGCGCACGAGGAAGCGGCCGCCGTGGCGGGCCACCAGCTCGGGGGTGCGGGCCCGGTAGCGGGCGTAGGTCTCGGGATCGTGGATGTCGACTTCGGCGATCACGTAGGCGGGCACGGGAGGCTCCTTTCGCGGATCAGAGACGGGCGCTGTCCATCCAGATGGTGACCGGGCCGTCGTTGATCAGGCGCACCTTCATCCGCGCACCGAAGACCCCGGTCTCGACGGGGAGATCCTCGGCGCGCAGGGCGGCGCAGAATTCCCGGTAGAGCCGCTCGCCGAGCTCCGCCGGCGCCGCTCCCGCGAAGCTCGGGCGGTTGCCGCGGCGGATGTCGGCGGCGAGGGTGAACTGGCTCACCACCAGCACGGCGCCGCCCACTTCCGCGAGCGCCAGGTTCATCTTGCCCTGCGCATCCTCGAAGATCCGCAGGCGCGCGATCTTGCGGGCGAGCTTCGCGACCTCGCCGGCCCCGTCCCCGGGCTCGGCGCAGAGGAACACCAGAAGGCCCCGGCCGATCCGGCCGACGATCCGCCCCCCGGTCTCGACCGCCGCCGCCTCGACCCGCTGCACCAGCGCCTTCATGCCCGACCTCTCCCGATCTCCGCCGCCCGCGGGGATGTTCGGAGAGAAGCGCCGTTCCGGCAAGCCGTGGCGGGTTCAGCGCCGCACCAGGAGCTCTCCCTCCCCGCCGGCCACCACCCGGGTGCCGAAGCGGCGGCTCTCGCGATCGAGGGTGCGCTGCAGCCAGGCGAGGTCCTCGGGCGGGGCGCGATCGAGGCGGAAGTTGCGGATGCGGAAGGGGAGGAGGCGGAGGGATCGGAGCCGCCGGTCGCCGTCGAAGCGGGCGAGCCAGGCCACCGCGAGATCGTCGCGGAACGCCTCGTAGCCCTCGATCCCCTCGTAGTCGTTCAGGAAATCCCCGCAGCCGTAGAGGATCGGGCGATCTTCGAAGATCTCGACGCCCCTGGCGTGGTGGCTGGAATGACCGTGGACCCCGTCGAAACCCGCCTCCGCGATCAGGCCGTGGGCGAAGGCGCGTTCCCGCTCCGTCACTTCGTAGCCCCAGTTGCCGCCCCAGTGGAGGGAGGCCAGGAGAAGGTCGCCGGGACGGCGGAAGCGCGCCACCAAGGTGGCGATCCGCGCGAGATTTCCGGGCGAGGGTTCGTCGAGAAGGGCGACGCCCGGGCGGCCCGGCCCCGCCGCCCAGCCGGGCGGCACGCCGCTCGAGGGAAGGGCGAAGGCGAAGACCAGGACCCGCCCCCTGCCCGGGACCTCGAGGATCGCCGGCGCCGTCGCCTCCTCCGCGTCGCGCCCCGCGCCGGCATGGCGGATGCCCGCCCGGTCCAGGGTCTCGAGGGTATCGATCAGCCCCTCTTCGCCCCAGTCCAGGAGATGGTTGTTGGCGAGGGTGCAGCAGTCGATGGAGAAGGCCGTGAGCACGCCGATGTTGGCCGGATGCATGCGGTAGTTGATGCCCTTGGGCTCGGGCCTGCCGTCGGCGGTGATCGCGGTCTCCAGATTGACGATGCGGAGATCCGGCGCCTCGCGCGCGAGCCGCTCGCGGGCGGCGCCCCAGACGTAGGCGAAGTCCGCCGGCCGCGGGATGGGACCGTGCTTCCGTTCGGCCAGACGCAGGTAGTCCAGCGCCGAGCGCGCGTAGGGCTCGAAGATCCGCGGGTCCGCGGGACGGGGCAGGATCTGGTCGATTCCCCGTCCGGTCATGACGTCGCCGGTGAGACAGAGGGTGAGGATGGTCCCCTCTTCCGGCGGATGGGCGGGCGGCGTCTGCGGCTCGCTCATGGCGTCACCCGAAAGGATGCCGACGGCGGCGGCCGGGAAATCGCGGCGACACAGCGTCATGTCGGGTGGCCGTGGGCGAAGTGAAGGGGTGCCGGCGCGGCGCTGCTCCCGCCCGTCTACACCGAGGGCGGGGGATGCGATAGGGGAGGAGGGGAGCGGAAGGAGCGGACGCGCGGCGACGGGAGGAGGAGGATGGCGGAGGAGAAGGGGGCGGATCCGGCAGGGCTCGAAGGGCGCCTTTCCGATCGCAGCGCCCGCATCGGCGTCGTCGGCCTCGGCTACGTGGGTCTGCCGCTGGCGCTGGCGGCGGCGGAGGCCGGCTATGCCGTGCTCGGGTTCGACACCGATCCCGACAAGGTGGCCCGGCTCGAGGCCGGCGAGAGCTATCTCGGGCACGTTCCCGCGGCGGCGGTGGCGCGGGTGCGGGCCTCGGGCCGCTTCGCGGCGACGGCGGATTTCGACCGCCTCGTCGAGGCCGAGGTGATCGCCATCTGCGTGCCCACGCCGCTCGGGCGCCACCGCGAGCCGGACCTGTCCTTCGTCGAGGGCACGGCCCGGCAGATCGCCAAGCGCCTGCGGCGCGGGCAGCTCGTGATCCTCGAATCGACGACGTATCCCGGCACCACCCGGGAGATCCTGCGGCCGATCCTGGAAGGCACGGGGCTGCGGTCGGGGGAGGATTTCTTCCTCGCCTACAGCCCCGAGCGGGAGGATCCCGGCAATGTCGATTTCTCCACCTCCCGCATCCCGAGACTGGTGGGCGGCGACGGCGATCGGGCGCGCGATCTGGCCTGCGCCTTCTACGCCCGCTTCGTCGACCAGGTGGTGCCGGTCTCCTCGCCCGAGGTGGCGGAGGCGGCCAAGCTCACCGAGAACATCTTCCGGGCGGTGAACATCGCGCTGGTCAACGAGCTCAAGCTCGTGTTCCAGCGCATGGGCATCGACATCTTCGAGGTGATCGAGGCGGCGTCCACCAAGCCCTTCGGCTACATGCCCTTCTGGCCCGGCCCCGGGCTCGGCGGCCACTGCATCCCCATCGACCCCTTCTATCTCACCTGGCGGGCGCGGGAGTTCGGCGTGGCCACCCGGTTCATCGAGCTCGCCGGCGAGGTCAACCGGATGATGCCGGCATATGTGGTGGCGCGCCTCGCCGAAGCGCTCGACCGGCGCTTCCGCAAGGGCCTCAACGGCGCCCGCATCCTGCTCCTGGGCGTGGCCTACAAGAAGAACGTCGACGATACGCGGGAAAGCCCGGCCTTCGCCATCTGGGAGCGGCTCCGCGAGCGCGGGGCGGAGGTCGCCTATCACGATCCCCATGTGCCGGTGATCCCGAAGACCCGCGCGCACGCGCCCCTCGCCGGTACCGCCTCGGTCCCCCTGACTCCGGGAAATCTCGCGGGGTTCGATGCGGTGCTGATCGTCACCGACCACGATGCCGTCGACTACCGGCTGCTGCGCGAGCATGCGCCTCTGGTGGTCGACACCCGCGGCCGCGGCCGTGCGCTCGGCGGCGGCTTCGTTCCCGCCTGAGGGAATGCCCCGGCGAGGGGGCGCCTTGTCGCCGCGGGGCCGGGCGTGATAGGCGACAGGGGGCCTGCAGGGGGGAGGAGGATGCAGGAATCCGTGTTGGTCGAGCGCGAAGGGATGGTCGCGCAGGTCGTGCTCAACCGTCCCGAGCGGCTCAACGCCCTCGATCTCGCCGCCTGGCGGCGGCTCGGTGCGCTGATGGAGGAGCTCGACGGCGATCGGGATCTGCGCTGCATCATCATGCGCGGCGTGGATTCCCGGGCCTTCGCCGCCGGCGCCGACATCTCCGCCTTCGCCCGCGAACGGGCCGATGTCGCCCAGGCCCGGATCTACGGCCGGACGGTCCATGCCGCCATGGAGGCGGTGATGCGCTGTTGCCATCCGGTGGTGGCGGCCATCGAGGGGGTGTGCGTGGGCGGCGGGCTGGAACTCGCCTGCGCCTGCGATCTGCGCATCGCCGGCCGCTCCGCCCGCTTCGGCGTGCCCATCAAGAAGCTGGGCCTGACCATGGCCTACGGCGAGCTCAAGGTGCTGATGGATCTGGTGGGTCCGGCGAACGCCGCCGAGATCCTGCTCGAGGGGCGGATCTTCGGCGCCGAACGGGCGCGCGAGATGGGGCTTCTCAACCGCATCGTCGAGGACGGCGGGGCGCTCGCCGAGGCGCGGGCGACCGCGGAACGCATCACCGAGGGCGCGCCGCTCGTTGCCCGATGGCACAAGAAGTTCATCCGCCGCCTGCTCGACCCCACGCCGCTGACCGAGGAGGAGCGCGAGGAGGGCTTCGCCAGCCTCGGCACCGCCGACTACCGGCGCGGGGTGGAGGCTTTCCTCGCCAAGCGCAGGCCCGAGTTCCGGGGTGACTGAGATGACGGAGGGGAGGGGCGAGGGCCCCCTGGCCGGGATCCGGGTGATCGAGCTCGCCCACATCATGGCCGGGCCGGTGTGCGGGCTGATGCTGGCCGATCTCGGGGCCGAGGTGATCAAGGTGGAGCGCGCCCCGGCCGGCGACGACACCCGCCGTTCGGTGCCGCCCGAGATCGGCGGCGAAAGCGCCGCCTTCATGATGATGAACCGGGGCAAGCGGGGCATCGTCCTCGATCTCAAGCGGGAGAGGGGACGCGAGGTGCTGCTGCGGATGCTGGATGCCGCCGATGTGGTGATCGAGAACTTCCGCAAGGGCACCATGGAACGGCTCGGCCTCGGCTACGAGGAGGTCCTCAAACCCCGCAATCCGCGCCTCGTCTACTGCGCCGTCTCGGGCTACGGCCGCACCGGCCCCCATGCCGACCGGGCGGGCTTCGATCTCGTCGCCCAGGGCCTTTCCGGGCTGATGAGCATCACCGGCGAAGGACCCGGCCGGCCGCCGGTCAAGGTGGGGGCGCCGGTGACCGACATCACCGCCGGCATCCTGGCCGCCCTCGGGGTCTGCGCCGCCCTCCTCCGCCGCCAGCGGACGGGCGAGGGACAGATGGTCGACACCTCGCTTCTCGAGGCCGGCGTCACCCACACCTACTGGCATTCGGCGATCGCCTTCGCCACCGGCATCGCACCCGGGCCGATGGGCTCCGCCCACCCCCTGAACGCCCCCTATCAGGCCTTTCCGACGAAGGACGGCTGGATCAACATCGGCGCCGCCAACCAGGCCAACTGGCTGCGGCTCCTGGAGGCCCTCGGGGCCGAGGAACTGGCCCGCGATCCCCGCTTCGCCGACAACCGGGGGCGGATGGAGCATCGCGAGGAGCTGGAGCGGGCCCTCACCCCCTATTTCGCCGCCCGCACCACCGCCGAATGGCTGGCCGTGTTCGATGCCACCGGGCTGCCGGCGGGACCGGTGCTGTCGATCACCGAGATGCACGATCATCCCCAGGTGGTGGCCCGCCGCATGGTCACCGAGGTCCTCCATAGCGGGCTCGGGCCGGTCCGGACCCTGGGCTGTCCGATCAAGCTCTCCGACGCCCCGACCGGACCGCTCCGCGGCGCCCCGCGGCTCGGGGAACACACCCGGGAGGTGCTCGCCGAGTACGGCTACGGCGAGGCGGAGATCGCCGCCCTGCTCGCGGAGGGGGCGGCGATCGCCGCCGACCCGCCGACCCGCTGAGGGCGGCGTCGGCACGATCGTACGGCGGGGCGGTGATCCGACGGGAATATACCGGGACGTGTTCTTGACCTGCGGTGGGATCTCCACATGATTGACGGGGTACGGGACATCGACACGCGATCCGCCTCCCGTCGATCCCTCGCTACCGGAGACCAGACCATGCGCGATCTTCGCCTCGCGATCCTGCTGCCGGCTCTGTGGTTGGGCCTCCATGCGGCACCGGCGATGGCCTACATCGGTCCCGGGGCGGGGATCACCATGCTGGGCGCGTTGTGGGGGGTGATCGTCGCCGTTTTCCTGGCGATCGGGGCGGTCCTGTTCTGGCCCATCCGCGCCTTGCTGCGCCGTCGCCGCCGGAATGCCGCCGCGACCACCGCCGCCGCGCAGGACGAGGGCCGTTGAATGGCCTCCTGAACCTCTCCTTCCCGCTGTTCGACACCCTCGACGCCCTGATCGCCTTCCTGCCCGCCGGCCTGCGGGTCGCCCTGTTCGGGGTCGCGAGCGGCGTCGTCACCATGGGCTTCTACCGCTGGAGCTCGAACCAGGAGAAGATCCGGCGGCACAAGGAGGAGATCGGACGGATCCGCCGTCGGCTGGCGGCGGGCGACGATCTCGGCGAGACCATGCGCCTCTCGCGCGCCAACCTCGCGGCCTCCTTCCGTCTGCTCGGCACCGTCACCGGTCCGGCCCTGCTCGCCTCGCTGCCCATCCTGCTCGTCATCCTGTGGGTCGCGGCCCGCTACGGTTATGAACCGCCGCCACCGGCATCGCCGGTGGCGATCGCCTTCGAGCCGGGACGCGGGGGAATCTTGGTGGAGCCGCAGGGGGCGCTCGAGGAACGCGGCGGGGAGCTCTTCCTGCGCTGGCCCGCGAGTGCCGGCGAGATCCGCTTCCGCGACGCGAAGGGGGTGGTCTATGCCGGCCCGCCGCCGGTTCCGGCCAACGATGTGGTCCACAAGCCGCTCTGGTGGAACCTCCTTCTCGGCAACGAGATGGGCTATCTGCGCGAGGATGCGGCGATCGAGGCCATCCGCTTCGAGCTCGCGCCGCGCCGCCTGCTCCCCGGCCTGCCCGGCTGGCTCGCCGGCTGGGAGGCGATCTACTTCGCGAGCCTGCTCGTCACTTCGCTGCTCGTCAAACTCGTCTTCCGGATCGAGTGATGGCAACCTCCTCCGCGGCCGGCATGGAGATGCCGGGCTGGCTCGACCGTCTCGGCGGCTTCGTTGAGCGCACCGGCGGTTTCTGGCGGCGGCTGGGCGATCTCGAGAGCCGCGTGTTCGCGGCTGATCTCGCGGAGATCGCGATCGACCGGCCGATCTACGTGACCGGACTGGCGCGGGCCGGCACCACCATCCTGCTCGAACTGCTGGCCTCCCGTCCCGGGGTCGCCACCCATCGCTACCGCGATTTCCCGCCGATCTTCACGCCGATCTTCTGGAACCGCGCCTTCGCCCACATCTACGATCGCGACGCGCCCCCCGCCGAACGGGCACACCGGGACCGCATCCTGGTCACCCCGGACAGTCCCGAGGCGTTCGAGGAAGTGCTGTGGATGCATTTCTTCCCCGATCTGCACGATCCGGGAAGATCGAACGTTCTCGACCGGGAGACCGAGCATCCCGCCTTCGAGCGCTTCTACCGGGACCACATCCGCAAGATCCTGCTGATCCGCGGCGGCACGCGCTATCTCTGCAAGGGCAACTACAATCTCACCCGTCTTTCCTATCTGCTGAAGCTGTTTCCCGATGCCCGGTTCGTCCTGCCGGTGCGCGATCCGCGCTGGCACGTGGCATCACTGATCAAGCAGCATCGGCTGTTCTGTCGGGAGGAGGAGCGCGACCCGCGCATCCTCGCGCACATGCGGCGGGTCGGGCATTTCGAGTTCGGCCTCGACCTGCGCCCCGTCAACACCGGCGACACGGCGCGGGTGGAGAGCATCCGCGAGCTGTGGCGGAAGGGGGAGCTCGTGCGCGGCTTCGCCCGCTACTGGGCCATGCTCTACGGGTTCCTGCTCGACCGGCTGGCCGCCGACGAGACCCTGCGCGCCCGGGCACTCCTCGTGCGCTACGAGGATCTCTGCGACCGGGCGGAGGCGACCCTGGAGCGCATCTTCGCGCATGTGGCGCTGCCGCTTTCCGCGGAGGAGCGCGCCCGCGCCGCCGCCCGGCTCAGCCGTCCGGGCTATTACCGGCCGGCATTCGATGCCGCGGAGGAGACGGCGCTCGCCGAAGAGACCGGCGAGGTCTGGGCGCGCATCGGCGAACATGCCGCCGGAACGGCGACCGGCTGAGCGACGGGTCGGGGCTCAATCCTCGAGACGGAACCCGATCTTGAGCACCACCTGGTAGCTTTCCACCTTGCCGTCCCGCACCGTGCCGCGGGTCTCCACCACCTCGAACCGGTCGACGTGGCGCAGGGTTCTGCAGGCCCGCGCCACCGCCCTTTCGATGGCATCGGAGAGGGAGCTCTCCGAGGTGCCGACGATCTCGGTCTTCTTGTAGATGTGACCGGGCTGCATGGCATTCCTCCCGACGGGTTCCGCGAGACGCCGGCATGCCCCGTTCAGGAGGAGTCGGAAAGGCGGAAGAACGCGCGGTCGGAGCGATAGGGGTGGGTGGCCCATGCCTTTCGGAGCGCCGCCCGGAGCGCGCGCCGATCGCCGAAATCGCCGCCCCGCGCCCGCACCGCGAGGGCGATCAGGCGGGCGAGGTCGTAGCCCACGGCCCGGGCCTCCGCCGCCCGCAGGGGGCCGGTGACGGTCACCGTCAGCGGTCCGTCCCCCGGATCGTCGCCGGCGGCGAGCCGTGGCGGCAGGCGGCCGACGAGGAAGGCGGGATCGCCGGGGAGGGTGACCCCGCTTTCCGCCCGCGCGCTGTCGATCACCGTCACATAGACGTCGAGCCCGCCCAGATGGCCGTCCGATTCCTGGCCGGGATGGGCGTCGAACTCCCGGGTCGCCTCGAGGAAGCCGGCGCGCATCTCCTCGCCGATCTCCCGTTCCGGGCCGGAGAGGGGGACGAACAGGGCGAGATCGAAGCTGTGGGCCCGAAGCCCGCCGGTGGCGAGCATCACCGGCAGCGCGACGAGCAGGGCGAGAGGGCGGAAAAGACGCATCGCGGGTGGTCTCCTCGGCGGGAGGGGTCAGGGGACGAAGAGATCGACGAAACGGTCGACGGGAAGCGCCGCGATCGCGGCGCGGCTGGCGGTCGCCTCCAGGATCCGCTCCCGCCGGCGACGGGGAAAGCACGCCGCCAGATGGCTGCGGAACTTCTCCTCGAGATGGGGCAGGGCCTCCCGCCGCCGCCGGCGATGGCCGAGGGGATAGAGGATCTCCACCTCCTCGGTGGCGTCGCCGTTGCCGAAGAACACCCGCACGGCGTTGGGGATCGCCCGCCGTCCGGGGTCGTGGTAGGCGGCGGTGTAGGCCGGATCCTCGGTCACCTCCATGCGTGCCCGCAGCGCGTCGATGCGCGGATCGGCGGCGGCCTCGTCCTCGTAGTCGCGGGCCGTCAGCCGGCCGAAGAGGAGCGGTACCGCCACCATGTACTGCAGGCAGTGGTCGCGGTCGGCGGGATTGTGCAGGGGCCCCTTCTTGTCGATGATCCGCACCGCCGCCTCCTGGGTGCGGACGGTGATCCGTGCGATCTCCCCGATCCGCTCCCGCACCGCGGGATGGAGGGCGAGGGCCGCCTCCACCGCCGTCTGGGCGTGGAATTCGGCCGGATGCGCCACCTTGAACAGGATGTTCTCGATCACGTAGCCGGCGAGGGGGCGGGCGAGGCGCACCTCGCGGCCGCCGAACAGCACCTCCTGGAACCCCCAGCGGGGGGCCGAAAGCGCCGTCGGACAGCCGATCTCACCGGCGAGGGTCAGGAGGGCGAGCTGCACCGCCCGCCCCGCCGCATCCCCCGCCGCCCAGCTCTTGCGCGGGCCGGCGTTGGGGAAATGCCGGTAGGTGCGCAGCGGATGGCCGTCCACCCAGACCTGGGAGAGGGCGTCGACGATCTCCTCCCGCCCGCCGCCCAGGAGCCGGGTGCAGACCGCACAGGACGCGAGCTTGACCAGGATCACATGGTCGAGGCCCACTCGGTTGAAGGCGTTGTCGAGGGCCAGCACCCCCTGGATCTCGTAGGCCTTGATCAGCGCCTCGAGGACCTCCTCCATGCGGGGGACGGGTTCGCCCGCGGCCCGGGCCCGCCGCGCCCTCCAGTCGGCGGTGGCCAGCACGGCGCCGAGATTGTCGGAGGGATGCCCCCATTCGGCGGCGAGCCAGGTATCGTTGAAATCCAGCCAGCGGATCATGGTGGCGAGATCGAAGGCCGCCTTGACGGGATCCAGGACGAAGGGCGTTCCCGGTACCCGGGCGCCGTGGGGCACCCGGGTGCCGGGAACCACCGGGCCGAGGAGCTTCGTGCATTCGGGATGGGCGAGGGCGGCGAAGGCGCAGCCCAGGGCGTCCAGCAGGCAGAGGCGGGCGGTCTCCGCCGCCTCCGCGGAGGCGTCGAGGGGCGAGACCACGTAGTCGGCGATGGCCGTCAGCAGGGGATCGGGCGCGGGGCGGCTCATGTCCGGGGCTCCGGCGGGCGCGAAAGACGCTCCTCGAGCGCGTCGAACAGGGGCTTGCGCACCAGCCGCTGGCGCTCGGCGAAGGGGGCCAGCAGTTCCGGATCCTCCTCCAGCACGCCCCGCTCGCGCAGTGCTTCGAGCGCCCGTGCGGCGCCGCGGATCGCCCCCTGCAGGGCGGCGTTGGCGTAGAGCACGAGGGCGTAGCCCATGGCGGCCAGACGGTCGCGGGGGAGAAGGGGCGTGCGGCCGCCGACCACCATGTTGACCAGGAGCGGCACGTCCGGCAGCCGTGCCGGAACGGCGGCGAGCTCCGCCTCGCTCTCGGGCGCCTCGACGAACAGCAGATCGGCCCCGGCCTCGTGGTAGCGGCGGGCGCGGACGAGGGCCTCCTCGAACCCGAGGACGGCGCGGGCGTCGGTACGGGCGACGATCAGGAGGTCGGGATCGCGGCGGGCGGCACAGGCCGCGCGGATGCGCGCCTCCATCTCCTCGACGGGAATCACCGCCTTGCCGGCGAAATGGCCGCAGCGCTTGGGCCAGAGCTGGTCCTCGATCTGCACCGCATCGGCGCCCGCCCGCTCCAGCCGGCGCGCCGTCTCGTGGACGTTGAGGGCATTGCCGAAGCCGGTGTCGGCATCGACCAGGAGCGGCAGATCGCAGGCCTCGCGCATCGCCCGCACGCAGGATTCGAGCTCGGCGAGACCGAGAAAGCCGAGGTCCGGCAGGGCGAGGCGGCTGTTGGTGATGCCGGCGCCGCTCGCGTAGACGGCGGCGAAGCCGAGCTCCTCGACGATGCGGGCGGTCAGCGCATCGGCCGCCCCCGGCACCAGCACCGCCCGGCGTCCGGCCAGCAGTTCGCGCAACCGCCCTCTGCGCGCGGCATCCTCCCGCATCCCCGCTCTCCCGCTCCTCCGGCGACATTCCGCAGCTTGAAGCGCCGCCCCGCCTCGCGCAAGGGAAGGGCGGATCACGTCATCGGGGGAGGAGGCGATGTTCGCGGACGGTCCGTTTCCGCCGGCGGAGCTTTCGGATCTGCCGGAGGACGTGCGGGCGCGGATCCTGGCGGTGCAGGAGAGGGCGGGCTTCGTGCCCAACGTGTTCCTGCTGCTCGCCCGGCGCCCGGCCGAGTTCCGGGCCTTCTTCGCCTGGCACGACGCGCTGATGGAGAAGGAGGAGGGGCTGTCGCGGGTCGAGCGGGAGATGATCGTGGTCGCGACCTCGGCCCGCAACCGCTGCCTCTACTGCGTGGTCGCCCACGGGGCGATCCTGCGGGTGCGGGCGAAGGATCCGGAGATTTCCGACATTCTCGCCGTCGACTGGCGGCGGGCCGACCTCTCCCCCCGGCAGAGGGCGATGCTGGCCTATGCGGAAAAGCTCGCCATGCGCCCCTGGGAGGTGGGACCGGAGGATGCCGACGCGCTCCGGGCGGCCGGCTTCGATCGCGAGGCGATCTGGGACATCGGCGCCATCACGGCGCTGTTCGCGGCGAGCAACCGGCTCGCCCACATGAGCGGACTGCGCCCCAATCCCGAATTCCACCGCCTCGGCCGCCGCCCGCGCGGGTGAGCGGTGGCGTCAGAGGGCGAGTTCGAGCTCCAGCAGCCGGGCCACGGTGCGGGCGGTCTCGGGCCAGCCCGAAAGCCGCGCGCGGGCGGCGAGTGCGCCGGCCCTGAGGCGGGCCTGCAGCGCCGCGTCGCTCAGCACCCGGCGCAGGGCCGCGGCGAGCGCCGCCGGATTGCCGGGTTCCACCAGGATCGCGGCGTCGGGGGGCAGCACCTCGGCCACCGCGCCGCCGCGGGTGGCGACCACCGGCAGCCCCCGGGCGACGGCCTCCATCAGGGCCATGCCGTAGCCCTCGTAGCGGGAGGCGGAGACGAACAGATCGGCCGGCCGCCAGGCGGCCTCGAGCTCCTCCCCCTGGCATTCGCCGACGAACACCACCCGATGGCCGAAGCCGAAGGCGATCACCGCCTCCCGCACCGCCCGGGCGGTCACCGGATCGCGGGTGGCCGAGCCGACGATGTCCAGTCGCCAGGGGAGATCGGCGATGTGGGCGAGGGCGCGGATCAGGGTCAGATGGTCCTTGCGCGGGGTCAGGGAGGCGACCGACAGCAGGCGCGGCGGGTTCCAGGCCGATCCCGGCGCCGGTTCGGCGGGGTCGATGCCCGGTTCGGCGACGGTGATGCGATGGATCGGCACCGCGAATTCCCGCACCAGCACCTCGCGGGTGGTGGCGGAGGTGACGATCACCCGCCGGGCGTGGAACAGGGCGGCGCGCTCGCTGGCCATCAGGCGGCGCACCTCGCCCGGCGGCAGCCCGGCCTCGTAGGCCAGCGGGTGATGGACGAGGGCGATCAGATGCAGCCGGCCGGCGTGGCGGGCCACGATCTCCGGCATCGCCCCGAAGGCCAGATTGTCGACGATCACCGTGGTCCCGGCCGGCAGTCCGGCGAACAGCCGGTCGGCGGCGGCGAGATCCGCGGGCTCGGGAAAGGGGAAGCGGGCGGGCAGGGATTCGGTGCGCAGGGAGAAGCCGAGACGCCCGAGTTCCGCCACCAGGCGCCGGTCGTAGACGTAGCTGCCGGTGAGCTGATCCAGCGATCCCGGAACGACGAAGAGGATGTCCGCCATTCGCTTCCGTCTCCCCGAGGCCGAGATGTTCTCGCGGACGGGGCCGTCGTGCCGGACCGTCTTAGACCCTCGTCCAGTCTTCCCCCATAATGCCTGCGGAGGGGAGCGTGAAGGAAAAAGATGCGGGAGATGAAGATCATCGTCGTCGGCGGCAGCTCCGATCCGGTCGTCGCTTCCTCGTGAGGAGCGGAGCGCGGGCGATGCGGGAGGCGGGGGACCGGCAGTGCGTGGCGCTGCGGAACGTGGCGGTGCCGGTGCGCCTGGGGCTGCTCGAAAGGGAGCGGGCGGCGCCCCAGACGGTGATCGTCGATGTCGAGCTCTGGCGCCGGCACCGGGGCTATCGGGGCGGCGGGCTCGCGGAATGCCTGGACTACGACCGCATCCACCGTCACCTCACGGAAGTCTGGCCGCGGCGGCCGCACACCGGACTCCTCGAGGAGCTGGCCGAGGATCTGATCGCCGTCTGCTTCGCGGACCCCAAGGTGGAGGCCTGCCGGGTCCGCATCCGCAAGCCGGAGGTCTACGGGGACGGGGCGGTGCCGGAGCTGGAGGTCGTCCGCCGCCGTCCCGGCTGAACCGGCCCGAAGATGCGGCGCAGGCGGGCCGCCGGCGCCGGGCCGAAGGCGACCATGAAGAGGTGGGCGAGCAGGAAGAGGAAGGCCGCCACCGCCAGGAAATGGTGGAGGAGGGCCGCCGGCCACAGCCCGTCCAGCCCGAGGATGCGCTCGGGCATCCGTTCCGGCGCCAGATAGAGGAGTCCGGTGAGGATCAGGAGCGGGACCGTGACGAGGATCGTCGCCCTGTAGACCGACGCCCGCAGGGCGTTGATCTCGCCGTCCGGGCCGGCGGCGGGCAGCGGCTCGCCGGCGGCGAGTGCCCGCAGATGGGCGCGCAGCAGCGAACGGACGCCGGGGCCCTCGCCGGAAGGCCGGTAGCGGGCTCCGAACCCGCCCGCCGCCAGCCAGACCAGATGCGGGATCCAGAGGGCGGCGAGCAGGATGCCGCCCCATTCGTGCAGCCGCACCGCCGCCCGGTAGCCGCCGAGGCCGAAATGCAGCACCGCCCCGGTGGCCAGCAGGAGCAGGAACAGGAGGGCGGTCGCCGCATGCCACAGCCGCAGCCAGGCGGGCAGCGGCGGACCGGGATCGGCGGGCGGCCGCCGCCCGCGGCGCCGGAGGCCGTAGGCGCCGGCCAGCAGCAGCACGCCGCCGCCCGCAGCGTAGGTGAGGAGATCGAGGGGAAGGCTCCGGGTCGCCCCCGTCACGTAGGCGTCCTCCAGGATCGCCGGCGCGGTGAAGCCGAGTACCGTCCCCTGCCGGGGACGATGGCGGTAGAGCCCGGCGAGGAGGAGCGAATCCCGGCGGTGGCAGGTGGTGCAGAGCCGCGCCGTCGCCGCACCCGTCGGCAGATGGTGGGACACCGCCGCCTTTCCCTCGCGATGGCAGTCGACGCAGCGGGTGCTCCGGAGATGGCGGAGGGGGCGGGGAAGGAAGGCGTGGTCGAGGGCGAGTCCGCGCTTCGAGGGATCGGCGAGGGGATCCCCGGCATCGCGGCGGTGGCAGGCGAGACAGGGGCCGTTCTGATGGGCGAGGGCGGCCCGGGTGGTGGCGAAGGAGGCGAGGGTGCGGACGGCGTGCGGGGCGTGGCAGGATTCGCAGCGGAACCCCTTCACCCCGGCATGAGCGGAAACCCCGAACTCCCGGGCGATACGGGGAAAATCGTAGGCCGCGTCGGCCTGCGCGCCCTTTCCCCTGCGGGGATGGCAGTCGCCGCAGGCGCGGGTCGTGCGATCGCGGGGATGGGGAAAGACGGTGAAGCGCCCGCTATGGCAGTCGCGGCAGGCGAGGGGGCCGTGTGCGGAGCGCTGCAGCTCCGGGATCGCGACCGCGATGTCGCGGACGGTACCGGTGCGGGGGTCGGTGACGAGACGCGGCCCGCCGGCGTGGCAGCCCTCGCAGCGCACGTCGGGATCGGCCGCCTTCGTCGGCCGCGCCGTCGCCACCGCCAGCAGCAGGAGGAACATCCCGAAAAGCGGCGCGAGCCGGCGGCGGAAGGAGGGTTCAGCCACGCCCATCGGCGGGCTTGAAGCCGCGCAGATGGGTCGGCCGCAGGGCGCCCGATCGCACCGCATCGGCGAGGGCGCGGCGGACCGCGACCCAGTGGTGGTAGATCTCCTCGCCGACCATTTCGATCACCCGCTCGCGCAGGGGTCCCTCGATACGGGCGGTCTCGCGCCGCACCTCGCGCGCGTACCAGCCGCCGCGGTCGCGGCTCGTCACCCGGACGAAGCCGGAGCGCCGCAGCGCCGCTTCGGTCTCGGCCGCGGTGGCCATCCGGAAATCGAGGGGCTCGATCGCGAGGAAGCGGCGCATGGCGGGATCCGCCGCCGCGTTCTCGCCGGCCAGCCAGTCGCTGGCGGCGAACACGCCGCCGGGCTTCAGCACCCGCAGGATCTCCCGGAACAGCCCCTCCTTGTCGGCGATGTGGATCAGCGAATCCTTGCTGAAGACGCAGTCGAAGGCGCTGTCGGCGAAGGGCAGCGGGCCCGGTGTCACGAGGCGGAGGGTGATCCTCCCCTCCAGCCCGGCGGCGGCGACGCGCCGCTCCGCCCGTGCCAGGATCTGCGGCTCGACGTCGATGCCGAGGACGCCGGCGGCCCCCAGCTCGCCCGCCAGCACGCAGGCCGGCCCGCCGGTGCCGCAGCCGACATCGAGGATCCGCCATCCCGAGGGATCGAGACCGCGGAGGATCTCCCGCACCTCTCCGGCGCCGCCCGGCGAGAGGAATCCCTCGCCCCAGACCGCCTCCAGGCGGTCGAGGAAATGTTCGGGATACTGAAGCGTCTCCCCGTGCACGAACCCGCACCTCCCCGGAGCGGGGATCCTATTCCCGCGGAACGGGGTGGACAACCGCCTCGCCCTCCCTCTCGAGGGAGGCGAACAGGGCCGTCATCTCCGCCCGGTCCGGAAAGGAGGCGAGGGTGCCGCGGCGGCCGACCGAGAGGGAGGCGGCGGCCACCGCCCGGCGCAGGGCGACGGCGGGCGGAAGGCCGCGATCGAGCCCGGCGGCGAGTACGCCGAGCAGGAGATCGCCGGCTCCGGTGGTGTCCACCGCCTCGGTCGGCGGTGCCGGTACGGCGATGCGCAGGTCACCCTCGAACCAGACGGCGCCTCCGGCTCCGAGGGTGACGACGATCCGCTCGATCCCCGCCGCCCGCAGCCGGGATGCGGCCCGCTCGATGTCGGGGGCGCCGCCCAGAAGACGGATCTCGCGGCGGTTGGCCACCAGCGTCCCGGCAGCGGGGAGGGAAAGCGGCCCGGAGAGAGCCGGCGGCGGATTGAGCAGGACCTTCATGCCCAGTTGCCGCGCGGTCTCGAGGGCGGCCCGCCGGGTGGCGGGGAGGAGGGTGCCGCCGATCACCAGCAGATCGCCGGCGGCGAAGGTGCGGAGGAAGGCGCGGGCGGCGCCGGGATCCAGCGCGCCTTCGGGCGGCGAGACCCCGAGGACGGCGTTCTCGCCGTCGGGGGTGAGGAAGATCAGGGATTCGTCGGTGGGGCGGCCGCGGCGGAGCAGCCAGGCGGGGTCGATCCCCTCCGCCCGCAGCCGCCGTTCGATCGCCGCGCCGTGGGCGTCCTCGCCGACCACCGCGCAGAGGTGGACCTCGGCGCCGGCACGCCTCGCGGCGATCGCCTGGTTGAGCCCCTTGCCGCCGAGATCCATCCGCCGGCCCGTCGCCGTCACCGAGGC
The DNA here is from genome assembly GCA_027045875.1 of Alphaproteobacteria bacterium. Classification (GTDB taxonomy): domain Bacteria; phylum Pseudomonadota; class Alphaproteobacteria; order Geminicoccales; family Geminicoccaceae; genus JALSRW01. Next base: position 46,716 of record JALUAG010000027.1, on the reverse strand, counting down.
GCCCGGGCGGGGGACCGCCTCCACCTCGAAGACGATGTCGATGGCGGCATTGCCGAGCACGGCGACCGTCATTCCGGTCCTCCCGCGATACCGGAATCAGCGGGGCGGTCGGGGCGGGCCGACGATCTCGAGCTGCAGATGGCGGATGTCCAGGGTCAGCTTGCCCCGTTCCTCGAAATTGACGGTGACCCGGCTGCCGATCACCGACTGCACCTGCCCGAGCCCCCAATCCGGCCGGCGGGGGTTGCGGACCGTCGTTCCCGGGGCGAGGAAGAGGCAGCCGTCCATGCGGGGAGCCTATCAGGCGGTGACCGGTGGGACAATCGGGCGCAGCCCCGGGGGTCGGGCTTGCTCTCCCGGAAACAGCCGCATAAAGGGCTTTTAGAATCATTCCAAAACGGGTCGTCGAATCGCTGCCGCGCGATGCGGGGCTCCGGGAGCGAAAGGCTTTCCGGTGCGCACGTGGAGCACGGCGGAAGGGGTCGCGACGCCCTGCCGGCCAACGAACGGAGGAGTTTGCAGGAATGAGTGAAGGTATCATCACGCTCGGCCGGAAGCTGCCCGAGACCGTACTTCCGGCCTATTTCCCGGAGGACGGGAGCGAGGGTCCGATCACCCTGCCGCAGCCCGGCAAATGGACGGTCCTCGTCTACTATCCCGCCGATTTCACCTTCGTCTGCCCGACCGAACTCGCGGACTATGCGCGCTATCACGAGAAGCTGGCCGGGCTCGGGGTGGCGCTCGTCGGCATCAGCACCGACACCGTCTTCACCCACAAGGCCTGGCTCGACGCCGAGAAGCTGCTGGCCGACGTCCGCTATCCGCTGGCCGCCGACCACACGGGCCGTCTCGCCCGCAGCTTCGGCATCTACAACGAGGAGGACGGCACCGCGCTCCGCGGCACCTTCGTCCTCGATCCCGAAGGGGTGCTGCGGGCGCAGGAGATCACCTGGTACGACGTCGGCCGCAGCGCCGCCGAGCTGGTACGTCAGATCGAGGCCTTCCAGTTCGTCGCCGCCAATCCCGGTGTTGCCTGTCCGGCCGGCTGGAAACCGGGCGACAAGATCCTGAAGCCCGGGCTCGAGCTGGTCGGACGGGTGGGCGAGGAACTCGCCGCCTGACGGGCCGCGGATCCCCGACACGGAACGGGCAGCCTCCGGGCCGCCCGTTCGCTTCGGTGGAGAGGGCGCGGCTTCGGGGCCTCAGCCGCCGGCGGCGGCCAGCTTCGGCTCGCCCCGCCGCCAGGAGACGAGGGAGATCTCCTTGCGCCGTCCGTCGGCGTATTTCTTGATCCGCTTCACGTAATGGCCGAGCGCCGGCGCGTAATACCAGATGTGGGTGCGGGTCACGGCGTCGGTTTCCGGATCATGGCGCTTGCAGACCACCTTGTAGGTGTCGAAATCGCCGGCGGGGACCTCGAACCGGCGCGGCTTGTTGACCCGGCAGCGCCAGAGTTCCGAATAACGCCTGACCGCGCCGGTCTCCTTGTCGGTCTTCTCGTAGTCGATGGTGATGGCGCTGCTCTTCCTGTAGGCGAGCGGCCACAGTCCGCCTTCGACCTTCACCGACAGCGCCCGCCCGCGACTGGAGGTCCCCTCCCAGGCGAGCTGGGGCACGAAGATGTCGGCCCCCTTGGTGAAGCGGTAGCCGCTCTCGGTCACCCATTCCGTCCGCTCCGGGGTGCTCGCCACCACCTCGCGGGTCACCGTCCTTCCCTTCTCGTCGCGGTAGGTGAAGAGATCGCCCTGCTGGTAGGCGGGCAGCGGTGCCGGCACGAGGGTGGTGGTCCGGATCTCGCCCTTGCTGCCGAGGCAGCCGGCGAGGGTGGCGGTGATCAGGAGGACTCCGCCGAGGCGGGCGTATCGCAGCGATCGGATGGTCATCTCGGGTCTCCTTCGCAGGTCCATTCGAAGTCAGGCAGCAAGGGGAGGGGAAGGGGCGGACCCCAGGCATTCGCGCATCCTGCCCGGCAGATCACCCCGATCGGGGGCGATGCAGGTGGCGAACTCGTGATCGGAGCCGGGCAGGGGCACGAAACGCAGACGGGCCGGGATGCCGAGTTCCTCGGCGGCGGCCGCGAGCAGCTCCACCCAGCGGCGGGCGCGCTCGAAACGGTGGCTTCCCAGGCGACGATCGAGGAGACGAGCGCAGTTGAGGGCTTCGTCGCGCTGCGTATCCAGCTCGCCGGCGAACACGGTCATGGGAATGCGCAGGAAGGCCGGCAGGGAGAAGCGCAGATCCGGCAGACGGTCGCAGGGGGCGAGACCACGGGGGAAGGGCAGGGCGGGATCGGGCAGGGTGTACCAGCCCGCCGCCGCCAGCATCAGGCCGGCGATCCGCTCCGGATAGGCAAGGGCGTAGCGATGGGCGAACTGGGCGCCGCCGGAAAAGCCGAACAGATGGATCCGGCGGTCGTCGATGCCGAGCCGGCGGCGGACGTCGCTCAGGATCGCCTCCAGCGCCAGATCGGCGCGCAGGCCGCGGCCCCGTCGGCCGAGGCGCTGGTAGTCCGGGAACAGCTCCCTGGGGAACAGCGGCGCCACCAGCGCCATGCCGCATTCGGCAGCCACCGCGCGGAAGGCCTCGGCATGTTCGGCGGCGTTGCGGGAGATGCCGTGGACTGCGACCAGGATCGGCGCGCCGCCGCCGGGAGACGGCGGCGCCTGCAGCCAGTAGCCGAGGCGTTCGTCCTCGCGCGGGGTGGTGAAGACGGGCTTCATCGCCTGCATCTCACGACACGGCTTCGAGGGGGCGGGGAAGGGGAGCCGCCCGCTCGCCGTCGAGCAACGTCGCCGGGCTGTCGATCGCCGCGAGGCGGCCGGTCTCGAGCCGCCAGGCGGTGTCCGCGAGACGGGCGAGGCGGGGGCTGTGGGTGGCGAACAGGATGCTTCCCGGGAACTCGACGAACAGCCGCTCGAGCGTGCGCAGGGCGGCGGCGTCGAGGGCGGTTTCCGGCTCGTCCAGGAACAGCAGCCGCGGTTTCGCGAGCCAGGCGCGGGCGAGCATGACGCGCATCCGCTCGCCGGCCGAGAGGTCACCTCCTGCCTCGGCGAGGGGCGTGTCGAGGCCGCGCCGCAGACGGGCCACGAGCTCGGCGAGGCCGGTACGTTCCACCACCTCCGCCAGCTCCGTTTCGGCGATCCTGCCGCTGCCGTAGAGAAGGTTGTCCCGCAGGCTTCCCCGCAGCAGGGGAAAACCGCCGCCCGCGAAGGCCAGCGCGCGCCGCCGCGCCGACGGACGCAGGCGGGCGATGTCCACCCCGTCGAGCCGCACCCGGCCGCGGTCCGGGACGAGGATGCCGCCCATCAGCATCAGCAGGGTGGTCTTGCCGGCACCGTTGGCGCCCAGAAGGGCGATGCGGGCGCCGGGCTCGACGGTGGCGGTCACGCCGCGGATGCGGCGACCGTAGCGCAGCCGCTCGAGGGTGAGGCGGCCGGGGCCCGCCGGCAGACGGCGTGTCCGCCTGCGGGTCCGGGGCTCGCAGGCGAAGAGGTGCTCAATCTTCTCGCGGGCCACCGTGGCGTTGTTCCAGTATTCCCAGACCCGGCCGAGCTCCCGCAGGCGGGGGGTGAAGATGCCGACGATCACGAGGGCGCCCACCACTCCGCCCGGGGAGGTGGCGCCGATTCCGATCTGCCAGGCACCGATGCCGAGCACGACCGCCATGCCCGCCACCGCACCGCCCTCACCGAGGGCGCGCAGGGCGCCGGCCGCCCGGGCGCGGGCGATCGCCCGCTCGCGGAGGCGGTCGCTGATGCGGGCGACGGCGCGGCGTTCCCGTTCCGTCCGCGCGAAGGCCAGCACGGTGGCCATCGCTCCCAGACGGTCGGCCAGCAGCGAGGCCAGCCGGCCGCGTTCCCGGCGCAGCCTGCGGGCGCTCCGACGGAGGGTCCGGCCGAGCAGGAAACCGGGCGCGGCGACCGTCAGGATCGCCAGCAGCAGCACGGCGCCGAGAGCGGGTTCCAGGAGCAGCAGCGTGCCGATCGCGCCGAGGGCGGCGATGCCGCTCACCAGCAGCCGGGCAAGGCCGCGGGCGAGCCATTGGCGGAGGGCCGTGAGGTCGCCGGAAAAGCGGACGAGAAGGGCGCCGCGACCGCAGGGCAGGCGGGCCTCGGGACCGAGCTCCAGGAGATGGGCGAAGAGGCGGGTGCGCAGCTCGTGGACGTATCCCTGGCCGAGGCGCTCGCTCTCCACCGTCTCCAGAAAGCGCAGGCCCGCCACCGTCGCCGCCGCCAGAGCGAGGCCGCCGATCAGGACGGAAAGGGAACCCGCCGCGGCCGGATCGGCGATGCGGTCGAAGCCGGCCCGCACCAGGAGCGCCGCGATCACCGCCGCCATCGCCTGGAGGATGCCGTAGCCGGTCAGGCGGAGGAACTGGAGGCGCCGCTCGCCCGACCAGAGGGGAGGCATGCCCGTGTCCACGGCTTCAGGCCGCCACCGCACGGCCGGTGAGGGCCGGTTCGGGCAGCCACAGGCCGGCGGCGATCTCGCCGGTCTCCACCACCGGCAGTTCGAGGACGGTCTCGAGCTCGCGGCAAGCGAGCGGGGAGGTGGTGACCCTGCCGCTGATCGCCAGCGGAACGAGGCCGCGTGCCGACAGCCACTGCACGCCGCCCAGGGCGCCCATGGCGTCGGCCGCCGCCAGCACGATGCCGTCGATCGCGCGGCGGAAGAGCGGGGAGCTCACCAGCCGGGCGGTCTCCTCGAACAGCAGGCCGTCGGCGATCTCGAGGATCACCATCTCGCTGCCGGCCCGGCGATGGGCCTCGAGGAGGCCGGCGAGCAGCGCCTCGTGGGTGTCCACCGGCAGACGGTGGGTGGAGGGGAAGCCGAAATCGGTGAAGTCGAGCACCGGGTCGGCACCGGCGTCGAGACAGGCCCAGCGGTCGCCGCCGGCGCCCGTGCCGGTGACCTTGGCCGCTCCCACCCTGAGGCCGCAGCGACGGAACCCGCGTACCAGCGAGGCGACGGTGGTGGTCTTGCCGGCGTTCATGGCGGTCCCGAGGACGGCAATCGTCCGCGGACAGTCGCCCGGGGGCGCGGCCGGGCGTCCGGGCAGGGAAAGCGGCGCGAAGCGGCGGATGTCGAGGGGATCGCCGGCGGCGTCGGCGAGCAGCCCCACGGGGGCGATCTCGGTGGGGCGCCGGCTGCGCTCGTGACGGCTCACGCAGCGGGCGGCGATGCCGCCGGCGGCGACCAGATGGCAGGGTTCGAGATGCTCGGGCACATGGGCCTCGAACTGGTCGCTGGCGTAGCGGTCGGCATAGACCAGCACCAGCTCGTCCCCCTCGTAGAGGGTCGCCCGCCTGCCATTGGCGAGCTCGAGCCTGGCATGGTGACCGATGCGGAGGACCCGGGCGAGCAGCAGATGGCCGGCACGCGGGCGCGGGCCCTCCGGCAGCAGGCGCAGGGCCGCGACCGGCGCCAGATGGCGGCTCGCATAGGACCGCTTGGCGCGCTGCAGACGTTCGGGATCGAGGGGAAGGGCGGCGTGTCCGACGGCCGCTCCCCGCGATCGGCTCACGGTCGAAGACGACACATCCCCCTGGTCGGCGAACACGTCCACGTCGAAAGACACACCGGTTCTCCCCGAGCTGTACGCGATGCGGAGACCTTGATAGGGAAGGAGGCTTACCGAACACTTACCCGCCGGGAACGGTCTGCGCGCCCGGGTATGCTCTTCCCGACGACGAAAACGGGGAGCGGCGAACTCTAATCCCGGTCGATGACGGATTTCCGTCCGCGGGACGGCGACCTTTCAGTCCCGGGGAGAACCTTCGCGAAGATAGGCGAAGCGGGGATCGTCCGGAGTTCCCTCGAGCGTCCCGTCCGGCCCGGGGCGCCAGGTGACCAGCTCCTCGATGCGGCGGGCGAGGGCGAAATCCCGTTCGGTGATGCCGTGGCGTTCGTGGGTGCGCAGCCGCACCTCCACCCGTCCCCAGGAAAGGCGCAGCTCGGGATGGTGCCAGGCCTGCTCGGCGAGATGGCCGATGGCGCCGGCCAGCAGCAGGACGCTCTTCCAGCCCTGCACCCGATAGCATCGGCGAAGATGCCCCTCGGCGATCTCCCAGCGGGGGAGCTCCGCCGCCAGCCGCGCCGCCGCCTCCCGTTCCCCGTAGACGCGAAGTCCGCCTTTTCCGGTCATTCATCCACCTCCCTGATCGTCGGGGTCGTTGGTGATCTAGCGGCTCCACCGCTCGCGGCAATCCGCACGGGTGCGGGCAACGGGCGGAAAGCCGGTGCCGCATCGCCGGCTCGGCCGGAAGGGAGGGGGTTCGGCGGCTTGGAGAATATCAGATATTTCTTATATGAAGGTCGAAAACACCTTCCGGAGCCTCTTCCATGACCGCTTCCCGCCATCTCCTCTGCCCCGCCTGCGGCGCCGTCAACCGGATTCCCGGCGACCGGCCGGCCGCCGCCGCCAGATGCGGCCGCTGCAAGGCATCTCTCTTTCCCGATCATCCGATCGAGCTCGACGCCGCCTCCTTCGAACGCCATCTCGCGAAGGACGAGGTTCCGCTCCTGGTCGATTTCTGGGCGCCCTGGTGCGGCCCCTGCCGGATCATGGCTCCCGCCTTCGCCGAGGCGGCGAAACGCTTCCGGGGCGAAGTGCGGTTCGCCAAGCTCGACATCGACGAGGCCCCCGAGGTGGCTCGCCGGTTCGCGGTACAGGGGGTGCCCACGGTGATCCTGTTCGCCCGGGGGCGCGAGCTCGCCCGCCGCAGCGGCGCCCTGCCGCGGCCGATGCTGGAGCGCTGGGTGGAGCAGCATCTGGCCGGCGTCGGGGCCTGACCGCGAAACGAATTCGCCGGCACGAAACGGATGGCTTCCCCGCTCCCGGCCCGCCATGATCGGGGCGGATGGGACGGGGAAGCGGGCCATGACTCTCTTCGTGCAGGAACGGGATCGATGGCAGGCGGTGCTGGCCCGTGACGCGGCGGCCGGGGAGGACTTCGTCTATGCGGTGACGACCACCGGGATCTACTGCCGCCCGGACTGTCCGGCGCGGCGGCCCAGGCGTCGCCACGTGCGCTTTTTCGCGGCCGCGGCGGCGGCCGAAGCGGCCGGTTTCCGTCCCTGCCGCCGTTGCCGGCCCGAACTCGCGGAGCGGGCGCCGGCCCGCCTCGTCGCCGTCGCCTGCAGGCGGCTCAAGGCGGCGGAAGAGGGACTCCCGCTGGCCGTGCTCGCGGCACGGTTGGCCGTCTCCCCGAGACGGCTGCGACGGCTGTTCCTCGACACCCTGGGAACGACCCCGAAGCGATACCGGATGGCGTTCAGACGCGCCCGCCTGCGCCATCTCCTGGAGGGGGGAGAAGGGGTGACCGCCGCCATGTACGGGGCGGGCTTCGGCGGACCCGCCACCTTCTATGCCCAGAGCGACGCCGCCCTCGGCATGCCCCCTTCCGCCTACCGCCGCGGTGGCGAGGGGCAGAGGATACGCTACGCCCTGCGCCGGACCGGGCTCGGCTGGCTGCTGCTGGCGGCCACCGACCGGGGTGTCTGCGCGCTCGAGTTCGGCGACGATCCGAAGGCCCTCGAAGAGGGGCTCCGCCGCCGTTTCGCCCGCGCCGGGCGGATCGAGAAGGATCCCGTGCTCGACGGTTGGCTCGCCCGCGTCACCGCCTTTCTCGAGGATCCGGCGGCGCCGCTCGACCTTCCCCTCGACATCCGCGGCACCGCCTTCCAGGAGAGGGTGTGGCGGGCGCTGCGGACTATTCCGCCCGGCGAGACGGTGGACTACGGCGAGCTGGCGAAGAGGATCGGCGCGCCGCGGGCGGCGCGAGCGGTGGGGGCCGCCTGCGGCGCCAATCCGACGGCGCTGGTGATCCCCTGTCACCGGGTGCGCCGCCGCGACGGCGGCCTCGGCGGCTGGCGCTGGGGGGCGGAACGCAAGCGGCGGCTGCTGGAGGCGGAGGCCCGGGTGCGGGAGAAGGAGAAGGGAGAGGGGTGAGCCGGGAAGACCGGGAACGCTGGGACCGCCGCTGGGCGGCACGCAGCCACGATCTCGGGCGACCCGAGCCCTTCCTCCTGCGCCATCTCGATCTCCTGTGTCCGGGCCGGGTGCTGGACGTGGCCTGCGGCGCGGGGCGCAACGCCCTCCTGCTGGCCGGACGCGGCTTTTCGGTGACCGCCCTCGACATCTCGGAGGAAGGGCTCGCGCTCCTGCGCGAACGGGCGCGCGGGAAGGGGGTCGGGATCGCGGTCCGGCGGGCGGATCTCGACGATCCGGAGGCACTCTCGGGGCTGGGGCGGTTCGACGATCTGCTGGTGGTCCGCTATAGACCGGACGAAGGGCAGTGGAGGCGACTGCTCGCCCACCTCGTGCCGGGCGGGCGGCTGCTGCTCTGCTCCTTCGCTCTCGAGGACCATTTCCGCCACGGTACCCGGCGTGCGCACTGTCTCGAGCGCGGCGCACTGGATGCGGCGCTGAGACCGCGGATGCGCCTTCTCCTCCGGGAGACCTTCGTCCAGGGCGGGCGCTTCCTCGAGGGCTCCGTCTGGGAAAAACGGGAGGAAGAGGGTGAGCGCCTATGAACGCTACGCGGTGACCGCGGCCAGCTACGACGACACGCGCTGGGCGGCGGGACAGGAGGTGATCCTCGGCTGTCTCGCCCAGGCCGACGGATCGCTCGCATCCATGACCCTGCTCGACGCCGGCTGCGGTACCGGCAACTACGCCCGGGCGCTGATCGACCGGGTGGGTCGTATCGAGGCCCTCGATCTGGAGCCCGCCATGCTGGAGCGGGCGAAGGCCAAGCTGCGCGGGGAGGAGGCCGCCGGCCGCATCCGCTTCCACCGGGGATCGGTCACCGAACTGCCCTTCGCCGACGCCGCCGTCGACGGGGTGATGGTCAACCAGATGCTCCATCATCTGCCGGGCGAGCCGGGGGATCCGCTCGCGGGATACCGCCGGGCCTTCGCCGAGTTCGCCCGGGTGCTGCGGCCGGGCGGGGTGCTGGTGGTCAACAGCTGCGCGCCCCATCAGCTCGACCGGGGGTACTGGTACTACGCCCTCATTCCCGAGGCCGCCCGCCGCATCCGGGAGCGCTTCCCGCCCCTCGTCACCCTCCGCGGCATGCTGGAGGAGGAGGGAATGGAGTGGCGAGGGAGCTTCGCCCCCCTCGATCTGGTGCTGATGGGAGAGGCCTATTTCGATCCCCGCGGGCCGCTGGATCCGGTCTGGCGGGCGGGGGATTCCACCTTCGCCCTGGTCACGCCCGAGGAGCTCGAGCGGGCGCTCGCCACCCTCCGCCGGCTGGAGGCGGAAGGCCGGCTCGAGCGCTTCCTGGCCGAGCAGGACGCCGAGCGGGAGAAGGTGGGGCAGATCACCGTCTTCTACGCCCGCAAGCCGGCGGGGGGCTGAGGGGGGACCGGACCGTGGGGCGGCCGCTCGAGGGGATCCGGGTGCTCGATCTCACCAACGTGCTGGCGGGGCCCTTCTGCACCTACCAGCTGGCCCTGATGGGGGCCGAGGTGATCAAGATCGAGCGTCCCGGTGGCGGCGATCTCGCCCGCCGCCTCGGCGCCGATCCGGAGCTCAACGCGCGGCGCATGGGGGCCTCCTTCCTGGCGCAGAACGCGGCCAAGGCGTCGCTCGTCCTGGATCTCAAGCAGGAGCGCGGCAGGGAGGTGTTCCGGCGGCTGGTGGCGACCGCCGACGCCCTGGTCGAGAACTTCCGCCCCGGCGTCATGGAGCGTCTCGGGCTGGGCTGGGAGGCGCTCCGCGCGATCCGGCCCCAACTCGTCTACGTCGCCATCTCCGGCTTCGGCCGGGACGGCCCGCTGCGCGACGATCCGGCCTACGACCAGATCATTCAGGGGCTCTCCGGGGCGATGAGCATCACCGGCGACGGACGCAGCGCGCCTCTGCGGGTGGGGTTTCCGGTGGCCGACACCGTCGGCGGCATGACCGCCGCCTTCGCCACCGCCGCCGCCCTTCTCGGCAGCCGCCGGCGGGGCGAGGGGATGCTGGTCGACGTCTCGATGCTGGAAAGCCTTCTCGCCGCCATGGGCTGGGCGGTCTCCAACTGGCTCCTCGCCGGGGTGGCGCCCGAGCCGATGGGCAACGAGAATCCGACCGCCGCCCCCTCGGGCACCTTCCGCACCGGCCGGGGGCTGCTCAACATCGCCGCCAACGAGCAGCACCAGTTCGAGATCCTCTGCCGCCTGCTGGGGCGGGAAGAGCTGGCCGCCGATCCGCGCTTCGCCGAGCGGGAGGCGCGCAAGCGCCATCGCGCGGCGCTGCGGGCGGAGATCGAACGGGCGCTGGCGACGCGCTCCGCGGGGGAATGGGCGCGCCTCCTCGCCGCCCACGGGGTGCCCGCGGGGGAGGTGCTGACGGTGCCCGAGATCCTCGCCCATCCGCAGATCCGGCAGCGGGGCTTCGTCCGCGGGTTCACCGATGTGCCCGGGGTGGACCGACCGGTCTCCGTGGTGCGGGGCGGCTGGCGGATCGTCGGCATGGAGGAGGCGTCCGGCCCCGCGACGCCGCCACCCGTGCTCGGTGCCGACGGCGATGCGATTCTCGCCGGGATCGGCTACGGGGAGGAGGAAATCGCGGCCTTGCGGCGGGAGGGGGTGATCGGATGAAGGAGCCGGAGGATCTCGCCGAGGCCTGCCGCGACTGGTGGCGGACCGGCATCATCGCCATGCGGCCGGGGGAGATCCGCATCCGCGGCTATCCCATCGAGCAGCTCGTGGGCCGCCTGTCCTTCGCCGAAATGATCTGGCTGATGCTCCGCGGCGAGCTGCCGGAGGCGGGCCGGGCGCGGCTTCTGGAGGCGGCGCTGGTGGCGGCGGTGGATCACGGGCCGCAGGCTCCCTCGATCGCCATCGCCCGCATGGCCGTCACCTGCGGGGTGGGGATCAACAACGCCATGGCCTCGGCGGTGAACGTGCTGGGCGAGATCCACGGCGGGGCCGCCGAGCAGGCGATGGAACTCTATGCCCGGGTGGAAGGGGAAACCGCCGACGGCCGGCCGCTCGAGGAGGCGGTGGTGGCGGCGGTCGAGGGCTGGCGCCGGGAACGGGGCCGCCATCTCCCGGGCTTCGGCCATCGCTTCCATCCCGTCGATCCGCGGGCGCCGCGCCTCCTCGCGCTGGTGGAGGCGGCGGCCGGGGAGGGGATCGTGGAGGGGAGGACGGTCGCCGTCGCCCGGGCCATCGAGGCCCTTCTCGGATCCCGGGGCCGGCGGCCGGTACCGCTCAACATCGACGGCGCGGTGGCGGTGGTGTTCGCGGAGCTCGGCTTCCCGCCGCCGCTCGCCCGCGGGCTCTTCTGCCTCGCGCGCAGCGTCGGCATCCTCGCCCATGCCTTCGAGCAGCTGCGGGCGGGCGAGCGCAACAAGGGCCCGACACCGCCGGGCTGCTTTTGGGTCTATGAGGGACCGCCTCCCCGGGACTATGTTTCCGGGACAACGGGGGCCGGAGGCGGGAACGAACGCCCGTCCGGTCCCGGAACGGAACGAGACGAGGAGGCTCGACGATGACCAGACTTTCGCGCAGGAGCCTGTGCGCCACCCTCGCCGTGGCGGGCCTGGTGTTCGGCGCGGCGACCGCCGATGCCGTGGAGATCAAGAAGATCCACTTCCTCATTCCGGGCGGCGCCGGGGGCGGCTGGGACACCACCGCCCGGGCCACCGGCGAGGCGCTGACCAAGGCCGGTCTCATCGAGAGCGCCTCCTTCGAGAACATGTCGGGCGGCGGCGGCGGCAAGGCCATCGCCTATCTGATCGAGACCGCGGACCGCCAGCAGGGCACCCTGATGGTCAATTCGACGCCCATCATCCTCAGGAGCCTGCGCGGCCGCTTTCCGCAGTCCTTCCGCGATCTCACGCCGATCGCCAGCATCATCGGCGACTACGGCGCCCTGGTGGCGCGCGCCGATTCCGAGTTCGCGGACTTCGCCGCCGCCCTCGAGGCCTATCGCGGCGATCCGCGCTCGGCCAAGGTGGCCGGCGGCTCGGTCAAGGGCGGCATGGACCATCTGATCGCCGCCCGCATCTTCCAGGCCGCCGGTGCCGATCCCAACAAGGTGGTCTACGTGCCCTACGATGCCGGCGGCAAGGCCCTGGCGGCGCTCCTTTCGGGAGAGACCGAGCTGCTCTCGACCGGCTTCGGCGAGGCCATCGAGGCGGCCCGCCAGGGGCAGGTGAAGATCCTCTGCGTGACCTCGCCGGAGCGGCTCGCGGCGGCCCCCGACGTGCCCACCTGCAAGGAGGCCGGCGCCGACATGACCTTCGTCAACTGGCGCGGCTTCTTCGCCGCTCCGGGGCTGCCGGACGAGCTCGCCGACGCCTATGCCGATCTCCTCGGGCGGATGCAGAAGACCGAGATCTGGAAGGAGATCCGCGACCGCTACGGCTGGGTCGACATCTACAAGCCGCGTGCCGAGTTCGTCGCCTTCCTGGAGCAGCAGGAGGGCGAGATGAAGGCGCTCCTGAACGCGCTCGGCATCGAGACCGTGCGCTGATCCGAGACGCCGGGCGGGCGGCCCGCGCGGCCGTCCGCCCGCCTTTCCGGCGGGTCCATGCTGCTCCACCGTGATCGCGTCTGGGCGCTGATCTTCCTGGCCCTGTCCATCGCCTACGGCGTCGAGGCGCAGCAGATCGAGCTCTATTTCGGCGGCGAGGACGAGGCCTTCACCGCCCGCACCTTTCCGACCGCCCTCGCCTGGACGGGCGGGATCGTGTCCTTCCTCCTGCTGGTCTCCCCGGTCGATCCCGATCCCCGTCCCCGTCTCCGGGAGATCCTGAACTACGACTGGCTGCGGGTGGCGGCGCTGCTCCTGCTGATGATCGCCTACGGGCTCACCATCCAGCGCTTCGGCTTCTTCCTCTCCACCTCCTTCTTCCTGCTGGCGGGCTACCTGCTCCTCGGCGAGCGGCGGCCCTGGATGCTGTTCCTCGTCTCCTTCCCGCTGGTCGCCGTGTTCCAGTTCCTCCTCCAGGGGCTGCTCGGCATCTATCTCGCCGATCCCTTCCTGGCCCGGCTCGGGATCACCGGATGATCGAGGGCCTGTGGATCGGGCTGACCACCGCGCTGCAGCCCCTCAACCTGCTGATGGTGGCGATCGGCTGCTTCGCCGGCACCTTCATCGGCATGCTGCCCGGGCTGGGGCCGATCTCCGCCATCGCCCTGATGATCCCCGTGACGTACGGGCTCGACCCGGCGGCCGGCCTCATCCTCATGGCGGGGGTCTACTACGGGGCCATCTTCGGCGGCTCCACGAGCTCGATCCTGATCAACGCCCCGGGCGTGGCGGGTACCGTGGCCACCGCCTTCGACGGCTATCCCATGGCCAGGAAGGGGTTCGCCGGCAAGGCCCTGGCCGTCGCCGCCTATGCCTCCTTTTCGGGCGGCACCATCGCCGCCGTCTTTCTGCTGCTGGCCGCTCCGGCGCTGGCCAGCGTCGCCCTTTCCTTCCAGTCGCCGGACTATTTCGCTCTCATGGTGCTGGGTCTCACCGCGGTCTCCGCCTTCGCCGGCCGCGGCCAGTTCCTGAAGGCGCTGCTGATGACCGTGCTCGGGCTGATGCTGGCCACCGTCGGCCAGGACGTGAGCTCGGACGTCTCCCGCTTCACCTTCGGCAGCATCGATCTCCTGGACGGCATCAGCTTCCTGCTGCTGGCGATGGCCACCTTCGCCCTGTCGGAGGCGCTGATGCTGGTACTCAAGCGGGAGAGGCCCTCGGCCGAGGCCGAGAGAGCGCTCCGCGGCGGCATGGGCTCCCTCAGGCTCGACCGGCGGGAGGTGCGGGAGATCGCGCCGGTGATCGGCCGCTCCTCGCTCCTCGGATTCCTGATCGGTGTACTGCCCGGAGCGGGCGCCACCATCGCCTCCTTCCTGGCCTACGGCATGGAGCGGCACATCGCCCCGGCGGGGAGGAAGGAGGAGTTCGGCAGGGGCTCGCTCAGGGGGCTGGCCGCTCCCGAGACCGCCAACAACGCCGCCTGCTCGGGTTCCTTCGTGCCGCTGCTGACCCTCGGCATCCCGGGTTCGGGCACCACCGCGGTGATGCTCGGCGCCCTCATCTCCTTCGGCATCCAGCCCGGCCCGCGGCTGTTCGTGGAACGGCCGGACGTCTTCTGGTCGGTGATCCTGTCGATGTACATCGGTAACGTCATCCTGCTCGTTCTCAATCTGCCGCTCATCCCCTACATCGCCCGCCTCCTCGCCCTGCCGCGGCGGATCCTGATCCCGCTCATCCTCTTCTTCTCCCTGACCGGGGTCTATCTCATCTCCTTCAACACCTTCGACATCCAGCTCATGGTGCTGTTCGCCGTCGTCGCGGTGGTGCTGCGTCTGGCCGGCTTTCCCATGGCGCCGATGATCCTGGCCTTCGTCCTCGGCCGCCTGATGGAGGAGAACCTGCGCCGCTCGCTGCTGCTCTGGGACGGCTCCCTGGCCTTCCTGTGGGAGCGGCCGATCACCCTCGGCATCACCCTCCTCACCCTGCTCGTGCTGGCGACGCCGCTCATCCAGTTCCTCCGGGAACGACGCAACCGTCCCGTCACGGCGGGGAAAGGCTGACGAGTTCGGGGGAGGGGACGAGCCGGGAATCGACCAGCAGCGTCGCGCGCCCGGTGACGGCCGCGAGCGCCCGGCGCCAGATCCGATCGCCTCCGATCCGCGGATCCGCCGGCGGCGGGCCGTCACGAACGAGGGCCAGCCATTCGACCCCGGCACCCTTGACGACGATGTCGCCGCCCGTGTTGGCGTCGAGGAAGTTGTTCTCGAGCAGGCCGGAGGTGCGGGCGGCGAAGTCGGGTCCGAACTCGGCGGCGGTCTTGGGGGCGGGGCCGGTGTAGAGCCGGATGCCCGCGTCCCGGTTGGCGACGATCCGGTTGCCGGCGATCACCACGCGGCGGCTGTTGCGCACCCGGATGCCGGTGCGGGCGTTGTCGCGGGCGATGTTGCGCAGCAGCCGGGCGTCGTCGCTCTCGTAGACGCTGATGCCGTCGCCGCCGTTGGCCTCGAGGAGGTTGTCGGCCACCAGAACGCGGTCGCTGCGCCGGTCCAGCATGATGCCGCTGCCACCGTTGCCGGTCGCCCGGTTGCCGATCACCGCGGAATCGCGCACCCGCCGGGAGAGGATGATGCCGTGCCGTTCCCGCGTGCCCTCGACCCGGTTGCCGGCGATCAGGAGTTCGCGGCTGTCGTCGTGGGGATCGATGCCGTAGCGGATGTTGTCCCGGAAGAGATTGTCGAGGATGCGGACGCCTCGGGCGGCGTGGCTGTAGAAGCCGTAGTAGAGGCCGCGGATCTCGGAGCCGATGATGATCCCGGTGGGCGGCGGCAGCTCCCCCCCGGGCCGGTCGGCGGCGAAGGTCAGCCCGTAGGCGCGGCCGGCGGCGAAGCCGAGATGGCCGAGGCGGCTGTCTCGGAGGATGCCCCGACCGCCCGAAAGGACCAGCAGGAACGGACGGAAGCGCGCCGGCTCGCGGAAGAGGGCGGGGCCGCCGCCGTCGCGGCCGGTGAGCGTCGCCCGCTCGAGGAACAGGCGGCCGGCCGCCACCAGCATGGCGCCGCGGCCGGCGTCGAGGGCCACCGTCCGGTCGGCGATCACCAGCGTGGCGTCGGCATCGACGAACAGGGGCGCGCGCAGCTCGCAGGAACGTTCCCGGCAGCGCAGGAGGGGTGTGTCCCCGCTCGGCGGCAGGCGGGCGGCGATCGTCTCGAGATCGGCGGTGCCCCGTACGAGGTGGATGGCGGGAACGCGTCCCCGATCGCCGCCGTAGGCGGGACTCCGGGCGGCGGCGTCGAGAAAGCGGCTGCGCAGGCGGGACAGCTTTTCCGCCGGCCGGACTTCCACCTCGATCGGCGTGAGCTCCGGCAGCGGAACGGCTCGGGCCTCGGCGCGATGGACGGAAAGCTCGGGAGGGGGCGGCGGCGACCATTCGAGGCGGCGCTCGAGGAGGAGGACGTCGCCGCTCGCGGTCGCCGGCAGCAGCGAGAGGAGGAGCAGCGCCGGGAAAACGGAGAGGGGCATGCGGGTCATCCGGGCAGGGGTGGCAGGAGGAGATCGAGATCCCGTACCGCGCATTCCTCGAGATTCCCGCCCGGCCCCTCGCGGTCGACCACCAGGAAACGACCGGGACGTTCCGGGGAGAGCAGGAAATGGTGCCAGACCCCCGGCCGGTAGACGATCCCCTGTCGACCCTCGGCGAGGAAGGCGCGGTAGCCGTCGGGGCGGCGCGGATCGCTCGCCACCACCACGAGCCAGGGATGTTCCCGCAGCGGCTGGAAGGCCTGGCTGCCGAGGGGGTGGCGTTCCATCACGAGGAGGCGGAACGGCAGCCGCACCGGGCGGGTCTCGAAGATGCCGATCACCGGCCGCGCATCCCGGCCCCGGATCTCGATCCCGGCCAGGGCGGGGTAGCGGCGCGCGGTGCCGTGATTGGCGGGAACGCCGGCGCGTCCCGCGCTGTCCACGACGTCGCCGAAGGGGGCGAAGGCCTCCCGGGTGAGCGGTTCCGGAACGAGTTCGGGCATGCGCGCTCAGGACCGCTGCGGAGGACGAGGCGGACGGGCTGCGATGGTCGCTGCCCGTATCGGGAACGCCGCACCGGCCCGGGCATCGGCGGGATCGGACCGGCGGTGAGGGGAGGCCCCGGCCGGCCCGCCGGTGACCGCGAGGGTGGCGCCCACGTCCATGCGCAATTCCGCTCCGCTGCTCGCGGATCTTCATGCCCGAGCTTGTTCCGGGGAGCAACGGCGGGAGGGCGCCGGCGGGACGGAACCGCGTCGCCGTCGGCGGGTCCCGCCGGTCCGCGGCGCCCCCTCCGGAGGCCCCCGGCGTTCAGGCGGCGCGCATCCGGGCGAGGAAGGCCTCGATCCGCTCCTTCAGCGATCTCGCCCCTTCGGCACAGCCGTCGGCGTTCTCGTGCATCACCCGGGCCGCTTCGCCGGAAGCCTCGATCTGGCGGCTGATGCGATGGATGCTGCCTTCGATCTCGCCGGTGCCGCGGGCGGTCTGCTGGGTGTTGGTGGCGATGTCGGCGATGGCCGCGTTCTGCTCCTCCACCGCCGCGGCCACGGTGGCGGCGATATGGTCCACCTCGTTCATCACCTCGCGCACCTGCTTGATGACGCCCACCGCATTGCCGCTGACCTCCTGCACGGCGGTGATCTGGGCGGCGATCTCCTGGGTCGCCTTGCCGGTCTGGGTGGCGAGGGACTTCACCTCCTGGGCCACCACCGCGAAGCCCTTGCCGGCCTCGCCCGCCCGTGCCGCCTCGATGGTGGCGTTGAGGGCGAGAAGGTTGGTCTGTTCGGCGATGTCGGCGATCAGGTTGATCACCGCCCCGATCTTCTCGGTCATGGCGGCGAGCTCTTCCATGGTGCCGCTGGCCCGTTCCACCTGCTGGCTGGCGTCGCGGGCGATGGCGCTGGAGCGGGTGATCTGCTCGGCGATCTCCTGCGCCGACTGGGAGAGCTCCTCGGCGGCGGTGGCGATGGAGCGGGTGGTGGCGGACGCCTTCTCGACCGCGCCGAGCGCGTTGGCGCTCTCCTTCTTCGAGTTCTCGACGCTCTCGTCCACCGCCCGGGCACTGGTCTCGAGCTCGCCGATGAGCCGGCCGAGCTTCTCGACGATGCCGCTGATCTCGCTCTCGAAACGGGCGGCGATCTCCCGCGCCGTCTGCCGACGCTGCTGCTCGGCCTCGCCGCGGGCCTGCTCCTCGGCGGCCTGCATGCGGTCGATGGAGGCGAAACCGCGCCAGACGAGATATCCCGAGACACCGGAGACCGCGAGCAACAGGGCGAGCAGGACGAGCAGCAGGCGCAGGTTGGCGCTTTCCTGAACGGACGCCGCCTCCACGAGCTCGTCGGTCAGCCGCCGCTCGAGGGCGAACAGCCCGTCGATCCGGTCCGTCGTCAGGCGGAGCCATTCCGCGGGATCCCGCCCCTGGGTGTTGAAGGAGCTCGCCACCTCGATGAGCGTCTTCTCCCAGTCACGGTAGAGGGTGCGGCCGGCGTCGGACAGAACGCCGTCGAGCAGCGCCGTCATGGTCTCGCCGCCCTCCTCCGCCAGATCCTCGAGGAAGGCGTGCTGATGGGCGTGGGAGGCCACGTATTCCGGATAGATGATCGGATCGAAGGTGCCGTTGCGGGCGAGGGCGAGGCCGAAGGCGGCTTCGCCGGCCGCCGCCGCCCGCCCTTGGAACAGTTTCAGGACGGTTTCGAAGCGGCCGGCGATCTCCATGTTGGGCACGGTCCGGCCGACACGCTCCAGATAATGCGTGATGCGCAGGATGCCTTCGCGGTAGAAGGCCACCACCTCGTCGCGCCCCACCTTGCCGCCGTCGATGCGTTCGCGGATCCCGTCGAGATCCGCGAGCTGCTCCAGCACCCGCCGGTAGTCCTTGGCGAGCGCCTCGTCGGCACGGACCGCCGGCGGCGGCTCGTAGGCGGTGACCCGCTGGCGCAGGTCGTCCACCACCGGGCGCTGGGCGGTCATGAGGTCGGCGTATTCCCTGCTGCCGCCGCTCATGTATCCGGTGGTCAGGACGAATTCCTTGCCGAGTTCGCGCGAGAGCTCGTGCATGCCGGCCTCGAAACTCCGGAGCGCCGCGTTGAAACGGGAGAGTTCCCGGATCTCGCGGAAGCTGTCGAGCACGATCATGCCGGAAGCGATCAGCAGGCCCAGGACCGGGAGGACCAGCATGACGAGGATCTGGCGTTTGACGGGTGACATGGGCGGCTCTCGGCAGTGGTCGGATTCGGAACGGGAAGCGGATTTCGGCCTGCCCTTTCTGGACGAGAATGTTTACCAATCGATTAACGGCAGGAACGTCGCGGCCGGAGCGCGCGATCGCCGGATGAACGGGAGACGGGAGGGATGATGAACACCGAACGGGTGCGCCGCATCGTTCTCGGACGTCGGCCGAAGGGAGCGCCTGTGGATTCCGATTTCGTGCTCGAGGAGGTGCGCCTGCCCCGCCCGGGCCCGGGCGAGGTGCTGGTCCGCACCCTGTGGCTGTCCATCGACCCCTACATGCGGGGACGGATGAGCGACGCCCCCTCCTATACGGCGCCGGTGGGTCTCGGCGAGCCGATGCACGGCGAATGCGTGGGGATGGTGACGGAAAGCCGGGACCCAGCCTTCTCTCCGGGCGATCACGTGGTCGGCATGGGGGGGTGGCAGAGCCATTTCGTGCTGCCCGCGGCGAAGCTGCGGCGGATCGATCCCGGGCAGGCACCGCTCTCCGCCTGGCTCGGCGTGCTCGGCATGCCCGGGCTCACGGCCTATGCCGCCCTCCACGACATCGCCCGCCCCGAGGCCGGGGAGACGGTGGTGGTGCCGGCGGCCGCGGGCGCGGTGGGGGCGCTCGCCGGCCAGCTCGCGAAGCTGCGCGGCTGCCGGGTGGTGGGGATCGCCGGCGGGCCGGAGAAATGCCGTTACGTGACCGAAGAGCTCGGCTTCGACGCCTGCCTCGACCGTCGGGAGCCGGACCTCGAAGGGCGCCTGAAGGCGGCCTGTCCGAGGGGAGTGGACGTCTATCTGGAGCTGGTCGGCGGTGAGGTGCTGTGGGCGGTGCTGCCGCTGATGAACCTGCACGGTCGCGTACCGGTGATCGGCGGCATCGCCTGGTACAACCTGCCCGGGTTGCCGGAAGGCCCCGACCGCACGCCGCTGCTGATGCGCCGGATCCTGGTCCGCCGGCTCCGGCTGCAGGGCATGATCGTCTGGGACCACGCTGCCCTCGAGGAGCGGTTCCGCGAGGAGGTCGCGGCTCTCCTGCGCGAGGGGCGCATCCGATACCGGGAACATGTCTACGAAGGGCTCGAAAGGGCCCCGCAGGCGCTCATCGATCTCCTCGAGGGCCGCACCTTCGGCAAGGTGGTGGTGCGCGTCGCCGTGGCCTGAAGGACGGCTCCCGCGCCCCGCCCGCCGGTTCAGCCGCCGGGCCGCACCGGCGGTGTCGGCGGACCCGAGGAGACGGCGGGCGTTCCGCCGCCGGCCTCCGCGAGCGCCTCGTAGAAGGCCTTCTCGAGCGCCAGGAAGGGCCCTTCCCAGGTCCATCGTTCGAGCACGAAACGCCGCGCCGCCTCGCCCAGGCGCCGCCGCCGCCCGGCATCGGCCATCAGCGAGAGGACGGCCTCGGCGAAGGCGCCGGGAGTCTCGGCGAGCAGCAGCTCGCGCTCCGGCCGCGCGCCGATCCCCTCGTTGGCCACCGGCGTCGCCACCACCGCCCGGCCCATGGCCATGTATTCGAGGAGCTTGTTCTGCAGCCCGGCGGCGGCCCGGATGGGGGCCACGCAGACCGTCGCCCGGGCCATGTAGTCGGCCGGATCGGGCACCGTGCCGGTGACCGTGATGCCTTCCGCGCCGTCGAGCTCCCGGAGCGCCGGGACGGGGTCGCGGCCGACCAGGAAGAGCCGGGCTCCCGGGCGGGCCTCGCGGATCCGCGGCCAGACCTCGCGGGCCAGCCACAGCGCCGCCTCGACGTTGGGGGCGTAGCGCATGACCCCGGACATCACCACCGTCGCCGGCTCCTCGGCGACGTCCGCACGCGGCGCGAAGCGTTCGGTGTCCACCCCGTGGGGACCGAACACCACGTTGTCGATCTCCGCCAGCCCCTGCTCCCGGCACATGGCGGCGATCGCCTCCCGGTCCTTCTCGCCGATCAGCACGGTGCGGGTGAAATGGCGCCAGATGTCGGCCTCGTAGCGGCCCATGCGGCGGCTCTCGAAGCGGTAGAAGAGCCGTTCGGGCCAGCTCGCCGCGGTCTCCGACAGGCGCCGGGTGTTGAGGGTCTGGGAAAGCTGCAGGGCGAGGAAGGTGACGGGCACCCGCCCCCGCGCGAGCCGCAGCGCCTCGGCGCTGCGCACGTAGTAGGCATAGGCGAGATCGTAGGATTCGCGGGCCAGCAGCTCGCGGGTACGGGCGAGCTGGGCCGGGGAGTGGAGATAGCCGATCTGGGCCGGCCAGCCACGCAGCCAGCCGAGGCCCGCCCGCAGCAGCCCGCCGATGGCGGTGTGGGGGATGATTTCCGTTCTCCGGCAGCGGCTTCGGAGCCATTCCTCGTGTGCCGGTGCGAGTGCGGGCCGGTTCGAGGCCAGGGTCACGAAATCCACCCGGTGGCCGCGGGCGTGCAGGAACTCCAGGAGATGGGCGACGGTCAGCTCGTCGCCGGTGGTCATCGGCAGCGGCAGACGGCTGTAGAGGAAGAGGATGGACAGGGGCCGCGGCGCCGGCGGCAGCGCCATCGGCCGCGGCAGGCGGTCGATCCCCCGCGGCTCAGCCATCGCCGTGGCGCAGCCTCGTGATGTCGAACAGCGGCAGTCCCGCGGGCAGCCGTTCGCGGACGCCGGGGATCGGCTTGCCGAGCACGGCGAGGCGGGCACCGTCGGCGGCCCGTTCGAGGTCCCGCCGCAGATGGGCCAGCAGGATCTCCTGATGTTCGAGGGCGACGGCGAAGTTGACTCCCACCAGCCGGTCGGGATCGAGATCGGGATCGTAGACGTCGAGTTCGTAGCCGGCGTCCAGCAGCAGGCTCGCGAGATCGAGAAGCGGGCTGTTTCGGAGATCGTCGGTGCCGCTCTTGAAGGACAGGCCCAGGAGCAGCAGCGGCCCGGGCGGAGGCGCCAGCTCGCGGATGCGCTGGGCGATCCAGGCCAGATGCAGGCCGTTGCTTTCCTTCGCTCCCGCCAGCACCGGCACGGCGAGGCCGGATTCGCGCGCCAGCGCCAGCATGGCGGACAGATCCTTGGGCAGGCAGGAGCCGCCGAAGGGGCCGCCCGGCCGCAGATAGACGGGCGAGATGTTGAGCTTGGTATCGGCGAGGAAGATGTCGGCCACCGCCTGGGGGTCGATGCCGCGGCTCGCGCAGATGCGACCGATCTCGTTGCCGAAGGCCACCTTCAGGGCGTGGAAGCTGTTGTCGACGAACTTGACCATCTCGGCGACCGCGAAGGGCACCTCGAAGAGCGGCGCCTCGATGCCGTCGTAGATGCCCAGGAGACGGCGGGTGATGCCCTTTTCCCGCTCGCCGATGACGATCTTGGGGGGAGCGTAGTAGTCCTCGACCGCCGTCGATTCGCGCAGGAATTCGGGATTGAAGGCGACCTCGTAGCGTCGTCCCGGCCCTTCCCCGACGAGCTTGGCGAGGGTCGGCAGGACGAGTCGCTCCATGGTGCCGGGAGGCATGGTGCTGCGGTAGACGAGCAGCAGCGGCTCCCCGGTCGGCGCCCGCTCGCGCAGACCGCGACCGAGCTGGCGGGTGACCTCGAGCAGATGGGTCATCTCGAGCTTGCCGTCGGCCCGCGAGGGGGTGCCGACGCAGATCAGCACCATGTCGAGCCGATCGAGATGGGGGCCGATGTCGGCGGTGCTGGAGAGCCGCCCCTCGCGGGCGCCCGCCGCCAGCAGCTCGGCCACCCCGGGCTCCACCACCGGCGAGCGCCCCTCGCCGATCGCCGCCACCTTTTCCGGATTGACGTCGACGCCCACCACCCGGTGGCCGTCCCTGAGCAGGCAGGCGGCGGTGGTGGTGCCGACGTAACCCAGTCCGAGAATCCCGATCGCAAGTCCCATGTTCCGTCCGATCCGTCGTGCCGTAGTCGATCCGTATCGCGCCGTTCTTCTACCGGCAATCGGTGGGGATTGGCCACGGCGGAACGCGGGAAGTCACCACCGGGGATGCCGCCCTCGGCCGGTCGGTCCCGGCGCCGTCGTCGAGGCCCTCGGCGAGGGGACATCGGCGGATCCCTCCTTCCCGGCGCCGAGGGTGCCGGGAAGAATATCGCCGTTTGAGCGGACTGGTCCGGCGTCGCGAAACCGGCAATGTCCGTCGTGCCGTCGGCATGTTTCTACCGAATGGCAGGAAAGTGGGGCGAATGAATATACCATTCATCATTATTTCTGGGATTAAATCACGATATCCGTAGCATTTTATGGGAATCTTGTCTGGGAATCGAATATGTGTTAACCATTAGGCCGTTCCAACGAAAACAACTCGCCCCCTCCGGGGAGGACAGATGCTCTGGTCTTCGAGACTGATCGCCGCCCTCGCGGTGGCGGGATACGTACTGCTGGGCGACGGGATCGCGGCGCAGGGTTTCCGCGAACAGGGGGGCTGGCAGTTCCGCTCCTCCTCGCAGACCCAGGTGCTGCTCAATATCGAGGCCACCCGTGTACAGATCAACGGCATCGGCGTCCGTTCGGTGGGCACCGGCGGCACGGCGCTCGGTCTCGGCTCGGGGGCGCTGGGCAGCGGCCTCTCGGTGACGAACTCGCCCGGCAACCGCCAGTCGAGTAGCAGCAGCACGGCCAACGCGACGAGCGGCACCACCACCTACAACGTGACCATCCGCGGCGACCGCAACGACGTGACCGTCGACGGTTATCTCAATCTGAACGTCGATCAGAACAGCGAGGGGATGGATTCGGCCATCACCAACCAGTGAGGCGGAGGTTCCCGGTCGGCAACGGGCAGTGAGGCGGGATCGGATGAAGAAGATCGGAACGTTCCTGTTCGTGGCCTTCGGCGTGGCCGCCTGTACCGTGCCACCGCCGAAGGAGAAGCCGATCGAGACCATTCGCGGGTCGGTGCCGGTCCGGGCGGTCTCGCCGATGACGCAGGCG
Source organism: Alphaproteobacteria bacterium (assembly GCA_027045875.1). Taxonomy (GTDB): domain Bacteria; phylum Pseudomonadota; class Alphaproteobacteria; order Geminicoccales; family Geminicoccaceae; genus JALSRW01. The sequence goes on along the minus strand of JALUAG010000027.1, from coordinate 23,126 downwards.
CTCGCCTGCCTGCGTCGGAACATGCCCGAGGGAGTCGACCTGCGTCTCGCGGTGTTCGGGCTGCCCGACAAGACCGGCGTGGTCGACTACGACGGGCCCGGCGCCTACGTGACCCAGGGAGCGGAGCTGATGATGGTCACCGCCCTCGCCAAGGCGGGGGTGCGCCAGGTCAACCGCACCGCCACCAACGTCGCCGAATGGGAGCTCAAGCAGGCGCTGGAGAAGCGCCTCGGCGAGGGCCGCGCGGTCCGGGTGAACGGCACCGCCTACCCCTTCCGGCCGGTGCGTCTCGGCAATCTCCTGGGTTCCACCCACACGATATACGGCGGCATCACCGAGCTCGATTTCGACATCGTCTCCGACGGCGCCGAACTGAGCGTCGCCGGCATCGGCGGCAAGGCCCGCGGCTACTACATCAGCCTCGGCCTCGACATCATCGTCGCCGACACCCGCACCACCGAGATCGTGCTCGCCCGTTCCTACCGCAAGCAGCTCTGGGGGCAGGAGCTGGAGGCCAATCTGTTCCGTTTCTGGGACATCAATCCGGGCGGCAACGGCGGCGACGACATCGGCGATTTCGGCATCGAACTGTTCGATGCCCGCATCGGACGGCAGCAGAACGAACCGGTTCACGCCAGCATCCGCTGGGTGGTGGAGCAGGCGGCCTACGACATCGTCCGCGATCTCGCCGGCATCGGCAACGTCTGCGACGAGCTGGTGCCCGAATACAGCCGTTCCGCGCCCCTGATGCTGAGCGTGAACGACACGGTACCGCCCGTGGCCGCACGCAGGAAGGAACCGATCCCCGCCGAAGAACTCGTCCCCGAGGAAGCCGAAGCCGTCGCGCCGTCCGCCGGCCCGACCGCCCTCTCCCCGGGCGAGGAGCCTTCCGGACCGCGTGCCGTGCGGCTGCCGGATGGGAGGGTCCTGCCGGTGCAGGAGCCGTAGAAGGAACCCACCCCGCACGGGGCGGGGTGGGTGTGGTCCGACAACCACATGTGGAGGTTACAGGGATGAAACGTCTTCTCTCAACGACCGCCGTGGCCCTGCTCGCATCCCTGGGTGCGGCGCAGGCCGGTCAGGTGAACATCGTGATCCAGGATTTCGATGTTCAGAACGAGCAGAACGTGATCAACAGCATCGACGCCGGGGCGATCGTCGATTCGAGCCAGGAAGGCACCAACATCGCCAACATCGCCTCGCTGCTCGATACCACCCCGGGTGCGGGCAACGGTGCCGAGGCCAGCCTCGACGACGGCGGGACCGCGGTCGATCCGCTCCTGCTGGCGGCGGCCGTCGATGCCGTCAACGACGTCTTCGGCACCTCCCTGACGCCCGCCGACGTCGCGGACTACATCAACGGGCACGGCGATCTCTACGCCGGCGGGCAGCTGTTCGCCGACATCCAGCGGGTGACGAACACCGCCAAGGCCGGCCTGGGGGCCGCCGAGGTGGCGCAGACCGGCACCAACGTCGCCAACGTCTTCTCGGTCACGGACGCCTACGACGGCAGTGACATCGGCGACACCTACCTCGTCTACCAGTCCTTCGGCTCCTGGTTCGCCGACGGATACGCGGACGCCGAGGTGACCCGGCAGACGGTGGAGAACACCATCCGGGCGACCGACGACATCAACAACAGCAGCCAGGACGGCACCAATCTCGCCAACGTGATCTCGATCGCCGACGATGGCGGCAGCCTCGATGCCGGTGAGCTCGTCGGCAATCAGATGCTGCTGGTCCAGGTGGCGGGCGGACCGGCCCGGCTCACCAAGCAGCTGGTCCGGAACAAGGCGCATGCCGGGGACGACATCAACGGCCTCACCCAGAGCGCCCTCAACGCCGTCAACCTCGTCAGCCTGACCCTGGACGGCGACCAGGCCTCGGGTCTCACGGCCATCGGTCAGAAGACCTACGAGAACTTCGACCAGTCGATCTCGAACGTGGCCCAGGCCCACTCGATCGCCACCGGTATCGCCCAGAGCGGCACCAATCTCGGCAACGTCGTCACCGTCAACGTGACGGTCGAAGACGGCAACGGCAGCTGATCCCGGCCTTCGAAGACCGGGACACATCGATCCTCTCGAGGGGCGGCTCCGGCCGCCCCTTCTTTTCCCTGCCGGCGCGAGGAAGAAAACCCCCACGGGCTGCGTCTTTGCCGTTAGACTGGTCCCGAAACCGCGGGAGAAGAGGATGCGGGGATGGGGGGGAACGAAGGGGCCGGCGATCCTCGCCCTGATCCTCCTGTTGCCGGTCTTTTCCGCCCCTGCCGCCTGTCTGCCGCCGCCCCGGGGAGAGGTGCTGCTGCGCGTTTCCGGCGCCATCGGCTGCACCAACCTCGGCGGCGAGGCCCGGTTCGACCTCGCCCTGCTCGAGAGCCTGGGCGTGGCGCGCCTCGTCACCCGCACCCCCTGGACGGAGGGGGAGGGGACGTTCGAGGGCGTGACGGCCCGCCGCCTCCTCGACGCCGTGCGCGCCCGGGGCGGGACGGTGCGGGCGATCGCGCTCAACGATTACGAAGCCGAGATCCCGGTCGAGGAGCTGGTCCGGCACGAGGTGCTGATCGCCTGGAAGCGCGACGGACGGCGGCTGCGGCGTCGGGGCAAGGGGCCGCTCTGGATCGTCTACCCCTGGTCCGAGCATCCCGAACTCGACACCCGTCTGGTCCGGCAGCATTCGGTCTGGCAACTCGACCGGCTGGTGATCCGCTGAGATGGGCGGCGGCACCGCCCGGGACGTCCCCCGCCATTCACGGGCGGCGACCTATCTGCTGCTGATCCTCGCGCTGGCGCTGTTCGCGGCCAGCCTGCTCTACAACACCTGGCGTCTCGAACGGGGCAACGAGGCGCTGCTGGCCTCCGCCAGCGAGAGCGCCTGGAACGTCTTCCAGGCGGAATTCGAACTGCAGCGGCTGCTCTACGCGTTGCAGCGGTACGCCTCGCGGGAGGAAGTGGAAGACCGGGAGGCGTTCCGCAAGCGCTTCGACATCTTCTGGAGCCGGCTGCCCCTGCTGATCGAGGGAGAGGATCCCGCCCTGGTACGGGAGGTGAGCCGCGCCGAGGAGGTCGTCCCCGACCTGATCGCCACCCTCGAGCGACTGGCCCCGGCCGTGGAGCGGGCCCGCATCGACCGCGCGGAGCTGCGTCGGATCCGGGAAGAGCTCGAGGCGATGCAGGCACCGCTGCACGCCATCTCCCTCGCCACCCTCCACGAGATGGCCCGCCGCCACACCGTCCTGCGCGAGGAGGTGGCGCTTCTTTCGCAGCGCAACAACCTGTCGCTGGCGGGGCTCGCGGGCAGCGTCGCCATCCTGCTGTTCCTGCTCCATCGCGAGGTGGCCCGCACCCGTTTCCTGCTCGCACGCTCGCACCTCCAGGAACGGCGCGAACGCCATCTCGCCCATCACGACATGCTGACCGGCCTGCCCAACCGACGCCTGTTCGAGGAGCGGCTGCGGGAGCTCCTGCGCCGGTCACGGCGGGGGCGGCGGATCGGGCTGCTGCTGCTCGACCTCGACCGTTTCAAGGACGTCAACGACCGCCACGGGCATGCCGTCGGCGACGCCCTCCTGCGGGCCGCCGCCCGACGCATGCGCACCTGTGTCCGGCGGGGCGACATGCTGGCCCGCCTCGGAGGCGACGAGTTCGCGGTCCTCCAGGAGGACGCTGTGGACGAGGCCCTCTGCCTGCGCCTCGCCGCGCGGCTGCTCGATGCCTTCGTCGAGCCCTTCGAACTCGAGGGGCGCCGGCTGCAGGCGAATCTGAGCATCGGCATCGCGCTTTTCCCCGACCATGGAGGTACCCCCGCCGAACTGCTGCGGCGGGCCGACCTCGCCCTCTACCGGGCCAAGGCCGCGGGGCGGGGGCGGCTCGTGCTGTTCGCGGCCGAGATGGAGCGCGATCGCTCCTGACCGGGCCGGGGAGCGACATGTTCGCCTTACATTCCGGTTGTCGGGGCCCGCGCCGCCGGTTAGGCGCTCGTTAGGATTCGTCGGCCAACATGGACCGACCCTCGGCCCGTCGCGGTCACCGGCGCCGTTCCCGGCGAACGCCGCAGGAGGTCCGGATACGGAGCGCGACGTGCGAAGAAGGAAGGAAAAGGACGCATGTTCTCCCGATTCGCGCTGACACGTCGCCGTTTCGCCCAGGGAGCCGCCGCGACGGCGATCCTCGGGACGGCGAGTTTCCCGGCTTTGGCCCATGTCCGCGAGCGGCGCCTGACCCTCCGGCATCTCCACACCGGCGAGAAGCTGCGCACCACCTACTTCGCCGACGGCCGCTACATCGAGGAAGAGCTGCGGGCCGTCGACCACATCCTCCGGGACTGGCGCACCGGCGAGGTCAAGCACATCGACCCCGGGCTCCTCGACCTCCTCTTCCTCCTCCGTCTGAAGCTCGAGACCACCGCGCCCTACCATGTGATCGGCGGCTACCGTTCGCCGCAGACCAACGAGATGCTGCGCCGCATGGGACGGGGGGTGGCCAAGAAGAGCATGCACCTCCAGGGCAAGGCGATCGACTTCCGGGTCCCCGGCCGTCGGCTCGCGCTCGTGCACAAGGCGGCGGTGAGCCTGCGGGGCGGTGGCGTCGGCTACTATCCCCGCTCCGACTTCCTGCACATGGACACCGGCCCCGTCCGTTACTGGTAGGCCCGCCCGTTACCGGTCGGAAGGCGTCTGCCGCGGCGGTTCGAGATTGAGCCGGGCGACCGCCTCGGGCACGTCCCGGGGCCAGACGAACAGACGGTCGTACGGCGCCACGCGATGGTAGTCGGCGGGGTCGAAGATCTCGCGGCTGGTCATGTCGACGCAGTAGCGGTGTACCCAGCTCCGGCGTTCCGCCGTATCGAGCCGCCGGCCGAGTCGCAGCCGGCGCGTCACCTCCCACAACCGGTAGCACATGCGGAACTCGTAGCCGGTGAGCATGGCGGGATCGGCCCAGGCGCCCCGTCCTTCGGTCACCGCCCGCCGCGCCTCCTCCCGCAGCAGCACGAGATCCTCGTGGCGGGGGAGGTTCGGATAGATTGGGAAGGGGGCGGCCCAGCCGCTCGCCACCATCAGCAGGTTGAAGGTCGCCCGTTCCTGCCGCGACAGGCGCTCCCGTTCGGCACGGCTGTAGGAAGGGGCCATGTAGGCCAGCACCCGGCCGTACTGGTCGAACGGCTGGTCGGCGCTCCGCAGGAACACCGCCCGTCGTCGCCCGCTCGGCCGGGAAAGCCGGGCCTCCAGGAGTTCCTCGAAGGCCCGGGTCGCCGCCTCGCCCTGGGCCTTCTGGAGGCTGCCGGCCCGTCCGGTGGCGAGGCGGGGATGGAGATGGGCGGCGAGCGCATCGTCCACCGGCGCCTCGCCCCGCCGGATCCACTCCGCGAGTTCGGCCAGCCGTTCGTCGTGGCGCGCGGGATCCTGGTTGCCCGGATAGTGCAGCTCGGGCGTGTCGATGCTGAGCATGCGGATGGAGAAGGAGACATAGGGCGTGTCCCCGTCGGTGACCCGCAGGAAACGCTTGCGGCCCAGACTGTCCAGGGTCACGCCCCGGGGATCCCAGAAAACGCGCACCTCGCTCATCGGCCGGATCCTCCCGCGGCCGCGGATCCCGCCACCCCGCGCCGCTTCCTTCTGCTTAGCGGCCCCGGAGGGTCTTTGCGAGCCGGGATCCCGGCGGCCGGATGTTCACCCCCGGGTGTGTCATTTCGGACAATTTCGCCCGTCCGGTGTTGTGCGATGCACAAAAGAGATGTCAGCCGGTCGCGAATCGGCTATCACCCGGACGCGCCGGAACCGTTCTTCTTCGGACCTGCATCCTTCATCGTCACGACGAGGCCTTCATGAATCATCTCGACGCGCTCGAGGCGGAGAGCATCTACATCCTGCGCGAAGCCTTCGCCAAGCTCGACCGGCTCGCCATCCTGTGGTCCCTCGGCAAGGACAGCAACGTCGTGCTGTGGCTGGCGAGGAAGGCCTTCTTCGGCCACGTCCCCTTTCCGGTGCTGCATGTCGACACCGGCAAGAAGTTCCCGGAAATGTACGCTTTCCGTGATCGTTACGCGAAGGAGTGGGGACTCAACTTCATCGCCGAGCCCTGCCCGCCCATCGAGGCCGTGGATCCCACCCTGCCGCCGGCGGCGCGTTCGGCGGCACGCAAGACGCTGGGGCTCAAGCAGGCGCTCGAGAAACACGGCTTCGAGGGGCTGATCCTCGGGATTCGCCGCGACGAGGAGGCGCTGCGGGCCAAGGAACGCTATTTCAGCCCGCGCGGCGCCGACAATTCCTGGGACATGAAGGACCAGCCGCCCGAGTTCTGGAACCAGTACATGACTGACTTCCCGCCCGGCACCCACGTCCGGGTCCATCCCATCCTGCATTGGACGGAGGTCGACATCTGGCGCTACACCAAGCGCGAGAACATTCCCGTCATCGATCTCTATTTCGCGAGGGACGGCAAGCGCTACCGTTCCCTCGGCGACCGCGACATCACCTTCCCGGTGGCGAGCGAGGCCCGCACCATCGACGAGATCATCCGCGAGCTCGAGACCACCAAGGTGCCGGAGCGTGCCGGCCGTGCCCTCGACCACGAGACCGAGGACGCCTTCGAGCGCCTGCGCGCTGCCGGCTACATGTGAACGCGCCGCCGGACAGCACGGACCTGCCATGACCAGCGAAGACCGTCCCCTCAAGATCGTGATCGTCGGCCATGTCGATCACGGCAAATCGACCCTCGTCGGCCGCCTGCTGCACGACACCGGATCCCTGCCCGAAGGCAAGGTGGAGGCCATCCGGGCGATGTCGGAGCGGCGCGGCATGCCCTTCGAATGGGCGTTTCTCCTGGACGCCATCCAGGCCGAACGCGACCAGGGCATCACCATCGATACCACCCAGATCCGCTTCCGCACGGAAAGGCGCCCCTACGTCATCATCGATGCGCCGGGCCACAAGGAATTCCTCAAGAACATGGTGACCGGGGCGGCCAACTCGGAAGCGGCGCTGCTGCTGATCGACGCCGCGGAAGGAGTGCAGGAACAGTCCCGCCGCCACGGCTATCTGCTGCATCTCCTGGGCGTGCGGCAGGTGGCGGTGCTGGTCAACAAGATGGACCTCGTGGGCTACGCCGCCGAGCGGTTCGGCCAGGTGGCGGAGGACTACCGCGCCTACCTCGCCGGCCTCGGGGTCGAGCCCGTGGCCTTCATCCCCGTCTCGGCGCGGGAGGGCGACAACATCGTCCGGCACAGCCCCGCCATGCCCTGGTACCAGGGGCCGAGCGTGGTCGAGACGCTCGACCGGTTCGCCCATCTGCCGCCGCCGGTGGACCGTCCGCTCCGGATGCCGGTCCAGGACGTCTACAAGTTCGACCATCGGCGGATCATCGCCGGGCGCATCGAGAGCGGCAGCCTCGCGGTGGGGGACGAGGTGGTCTTCTCCCCCTCCAACAAGACCGCCCGCATCCGCACCATCGAGGCCTGGAACGTGCCGGAGGCGCCCGAGCGGGCGAGCGCCGGGCAGAGCATCGGCGTCACCCTGGACGAGCAGATCTTCATCGAGCGCGGCGAGGTGATGAGCCATCTCGAAGGGGCGCCGATGGAGAGCAACGTCTTCCGCGCCCGCATCTTCTGGCTCGGTCAGGTGCCGCTGGAAACCGGCCGGCAGTATCTGATGAAGCTCGGCACCACCGAGACACGGGTCACCGTGGAGGCCATCGAGCGGGTGATCGACACCGACGATCTCTCCAGCCGTCCGGCCGACCGGATCCCGCGCAACGGCGCCGGCGAGGTGGTGCTGCGGGCACGTCGCCTGCTGGCGGTGGACGAGTACGAGAGCAATCCCGCGACCGGCCGCTTCGTGCTGGTGGAGGACTACCGGCCGGTGGGCGGTGGCATCATCTCGATGGAGGGCTATCCCGACCAGCGCCGGCTGGTGACCGTCAAGTCCACCAACATCCACGCCGTCGGCCATGCGGTGACCCGCGAGGCACGCCAGGCCCGCAACGGGCACAAGGGCGGGGTGCTGTGGTTCACCGGCCTGTCGGGAGCCGGCAAGTCGACCCTGGCGCTGGCCCTCGAACGGGAGCTCTTCGCCAAGGGCTATCACGTCTACGTGCTGGACGGCGACAACATCCGCTCCGGCCTCAACGCCAATCTCGGCTTCTCACCCGACGACCGGGCCGAGAACATCCGCCGGGTGGGGGAGGTGGCGGCGCTGTTCGCCGATGCCGGCTTCATCGCCATCTCCGCCTTCATCTCCCCCTATCGCGCCGACCGCGAACGGGCGCGCCGGGCGGCCGGCGGGGATTTCCACGAGATCTGGGTCAAGGCCTCGCTCGAGACCTGCGAGCGGCGCGACCCCAAGGGACTCTACAGGAAGGCGCGGGCCGGCGAGATCCCGGACTTCACCGGCATCTCGAGCCCCTACGAGCCGCCCGAATCGCCCGAGCTCGTGATCGCCACCGACGAGCTGCCGGAGGAGGAATGCCTGGCCAGGCTCGTGCGTTACGTGGAGGAGCATTTCCGCACCTGAGGCGGCTCACAGCACCGCGGCGGCGGTGCGGATGTCGGTGATCAGCACGTTCACGTAGCCGCCGCGCAGCACCGACCGCACCGCCGGCACCTTGTGGTCGCCGCCGGAGGCCAGCACCCGCACCGGCAGGCGGCGGAAATCCTCGAGCGGCAGCCCCACCACCCGGCGGTTGATGGGATGGTCGACCGGGCGTCCCTCGGCATCGAGGAAGGTGCCGAGCAGATCGCCGGTGGCCCCGAGCTCCCTGAGCGCCTGCTGCTCCTCCTCCCGGATCAGGCCGAGGCGGCGGTTGGTGGCCCGCGGCGACAGCTCGCCGACGCTGGCGATCGCCAGATCGGCGCTGCGGGCCCGCTCCAGCACCTCGGCGATGGGACGCTGGTGGATCAGCATGTCGCGCATGCGGGCACTGCTGGCGAAGGTGGGGGCGGCCAGATAGTAGCACTGGGCACCGAGCTTCTCGGCCAGCCGGGAGGCGGTCTCGTAGGTGTTGATCTCGAGCCCGCGGCCGACCCCGCCCAGGAGCGAGACCACGGTGAGATCCTCGATCTTCTGCCGCCGGAGCGCCCGCACGCTCCAATAGAGGGTGCGCCCCCAGCCGATGCCCAGGGTCTGGCCGGAACGCATGTGGTCGGACAGCCAGTGTCCCAGTGCCATCCCGAGCGTGGCCGGCAGATGCTCCTGGTCGACGGGGGTGGGCAGCACGAGGCAGTCGAGGAGCCCGTAGGCCTCGGTCAGCTTCCGCTCCTGGGCGACGCAGGGAGCGAGACGGCCGTTGATGCGGATCTGCACGAGGCCGGTCTCGCGGGCGATCTGCAGATCGCGCACCACCCGCGCCCGGCTGATGCCCAGGAGATGGCCGATCTCGGCCTGGGTCCGCCCCTCGATGTAGTAGAGCCAGGCGATGCGGGTGCGCCGCTGTTCCTCGTCGTCGACGATGTCGAGGGCGATGCCCAGAGGGGAGCGGTTCTCGGCGGTGTCGGGCGGCGCCTCTTCCTTCTCCTTCATCCTTCCCCCGCGGCGAAAGCGGCGAGCCGGCCGGCCTGCGCCGCCAGATCGAGAAAGCCGTAGCGGTCGCGGATCTCGTGGGCGTGGCCCACCGCCAGGCGGTAGAGGGCGGGATCGATGCCGAGCCCGGCCGCCGACAGCGCCATTCCCGCCCGCCGCATGAGCCGTTCCAGCTCCGCGGGGGACAGCATCACCGCCGAGAGCCGTTCCCGCAACTCCGACCAGCGGGCCTCGAGGCGGCGGGCGAGGCGGGCGGTGGCCGCCCCGTCGAAGGGCTTTTTCGCCATCACCTCGAGGCAGCCCGCGGCGAAGCGGCCGTAGCGGGCGCGGAGGACCGCCTCCTCGATCGCGATCGGGGCGAGCCGGGGCGGCGTCTCCTCGGCCAGCATCATGGCCTGCAGGCGGCTCATGCTCCAGGTGGCGAGGCCCACCTGCTCGCCGTGCAGGGTGCCGGGATGGGGATCGGCCAGCATGTCGATGAAATGGCTGATGGCGTGCTCGCCCATGGAGCCGCAGTGGCTGGTGTGGGTGACCAGCACGCCGAGCCCGGAGAGGACGAGGAGGCGGGTCAGCAGGCGGATCGCCTCCGGATCCCCGCGCGGCAGGGCGTCGGCCAGCTCGTAGAGGCGCCGCTCCTCCTCGCGCATCAGCGCATAGGGGGTCTCGGCGTAGACGCTGTCCAGGAGATGGTGGGAGAGCAGCCAGTCGAGCTGGGCGGTGCTGCGACAGAGGATGTCGCCGAAACCGGCGCGGATCATCCGTACCGGTGCCGCCGCCAGCACCTCGAGATCGAAGAACACCCCCACCGGGCAGTGGGCCGGCAGGCTGCGCTTGAAGCCGCGGCGGCCGAGGGAGACGGTGCTCGTCACGTAGCCGTCCATCGAGGGGGCGGTGGCGAACACCGCGCATTCCCGGCCGTTCAGGAAGCTCGCGTACTTGCAGAGATCGTTGAGGGTGCCCGAACCCACCGCCACCAGCCCGTCGAGATCGCAGGTGCGGCGGGCGAGACGGACCGCGGTCTCCTCCTCGGCGCGGGGACGTTCGAGGAGGATCACCTCCACCTTCCCGAGCGCCCGGGCGACGCGCTCGCCGAGCACCGGCATGGTGTTCTCGTCGGCCACCAGCGCGAGGCGCCCCCGGAGCCCCACCTCGGCCAGGAGCGCCCGCTCGCCGCCTTCCAGGGAGGGGGCGACGACCAGGCGGCGGATCGCCGTCGACAGCGGCCGTCCGGTCTCGGGAGCGCGGTAGCGCCCGGCGACGATCTCGTCGATCAGTCCCAGTGCGGGCCAGGCGCGGCTCATCGGCCGGCCCGCCGGAGGGCGGCGAGGCGGGCGAAGATGCCGCGCAGGGACGGGTAGAGCTCGCGATGGAGTTCCCGCAGCGGCGCATAGGCTTCCCGGGCCCGCGGATCGGGCCGGTTCTCCTCCACGGTCGCGCCCCGCATGGCGGCGGCCGCCGCGGCCGCATCCGCGTACCAGCCGGCCCCCGCCGCCGCCAGCATCGCCGCCCCGAGACAGGTGGCCTCGATGGTCGCCGAGAGGCGGATCGGCCGCCCGGTGGCATCGGCCAGGATCTGGCGCCAGAGGGGGCTGCGGGCGCCGCCGCCGATGACCTGGATCTCCTCGATCGGGGTGCCGGTGGTGCGCTCGACGGCCTCGTAGCCCATCGCCATGTCGAGGGCCACGGCTTCCATGAGCGCACGGTAGAGATGGCCGCGGCCGTGCTCGGCGGCGAGGCCGATCACCGCTCCCCGGGCGTCGGGATCCCACCAGGGCGGCATCGCTCCGGACCAGTAGGGCAGCAGCAGGAGCCCGCCGGAGCCCGCCGGCACCCGGCGGGCCTCCGCCTCCAGCCGATCGTAGCAGCCGGGATCGCGGGCCGGATCGAAACCGAAGATCCGGCCCACCATCCAGTCGGTGAGGAAGGAGCCGGTACGCAGACAGAGCTCGAACACGTAGCCCCGCCCGTCGAGGGCGGTGAGGGTGCGGAAGGCGGGATCGGCGGCGAAGGTTCGGGCATGGATGCCGGAGACCGCGGCGGTGCCGAGATTGAGATAGGACCGGCCGGGGCCGGTCACCCCGACGCCGAGCCCCGCCGCCTGGCCGTCGCCGCCGCCGGCGAACACCGGCAGCCCGGCCGGCAGGCCGGTCTCCCGGGCGGCCTCCGGAGTGACCTCGCCGAGGAGGCTGCCGGGCGGAACGGGCGGCAGCAGCCGTTCCGGGGACAGATCGAGGGCGGCCAGCAGTTCGGGGCTGTAGCGCATGCTCCGCAGGTCGAGGAGACCGTGCGGATCGGCGCTCGCCCAGGAGGTCGCCGGCACGCCGGTGAGGCGCAGGACGAGATAGCCGTGGACGTCCACCGCCCGGGCGAGCCTTCGCCAGTTCTCCGGTTCGTTGCGCTTCATCCAGTGGAGGCTGAAGACCGCCGGCGTGGGATCCGGCGTCTTGCCGGTGATGGCGCGAAAGCGCGCGATGCCGATCCGCTCCGCCAGGAGATCGACGTCCTCGCGGCAGCGCTCGTCCAGCCAGAGGATGGCCGGGCGCAGCTCCTTCCCCCGGGAATCGAGGAAGCCCACCGTCTCCCGCTGGTTGGTGATCGCGAGACCGGCGAGACGGGCGGGATCGATCCCCTCCAGGAGCGCGCCGAGGGCGGTGCGCAGCGAACCCCACCAGTCCTCGACGCTCTGCTCGAACCAGCCCGGCCGCGGCGAACGCATGGCCACCGGCGCCCGCCCCTCGGCCACCGCCCGCCCGTCCGGATCCCAGGCGATGGCCTTGGTCGCCGTGGTGCTGCTGTCGATGCCGATCACCAGATCCGTCGCCATGACCTTCTCCGATGGGGATGCGGGGCCCGGGTTTCGCGGAACGGGGCCGCGGGCGCCTCCCGTCGCCTGCGGCCGGCCGCAAGATCCCGGCCCGGGCGGCCGCCATGGAACGGCGGCGCGGGGAGGGGAGCGGCCCGGAGCTGGATGCCGGGTCGGGAAAGGGTGTAGAGGGGAGCCGTCGACCCGGAAAGGGGCGGGACCGCCCGGCGGCGTGGAAGCGGGGCGACCACGATCGGAACCGCGATCGCCGATGGTCGGAACTGTCGATCCCGGTGGCCGCCACTTGCCGAAACGCTCCCCGGTCCCCGGGCGACGACGGTGGCCCGATTGTGCGGGTTCTACATTTGTGTTAATCGGACAACAAATGTCCACAAGGCGGCGGTACTGTCAAGCCCGACCCGCCGCCCGACCGTGGAACGGGGGAGGGGAGATGGGTGGCGAAGGAGAGGCGAAGGCCCTGCGCCGGGATCTCGTCGAGGCGCTGCGATGGATGAACGCCTCGGGGCTCAACCAGGGGACCTCCGGCAACATCAGCATCCGCCACGGCACCACCATGCTGATCTCCCCCTCCGGCGTCCCCTACGACCAGATGGAGCCCGAGGACGTCGTCGAGATGCCGCTCGAGGGCGAGTACGGCAGCTTCCGCGCCCGCGGCGACAACGTGCCCTCCTCGGAATGGCGCTTCCATCTCGACATCATGCGGCAGCGGCCGGAGGTGGGGGCGATCGTCCACACCCATTCCACATACGCCACCGCCCTCGCCATCTGCCGCAGGGAGATCCCCGCCTGTCACTACATGATCGCCGCCGCCGGCGGTCCCACCGTGCGCTGTGCCGCCTACGCCACCTTCGGCACCGAAGAGCTGTCGAAGAACGTGCTTGCCGCCCTCGAGGGACGCCGTTGCTGTCTGATGGCCAATCACGGCATGCTGGCGACCGGGCCGAACTTGAGGAAGGCCATGTGGCTCGCGGTCGAGCTCGAGACCCTGGCCAGGCAGTATTGTCTCACCCTCACCATCGGCGGGCCGGTGGTGCTGCCGGACGACGAGATCGAACGCGTGATGGAAAGGTTCGAAGGTTACGGTCCGCGCCCGAAGGCGAAGGCGCCGGCCCGGCGCCGGCGCAAGGCGGGCTGAGGAGGTGGCGACCGGGGACGGGCCGCGGCCGCTGGACGGCTGGCCGCGATCGGCGCGGGCCGGCATCCGCTGCGTCTTCACCGACATCGACGACACCCTGACCCTGGACGGGCGCCTGCCCGCCGTCGCCTACGCGGCGATGGAGCGGCTCGCGCGGGCCGGTATCGCCGTCGTCCCGGTCACCGGCCGCCCGGCCGGCTGGTGCGACCACATCGCCCGCATGTGGCCGGTCGAGGGGGTGGTGGGGGAGAACGGCGCCTTCTGGTTCCGCTATGATCCGGACCGTCGCAGGCTGGTGCGGCGGTTCCTGGAGAGCGAGGAGGTCCGCCGTCGCAACCGCCGGCGGCTCGAGGAACTCGGCCGGCGCATTCTCGCCGAGGTGCCGGGCTGCGCGCTGGCCTCCGACCAGCACTACCGCGAATCCGATCTGGCCATCGACTGGTGCGAGGACGTCCCGCCCCTGGACGAGGCGGCGGTGGCCCGGATCCTGGCGCTCTTCCGCGAGGCGGGCTGCACCGCCAAGGTGAGCTCGATCCACGTCAACGGCTGGTTCGGCGACTACGACAAGCTGGCCATGACCCGGCTCTTCGCCCGCGAGGCGCTCGGGTTCGAGCTCGACGCGGAGCGGTCCCGCTGCTGCTTCGTCGGCGATTCCCCCAACGACGAGCCGATGTTCCGCTTCTTCTCCCCCTCGGTGGGGGTGGCCAATCTCGCCCGTTTCGCCGACCGCATGCGGGATCTGCCGGATTTCCTGACCGCCCGTCCGGGCGGCGAGGGGTTCGCCGAGCTGGCCGAGGCGCTGCTCGCCGCCCGCGCCTGACGGGCGCCCCGCCCGTCGCCGCCCCCGCGGGCGGTCCCGATTGTCCCTTGCCTTCGGCCGCGAAATCGGCTTCGCCATGGGCCATGCTCCATGCCGCCCTGCTCGATCTCCCCGGATCCTGCGACGGGGTGCTGGTGGTCGCCGATCTGCACGGCCACGACGACCGCTTCGCCCGCTACGCGGCCTTCGCCGAGGAGCGGCGCCTGTTCCTCGTGAGCCTCGGCGATCTCGTCGATCGCGGCCCCGACGCCCCGGGGGTGCTGCGCCGCATGCGCGGGCTGGTGGAGCGGGGGAGGGGGCTGTTCCTGCGCGGCAACCACGACGACAAGCTGTTCCGCACCCTTCTCGGGCGGCGCACCCACATCGACGAGGAACTGGCCATCACCCTCGAGCAGCTGCAGGCGGCCGCCGACGGGCGCGAACTCGAGGCCTGGTTCCGCACGACATATCCGCGGATGCCCTTCGTCCTCGGGCGTGGCCGCACGATCATGGTCCACGGCGCCCTCCACCCGAGCATGCTGCCGCCGGTGACGGTCTTCACCAAGCGCTGCCAGGCGCTGGCCCTCTACGGCCAGACCACCGGCGAGCGCACCCCGGAGGGGCGGCCGGTCAGGATCTACCGCTGGCTCGACGAGCTGCCCGCCGGCCTCCTGGTGATCGCCGGGCACGATCCGCTGAGCGACGAGGCGCTCCGCCTGCGCACCGGCATCGGGGGCGCCCGTCTCCTGCATCTCGACGCCGGGGCGGGGCAGGGCGGTCCCCTCGCCGCGGCCCGGCTGGATGCCGCGGGCGGGCTCCGCGAGACCCTGCAGATCCGCCCCGGTGCGCGCGAGCCCCGGCCCTGTCCGGTGGTGCCGCTGCCGGTCGCCCGGGCGGCCGCCGAACCTTCCGGCGCTTCCTGAGCGCAGGCTATTTGTAGGCGATCGCCGCGCTGGACGGGCCGGTCAGGGGCCGCACCTCGCAGTGCCGGAAGCCGGCCTCCAGGCACCAGGAACGGAAATCGGCGCCGCTGAAGTCGAACCCGTCGCCGGTCTCGACCAGCATGTTGAGGGACATCAGGAGGCCGAAGGCGTTGTGCCGCCGCCCGTCGTCGATCAGGTTCTCGATGGCGATGAACGCCCCGCCCTCGGGCAGGGCGGCATGGACCCTGCCGATCAGCGCCTTCTTCTTCGCGAGGTTCCAGTCGTGCAGGATCAGGCTGGCGGTGTAGATGTCCGCCGGGGGCAGGGGATCGGTGAAGAAATCCCCGGAATGCACCGTCACCCGCCCGTCGAGACCGGCCCGCTCGATGGTCCTGCGTGCGATCGGTTCGACCGCCGGCAGATCGAAGGTGATGCAGCGCATGTGCGGATGATGCCGGGCCACGGTCACCGCCAGCAGGCCGCTGGCGCCACCCAGATCGCACAGGGTGTCATGGGCCGAGAAATCGAACGTTCCGGCCAGCGCTCGGAAGTTCCCCCGGGAGACGCCGGCCATGGCCTCGACGAACTGCTCCAGTCGCCGGGGATCGGCATAGAGTTCCTCGAAGATGGAGCGGCCGCCGTGCTTGATCTCGTTCTGCGGCCGGCCGGTCCGGAGCGCCTCGCCGAGATCGTCCCAGAAACCGAACAGGCGCGCATCGCACATCTCGAGAATGCCGCCGATATAGTCCGGGCTGGCCTTGTCGAGAAAACGCGCCGCCAGCTCGGTGTTGCGGTAGAGGCCGTGCTCGCCGTCGCCCTCCCGCTCCAGAAAACCGAGGGCCACGAGCGCATCGAGGAAATCGGCGACACCACGAGGATGCAGCCCCATCGCCCGCCCCAGTTCGGCACCCGTCGTCGCCCTGTCGGAGAGGATCGTGAACAGCTCCAGGGTGACCGCGGTCAGCAGCACCTTGGAAGCGAAGAAGCCGAAGCCGATCTCGAAGATGCGGGAAGGATCCGCCGCACCGTTTCCGTTGCCCTGCCGATCGTTCTGCATGAACCGCCTCCCTGGCCTGGTCGGGGGAACGCACGGGCCCGGGATCCCGCGATCCGGCGCGCGAAGGCGGGAAGAACGGAAGGACGGGGGTCGAGCCCGATGGCCGCTGTTCTCGTTGGTGCGAAAAATACATCGAGACGGGATTTCAGGGAATCGTTCGTCGAGGACCGGCGGAACCCGCCTTCGGTGCCGGGCGCTCACGGTGCCGGTGCTTTGCCCCGCCGGGTTTCGGCGCTAAGTAGAGCCCGTACCCGCGACATCGCGATCCGCGGGTTCCGGCAGAGAGCGGAACGACCGGCATGCGCGAGATCGAGAGCGGCCCGCCGCCGCGGCGCATCTTCGAGGTGACCACCGCCGAACGGGCGCTGCGCTGCGGCCTGGCCTGCCGCATCCTCGATACCACGGGACGGCTGGCGATGGCCGTCGAGACCCTGCCCTCGCCCGCCGTTCTCGGCGAGCGGCCGGTGCGGCTGGCCCTCACCGGCTGGCGGCTGGCGAGCCTCGGCTTCGCCGTCGAGCCCGAGGGCAGCTACGCCCTGCCCTTCGATCCGGCGGCCGCGGAGGCGGCCCTCCGTCCGCTGGTCGACCCCACCCTGCCGCCGCCCTCGCCGCTGCCCTTCGGCAGCGGCGATCTGCGGCCCGCCGACCGCATCGAGACCGCCGCCCTCGAGCTCTGCAAGCTCGCCGGCCTGCTGCCGGCGGCGCTGGTCTTCGAGGAGGGGGCGCGGGGCGAACCCCATGTCGCCGCCGAGGCCGATCTCGTCTCCGTCTTCGCCTATCGCGACTGGATCGCGCGCAGCGTGCGGCCGGTGGTGGAAGCCGAGATCCCCCTGCGACTGGCGGGGCGGGCCCGTTTCGTCGCCTTCCGCCCCGCCGACGGAGGCGCCGAGCAGTACGCCATCCTGATCGGTTCGCCGACGGCGGAGGCGCCGCCCCTCTGCCGTCTGCATTCCGAATGTCTGACCGGCGATCTGTTCGGTTCGCTACGCTGCGACTGCGGCGAGCAGCTCGAGGGCGCATTGCGGCGCATGGCGGAGGAGGGGGGCGGGGTGCTCCTCTATCTGCGCCAGGAGGGGCGCGGCATCGGCCTCGTCAACAAGCTGCGCGCCTACCGCCTGCAGATGGAGGGGCTCGACACGGTGGATGCCAACATCCATCTCGGCTTCGAGCCGGACGAGCGGGATTTCCTGGTCGCCGCCACCATCCTGGAGCGCCTCGGCCTGCCGCGGGTCCGCCTGCTGACCAACAATCCGGGCAAGGTGGAGGCGCTCGCCCGCCACGGCATCACCGTCACCGAACGGGTACCGCACAGCTTCGCCGCCAACCGCCACAACCACTTCTATCTCGAGACCAAGGCCCGAAGAAGCGGGCATCTGATCGACCTCGCCCCGCTGCGCGATCTCCGGCGGGGACGCGCCTGAAGGCGGGGCGGGCCGCCCGCCCCGCCGGATGCTCAGAACGGCAGTTCGCGATCGCCGAGATAGCGGGCGAAGGGCGCGATCCGCCCGTCCTCGCCGAAGGCGAAGACGGTGAAAGGCTCGGGCTGCGGCGCCGGCATACCGGGCGAGCCCATGGGCATGCCGGGGGCGGAGATGCCGCGCACCGCCGGCCGTTCGGCCAGCAGGCGGCGGACCGCCGAGGCCGGCACGTGCCCCTCCACCACATAGTCACCGATCAGGGCGGTATGGCAGGCCTCGAGCTCGCCCGGAACGCCGGCCATCCGCTTGACCAGCTCGAGATCCTCGAGCGTCTCGGTGGTGACGGCGAAGCCGGCGTTCGCGAGATATTCGCCCCAGGCGGCGCAGCAGCCGCACCAGGGGGTCTTGTAGAGGGTCACCGCCGGCGCCGCCCGCAGGACCGGCGCCGCCAGGAGAAGTGCCGGCAGCGCAACGAGGGCGGCCAGCAACGAACGGCGGGCCGGCCGGGGCATGTTCCGGAAGCTGTGCATGATCCTCGTCTCCTCGGTTCCTCAGGACGCGCCCTCGCGGGCACGAGCCACCAGTTGCTCCAGTGTGGCGCGGTCCGCCATGCCCGGGATCAATTCTTCGCCGATGACGAAACTCGGCGTGCCCGTGATGCCGAGCCGGTTCGCGAGATCCATGGTGTCGGCGAGATGGGCGTCGACCTCGGGAGCACGCATGTCGGCGCGCAGCCGTTCGATGTCGAGACCGAGCTCGCGGGCGATGGCCATCACCCGCTCCTCGTCGATCCGTTTCGCATCCATGAGCCGGTCGTGGAGCTCGAGATACCGGCCCTGCTTGCGGGCGGCCAGAGCGGCGCGGGCAGCGAATTCCGAATCCGGTCCCAGGATCGGCCATTCCTTGTAGACGAGGCGGATGTTGCCGTCCCGTTCGAGCAGCTCGCGCACCGTCGGCGCCGCCCGCTTGCAGTAGGGACAACGATAGTCGAAGAACTCGACGATGGTGACGTCGCCATCGGGATTGCCGCCCACCGGCGAATTGGGGTCGCGCTCCAGGCGGTCGCGCAGGCGCCGGATCACCCGGCGGATCTCCTCGGTCTCGGCCCGGGCCTGGCGCTCGCGCAGGATGCGGACGGCCTCCAGGATGATCTCCGGATTCTGCCGCAGATAGTCGGCGACGATGTCGCGGATCGCCCGCTCTTCCCGGGCGTCGAAGACGGGCTCGCCGGCGATCGCCGGAAGACGGCCGGGAAAGGTCACGAGCAGGAGAGCGAGAAGGAGGGCGAGGCGCCTCATGGGGCTTCTCCCGGATATGCGGTGCGGACCCTATAACACCCGCCCTCCGGAGGCGGAACCCGGGGCCGGTGAGGGAGATTGCCTGCCGGCCGCCGGCGGCCGATGACGCCCCCGTCGGGGAAGAGAGCGGCGCGGGCCGCCGTGGACGGGGATACGCGGATAAGGGTAGACCATGTTCACCCTCAATCAGCCGCGCATCTTCTGGGCGTTGGCGCACAGCCCCTCCCCGACCCAGGCGGCCAAGCAGCTCGGCGTCTCCCGGCCCTCGCATCCCACTCGCCGAGGAGTGCCACGTGCTGGCCACACCGGCCGATCTGCGACTCGAGGAGGGTGAGGGATCCCGAACGGGATCTCGATCCGGCACGGCGACGGATCCTCGCCCGCACCATCCGCTTCAACTTCGGCAGCCGCTACGATCAGCGGATCGAGATCCGGTATCGCCGCCATTTGCCGCACGGCGAGAGCATCGGGCGCTGTCGCACCTACGAGGTGGCCCTCGCCATGATGGAGGCCGGTCTCGGCGTCGTCCTGGTGCCGCTCTCCAGCGCCTGCCCGGGCGCACGCCCGCTGTTCGCGGTCAGCCTCTACACCGTACCCGACCTCGACCGTCGCATCCCCGCCCTGCCGCCCTGGGTGCGGCTGCGCTTCGATCCCGTGCGCGGGCGGCACGTGCTGCCGGCTCCGGAGCGGGTGCCGTTCGCCTGTCCGATCGCGGTCGCCGTCCTCGAGCGGCCGGGCGAGGGGCGGCGGTTCGGCGATCCCGTCGAGACGCTGGCCGCCGAGTTCGACGCCCCCCGCGAGGTGATCGCCCGGGACGTGCGGGCGATGACGGAGGACCTCCTCGCCCGGGATTTCCTCACCCTGCGCCCGTCGGAGACGGTCGATGGCTGATCCCCGGACCGAGCCGCCCATCGGCATGCTGGCCGCGCTCACCCACCGCTGTCCCCTGCGCTGCCCCTACTGCTCCAATCCCCTGGAACTGGAAGGTCGCAGCGGCGAACTCTCGACCGCCGAATGGCGGCGGGTCTTCGCGGAGGCCGCCGCGTTCGGCGTGCTCCAGCTCCATCTCTCGGGCGGCGAGCCGGCGGTGCGGGGCGATCTCGAGGATCTGGTGACCCATGCCCGGGCGGCCGGCCTCTACGTCAATCTCATCAGTTCCGGCATGTTGCTCGACGAGGCCCGCATCCGGCGCCTGCGCCAAGCCGGGCTCGACCATCTGCAGCTCAGCATCCAGGGCGTGGCCGACGAAACGGCCGATCTTATCGGATGTTACAAGGGCGGGCACAACCAGAAGATGAGAATCGCCCGGGCCGTGCGCGCGGCCGGGCTGCCGCTCACCGTCAACGCCGTCGTGCACCGCCACAACATCGACCGCCTCGAGGAGGTGATCGCGCTGGCGATGACCCTCGACGCTCACCGGCCGGCGCCCATGTCGAGTACTACGGCTGGGCGCTCCTGAACCGGAAGGCGCTGATGCCGACCCGCGCCCGGCTCGCCCATTCCAACCGGGTGGTGGAACGGGCGCGGGAGAAGCTCCGCGGGCGGCTCGTGATCGACCATGTGGTGCCGGACTACCGGGCCCGCCGCCCCAAGCCCTGCATGGGCGGCGGGGGGTGGATGGTGATCAACGTCACCCCCTCCGGCCGGGCGCTGCCCTGCCACGCCGCCTACGTCATTCCCGGCCCGACCTTTCCCTCGGTGCGGGAGGCCTCGCTGGCCTGGATCTGGCAGGAGAGCGCGCCCTTCCGCGCCTTCCGCGGTACCGGCCGGATGCGCGAGCCCTGCCGTTCCTGCGAGCGCCGCGAGGTGGATTTCGGCGGCTGCCGCCGCCAGGCGATGCTGCTGACGGGCGATCCGCGCAACGCCGATCCGGCCTGCGAACTGTCGCCCCGGCACCGGGCGGTGCGGGAACCGGCGGAGGCGGAATCGACGGGTGATGCGCCCTTCGTCCCCCGTCGTCCGATGCGCCGGCCACCCGCGATGCCGGTCGCGCCGCTGCCCGCGGCGGAGGGGTGAGGCGGACGGTCCCGCGCCTCTGCGGTCCACCTCCGATGCCTCGATAAGAGGGATTATGTAAACTTTCGGGCGCCTGGCCGCCCGGCGGGGAGGCGGAAATGTGTCGCCGACCGGGACAATCGGCTATCATTCGCGAGATCGCGACATGTCGGGTGCCCTGCGGAGGATGAGCGCCTCGCTCGAGGTCAGCCCCAAACGGCGGCGGATCGCCATTCTGTTCGCCGACATCGCCGGCTACAGCCGCTCCATGCAGCACGACGAGGAGGGCACCTACCGTCGGGTGCTCCACGCCCTCGATCTCTTCCGGGCCCTGGTCGGCGATTACGGCGGCCGGGTGGTGGACACCGCCGGCGACGGCGTCTTCGCCGTCTTCGAGGAGGCCGCCGGGGCGCTCCGCTTCGCCATCGAGATCCAGCGCGAGTTCCGCAACGACACCGTCTGGTCGGCGGCGGCCGAGCGACTCGCCTTCCGCATCGGCATCCATGCCGGCGAGGTGATGGTGATGGGCGACCGGGTGGCCGGTCATCACGTCAACGTCGCCGCCCGCATCGAGGCCCTCGCCCGGCCCGGCGGCATCTGCGTGTCGGAACCGGTACGGCGCGAGCTGGCCGACGACCGCGAGATCCTGTTCCGCTCGCTGGGCCGCGCGCGCCTCAAGAACATCGCCGAGCCCCTCGAGCTGTTCGCCGTCGAGACCGCCGAGCTCGCTCCCTCGCCCGAGGATCCGCCGCCGGAGCGGGAGGAGAGCCGGCTCCTGGTCGAGGGCACCTCGGTGGCGGTGCTGCCCATCGAGAACGTCTCCGGCTACCCCGAGGACGATCATCTCTGCGACGGCATCACCGCCGATCTGATCGGCAATCTCTCCCGCTTCCGCGAGCTGTTCGTGATCGCCCGCCATTCCGTGTTCCTGTTCAAGGGGCGCCACTTGCCGCCGGCGGCGATCGCCGACCGGCTCGGGGTGCGCTATCTGCTGACCGGTTCGCTGCGCCGGGCGGGGCCGCGGCTGCGCCTCGAGGTGGAGCTCACCGAGGCCGCCAGCGGGCGCATCCTGTGGCGGGAGCGTTACGACGGCCGGCTGGCCGACCTGTTCACCTTCCAGGACGATGTGACGGCCACCCTCGCCGCCGGGCTGGCGGTGCGGATCAGCGAGGCCGAGCGGCGTCTCCTGGAGCGCCAGACGGTGCCGGAGCTGCGGGCCTACGGGCTGGTGCTGCGGGGCCAGCATCTGGTCTTCCGCTACCGCCGCGAGAGCGTGCTCCACGCCCGGCGCCTGTTCGAGCGGGCGATCGCCGTCGATCCCGATTACGGCCGCGCCTATGCCGGCATGTCACGGACCTACAATCTGGTCTGGCGCTACCGCTGGGACGCGGATCCCGAGGCCTGTCTCGAGCGGGCGGTGGAACTGGCCGACGAGGCGATCGCCCGCGACCCCCTCGACGCCCGGGGGTTCGCCGAGCTGGGGTTCGCCCGCCTCTACCGCCGCGAATACGAGGCCTCCCTCGCCGCCTACGAGCGCGCCCTTTCCCTCAATCCCAACGATGCCGACATCCTCGCCGAATACGGCGACGCCCTCTATTCGGCCGGCCGGGCGGAGCCGGCGGTGGAGGTGCTCGAACGGGCGATCCGCCTCAATCCCTATCATCCGGACTGGTATCTCTGGAACCTGGGCGGGGCCTATTTCACCCTCGACCGGCTCGAGGAGGTGATCGCCACCCTCAAGAAGATGCGCGACCAGACCGAGGCCCATCGCCTGCTGGCGGCGAGCTACGCCCTGCTGGGCCGGATGGAGGAGGCCCGCCACCACGCCCGCGCCCTGCTCGAGGCGCATCCCGACTTCTCCCTCGAGACGTGGCGCCGCACCGTCCCCAACCGGGAATCCCCCCATCTCGAACGCTATTTCGAGGGGCTGCGCCTGGCCGGCCTCGAGTAGGAACGCCCCATCCCCTCGGCGCCTCCCGGCTGCGGACGATGCGGATCTCCCGGAAGGCGGAGCGGCGGGGGTCAGCTTTCGCGGGAGCCCCGGGCACGAACCATCTGGCCCGCCGCCACCATCTGCCCGGCTCCGACCATCTGGCCGGCTCCCACCATCTGGCCGGCACCGACCATCTGGCCCGCCCCCACCATCTGCCCGGCGGCGCCGCCGGG
>JALUAG010000026.1 GCA_027045875.1 Alphaproteobacteria bacterium | reverse complement strand
GTCATCATCACCGTACCGGGCCGGAAGCCGTGCGCCCGCGCCCAGGCTGTCACGCCCGGATAGCCGAGCGCGGCGATCGCATCCTGCGGTTTGCGGAAACGACGCCGATCGCGCATGATGTGGCCTCACTCACAGTGTGTTGCGTCCTTACATCTGATAGTCACTTCCGATGAAACCGTCAACACTGACGATATCGCTGCGGCGCATTTTTCTGGGGGAGGCCGGCGGGTGAATGCGCGAAACGGCACCGTGGCCGAGCGATTGCGCTTGATCGTGGACCAGCTTCCGGTGTCCGAGCTGTCACGTAGAACCGGCCTGTCAGATCCGACGATCCGAAATTATTTGAAGGGAGTTAAGGTTCCGATTGAGCGCGCCGCGGCCATCGCCCGCGCGGCCGGGGTGCGTCTCGAGTGGCTGGCGACGGGCGAGGGGCCGATGCGGCCTGGTGAAGGCTCCGTTGAATACGGCGCCGCCGCCCCGCCGATGGTGAAGGCTGGCGAGAGCATGGGCCCGCTAGCGGAGCCCGTGGCGCCGCCGGCGGGATACGTCACCGTGCCCCGCCATGCCGTCCAGGCCGGCGCCGGCGGCGGTCGCCTGATCACCGACGAGCACATCGTCGATTGGTGGGCGTTCCGCGAGGACTGGTTGCGCCGGCAGAACATGCGGCCCGATCGGGTATGCCTGATCGAGGTCGCCGGCGATTCGATGGAGCCGACGATCCGTCCCGGCGATGTCGTCCTCGTCGACCTCGAGGCGGTGACTCTGTTCCGGGAAGGCATCTGGGTGGTTTGGTACGAGGGGCTGCTTCTGAAGCGCCTGCAAAGGCTCGGCGGCGGCCGCCTGAAGCTCGTGTCTGACAACCCGGCCTACGAGCCGATCGTCGTCGAGCCGGCAAACGGCGATACCTTCTTGCTCGTGGGCATGGTGCGCTGGATCGGGAAGAAGGGATGACCGTGGGCCGCGCACATCGGGAGAATACGTGATGCTGATTTTGGTTTTCTTCTTCGACTACACCATCGACATTTGGAAGATCGTACAAACTTTTACACTTCTTGCCACGTTTCTCAGCCTTTCGTATACTGCTGGCTTCATAGCCGAAAGAAAGAACAGATGCTCTCTGTGTTGGGCCGCGTCTGTTCTCGTTTTCGCTCCACTGATTCTGCCATTGCTCGCATTACGCCCAAAAGAGCGAGAATGAACGGTCGAAGGCATCATGTTGCCACCGTCCTCCATCTCTACGTGACAGCGCAGGGACGCACTCCTGCTTCCGTGCTTCTCGCCCATCTCCCATTACCGATTGTTCCCTTGACCAGGGCCTCGATCTCGTCGAGAGGAAGTCCGAGGGACTCCGCGACCTCTGCCTTCGTCGTCTTCTCTCGCCACAGTTGGGAGAAAACCTTGGCCCATACGGCCGACTTCTCACGCTCGATACCTTCTGGTTCTCCGGATCTGTAGCCCCGCCTGGCGAGTTCGATGCAGATCGACTTGTATTGCCAGTCGGTCAGTAGACCGAGAGAGCGGAGACGATAGGTCATGGCCATGGCCGACACCCGCCAGCGCGCCTTGGCGCGGATCACGGTCTCGACGGTGATGAAACACGGCATCCTGGACCGCACGCCGTCCTCCGGCATCAAGAAGGCCGATGCGAACTTATTGGCTTCCTGCTCCATGAGACGCTGATCATTAGAAGCTCGGAAGCCGCCGTGCTTGTGCAGCACCAAATGGCCGAGCTCGTGCGCGGCATCGAAGACGCTGTGCTCCGGCGTCTTGAAATTGTTCAGGAAGACAAAAGGCTTGTCCCCTTTCCAGAAGGAAAAGGCATCGACGTTCGCCGTGTTCTCATCGAGAGAGAACACGCGAACCCCGTGCGCCTCGAGAAGCCTGATCATGCTGCCGACCGGCCTCTCGCCAATGCCGAAATGCTGCCGTAGGCACCTTGCCGCGGCTTCCATGTCCGCCTCGTAACCCAAATCGATGAGGTTCGGTTCGGGCACCGAGAAACGCTCCTCTACCCATTCGGCAAGCATGATCCCCAAAGTACCAGCTGCCAGCGCGGCGTCCCTTTCCTTGGCGCTCATTCTTTTGAGACTGCGGAAACTAGCGGTCTCCGCATCCACAAGCTCGGGATCGTCGCCGAAGAAGAAACTTGATGGATACCCGAGCACTTCCGCGATGCGTGCCACCGTAGCCTCGTCGGGCTCGTTATAGCCGTTCTCGAGCCTGGTGATGGTCACAGGTGAAACGCCGGCGCATTCCGCGAGCCGCTTGGCCGTCAGCCTGCGTCGTTTTCGTGCGACGCCGAGCCTCTTGTGATTGAACATTCCTCCCTCTCGCGGACGACTACTTTCGGGTAACGGGTGGATCGAAATCGTCGGCGATGTCTCCATCGTCGAAATCCAGCGACTTCTGGTCGAACTCACCGCCATCTGACAGATAGATCCGCTCCGGATAGGCCACGAACTCGCCGTTCTCCACGATCGCGCAGGTGAGCTCGGCGGCACCTCGTGAATCCACCATCAAGAAGAAGGTCCGCCAGTTTCCCTCCGAGCTGTTCACATGAATGGGCAGGTCGTCGAAAAGATTCCCCGAACAGGCGCGTTCCGAGCCGGCGCCCTTACGCGAACGTGGCTGTGGCTCACGCTCATCGTCGCATGCGATGTCCACGTTGCAAAACACGACCTTCGTCCGACTCTCGTCGTTCCGGATGGATTCGACGCCATCGCGACGGTCGATGGACCAGAAGCCACCACTGACGAATTGGCGGCGAAGCCCGAAGGTGCCGGCCTGATAGGCGAAGGTGCCGGCGGCGTTCGCCGCGTGGAACTCGGTCACGTCCCTGCTGGCCGCCATCGCCATGCGCACGACCTCGAGAAGGCCCGCGCGTGTAAGCCCGAGCTCCAACAGGCGGCGATCGACGTCGCGGTCATGCGTGCGGATCTGCGGTCGAATCGATGGCATCGTAACTCCATGCTAATTTTCCGCCGCCTACTGTAGAGGGTGAAAAATTAACACGCAAGCCCAGAATGCATCACCGAGGGGCTCCCCGCCAGCTTCCACCACCATAGGTTGTAGGCGCGACCGCACGGCGGACTTTCTTCCTCCCGCATCGTGCCGTGAAACATGTTTCACGCCGCACGTGATAGTTGGTCTAAGTGTGAAATTTTCATCCAATATTTCAACGCGTTACATGGGCGTGCGGGGGGTGCACGCGGTCGCGTCCATATGCGTGCTACCTGGTGTCGCGCGTGCACCCCCCTGACATGGCAAGTGACCGATTTTCCGCGTTTATTAGCGTTTGCTGTTCGTCATAGCGGTGTCGCGCGGCCTCGGCGATTCGCCATAACGCTGTCATTTATACCTGTGCTAAAGGTTTCAATAAACGGTCTCAATCGCCTTGTTTTTCAAGCGCTTGTCCCGCAAAATCCCCTTATTTCCCCTGGAATCCCGATTCGCCATAGCAGTGTCGCGTGACACAACCTCATCGAGGCCCGCGGCGCGAGAGCCCATATCCCCAGCCAGAGCAACGTCCGCGTCCGCCGCTCGGTCGACCCCGCCCTCTACCGCCAGCGCAACCTCGTCGAGCGCTTCTTCAACAAGCTCAAACACTTCCGTGCCATCGCCACCCGTTATCACAAGCTCGCCAGAAACTTCCTCGCCGCCATCGTTCTCGCTTCCTTCCGCCTCTGGGTCAGGCATTATGCGTCCACGACCTAGCGGCAGTCGGGAGCGAAAGGGGGGCCGAAGCCCCCCGATTTCGCGTTTCGTCAGGGCCGCCCTCAGGCCGCCTCGAGCAGCACGCTCTCGAGCCGCCGGGTGGCCTCCGTCTCGTCGACCCGTTCGATGGCCGCCACCTCGCGGGCGAGCCGCTCGAGGGCCGCCCGGTACATCTGCCGCTCGCTGTAGGACTGTTCGGAATCGTCCTTGCGGTGCAGTTCGCGCACCACCTCGGCGATGGCCACCGGATCGCCGGAATTGATCTTGGCCTCGTATTCCTGGGCCCGCCGGCTCCACATCACGTTGCGGCGCGGCCGGATGCGGGTCTTCAGGGTGTCGAGGGCGGACTGGATCTTCTCGCGCGAGCTCAGCTTGCGCATGCCGGAACGCGGCGCCTTGTCGATCGGAACCCGCAGGATGAGGCGCTCGCTGTCGAATTTGACGACGTACATCTCGAGTTCGATACCGGCGATGGTCTGCTTTTCGATACCGACGACCTTGCCGACCCCGTGCGAGGGGTAGACGACATAGTCACCGGCAGCGAAGGCGAGCCTGTTCGACATGTTGTTGGTTCTCCTGACGATCCGTAACTTGAGGTCCCACCCCCGGCTTGCGCATGCCGTTTCTGAGAGCGAGCGACACAGTACCCCTCGGCACCGGTCCCGTATCGCGACCGGCGCCCCCAGAGCTTCGTTGCCAGCTTGAAACATACGCCCGAGAGTGGGCGGCTCCGTGTCCACCTCACCTCTCGATGGAAACCATTTATCATAAAATGTGATGCATTTCCAGTCCGACGCGCCCGCGCGCCCGTCGACGAGGGGGTGCGACGACGGCCGGAACGGCGGCCCGGCTCAGCTTCCCTTGCCGGGGTTGGGCGTGAAGAACTTCTCGAACTTGCCCGGCACGCCCTTCCATTCGTCGGCGTCGGGCGGCGGATCGCCCTTGCGGGTGATGTTGGGCCAGGGGCCGGTCGAATACTCCCGGTTCAGCTCCAGCCACCGTTCGGCCTCCTCCTCGGTGTCCGGAATGATGGCCTCGGCCGGGCACTCGGGCTCGCAGACGCCACAGTCGATGCATTCGTCCGGGTTGATGACCAGCATCACCTCGCCCTCGTAGAAGCAATCGACCGGACAGACCTCGACACAGTCCATGTACTTGCACTTGATGCACGCCTCGGTGACCACGTAGGTCATGCTTCGCTCCGCTCCGTTTCGTCCGAGCCGTCCCGGATCGACGGCCCTCTCCTCCTCGTCCTAGCGCCGCGCGAATAGACGCTCGAGCCCGCCCCTGTCGAGGGTGACGTAGGTCGGCCGTCCGTGGTTGCACTGGGCCGAATATGGCGTCTGCTCGATCTGTCGCAACAGCGCGTCCATCTCCGCGACGCTGAGTCGCCGGCCGGCGCGGATGCTGCCGTGGCAGGCCAGCGTGGCCAGCACCCGTTCGAGGCTCTCGCGCAGGCTCAGCGCCTCGCCGCAACTCTCGAGTTCCTGGGCCACGTCCCGCAGGAGCTCGGCCAGCCGGCCGCCCGCCTCCCCCAGAAGCGCCGGCACCTCGCGCACGATCACCGCATCGCCGCCGAAGGGCTCCAGGAGGATGCCCAGTTCCTCGAGCGCCTGCCGATGCTCGACGAGCGCCGCCCGCTCGCCCGCCTCGAGCTCCACCACCTCGGGAACGAGGAGGAGCTGGCGGGCGATCCCGCCCTCGCGCAGCTGGGCCTTCAGCCGCTCGTAGACGATCCGCTCGTGGGCCGCATGCTGGTCGACGATCACGAGGCCGTCGTCGGTCTCGGCCAGGATGTAGCTGTGGAGGATCTGGGCGCGGGCCCGCCCGAGCGGCCCGGGCGCCGGTTCCTCCTCCGCGGAGCCCGGCGCCTGCACCGCCACCGCCGCGGCGACGGCATCGAAGCCGGCGGGGGCCTCGGCGAGACCCGTGAGCGCCTCCTGGCGCGGGGCCGGCGCCGCGCGCACCGCCACGCGCCCCGGCGCCGTTCCCGGGAGCGGACCCAGCGCGGCCGCGGTCACCGTGGCGGCGCTGCGGTGTCCGTGTTCGGCCAGCGCCCGCTTGAGGGCGCCGATGACGAGCCCGCGCACGCATTCGGGTTCGCGGAAGCGGACCTCGCTCTTCTGGGGATGGACGTTGACGTCCACCCGTTCCGGCGGCAGGCGCAGGAACAGGGCCGCCACCGGCTGGCGGTCGCGGAACAGGAGGTCGCTGTAGGCGGCCCGCAGGCAGCCCCGCAGGAGCGGGTCCTGCACCGGCCGGCCGTTGACGAAGAGATACTGGTGGCGGCCGTGGTTGCGGGAAAGCGTGGGGAGACCGGCGTATCCCACGAGGCGGATACCGTCGCGCTCGGCCTCCACCCGCAGGGCGGCGGCGGCGAAATCCCGCCCCAGGAGCGGCGCGATGCGGGACAGCACCGCCTCCTCCCCGGGTTCCTCCGAAACGGCGTCGAGATCGAGCATCCGGCGTCCGTCCTGGAAGAGACGGAAGGCCACCCGCGGCGCCGCCATGGCGAGCCGGCGCACCACCTCGAGGGCGGCCCCGTTCTCGCTGCGCTCGCTCTTGAGGAACTTGAGCCGGGCGGGCAGGTTGAAGAAGAGATCGCGCACCTCGACCCGGGTTCCCGGAGCCCCGGCGACCGGCTCCACCGGCGCTACCCGTCCCGCTTCGGCACGGATCCGCCAGGCGCCGTCGGCGGCGGGGGTGCGGCTCGTGATGGCGAGGCGCGCCACGGCGGCGATCGAAGGCAGCGCCTCGCCACGGAAACCGAGGGTATGGATGGTCACGAGCCGCTCGTCCGCGAGCTTGGAGGTGGCGTGCCGTTCGAGGGCCAGCGGCAGCTCCTCGGCATCCATGCCGTGGCCGTCGTCCTCGACCAGGACGAG
Organism: Alphaproteobacteria bacterium; assembly: GCA_027045875.1. Taxonomy (GTDB): domain Bacteria; phylum Pseudomonadota; class Alphaproteobacteria; order Geminicoccales; family Geminicoccaceae; genus JALSRW01. The sequence goes on along the minus strand of JALUAG010000026.1, from coordinate 15,020 downwards.
CCGCCGCCCCCCCTCCTCCATCGTCACGGTGATGCGCGTCGCCCCGGCGTCGAGGGCGTTCTCCACCAGCTCCTTGACCACCGAGGCGGGACGCTCGACCACCTCACCGGCGGCGATCCGGTTGACCAGGCGATCGGGCAGCCGGCGGATCCGCGCCATCTATTCCGTCCGTGCCTCCAGCCCCTCGGGATCGCCGACGACGCTGAACAGCGTCTCGCGGGCGAACAGCCGTTTCGCCACGCGCCGCACGTCGTCGAGGGTCACCGCCTCGATGTAGCCGTTGCGCTTCTCGAGATAGTCGCGTCCCAGCCCCTGATAGGACATGGCGACCAGCGTGCGGGCGATGCGGTCGTTGCTCGTGAGGCGCAGGGGGAAGGAGCCCGTGAGATAGGTCTTGGCGTCGGCGACGTCCTTAGGGCCGATCTCGCCCTTCGCCATCCGTTCGAGCTCCGCCCGCACGAGGGCGATGGCCTCGCCCACCGTCTCGTTGCGGGTGGCCAGGCTGCCGAGCCACAGCGGCGACAGGCGGGCATCGTAGAGGTAGGAATAGACCGAATAGACGAGGCCGCGCTTTTCGCGGATCTCCTCGGTCAGCCGCGAGCTGAAGCCGCCGCCGCCCAGGATGTAGTTGGCCACATAGGCGGCGTAGTAGTCGGGATCGTCCCGGGGAATGCCGGCGTGGCCGAACACGACGACGCTCTGGGGGATCTCCATGCGCTCGACGATCACCCCGCGCGTCTCGGGCTCGACCGGCGGGATCGGGGCGAGTCGGGGCTCGGCCGGCAGGGCGCCGAAAGTGGCATCCAGGAGCGGGATCAGTTCCTCGGCGGTGATGTCGCCCGCCACCCCGATGTGGAGATTGCCGCGGGCGAGACGCCCGGCCACGAAGCGCCGCAGATCCTCCCTGGTGATGGCGGCCACCGTCTCCGGCGTTCCCCGGGTGGGGCGGGCATAGGGATGGCCGGCGAAGGCGCGGGCGAACCAGGCCCGGGCCGCCCGGTAGTCGGGATCGGTCTCCCGACGCCGCAGATCGGCCAGGATCTGGCCGCGGATCCGCTCCACCGGCTCCTCGTCGAAGCGCGGTTCGGTGAGGGCGAGGCGCAGGAGCTCGAAGGCGAACTCGCGGGTGTCGTTCAGGGTCTTGAGCTCGCCCGAGAAGCCGTCGCGGTCGGCGTCGAAGGAGAGACGGATGGCGTTGTCCTCGAGGGCCGAGCGGAAGGCCTTGCTGTCGTAGGGGCCGGCCCCCTCGTCGAGCAGGCCCGCCGCCATGTTGGAGAGCCCGTCGCGGCCCTCGGGATCCTGGGCGGCGCCGCCCTCGAAGTAGAAGGCCAGCGACACGAAGGGGATGGCCGGCTCGCGCAGCAGATAGGCACGGATGCCGAGCGGGGTGACGACCTCCTCCACCTCGGCGGCCCGAGCCGGGCGATCGGGCAGGTTCACGAGCAGCCCTCCGAGGGCCAGGGTGAGGAGGATCGTCCGGGCATGGTCGCTCACCCTCATTTCCGCGCCTCGCGCATCGGCGGCAGCAGTCGGCCGCGCACCGAACGTTCGGGCTTCAGCACCTCGCGGGCCGCCGCCCGCACCTCCTCGACCGTGACCGCCTCGATGCGCTCCGGCCAGGCCTCCACGTCCTCCACCGTCTGGCCCGTCGTCAGCGCCACCCCGAAGATGCGCGCGACGCCGCTCAGGGAATCGCGGGCGTAGGTGGCCTCGGCCAGCATGCGCTTCTTGACGCGGGCCACCTCCTCTTCCGTGATCTCGCCGGCGAGCAGCTTCGCGATCTCCTCGTCCAGGGCGGTCTCCACCTCCTCGAGGGTAACGCCGGGCCGGGGGGTGGCGTAGATGCGGAAGGTGGTCTGATCGAGGCTGGAGCCGCGGTAGAACGCCCCGGCGCCGGCGGCGAGGCCCTTGTCGACGACGAGGGCGCGATAGAGACGGCTCGTCGTCCCCGAGCCGAAGAGTTCGGCCAGCACCTCGAGGGCGTAGGCGCGTTCGCCGCCCTCGGTGTTGTAGCTGGGCGCCAGATAGGAAATGGTGACGCTCGGCTGGCGGACCCGCTCGTGACGCAGCTCCACCACCCGCTCGGACGCCTGCGGCGGTTCCTTCAGGCGCTCGCGGGGAGGAACCGGCCGTGCCGGGATGCGGCCGTAGGTGCGTTCGGCGAGGGGCTTCAGATCCTCGGCGGTGATGTCGCCCACCACCACCAGGATGGCGTTGTTGGGGGCATACCAGGTCCGGTAGAAGGCGAGCGCGTCCTCGCGCGTGAAGCTCTCGATCTCGTGGAACCAGCCGATCACCGGCAGGCGGTAGGGATGGTTGAGATACTGCACCGCCGCCAGACGTTCGCCGAGCAGGGAGGCGGGCTCGTTGTCGACCCGCGAGCGTCGTTCCTCGAGGATGACGTCACGCTCGGTGACGCTCTCCTCCTCGGTGATGCGGAGGTTGACCATGCGGTCGGCCTCCATCTCCATCACCGTTTCCAGACGGTCGCGGGCGATCATCTGGAAATAGGCGGTGAAATCGTAGCTCGTCATGGCGTTGTCGTTGCCGCCGAGCCGGGCCACGATCTTGGAGAACTCGCCGGGCGGGATCTTCTCCGTGCCCTTGAACATCAGATGTTCGAGATAGTGGGGCAGGCCCGACTTGCCGACCGGGCTGTCGGCGGTGCCGACCTTGTACCACACCCAGTGGGCGACCACCGGCGCGCGGTGGTTCTCGACCACCACCACCTGCATGCCGTTGTCGAGGGTGAAGGTGGAGGGGTTGAAGAGGCCGGCCGCTGCGGCGGCCGGCGCGGCCACGGTCAGGATCGCGACCACCGGCCATATGCCCGGTTTCACGAGGGATTCTCCCCGGCCAGCGGCCGGCTTTCCACCCGGTTGGTGACCACGCGCCGGGCACGGCCCTCGGCGCGCAGCTTCTCCGCCTCCTCGGCGGGATCGATCACCGTGCCGGTGGGCACGAATTGATCGCGCTGGAAGTCCAGGATGAAGAGGAAGCTGTCCTCGTCGAGATCGACGAGATCGCCGTAGTCCTCCACCAGCTTGCGGCGGATATCCGGTTCGGCCTCCACCTTCACGGCGGCGACGAGGGCCCGCTCGCCGGGGCTCCCGGAGGCCGGTGTCGCGGAGGTCCGCCCGACCAGGATCTCGCGGGCGGCGAGCGAGGTATCGTTGCGGGTCGCGGGCTGCCCCGGCGTCGGCGGCCGCAGGGTGAAGTCGGGCGGCAGCGTCAGCGGCGCCCGCCGTACCACCTGGAATTCGTCCGGAACGCGCCGTTCGAGGCCGAGTTTCTGCTGGATGGTGCCGCCGCAGGCGGCCAGCAGCGACAGCGCGCCGAACACGAGAAGCGAACGCCCCGTTTTTCCCTTCATCACGTCCTCTCTCCGGTCTTGCCCGGTTGGGCGCGGCTTTCGACGAAGCTCTCCCAGATCAGCGCCGAGGCCCCGCAGACCACGGCCACGTCCGCCAGGTTGAAGGCGGGCCAGTGATAGGATTTGATGTAGAAGTCGAGAAAGTCCACCACCATGCCGTAGCGCAGGCGATCGACGACGTTGCCGAGCGCTCCGCCGATCACGAGCCAGATGGCGAAGCGGGCCAGCGGCCGCGTCTCCCGCCGGAGCCAATAGAGCAGACCCAGGACGATGGCGATGGCGAGGCCCGAGAGCAGCCAGGCGGTGGCGAACGGCATGTTCGAGAACAGGCCGAAACTGACCCCGCGGTTGAACACCAGCACGAGATTGAAGAAGGGCAGGACCGGCAGCACCTCGCCCGGATGGAAGGTCTGCAGCACCAGCCATTTGGTCCCCTGATCGACGGCCAGCACCGCGGCCACCACCAGAAGGCCCACCGGCCAGCGGAACCGGAGCGGCGCCATCGCGCCTAGGCCGCCAGCCGGGCCACCGCCTCGCGGCAGCGGGGACAGAGTTCGTCGGCGGCATCCACGCTTTCGAGGATCTGCCAGCAACGGGCGCACTTGCGACCCGTGGCGGGTCGGGGCACCACCGCCACCCCTACGACATCCGGCAGTCGGAAGGCGTCCGCGGGCGCCTCGCCCGTCTCGACGCGGATGCCGCTCGTGATCGCGAGCTCCGCGAGATCCACGCCGTCGAGGACGGTCGCCAGTTCCGGGGTCACATGAACCACCGGCGCGGCCTGCAGGCTGGAGCCGATCCGCTTCTCCTTGCGCTCGCGCTCCAGCGCCCCGGTGATCACGCGGCGGATCTGGCGGATCCTCTCCCAGCGGACGGCGAGACCGGGCGCCCGCCAATCCTCCGGGATCTCCGGAAAGAGCTCCAGATGGACGCTTCCCTCCTCCGAGGGGAAGCGGGTGAGCCAGGCCTCCTCGGCGGTGAAGCAGAGGACCGGTGCGAGCCAGCGCACGAGGCAGTGGAACAGATGGTCGAGCACGGTGCGGGCGGCACGGCGACGGAGGCTGTCCGGCCGGTCGCAGTAGAGGGCGTCCTTGCGGACGTCGAAGTAGAAGGCCGACAGATCGTTGGCACAGAAGTTGTGCAGCGCCGAATAGAGGGTCGCGAAATCGAACGCCTCGTTGCAGCGCGGCACCATGCGGCCGAGCTCCCACAGCCGGTGCAGGACCCAGCGGTCGAGCTCCGGCATCTCGGCCGGCTCGATGCGTTCGCTCTCCGAGAAGTCGCGCAGATTCCCCAGGATGTAGCGCAGGGTGTTGCGCAGCCGGCGATAGGCGTCCGCCTGCCCCTGCAGGATCTCGGGGCCGATGCGGATGTCCTCGGTGTAATCGGCGCTCACCACCCACAGCCGGAGGATGTCGGCACCGTGGGTCTTCATGAGGTCGAGGGGCGAGATCACGTTGCCCAGCGACTTCGACATCTTGCGGCCCTCGGCGTCGACCACGAAGCCGTGGGTCAGCACCGCCTCGTAGGGGGCGCGACCGCGGGTGCCGCAGCTCTCCAGCAGCGAACTCTGGAACCAGCCGCGATGCTGGTCCGATCCCTCGAGATAGAGGGAGGCCGGCCAGGCGAGCTCGGGCCGTCGCTCCAGCACGATGGCGTGAGTGGAGCCGGAATCGAACCACACGTCGAGGATGTCCTCGACCTTCTCGTAATCCTCCGCCCGGTAACGCTCGCCCAGGAACTCCTGCGGATCGCGCCGCCACCAGGCCTCGGCCCCTTCCTCCTCGAACGCCCGGGCGATCCGTTCCACCACCTCGGGGTCGCGCAGCACCTCGCCCGTCTCGCGGTGGACGAAGACGGCGATGGGCACGCCCCAGGCCCGCTGCCGCGAGACGCACCAGTCGGGCCGGGTCTCGACCATGGCGCGGATGCGGTTGCGTCCCTGCGGCGGCACCCAGCGCGTCTCGTCGATCGCCCGCAGCGCCTTCGCACGGAGCCCGTCCGGCCCATCCATGGGGATGAACCACTGATCGGTGGCGCGGAAGATGAGCGGTGCCTTGGAACGCCAGCTGTGGGGATAGCTGTGGGTGAGACGGCCACGGGCGAGGAGGTTCCCGGTGCCCTCGAGCGCCTTCAGGACCGGCTCCGCCGCCTCGAACACGTGGGTGCCGACGAACCCCGGCACCTCCTCGGTATAGCGACCGTCCTCGGCCACCGTGTCCGGCACCTCGAGCCCGTGCGCCCGGCCGAGGGCGAAGTCCTCGGCGCCGTGGGAGGGCGCGATGTGGACGAGCCCGGTACCCTCCTCGGCGGAAACGAAATCGGCCGGCAGCAGCGGCACCTCGAAACCGTAAGCACCCGCGAAACCGGCCAGCGGATGGGCCGCCACCGAACCCGCGAGCTCGCGCCCCTTGAAGCGGGCCACGATCCGCCAGCCGGTGATGCCGGCCGCCTCGGTCACCTCCTCGACGAGCGTCTCCGCGACCAGGATGCGCTCCCCCCGCCGGGCGAGGCTGCCGGCCACGACCTCCGCGACTTCGAGGAGCGCATAGTCGATGTCCTCGCCGTAGGCGACGGCGCGATTGGCGGGGATGGTCCAGGGGGTGGTGGTCCAGATGACCGCCGCCGCGCCCTCGAGCTCGGGACGGGAGATCCTGGTCAGCGGAAAGCGCACCCAGATGGTGGTGGAGGTGACGTCGTGATACTCCACCTCGGCCTCGGCCAGGGCCGTCTTCTCCACCACCGACCACATCACCGACTTCTTGCCGCGGTAGAGCTGGCCGGACAGCAGGAACTTGCCCAGCTCGCGGTAGATCACGGCCTCGGCGTCGTAGGCCATCGTCGTGTAGGGATTGTCCCAGTCGCCGACCACCCCGAGCCGCATGAACTCCTGCTTCTGCACCGCGATCCATTTCGAGGCGAAGGCCCGGCATTCCCTGCGGAACTCGACGATGGGTACGGCGTCCTTGTCCTTGCCGCGCTTGCGGTACTGCTGCTCCACCTGCCATTCGATGGGCAGGCCGTGGCAGTCCCAGCCCGGCACGTAGACCGCATCCCGCCCCAGCATCTGCTGGCTGCGGTTGATCACGTCCTTGAGGATCTTGTTGAGGGCGGTGCCCATGTGCAGATGACCGTTGGCGTAGGGCGGCCCATCGTGGAGGATGAACTTCTCCCGCCCCCGCGCCGCCTCCCGCATGCGGGCGAAGAGGCGGATCCGGTTCCAGCGTTCCACCATCCCGGGCTCCCGCTGCGGCAGGTTCGCCCGCATGGGAAATTCGGTCTTCGGGAGAAAGACGGTATGGCGGTAATCCTTGGACATGGCCCGATTTTCGCTGGTCAGGAGACGGTCGTCAAAGCGAGGATCTCGCGGGCGCGGGCACAGTCGCGCGCCATTTCCCGCTTGAGGGCCTCGATGCTCGGAAAGCGGCGCTCCTCCCGCAGCCGCTCGAGAAAGGCGACCCGCAGGCGGCGGCCGTAGAGGTCGCGCTCCCCGTCCAGGAGATGGACCTCGAGCACCACCTCGCCACCGCCGAAGGTGGGGCGGACGCCGAGGCTCGCCACCGCCGGATGCCAGCGCCAGCCCGGAACCTCGCGCACCGCCGCGCGCACCGCGTAGATGCCGTTGCCGGGCAGCAGCGGCCGCCGCCCGACCGGCCGGACGTTGGCGGTCGGATAGCCGAGCTCGCGCCCCCGACGATCGCCCGTAACCACGCCGCCACGGACCTCGAAGGCATACCCCAGAAGGCGCGATGCGAGACGCACGTCGCCCGCCGCCAGCGCGGCGCGGATCCGGGTCGAGGAACAGACCGCACCCTCCACCACGAGCTTGGGCACCGCCCGCACGGCGAAGCCCCGGGCGGCGCCGAGTTCCCGGAGCCGGGCCACATCGCCCGCGCGGCGATGACCGAACCGGAAATCCTCACCGGTGGCGACGCCGGCGACGGCGTAGGCGCCGAGCAGGACCCGCTCAACGAATTGCCCGGCCGAGAGCCGCATCAGCCCGGGGCCGAAGCGCAGCACGAACAGGATTTCCACCCCCAGATCGCGCAGCAGCTCGGCCTTGCGGGCGAAGGTGCTGAGCCGCGCCGGCGCCCGCTCCGGATCCAGCACTTCCCGCGGGTGGGGCTCGAAGGTGAGGACGCCGAACGGCCGGCGACGCGCGCGCGCCATCTCCGCCGCCGCCGCGATCACCGCCCGGTGGCCGCGATGGACGCCGTCGAAATTGCCGATCGCCAGGCAGGCGCCCCTGAGGGCCTCCGGAACCGCTTCGAAGCCTCGGAAGATACGCATGGCGGCGTTTGTTTCACGCGGGCGCGGCTCTGTAAAGCGCCATCCGGGAGCCGCGTCCCGGCCGGGTTCAGCTGCGCGGACGGCGCGGGACCATGACCAGCGCTTCGCCGTCGAGCACCGATTCGCCGCCCACCAGACAGACGGTTTCGAGGCGCACGCGCCGCCGTTCGGGATCGAGTTCGGTGATGGTGACCCGCGCGGTCACGGTATCGCCGGCCCGCACGGGAGCACGGAAACGCATCGACTGGCTGATGTAGATGCAGCCCGGGCCGGGAAGCTTGGTGCCGATGGCGGTGGAGATGAGGCTGGCGGTGAGCATGCCGTGGGCGATGCGCCCCTTGAAGGGGGTCTCGCCGGCGAACTCCTCGTTGAGATGCACCGGATTGGTGTCGCCGGAGACCCCGGCGAACATCAGGATGTCCGCGTCGGTGATCGTCTTGCCGAACACCGCGGACATGCCGACCTCCAGATCCTCGATGAAGTAGCCGTGCTGCGACATCCAACACTCCTTCGAACCGCCCGTGGCCGCCGGCTCCGCCGGCAGCGGCTCTTCTGCAACGCAGCATGACTCTCCTGCGCCGCACTATCAAGCGGCAAAGCGTGCCCCGGCCGCGGCCCCCGCGGCACTCGTGGATGCCGGCGGCCGTATTGACGGATGCCGTCGCGCGGCTACCCTGACCCGCCCCGGACCCGACCCCCAGTCCCTGCGAGACGACGATGGACGCACTCACCGCCCTTCTCGGCCGCCACACCACGCCGCCCGTGAAGATGGGCGACCCGGGGCCGGACGAGGCGGCGCTGCGCCGGATGCTGGAAGCCGCCGCGGCGGCACCCGATCACGGCCGTCTCCGCCCCTTCCGCTTCCTCGTCGTGCGCGGCGAGGGTCGAAAGGCGCTCGGGCGGCTGTTCGCCGAGGCGCTGCGCGCCGAGGTGCCGGGGATTCCCGAAGCCGAGCTCGAGAAGCAGCGCAGCAATCCGGAGCGGGTGCCGCTCGTGCTCGTCGCCGTGCTGCGCCTTCAACCGGACCACCCGAAAATCCCCGAACACGAGCAGATCGCCGCCGCGGCCGCGGCGGTGCAGAACCTGCTCGTGGCCGCCCACGCCCTGGATTTCGCCTCCAAATGGGCGAGCGGCCGTCCCGCGGCCAGTGCGGGCGTGCGCCGGGGGCTCGGGCTGGCCGAGAACGAACGGATCCTGGGCATCCTCTACATCGGCAGCGAGCGCGTCCCGCAGCCGCCCGGCGCCCGACCCCGACCGGAGGAGATCTCGGAACCGTGGCCATCCTCCTGAAGACGCTGGCGACCGCCATGGGAACCGCGCTGCTGGCCGCCTGCCAGAGTGCTGCCGATCAGCGGGCGGCCTTCGAGCAGGAGATCCGGGCGAGCTGCGAACAGCGGGGCTTCGTCCCCGACAGCGACGCCTTCCGGCTGTGCCTCCTGCTGGAAACCACGGACGCGCGGCTGCGCAACATCGAACGGCGGCTCGACATCCTCGATCTCGAGCTGCGCCGCGACGGCATCGGTCCCGACTGCCGGTCCTGCCCCTGAGCCGCTCACAGATACGGCAGCAGCTGCCGCAGGATGGTGGCCGAGCTCGCCGCCACCTCCTCGACGAAGGCGGCGAAGTCGAAGCGGGAGTTGCCGCCGGCGAGATCGGACAGGGCCCGGATGTCCAGCCAGCCGACGCCGAAGGCTTCGCACACCTGGCCGAGCGCGCCGCCCTCCATCTCCACCGCGCGGCCGCCGAGCTCGCGGAACAGCCGTTCGCGCGTGGCCTCGCAATGGATGTACTGATCCCCCGAGAGGATGGTGCCGTAGACGATCCGGGGCCGCCTGCCCTCGCCGCCGGCGCGCGCCGACAGGGGCGGCAGCGCGAACCCCTCGAGGGCTTCGCGCACGCGTGCGAGGAGCGGCGCCGGGACGGCGTAGCCGAGCCGGTCGGTGGGATTGAAGAAGGGCACGTGACCCGCCTGGTAGGTTCGCAGCCGCTCGCCCTCGATGACCCCGGCGTCGTGCTGGACCGTGCGATCGGCGATCACCACGTCGCCGATGCGGAGTTCCGGATCGAGGCCCCCGGCGACGCCGCTGAAGATCACGGGATCGGCGCCGAAGCGGTCGATCAGCAGCGTCGCCACCATGGCCGTGTTGACCTTGCCGATGCCGGCTCCGACCAGCACCACCTCGCGCCCCTCGAGACGCCCCTGCAGGAAATCGAGGCCGGCCCGACGCTCGGCCGTCTCGGCCACGAGCGCCGCCTCGAGCTCGGCGAGCTCCTGGGGAATGGCGCAGATGATCCCTGTCGGCATGGCTCGGACTCCCGCCCGCGGACCTTGTCGGAACGGCCGCTCGGGCGCACCCTAGCAGCGGCTGGCCGGGAGAACGAGAGGCACAGAGGGACCTCCGGCAATGGCGCTCGACAGACACCTTCGCGGTATCGATCATCTGCTGGTAGCGGTGGCCGATCTCGCGGGCGCGGCCGCCGACTACCGGCGGCTGGGCTTCACCGTGACGCCGCGCGGCCGCCATCGCGGCTGGCCCACCGGCAACCACTGCGTGATGTTCGAGGAAGCCTACCTCGAACTGCTCGGGCGGGTCGAGGAAGGGGGGGCGCACCACCGTCTCGACGAATGCCTGGCGCGCGGCGAGGGAGGCCTCGGCATCGCACTCGCCACCGACGATCCCGAGGCCACCGCCGCCGCCTGGCGGGCCGCCGGCGTTCCCGTCGAGGGGCCGCTCGACCTCGCCCGCGCCATCGAAGACGGGGACGGCGAGCTGCGGTTCCGGAACGTGATGCCCGATCCGGGCGATCTCGGCGATCTCGTCCTGTTCGCCTGTCACCATCTCACGCCCGATCGGCTGCGACGCCCGGCATGGCTGCGGCACGCCAACGGCGCCCGGGCGCTCCGCAGCTGTACCGTGCTGGTGGAGGATCCGGCGTCGCTCACGGAAGCGCTGACGCGGCTCCTGGGCGAGGGTGCCCGCAGCGAGACCGATCGCGTCGTCACCTTCCACACGGGCGGCGCACCGATCATCCTCGCCCCACCGGAGGACGCGCTTCTGCTCCATCCCACGCTGGGGGAGGCCGAACCCCATCCGGCACCACGCCTCGCGGTGGCCTCGGTCGCGGTCGAGGATCCCGAGCGGACGGCGGCTCTGCTGCGGCAGCGGGAGGTGCCGGTGCGGCGGATCCCCGACGGCTTCGGGCTGCCGCCCGCCGCCGGGCGCGGACTGACGCTGGAATTCGTCGCCTGAAAGGGCCGGTGCGGTCTGGTGGGCCCGGCAGGATTCGAACCTGCGACCAGACCGTTATGAGCGGCCGGCTCTAACCGCTGAGCTACGGGCCCGCGGATGCTATAGGTCGCCGCCGGGGAGGTCTCAAGAGCGGGACCGGGCCGCCCCCGCGGCCCGCCGCCGGTTCAGGTGTCGAGGAAGCTCCGCAGCTTGCGCGAGCGCGAGGGGTGCTTGAGCTTCCGGAGCGCCTTGGCCTCGATCTGGCGGATGCGCTCGCGGGTGACGCTGAACTGCTGGCCCACCTCCTCGAGGGTGTGGTCGGTGTTCATGCCGATGCCGAAGCGCATCCGGAGCACCCGCTCCTCGCGCGGGGTCAGCGTCGCCAGCACCCGCGTGGTGGCCTCTCGCAGATTGGAGAGAGTGGCCGCCTCGAGCGGCTGGACCGCGTTCTTGTCCTCGATGAAATCGCCGAGATGGGAATCCTCCTCGTCGCCGATCGGGGTCTCGAGGGAGATCGGCTCCTTGGCGATCTTGAGCACCTTGCGCACCTTGTCGAGGGGCATGTTGAGCTTGCGCGCGAGCTCCTCCGGCGTCGGCTCGCGCCCGCATTCGTGCAGGATCTGGCGCGATGCCCGCACCAGCTTGTTGATGGTCTCGATCATGTGCACCGGGATGCGGATGGTGCGCGCCTGATCGGCGATGGAGCGGGTGATCGCCTGCCGGATCCACCAGGTGGCATATGTCGAGAACTTGTAGCCGCGGCGGTACTCGAACTTGTCCACCGCCTTCATCAGCCCGATGTTGCCCTCCTGGATGAGATCGAGGAACTGCAGCCCGCGATTGGTGTATTTCTTGGCGATCGAGATCACCAGTCGCAGGTTCGCCTCCACCATCTCCTTCTTGGCCCGGCCGGCCTCGCGCTCGCCCTTCTGCACCGTCTGCACGATGCGCCGGAACTCGCTGATCCGCAGCCCGGTGTCCTCGGCGATGCCGGCGATGTCGGCCCGGATCGCCTCGATCTCCTCGCGATGCCGTTCGACGAACTCCGCCCAGCCGCGCTCCTTGAGCTGCGCCACCCGATCGATCCAGCAGGGATCGAGCTCCTGACCGAGATAGTGCTCGAGGAAACTCTCCCGCGAGATGCGGCAGCTCTGGGCGAGCCGGAACAGACGCCCCTCGAGGTTCTGCAGCATCTTGTTCATGTCGAACAGCTGCTCAACCAGGGCCTCGACGCGGTTCTGGTTGAGCTGTACCTGCGCCATCAGCTCGACCACCGTCTTCTTGGCCTGCTGGTAGCGCGTCTCGAGCTCCGCCGGTACCTCGAGGTTGCTCTGGATGAGGTTCAGCCGCTCGTCCTGCAGTTCGCGCAGGCTTTCGTAGGCCTCGGCGATGCGGTCGAAGGTCTCGAGCACGCCGTCCCGCAGCCGCGCCTCGAGCGCCGACAGGGACATGGTGTCCTCGTCGAAATCCTCGCTCTCGCTCTCGGCATCCGCGGCCGTCTCCTCGCCTTCGGTCTCTGGCTTGGCCGCCTCGGCACCGGGACCCGCGTCGTAGGTCGCATCGAGATCGACGATGTCCCGCAGCAGCACCCGCCCGTCGCGGATGGCGTCGCGCCAGCCGATCACCGCCCGCATGGTGAGCGGGCTCTCGCACAGCGCCTCCAGCACCATGTTGCGGCCGGCCTCGATGCGCTTGGCGATCTCGATCTCGCCCTCCCGCGAGAGGAGCTCGATGGTGCCCATCTCGCGCAGATACATGCGCACCGGATCGTCGGTCCGGCCCAGATCCTCCTCCTCGATGGCCCGACCGGCCTCGCCCTCGACGTCCTCCTCGACGGCCTCTCCGGCCGGGGCGTCGGCCCGCGCGGCCGGCGTTCCGGTCGCCGCACCGGCACCCTCGGCCTCGCTCCGCACCACCGTGATGCCCCGCGCCTCGAGCCCCATGATCAGCTCGTCGATCTGCTCCGGCGAGACGTCGGGCGGCAGGGCGGCGTTGAGCTCGTCGAGACCGATCGTCCCCTGCTCCTTGGCCTGGGTCAGGACCCGCTTGAGCGCAGGCGTCGCGCCGGTAAGGCGCGCGACATCGTCCTCGGCTTCGGCCGCTGCCTTGCGCTTGTTCGCCGCCGACGCGGTGGACCGGGCCTGCTTCGTCTTGGCCATGCAGTCATCCTCCTCGATCGCGTCCGGCCGCGCCGACGGGCGGCCGGAACGATGCCGATGTCCGTGGCAGGGGAACCCTCCGCACGCCGCGAAGACTATCTGCGCGGTGGCAGCGGATCCCTCTCGCCCCGATCAGGATCATCCTCCGGTACGGGATTGAGCAACCGATCGAGACCGGCCAATCGGGCGGTCGTCTGTCTTCCCTCCCGATTGCGCAGGGTCTCGTCGATCATCCTGGCCTCACGCCGTTGCGCGGCGAGTCGTACGAGGCGCGCCAACACCGCCCGCCAGTCCGCCAACAGATCCTGATCCGCCGAAGCGGCGATCTCCGGACGCGGGTCGCCGGCGATCATCTCCTCGATCAGTCCGTCGAAGCCGTGCCTTGACAAGTGGTTCCGAAGTTCGACGGCGTCAAGAGACCGTGCTTCCGCGTACCAGGCGAGGATTTCCTGCCGCAGCCGCTCGCATTCGGGATCCGAGAGCTCGATCGCGGCGAAGGCTTCCTCCTGCTCGACGAGCAGCGAGGGAGTCTCGAGTACCGGCAGCAGGAGCCGGATCTGCAGCTCCCGCTCGAAGCCCCGCATCTCCGCTTCCAGCCGCCTCGGGTCGAGCGGCGGCGCGGGCGACCCGGCCGCCCGCGGGCGGGAACCGCCGCGCGACGGGCCGAGGGCGCGCAGGCGGGCCTGCCACTCCTCGGCGTAGAAGGCGCGCACCGCGGGATCCCCGATTTCCCTCAGCAGCCCCCGGATGCGGCGCCCGAGGGCCGCCCGTCGTTCGGGCGTCGTCGGCGGGCTCGCCGCCGTCTCGCAGTTCCACAGCAGATCGACGAGCGGCAGCAGCCCCTCGCGCAGGACCGCGAGCGCCGCCTCGCCCCGCTTGCGCGCCAGACTGTCCGGATCCTCCCCCGCCGGCAGCAGCGCGAACTGCAGCGATTTTCCCGGTGCCAGCAGGGGCAGTGCCCTGAGGGCCGCCCGCCAGGCCGCCCGCTTGCCCGCCTCGTCGCCGTCGAAGCAGAGCACCGGCTCGTCCGCCAGCCGCCACAGCAGCCGCAGCTGATCCGCGGTGAGGGCCGTTCCCAGAGGCGCCACCGCCTGCAGGGCGTCGAGCTGGGCGAGCGCGAGCACGTCGGTGTAGCCCTCCACCACGAAGAGCTCGCCGCGGCGCCGCGCCGCGGGTGCCGCCCGGTGCAGGTTGAACAGCAGCCGTCCCTTGTGGAAGAGGGGGGTCTCCGGGCTGTTCAGGTACTTCGCCCGCGCCTCGCCCAGCGCCCGGCCACCGAAGCCCACGATGCGGCCGCGGCCGTCGTGGATCGGAAAGACGAGCCGATGGCGGAAGCGGTCGAAGGTCTCCCCGGTCTCCTCGCGGCGGGCGAGCAGGCCGGCCTCGAGCAGCAGTGCCTCGCCGAACCCCCGCGCGATCAGCGCCCGCTTGAGCGCATCCCGCCCCCGCGGGGCATAACCGAGCTCGAACAGACGGACGGTCTCCGGGCGGATGCCGCGATCGCGGAGGTAGGCGCGTGCGGGCGCCCCCTCCTCGCCCTCGAGGGTGCGGCGGAAGAACCGGAGGGCCGCGGCGCAGGCCTCGGCGAGACCGGGATCGGGAGGCGGCTCCGAGGGGACGGCGCGTTCGGGGGGCGGGATGCCGGTCATCTCCGCCAGCCGCGCGATCGCCTCCGAGAACCCCACGCCCTCGAGATTCATGACGAAATCGACCGCGGTGCCGTGGGCGCCGCAGCCGAAGCAGTGATAGAAGCCCTTGTCCTCGGCCACCGTGAAGGAGGGGGTCTTCTCCTTGTGGAACGGGCACAGGCCCACGAGTTCGCGCCCCCGCCGGGTCAGACGCACGTGGCGCCCCACGATCTCCGCGAGCGGCAGACGGGCCTTGAAGGCCTCCAGCGAACCCTCGCCCCTCCGGACCACTCCGCCCCCCGTCCCGGACCCGCGGCGGGTCCGGGACGGGGGGCGGAGT
>JALUAG010000025.1 GCA_027045875.1 Alphaproteobacteria bacterium | reverse complement strand
TACGGGTGGCGTAGGGGCCGAACAGCACGGTGGTCAGATCCACCACCCGCCAGCCCTCGAGCGGCGCCGCCATCGCCTCCTCTCAGCGCCCCGTGAACCGCGGCGGCCGTTTCTCGAACAGGGCCGCTATCGCCTCGCGGTGGTCCTCGGTACGCTGGACGATGGCCTGGTAGGCGGCCGACAACTCGAGCAGCGAGGCGAGCGGCAGCCGCTGCCCTTCGCGCAGCAGCCGCTTCGCCATGCGCACCGCCCGCGGCGGGTTGGCGGCGATGCGACGCGCGAGGTCCAGCGCCTCCTCGAGCAGCCGTTCGTCGGGCACCACTCTCGAGACGAGGCCGATGGCCAGCGCCTCGGCGGCGTCCACCGGATCACCGGTGAAGGTGAGCTCGCAGGCCTTCGACATGCCGACGACGCGCGGCAGGAACCAGGCGCCGCCGTCGCCCGGAATGAGCCCCAGACGCACGAAGCTCTCGGCGAAACGGGCGCTCTCGGCGGCGATGCGGATGTCGCACATGCAGGCGAGATCGCATCCCGCGCCGATGGCGGGACCGTTGACGGCGGCGATCACCGGCACCTCGAGCCGCTCGAAGGCGAGCGGGATGCGCTGGATGCCCTCGCGGTAGAAGGCCTCGATGCCGGCGGGGGGCAGGTCGCTGTCGGTGATCTCCTCGCGCAACCGCTTGATGTTGCCGCCCGAGCAGAAGGCGGGACCGTTGCCGGTGAGCACGAGCGCACGGACCTCGGGATCGGCATCCGCCCGCTCGAGGGCCGAGACCAGCGCCGCCACCATGTCCGGCTCGGTGATGGCGTTGCGCGTCTCCGGCCGGTCGAGACGCAGGATCCCGACATGCTCGCGGCGTTCGTAGCGAACGGGTGCGCTCACTGCTGGCCTCCTCCCCCTCTCTCGCCACCCCGATGGCGGGCGGCAGCCCCTCCGAAGGCGACCTTCCCGGCGCTCAGTAGAGATCGAAGGGCGAAGCCGGCTTCACCCCCGGCGCGACCGCGGGAAGGGGCTCGCGCAGGGCGAGGCGCCGGGCGCCGGCCGGCCTGGTGATGCGTACCGGATAGCCGCGGCGGGCGACGAGCTCGGCGTCGACGAAGTCCCAGTCGATGCGATCGGCCGCCTCGCCGGCCTTCTCGCGGATGTAGTCGTGGACGGGCGGCGGCGGCTTTAGGGTCATGCGGTAGGTCGCCTCGAGCTCCTCGAGCTGGTCCATGTCGGGATGGGCCTCGAGATAGAGCTCGCCCTCGTGCCAGCCGGCCTTGACGGTCTGGTCCAGCACCGTGACCGGCGTGCCGATCGGCACCTTGTCGTAGAGGGCCTCGATCTGCTCCGGGTAGAGGCGGATGCAGCCGCGACTGACCCGCCGGCCGACCCCGTAGGGCTTGCTGGTCCCGTGAATGAGGTAGGTCGGCCAGCCGAGGTAGAGGGCACGGGTGCCGAGCGGGTTGTCGGGACCGGGCGGCACCACCTTCGGCAGGCCCGGATTGTCCCGGCGGGTGGCGGCGGTCGGGTACCAGGTGGGGTTCTTGCGCTTGCGGACGATCTTGGTCTTCCCGCGCGGCGTCTCCACGCCGTCGCGGCCGATGCCGATGGCGTGGGTCTCGGGCGGTCCCTCGCGCGGAAAGTAGTAGAGGCGCAGTTCGGCGAGATTGACGACGATGCCGCGCCGCCGGGCGTCGGGGAAGATGTGCTGGGTGGGCAGTACGACGAGCCGTTCCTCGCCGGGCACCCAGGGATCGACGCCGGGGTTGGCGGCCGAGATCTCGATGATGCCGAGATCGTGCTGGCGCGCCACGTCGAGGAGCACGGTCTCGGCGTCGGTCACCAGCGCCCGCATGCGACCGACGAGATCGCCCCCGGCGGCCGCCGCCTCGACGCGGGGCGGTCGCGGCAGGAGCGCCGCCGCTCCGAGCGCCGTCAGCCCGGCGAGAAGGCTCCGGCGGTCCCGACGCAGCGCGGAGCGGCCCTCGTGCCGGTCGGCCGGGACCGTGCCGTTCCGCTTTCCGTCCTGTCGCCACATGAGCCGCCTCGCCGGGTTGCGGGGAATTACTTGCGCAGGCCCGCGCGGAAGATGCGGTCGGCCTTCTCACTGGCCATGGCCGCTTCCTGCTTGGCCGCGGCGGCGTCGGCGGCGGCCTGTTCGGCCGTGGCCAGAGCCTGGGTGGCCTTTTCGTCGGCGGCCTGGGCGGTGGCCCGTACGCCGGCGATCTCGGAGCGCAGCGCTTCGATCTCCGTCTGGGTGGCACAGCCACCGAGGGCGAGCAATGCGCCACCCGCCAGGGCCAGGCTGTAGAGCTTCGAACGCTTCATGATCTCCTCCGTCTTTGGGTTGGCCGATGCCCGCGATGCCGACGGCTTCCGCCTTCCCGAGCCACTGTCGGGGTGTGTGGTCCCGTCGGCCGTTTCACACATAGACGTTCACGTGAAAGGGTGCAAACGCGGCCTATGGGCGGATTTCCACCGGCGTGCCGAGCCGCACGCTCCGCCACAGAATGTCCATCTCCTCGTTGGTGACGGCGATGCAGCCGTTGGTCCAGTTGAACAGCCAGTGGTCCTTCTCCCAGCCGGCGAGCCCCGGATCGAGACCGTGGATCATGATCCGGCCACCCGGATCGAGCCCCAGCGCCCGCGCCCGGGCAATGTCCTCGGGGCCCGGATAGGAGATCTTCATCGCCCGGTAGAACTCGCTGTCGGGCAGGAATTCGTCGATGAAATAGCGCCCCTCGGGGGTGCGGCCGTCGCCCTCGTAACGCTTGGGGCCGCGCGGCTGCCAGCCGAGGGCGATGCGGAAACTGCCTACCACCTCCTCGCCGCGGATCAGGTAGAGCCTGCGCTCCTGCTTGACGATCAGGATGCGGTCGACGGCTTCGGCGGCACGATGCGCGATCGCCGATCCGGTCGTCACCTGCGAGACCGCGAGCCCGAGGAGAACCAGCACCGCCGACGCCCATCCTCCGACGCGGCGACGTCCAGCCCCGTCCTGCATTCCGTCCCTCCGGATGGAACACCCCGTGACCGCCGCTTCCTTAACAGGAAATCGTCAACATTTCACTAACCGGTTGGCGACGGCCGCGAATCATTCGGTCGGCACCTCCGGCGACGGCAACCGGTCGCGTGGCAGCAGCCATGCCATCAGGACGCCCACCATCGGCGCGACGAGCGTGACCGACCAGGCGAAACGCCACGCCGCCTCGGGATAGATCCGGGCCCCTTCGAGGAGATCCCCCTGCCAGCCGCGATCGAGCAGCAGCCCGAGCAGGGTCTGGATCGCTGCCCCGACGAGGAGCACGGCGCTGTTGACGATACCGAGCGCGGTCGCCGCCGCCGTCTCGCCGAAACGGTCGCGGGCGAGGGCGAAGGCCACCACCATCGTACCGCCGCCGAGGCCGAGCACCACGAGCGCCGCCGCCAGCAGCAGCGGCGAGGGCAGCGCGGCGATGGTGGTCCAGCCGGCGAGCTGCATCAGGGCACCGCCGAGGAGCACCGGACGCCGCCCGACGGCGTCCGAAAGCGCGCCGCTGAGCGGACCCCCGGCCGACCAGGCGAGCAGCAGCAGTGAGGTCAGCAGACCCGCCCGGGCGGCCGGGAAACCGTAGACCTGCTGCAGGAAGGGTACGCCCCAGAGACCCGCGAAGGCCAGGATCGGCGGCCCGAGGGCGCCGGTGATGCCGATCAGCAGCCAGGTCTCGGACCGTCCGAGGATGGTGAGGAGAATGCTCCGCGTGGAGGCCGGCGGCCGCTCGCGCCCGCTCCTCTCCGGCCGGGCGAGACCGATGGCGAGGGCCAGCAGCAGCGCCGCCGCTCCCGTGATCAGCATGGTTCCCCGCCAGCCGGCACCCGCCACCACCAGCGCCAGCGGGGCCTGGCCGAGGATGGCCCCCAGGGTACCGGCGGTCAGCGTGAAACCGGCCACCAGACCGAAGCGCCGGGGCGGCAGGTAGTGGGCGGCGATCTTGAGCGATCCGATGTAGGCGACGCCGACGCCGGCGCCCACCAGCGCCCGGCCGAGGACCGCGATCGCGTAGACAGGCGCGAGGCCGAAGATCACCGCTCCGAGGGCCGCGAGCAGGGCCGCGGTCGCCAGCAGCCGCACGGGATCGAGCCGGTCCATGAACAGGCCGGCCGGGATCTGCACCGCCGCATAGGCGTAGAAATAGGCCGCCGACAGGGTGCCCAGGAGGGCACCGTCGAGGGCGAAATCGCGCATCAGATCGCCGGCCATCACCGCCGGAGCGACGCGCTGCAGGAAACCGTAGGCGTAGAACAGCGCCGCCAGGGCCCACAACAGCCAGCCGAGCCGTACCCTTCGCGATGCTTTGTCCGCTGGCGTCATGGCGGCACGAGGCCGTATACAGGTCGCGCGTCCCCCACAAGGGGGCGTACCGCACCGGGCCCCCGTTTCCGACCCCGAACCCCGCCGCGACCGACATCAGGATGCCGGAAAGCCGTCTGCTCTCGCCCCATGTCGAGCTCCACAACCCGCGAGGCCGGGCGCCGATACTGCTGCTCTGCGACCACGCGGGCAAGGAGGTGCCGGAGGGGCTCGCCCTTCTGGGCATCAGCGAGGAGGCGCTGTGCCGCCACATCGGCTGGGACATCGGCGCCGCGGCGGTGACCTATCGCCTTTCCCGCCTGCTCGACGCGCCGGCGCTGCTCGATCACGTCTCGCGTCTCGTCATCGATCCCAACCGCCGCCCCTACAGCCCGACCTCGATCCCCGCGGTCAGCGACGGCTGCGCCGTTCCCGGCAACCAGCATCTGCCGGCGGGGGAGGTGCGGCGGCGCATCCGTAGGCATTTCCTCCCCTATCATCGCGCGATCGCCCGTACGATCGCCGGTTTCCGGCGGCGCGGCATCGTGCCCGCCCTCGTCTCGATCCACAGCTTCACCCCCCGTTTCGCCGGCGAGGACCGACCCTGGCAGATCGGCGTCCTGTGGCGCGGCGATCGCCGGCTGAGCGCGCCGGTCCTCGATTTCCTCCGGCGGCGGCCGGGGCTCGTGGTGGGCGACAACCAGCCCTATTCGGGGTTCCGCGACTTCGGCTACACGATCGAGTTCCACGCTCAGCGCACGCGTCTACCCCACATCATGTTCGAGCTGCGCCAGGACGAAGTGGCGGACGAGGCCGGCGCCGAGCGTTTCGCCGGCATCCTCGCCGCCGCCCTCGAGGAGCCTCTGGCCAATCCCGATCTTTACCGGCTATTCGAGGGAGACAGTCCGGTGGGCATGTCCGGGAGGCCGGGGTGGCGCCACGCAAACCGTCTCTCACCCTTGGGATAGAGGAAGAGTACCTGCTCGTCGATCCGCGGACCGGCGAGCTCGTGACGGAGCAGCCGCCGGGGCTGATGCCGGCCTGCAAGGAAAAGCTCGGCGAGCACGTCACCCACGAGCTGCTGCTGGCCCAGATCGAGGTGGGGACGGAGATCTGCGCCGAGGTGGCGGAGGCGCGCGCCGACCTCGCCCGGCTGCGGCGCACCGTGGCCGAACTGGCGGCGGACTTCGGCCTCGCCATCGCCGCCACCTCGACCCACCCTCTCGCGAGCTGGCGCACCCAGAAGAGCGTCGATCTCGAGCGCTACCGCATCCTCACCCGCGACCTCCAGGCGCTGGCCCGCCGCCTCGTGGTGTGCGGCATGCACGTCCACGCCGGCATCGAGGACGACGATCTGCGCATCGACCTCATGAACCAGGTAGCCTATTTCCTGCCGCATCTGCTGGCGCTCTCGGCCAGCTCGCCGTTCTGGGAGGGACAGGACACGGGCCTCAAGGCCTTCCGCCCGACCATCTTCGGCGATCTGCCGCGTTCCGGCATGCCGGAGACCTTCGAGAGCTACCGGGAATGGCAACGGCTCCTCGAGTTCATGGCGGAGTGCGGCGTCTGCGACGACCCCAGCAAGATCTGGTGGGACGTACGCCCGTCGGCCAAGCAGCCGACCCTGGAGATGCGCATCTGCGACATCTGCACCCGCTTCGAGGACGCCATCACCATCGCCGCCCTCTACCAGTCGATCCTGGCCATGCTCTTCCGGCTGCGCGCGAACAACCAGCGTTGGCGCCAGTACCGGCCGATCCTCCTCAACGAGAACAAGTGGCGCGCCCAGCGCTGGGGCGTGGAAGGGGAGCTCGCCGACTTCGGCCAGCGCAAGATGGTACCCTTCGCCGATCTGGTGGAGGAGCTGGTGACCCTCCTTTCCGACGAGGCCCGCGAGCTCGGCTGCCTCGCCGAGGTGCGGGCCGTCCGCGATATCGTGGCCCGCGGCACCAGCGCCGACCACCAGCTCCGCATCTACCGCGAGGCGCGGGCGGCGGGGGCCGAGGATGTCGAGGCCCGGCGGGCGGTGGCGCTTTGGCTGGTCGAGGCGACGCTCGAAGGCGTGCCGGAATGAAACGGGAACCGAAGGTGAACGCAGGAGGAGGGAACGCGACCCCATGACCGAGCTCGACCCCACCATCCGCACCGAGCTGGAGGCCGCCGCCTTCCGCCGGCTGGTGGCCCATCTGCGCGAGCGCAGCGAGGTGCAGAACATCGATCTCATGAACCTCGCCGGCTTCTGCCGCAACTGTCTCGCCAAATGGTACCGGGCGGCGGCCGAAGAGCGCGGGATCGCCATGAGCTACGACGAGGCGCGCGAGATCGTCTACGGGATGCCCTACGAGGAGTGGAAACGGCGCCACCAGAAGGAGGCGTCAGCCGACAAGCTCGCCGCCTTCGAGGAGGCCTACGCCCGCACCCACGGCGAGCCGTTCCGCCGATCCTGAGCGCACGATGGGACGCGTAGGCGCGAATGGCGCTGGCGCCTCCGCGCCGGATCGGTAGTGTTCCCTGTCGCGCGCATGCCGAGTGGGCCGGGGCCGGCGGCGCCAGCGGCCGGTCGCGGGTTCGACCCCCGCCGCGCGCACCAACGGCCGTCCGGCGCCGTCTCAGGCGGCGGATGCCCGGCTCGACCAGTCCTCGATCAGCCGCAGGTAGATCGCGAACGCCTTCTCGATCTTGGCGACCTCGCACCATTCGTCGGTCTGGTGCGCCTGCTCGGCCTCTCCGGGCCCCAATACCAGCACCGGCACGCCGCCGTAGCCCGGCGCCAGAAAGGAGGCGTCGGTCGAATAGGGAACGGTGCCGAGGGCCACGGGCGCGCCCAGGAGCTCGCCGAGCAGCGCCCTCACCGACTGCAGCCAGGGATCGGACGGATCGGTCCAGACCGCGGGTGTGGCCATCAGCCGTTCCAGCCGCGCGCAGCCGGTGATCTCGGCGATGCGGCGCTCGACCTCCTCCACCGCCTGGTCGGGCAGGAGCCGCATGTCGATCCCGAGCTTCGCCCGGTCGGGCACCGAATTGTAGTTCTGTCCTCCCTCGATGCGGGCCACGTTGAGGCCGGGCCGGCCGAGCGCCGGATGCTCGGCGCCGTCGAAGTCCCACTCGGCGAGGGTGATGGCGGCGCGGGCGGCCTTGAGGAGGGCGTTGTCGCCCTGCTCGGGCTGGGAGGCGTGCGCGGTCCGGCCGGTGAAATGCAGATCGCACCAGTTGAGCCCGCGATAGCCGATACCGGCGCGCAGGCCGGTGGGCTCCGCCACCACCAGCGCCCCGGCACGGCCGAGCCGGCCGCTGCGGGCGACGGTGGCCGCCCCTTCGAGACCGACCTCCTCGCAGGAGGTCAGCACGAGCTCGACGGGCGCCCGGCCACCGCTCCGGGCCGCCGCCTCGATCGCGGCGGCGACGATGGTGGCGGTGCCACTCTTCATGTCGGAGGCCCCACGGCCGTAGAGCCGGCCATCTTCGATCTCGGCGCCGAAGGGATCGTGCCGCCAGGGCTCGGTGCCGAGCGGCACGACGTCGACGTGACCGGTGAAGGCCAGCGCCGGCACCTCCTCGGTACCCGGCAGGCGAGCGATCAGGTTCGGCCGTCCGGGCGCGAGCGGCACGTCCTCGACGCGGAAGCCGGCCCCGGTCAGGAGCTCGCCCAGGAGATCGAGGCAGCGGGCCTCGTTGCCCGGCGGATTGACGGTATCGATGCGCACCAGTTCGCGCGTGAGTTCCACCGGGTCGATCCGGGTCATCGGTCGGGTACCTCCGAAAGCAGTTCCTCGACGAAGGCCGGAACCACCTCGGTGGCCGGCCCATGGCGCCGCTCGTCGAAGAGATGGCTCGCCGCCGAGGGCTCGAGATTGAGCTCCACCGTCCGCGCCCGTCCCCGCACCATCTCGACGAAGCCGGCGGCCGGATAGACCTGGGCCGAGGTGCCGATGGCGAGGAACAGGTCGCAGGCCGCCAGCGCCACCTCGATACGTGCCATCTCCATCGGCATCTCGCCGAACCAGACGATGTGCGGCCGCAGGCAGGCCGTGCGCCTGCAGGCCGGACAGGCGGTGGCGAGGGAGAGATCCTCGTGCCAGGCCCGCACCTCCCCGCAGGCGGTGCAGCGGATCTTCGCGAGTTCGCCGTGCATGTGCACCAGCCGCCGGCTGCCCGCCCGTTCGTGGAGATCGTCCACGTTCTGGGTGACCAGCAGGAAGGGACCGGACCACGCCTCCTCGAGCCGGGCGAGGGCCAGGTGGGCGGCATTGGGGCGGATCGCCGGATCGAACAGCTGGCGCCGCCGCAGGTTGTAGAAGCGGTGGACGGTCTCGGGATCGCGGGCGAAGGCCTCGGGGGTGGCGACATCCTCGAGGCGGTGACCTTCCCACAGCCCGCCGGCGCCGCGGAAGGTCGAGAGACCGGATTCGGCGGAAATGCCCGCACCGGTCAGGACGACGATGGCGGCGTCGGAAGGAAGCGGCATGCGAAACTCGCGGAAGGGCCGAGGGGCTGCGCCGGGGAGCATAGCCGGCCGATGCCGGGGCGAAAAGGGAGCGACCGCCGGCGACCCCCGCCCCGTTGCCGGCGTGGCTCTCCCGATCGGCCTCACCGACCGATCCTCTGCGGGTGCTCCCGCGAGCGACGAGTACCGTCGCGAGGGCTACCGGAGGTGCCGCGCCGACGGCCCCGAGACGACGGCTCAGCCGGCCAGCACGGCTCTCAGAAGGAGGGGCGAGGGCAGCGTCAGCACTCCTTGAGCGACGGCGATGGCGAACAGGAAGGCGATACAGGCGACCGTCATCGACCAGTCGGAAAGCCAGCGCCCGAGACCCCGCGGGTTGCCCGCACACAGCCGCTGTTCGACCCCGCCTTTCGACCAGCATTGATCGTCGAGATGGTACCAGGCGCGGATCTTGACGAGCGCACCGACCCATTGGCTGTAGAGCATGAGCGGGACCGTGTGCAGGCTCACCGGGTGACCCCAGAGGGCGATGGCGCTCATCTGGATGCTGCGCACCGCGAGCACCCAGCCGAGATAGAAGGGCAGGTAGACGAAGGACCGGGAAAGGGTGAGGAACACCGAGCCCACGAGCCCCACCAGCGGCGTCCACATGGACAGCCGCTGCTCCAGGATGCAGTACCAGATGAAGGGGCCGACCCGACGCGGTCCGAGGGCGAGCGCCCGCGGATTGTTGCGCAGCATGTTGCCGTACCAGCGGCGGAGGAGGGAGAGGCTGACCGGCAGGAAGTTCGAATCGCGGCTCTCCAGCGAATGGACGGTCACGTCCGGCAGGTAGAGCATGTCCCAGCCCCGTTCGAGGAGATGGAACCAGCTGCTCTTGTCGTCGCCCATGAGAAAACGGAAGCTGCCGCACCGCCAGTGGGTGACATGGTCCGCCTCGATGCGTCGGATGAATGCCTCCTCCACCACGATGGAGGTGCGGAAGACGGAGAAGCGTCCGGTCAGGGTGAGCACCTTCCAGGACAGCGCGTGCGACTGGAACTGCACGTGGCGCTGGCCGAACTTGAGATTGAACCACTGCCGGTACCAGGCCGAGCCGGTGCGCAGATGGGCGATCTCGTTGGTGGTGAGCGCGCCGAGGCGCGGAAAGCGGGCGAAGAAGGGGATGCAGCGGCGGAGCACGAAGGGTTCGAGCCAGCTGTCGCCGTCCATGAAGACCGTGACGCTGTCGGGGTCGTCGCGGTGGCGCCGGGCGATGGCCCGCAGCGCGTGCCCCATGGCGACCCTCTTGCCCCGGCACTGGCGCTGGAGGACGAGTTCCACCTTGTGGCGCACGGGATGCGCCTCGTAGACCGCGGTCACCACCCGATCGTCGCGATCGCAGCCGGTGGAGACGACGAGGGTGGCACTGCAGGGCACGTCCACGAGGTTGGAGAGCACCGACTGGATGGTCTCGATGGTGATCCAGGGCTGCTCGCGGTAGACCATGATCATGAAGAACACGTGGGAGGGATAGCGCCGCTCCGGCGGCAGCTCCTCGATCTGCCGGAGCAGCCGGGGATAGCGGCGCCCGGCATAGACGAACGCCCGCAGATAGTTGACGGCGAGCCAGCCGTAGCGCCAAAGACTGAACACGCCGAGCAGGATCAGATGCTCGCCCTTGACGTAGTAGAAATACGGCCACATCGCATAGAAGACGAGCATCGACAGGGCCGCGTAGACGACGAGCGGCGGTACCAGCGAGATCAGCGCTTCCCGCCGGCCGAAACACCTCACCATGGCAGGAGGTCGAGGTCGAAGGTGCGGATCCAGACGCTGACCCGGGTGAAGGGCTCGAGGCGCACCGTCGGGTCCAGCGGTTCCAGGGTGATCAGCGTCTCGCCGAGCGACACTTCCATGGTGGGCGTGAAGTCGGCCTTGACGGCGGTCGAACCGATGCTGCGGATGCGGGCGCGGAAATTCTCGCCCGAATGCGGCACCGCCACCACCGCCTCCATGCCGGGGGCGAGCGCGAGCGCATCCTCCTGACGCAGTCGCGCGACCACCAGCGGCGGCCGGTCGGTGGCCAGCAGGACCACCGGCTGCGCCGGAGCGAGGGGCTCTCCGGAACGGTGTACGACACGGAACACCCGCCCCGCCACCGGCGCCGTCACCCGTCGGGCGGCGATGCGCAGGGCGGTCCGCTGGCGGGCCGCTTCGAGACGGACCCGCTCCCGTTCGAGCGCGAGGCGCGTCCCCTGCCGATCGCCGCCAGTCGCCTCCGGGAGCCGGGCCGGTGCGAGGATGTCGATCGCCGGTGCGGTCTCGAGACGGCGGAGAAGATCGAAGGGTACGGGCAGGATCCCCGCCTTCACGCGGCGCTGCCCCTCCTCCTCCGGCGTCGGTCCCGCCGCGTCAGGCATCGCCTGCATGGAAACGCCGGTCGCGCCGCCGCCCGCCACCTGCCCGAGCTGCCGGTCGATCAGGGCCAGCTCGCGGTCGATGCGGGCGAGCTCGATGCGGAGTTCCCGGCTGTCGAGCGTGAAGAGGGGCGCGCCGGCCTCCACCCGGTCGCCCTCCCGTACCCGCATCTCGGCGAGCACGCCCGTCACGCCGGCGCTCACCGGCCGCACCGTGCCCATGGCCACGCCCAGGGCCTCGACCCGATATGTCGTGTTGTAGAAGACGGTCCCCGCCACCGCGAGGACGAACAGCAGGCCGGCCACCAGGGAAAGGGCGCCGCGCGCCCGCGCCATGCAGCTCGGCGGCTCGTCCTCGGGGTCCGCGAGCACCAGCGCGTCGGAGATCGGCGAGGGCAGCTCCGGCTGGGCGAGGAGGGCGATCATGTCCTCGACGTTGTCCAGCCGCCCCTCGATGCCGAGTTCGATGTACTGACGAAGGATCCGCCGGTCGCGTTCCCGCAGATCCACGAAGGCGAAACGCGCGAGCTCTCCGTCCCTGGCCACCAGTCGCAGCTTCACCGGCAGCGCGAGACTGGCCCCGTGCATCGGGATCATGAGACGGGCGACCAGCACCTCGCCCCTGTTCGCCTCGAGCCCGGGCGGCGCCTCGACGGCCACGCCGGTCACCGACCAGTCCCGGGCCCGACATGGGCGCCCGTCGATCTCCACCACCATCGGCAGATCGACGCGATGGGCACGTCTGCGGCTGTTCGGTTCGCTGCGGATCGACGACATGTCCGACCTCTTCCCGTCCGCTTCCGCCGGCGCGCGGTTCGCGGACCGGGCTCTGGCGACGAAGCTCCGGCGAGTCCCAATCAAGACCCGTGCCAGCGGGGCGCCGCGCGGAGGATCGCGGGGTCGCCGACCTCCCGACGGTAGCTTCCCGGGACCGATCCCTGCCCGCCCGGCAGTTCCTGCCGGCAACCTCTGCCGCTCGCCGCCGGCTGGACAGCGGTCGGCGTGCCATCCTATCCTGTCCGCCACGAGGAAACGCCGTACCCGATGCTGCACGTGTGATTCCGCTCGATATTCTCGATCTGCATTTCGTCGCCGAGAGCGAGGTCGCGTTCGGTTCCTTTCCCGGCTCCGCCTGGCGCGGTGCGCTGGGCCACAGCCTGAAACGTCTCGTCTGCATCATGCGGCGGCGCCCCTGCGAGGGCTGCGCCATCGAGGTGAGCTGCCTCTACACCCGCCTGTTCGAGCCGCGCAGCGACGGCCGCGATCCCCTTCTCGGCAGGGTGGACCGGGCACCCCAGCCCTTCGTGCTCGACTGCCGGACCGCCATCCCCTGCCGGCTGAGGCCGGGCGATCCGTTCGCACTCCGCCTCGTCCTCGTCGGCAGGAGAACGCGGGACGCCGCCCCCTATCTTCTGCGCGCGCTCGAGGAGGCGGCGGCGGGCGGCATCGGCCCCGGCCGCGGTCGGCTGACGCTCGCCGATGTCCGCCTGCTCGACCCGCTCCGCGATCGCGCCGTTCCCTGCCTCGATGCGAGCGGCCCGCTGCGTCTCCCCGAACCCTTCCCGATGGAACCGCCGGCGCCGCCCGCGGCCGTGCGGGTGGTCCTCGAAACGCCGCTCCGCATGCGCCTGGACGGCGGTCTCGCGGGACCCGAGTCGTTCACCGCCGGTGCCTTCCTCGTGAGCCTCGTGCGGCGGCAGTCGTTGCTCGCCCGGTTTCACGGGGATGGCCCACCCGAGCTCGATTTCCGTGCGCTGCGCGAGCTCGCATCCGGGCTGCGGGCGCGGGCAGTGGAACTCGAATGGCGGGAGCAGCTCCGCCGCTCGGCCCGCCAGGCGACCCTGATGCGGATGGGCGGTCTCGTCGGCCGCTTCGAGCTCGACCTGCGTGGGGCCGAAGTCTTCTGGCCGTTTCTCTGGCGCGGCCAGTTCCTGCACGCCGGCAAGGCCACCAGCATGGGCCTCGGGAGATATCGCCTCGAGCCGCTCGAGCTGCGCGGAGGCCGCACCCGAGATGCGACGGAGGAGACGGCATGACGGTTCCGACCTGCGACGAACTGGCGCTCGGCGCCTTCCTCCACGACATCGGCAAGCTCGGACAGCGGGCCTCGAACGCCTCGACCCGCAACGTCGTTTTCCTGCCGCCGCGCGGCAGGTCGGGACAGGCGACGACCCCGGTCCCCATGGGGTGGATGCTGGTGTTCATTCGGGAGATCCGAGATGGCTGAGAAGATACTCGTTTGTACGGTCGGTGGTTCCGCCGACCCGTTGATCACAGCGATACGGCAGACACGACCTTCCCGCGTGGTCTTCGTGTGCAGTGACGGTGAGAATTCATCACGCTCGAAGGTCGAGGGCGAAGATGGCATCGCCGTTGCCGCTGGCCTTGGTCCGGGGAAGTGGAAGATCGTGGAGATCCCTGTCGACGACCCGGACGCCGGCTTCGCGAGGATCCGGAACGAGCTCGTCAAGCTGAGAAAGAAGCTCCCGACTGCGACGGTCGTTGCCGATTACACCGGCGGCTCGAAGAGCATGAGCGTTGCGCTTGCGATGGCGGCCTTGGCGACACAAGCGGCAATTCAGCTGACTACCGGTTGCCGTCCGGATCTCGTCAAGGTCGAGAAAGGAACCGAGCGACCGGTCAAGGTAGGTTTCGAAACAGTATTCGCAGAGTTTACGCTTGTTCGCGCGGCAGAAGCCTGGAACCGCTTCGCATACGGCGACGCATCTGTTTGGCTCGACCGTCTCTACCGGGACCTAACCCTTAGCGAAGAGGTCTCGACACCATCGCAGCACCTTAAGCGCCGCGTCGGCCAGCTGGCCAACGCAAGCATGATGTTCGAGAGCTGGGACCGGTTCGACCATCACGAGGCCAAGTACCTTTTCCGAGAACATCAACTGGATCAGCTTCCGGGTCTCAAGGCCTATGGTCGAGCGCTACAGCTCCTGACCTCGGAGAACCGCGAACCCCTGATCCTTCTGGATCTCTGGCACAACGCCCAGCGCCGAGCGGCACGAGGACGGTTCGACGATGCTTTGGCGCGTCTCTATCGACTGGTGGAATGGTCGGCGCAGTACGTGCTGCGCACGGAACGCGGGATCGAGACCGCCCGGTTCGATCCCTCCATCCTCCCGCAGGGAAAGCTCCGCAAACAGTTGGAAGCACGCTTTCAGGAAGGCAATCGAACCGTACGGATCGGTCTCGTCGATAGCCTGCTGGCACTTCGAAGTTTGCTGCCCGAGCACCCGCTGGCGGCGTCTTTGACCACGCGCTTCGCCGGAGAAATCCCGCTCCAACGCCTGCAACAGTGGATCGAACGCCGCAACCGTTCGATCCTCGCCCACGGATTTGTCCCTGTCGACCGCGAACTGTGGGCCGAAGCCGAGGGATGGATGAAAGCCCATTGGCTTTCCTGGCTGCAGGGAGAGCTGCGAGGGAAAGGCCAGGATCTCCCGCAGTTCCCGACCAGCTTTCCGGCCTGACCCCGATGTCCGCGCGCCGCTTCTACATCGTCGCCTACGATATCCGCGATCCGCGGCGGCTGGCCGCCACCCTCGAGGTGATCAAGGGCTGGTCGACGGGCGGCCAGAAGAGCGTCCACGAATGCTGGCTCGACGATCGCGAGCTGGCGGAACTCGAACACGAGCTGCTTGCGGTCATCGATCCGGAGATCGACAGCCTCCTCATCTTCCGCCCCGCCGGGACGAAGCCCACCCGCACCCTCGGCATCGCCCGTCCGCCGCGCGACGAGGCCTGGTATTTCTTCGGCTGAGGTGCTCCATGCGTACCCTCTACATCGACCGTCGCGACGCCTCCCTCGACAGCGAATCGGGGGCCCTCACCGTGCGGGTCGCCGGCGAGCGGCCGGCGAGCTTCCCCCTCTCGCTGGTCGAGCGGGTGGTGGTCCACGGCAACGCCAACCTGTCGGGACGCCTGCTCGGCGAGCTCTGGAAACGCGACTGCGGGCTGCTCGTGCTCTCCGGGCGCCGCCTCGATCCCACCGCCCGCTTCCTCGGCAGACCGCGCCGGGACATCGCCACCCGCCTCGCCCAGTACGAACTGGTACGCGACCCCGACCGCCGTCTCGCCTTCGCGCGCCGAATCGTACGGGCCAAGCTCGAGACGGAAGGCCGGCTGCTCGATCGCCTCGCCCGGCGCACCGGCCGCGACGGCCCGCGGCTGCGCGATGCCCTCGCCCAGATCCGCACCGGGCTCGAACAACTCGCCGGCACGGCCGATCTCGCGGGCCTGACCGGCATCGAGGGGGCGGCGGCCGCGGCCTATTTCCGCGCCTTCACCGGTTTCTTCGCGCCCGCCCTCGAATTCACCGGGCGCAACCGCCGGCCGCCCCGGGACCCCGTCAACGTGTGCCTGTCGCTGGGCTACACGCTGCTGCAGTTCGAGGCCTCCCGGCAGGTCCAGATGCACGGCCTCGACCCCATGCTCGGCGCCCTCCACGCCCCCGCCGCCGGCCGCGAATCCCTGGCCTGCGACCTCGTGGAACCGCTGCGCACCCATGTCGACCGCCTCGCCTTCGAACTGTTCGCCGACGGAGTGCTGCGCAAGGGCCATTTCCACCGCGCCGGCGAGGCCTGCATGCTCGGCAAGGAAGGGCGCCGCCGCTACTACGAGGCCTGGGAACGCCGTGCCCCCGCGATCGCCCGGCTGCTCGGCCGCATCTGCGGCGATCTCGTGCGGGAACTGCGGGGCACCGTCCCCGCCGCGATCGAGGTCGAACCATGAGCGCCCTCTACGTCGATGCCGTCTTCGCTCCCGTGGCCCTTCGCCTCGACGGGCCGTCACTGCTCCTCGAACGGGAGGGACGGGCGGCCGACCGGGTTCCCTTCCGGCGCTTGTCGAGGCTGGTCCTGCGCGGGCCGGCGGCGCTCCGGGGCGATGTCGTTCCCGCGTTGCTGCGCGCCGGCATCCCCGTCACCTGGCTCGATGGCCGGGGCAACCGCCTCGGCACCTGCCTGCCGGCCCATGCCCGCCGCACCGATACCGCCGCTCTCGTCTCCGAAGCCGACCGCGCCGGCATCCTCGACGAAATCCGGACCAACTGGCTGGCGGCCGAGGAACGGCAGCTTCTCCTCGATCTCGTGATCGAACTCGGGATCCGCCGTCCGGACCTGCGCCGCACCTCCTTCGATCGCCGGCTGATGGCGGCCCTCGAGCGGACCGGCTGCCCCCTCGACGCCGAGGAGATCCTGGCTCGCCTGCGGGCGCTGCTCGAAGCCCATCTGGTGCTGCTGCTTCAGCGGGAAGGACTCGGCTTCCGCTTCCAGGGCGGCGATCCCGAGGGCTGGAATCTGCTCGCCGACCTCGGCGACGTGGACATGCTCGCCCTCGCTCCCGTGGCCCTCGATCTCGCTCTCTACGTCACCCGCCATCCCGGACGCCACAACACGCCGGGACGGATCATGCGCCGCTTCGCCCGTCGCTACGAGCGCGAGGCGCCGCAGATCGAAGCGCTGGTGAACCGCCAGCTCGCGCGACTGCGGCGCGTCATCCGGGAGCGCCTCGCATGACCCGCCGCCGGCCCTGGCTCGTGACCTACGACATCGCCAGCCCCCGCCGGCTTCGCCGTGTTCATGCGTTCCTGAAGCAGCACGGTATCCCGGTCCAATACTCCGTTTTTCTGGTCCACCTCGACCACGCCCAGCTCGATGCGCTTCTCGAGGGCCTTTCCGAGCGCATCCACCCACGTGCCGACGACGTTCGTGCCTATCGACTCCCGAAGGAACTGTGGTACAAATCCCTCGGTGCTCCCAGCCTCCCGCGAGGCGTGATGATGGCTGCGACGGTGGCGCGGGAGCGGAAATGAGAGATGCTCTTTCACATGGTGGAGTTGGGTTTTGTGCCGCCTCGGATTTTTGCGAAGGCGCCTTCCAACTGCCTGCAAAGGCGCATCTTTTCGAGGGGGATGGGTTCAGCGACTTGACCTGTTCGAGAAGGGATTAAGACTAGTACGCAGGCCATACTCCTGACCGATCTTGTCGGTTCAGCGACTTGACCTGTTCGAGAAGGGATTAAGACTCCGCGGCGGCCACGGTCTCGGCCTTCTCCAGCAGGTTCAGCGACTTGACCTGTTCGAGAAGGGATTAAGACGCGTCTCGGCCTTGGGCCCGGCCTTGGGCTCGGGTTCAGCGACTTGACCTGTTCGAGAAGGGATTAAGACCTTGACGTTAGCGACCGCTACGCCATCCTCGTCCGTTCAGCGACTTGACCTGTTCGAGAAGGGATTAAGACGGCGGCTGTTCCCGGAACAGTCGGTTGGGCGGTTCAGCGACTTGACCTGTTCGAGAAGGGATTAAGACCCCATAGTCGGCGCGGCTGGCGCCCTTAATGTGGTTCAGCGACTTGACCTGTTCGAGAAGGGATTAAGACCCAGCCGACCCGATAGCATTGTCGAACCGATTGGTTCAGCGACTTGACCTGTTCGAGAAGGGATTAAGACCCTCGTGCGCAGACCGTACTCCTGACTGATCTCGGTTCAGCGACTTGACCTGTTCGAGAAGGGATTAAGACGCGTCTTCGGCCTCTTCCTCGCTCATGAGACCGAGTTCAGCGACTTGACCTGTTCGAGAAGGGATTAAGACCAAGCGCCTTCAGGGCATCGAGCAAGGCGTCAGGGTTCAGCGACTTGACCTGTTCGAGAAGGGATTAAGACCCTTGGCCTCGGGCGCGCGTGACCCCGCAGGTCCGTTCAGCGACTTGACCTGTTCGAGAAGGGATTAAGACACGTCCGCTCGCGCTTCTGCGCGGGCGCCATCACGTTCAGCGACTTGACCTGTTCGAGAAGGGATTAAGACCCGATCGGGCGGAGCCCTGAACGGTCGTGCCAGAGTTCAGCGACTTGACCTGTTCGAGAAGGGATTAAGACCGAGCACCATCGCGCAAGCGACATCCCGAGTCAGTTCAGCGACTTGACCTGTTCGAGAAGGGATTAAGACGTAGAAGTTGGGTCCGATACGGACCCCCGTTCCGGTTCAGCGACTTGACCTGTTCGAGAAGGGATTAAGACGCGGAGCGCGGAGTCGATATCCGCGCCCGCACGTTCAGCGACTTGACCTGTTCGAGAAGGGATTAAGACTCCGCGACGATCACGTAGCCGCCGCACCCGTCGGCGTTCAGCGACTTGACCTGTTCGAGAAGGGATTAAGACTTCTGTTCCATTGTTGTATCCCCATTGCGTGACCGTTCAGCGACTTGACCTGTTCGAGAAGGGATTAAGACCCCTCAAGACCAGTACCGCCTCTGCGGCGACGGGGTTCAGCGACTTGACCTGTTCGAGAAGGGATTAAGACTTTTTCGTCGGCCGTATCCCAACCGACGATACTGTGTTCAGCGACTTGACCTGTTCGAGAAGGGATTAAGACGCCGGGCTGCGAGCACCATCGCGCAAGCAACATGTTCAGCGACTTGACCTGTTCGAGAAGGGATTAAGACCACTGCCGGCAGGGGCAGTCACGCCGCAGCACCAGTTCAGCGACTTGACCTGTTCGAGAAGGGATTAAGACTGGTGGTTCGGAGGGAACCGGACAGCGGGCGTCCGTTCAGCGACTTGACCTGTTCGAGAAGGGATTAAGACTGAGCTCCGCGCGGTCGATCCGCTCCGCGCCGGCGTTCAGCGACTTGACCTGTTCGAGAAGGGATTAAGACCATCGCCTGCTGGATGAACTCTTCCGCGGTGCGCTCGTTCAGCGACTTGACCTGTTCGAGAAGGGATTAAGACCCGTCTCGGTCTCCGCGGCCGTCTCGGCCTTGGTTCAGCGACTTGACCTGTTCGAGAAGGGATTAAGACCCGGGCATTGTATATTACATAACTATTCCTGTCAGTTCAGCGACTTGACCTGTTCGAGAAGGGATTAAGACCTGCGGACGGCCGCAATCGCCTTGGCGGCGGGGTTCAGCGACTTGACCTGTTCGAGAAGGGATTAAGACCAGGGGCGGAGCCACGCCGCCACGCAGGCACGGTTCAGCGACTTGACCTGTTCGAGAAGGGATTAAGACACAAGCCTCATCCCGTATCTCCATCGTTCGGCTGTTCAGCGACTTGACCTGTTCGAGAAGGGATTAAGACGGTCCGGCACGGCGGGCTGGCGGACCAGTACGTGTTCAGCGACTTGACCTGTTCGAGAAGGGATTAAGACTTCTTGACGCGCGGCCTGTGCGGCCGACGCGCCTGTTCAGCGACTTGACCTGTTCGAGAAGGGATTAAGACCGAGCCGCGCGCTCATAGTCCGCACGCGACGCGCCGTTCAGCGACTTGACCTGTTCGAGAAGGGATTAAGACGCAGGGCGGACGCGGCGGAGCCACGCAGGACCGCAGGTTCAGCGACTTGACCTGTTCGAGAAGGGATTAAGACTACGTCGTCGCCGCGGGACGCGGCGAATGTGGGGAGTTCAGCGACTTGACCTGTTCGAGAAGGGATTAAGACGCTGAAATCTGCGACGATCGTCGCGTATTTATGTTCAGCGACTTGACCTGTTCGAGAAGGGATTAAGACCGCCTGCTGGATCAATTCTTCGGGAGAGCGCGTTCAGCGACTTGACCTGTTCGAGAAGGGATTAAGACCATGTAGACGGCCGGCATGGACTCGCCGGCGACCGTTCAGCGACTTGACCTGTTCGAGAAGGGATTAAGACCATTCGCCGCGGTGCAAACCGCGGCGAGTACCGTTCAGCGACTTGACCTGTTCGAGAAGGGATTAAGACTGAGCTCTTCCGCGGTGCGCTCGCGCTTCTGCGGTTCAGCGACTTGACCTGTTCGAGAAGGGATTAAGACAGAGCCGGCTCGGCCAGCCCGGTGGCTGTCTTCGCGTTCAGCGACTTGACCTGTTCGAGAAGGGATTAAGACTCCTCCGCATCGTCGTTGTATCCCCATTGCGTGGTTCAGCGACTTGACCTGTTCGAGAAGGGATTAAGACCCGTCGGCGCCCCTGTTGTCCCATCCATGAAGTTCAGCGACTTGACCTGTTCGAGAAGGGATTAAGACCGTCGGCACAGTCCGGTGCGACACGCTTCGAGCGTTCAGCGACTTGACCTGTTCGAGAAGGGATTAAGACTCGGCGCGCCGCCGGATCTCGGCGGCGTCGGGCAGGTTCAGCGACTTGACCTGTTCGAGAAGGGATTAAGACGCCCCTTCGTGGCGTGCTCCGCCTCCGACATGGTTCAGCGACTTGACCTGTTCGAGAAGGGATTAAGACCGCGGCCGACGCGGCGCGCGCGTCTTGGCCTGCGTTCAGCGACTTGACCTGTTCGAGAAGGGATTAAGACTAAGAAGCTGCTTGAGTTTCTCCCGCTTCTCGGTTCAGCGACTTGACCTGTTCGAGAAGGGATTAAGACTCACCGACTCCCGTCGATGAGGATCATCGCCGGGGTTCAGCGACTTGACCTGTTCGAGAAGGGATTAAGACAGCCACGACGCCACGCAGCGGCGGAGCCACGACGGTTCAGCGACTTGACCTGTTCGAGAAGGGATTAAGACTCACCGCGCGGTTGAGCTCCGCACGGTCGATCTGTTCAGCGACTTGACCTGTTCGAGAAGGGATTAAGACCTCGGATGTGATCGAGCGCCCGCTCGATCACGTGTTCAGCGACTTGACCTGTTCGAGAAGGGATTAAGACTTCGTCCTAAGCCCATACTCACTGCCGATCTTGGTTCAGCGACTTGACCTGTTCGAGAAGGGATTAAGACGCTCGCGGATGAACGCCTCGGCGCCGTCTTGACGTTCAGCGACTTGACCTGTTCGAGAAGGGATTAAGACTCATAGTCCGCGCGGCTTGCGCCGCGGACGTGGGTTCAGCGACTTGACCTGTTCGAGAAGGGATTAAGACCGTCGAGATCGACCCCGGCCGATCCGATCGCATTGTCGTTCAGCGACTTGACCTGTTCGAGAAGGGATTAAGACTATCCCTATTTCCATTGCTGTGCCGCCCGCCGAGTGTTCAGCGACTTGACCTGTTCGAGAAGGGATTAAGACCAAGGGTTCTCTCGGGAGCGCAGCAGGCGGGTTCAGCGACTTGACCTGTTCGAGAAGGGATTAAGACGCGCGGCTCGCGCCGCGGATATGGTCGAGCGCCCGGTTCAGCGACTTGACCTGTTCGAGAAGGGATTAAGACCATGGTCTCGGGATCGTCGAGGGCCGAGATGGCCGTTCAGCGACTTGACCTGTTCGAGAAGGGATTAAGACCAACACATGCGCGAGCGCGTGCGCGGCGGCAGCCGCGTTCAGCGACTTGACCTGTTCGAGAAGGGATTAAGACCCAGGACCGCCTCGGCGGCGGCGGGCGCGTCCGCGTTCAGCGACTTGACCTGTTCGAGAAGGGATTAAGACTGTTCCCGGAACAGCCAGTTCCCGTTCGAGCTCGGTTCAGCGACTTGACCTGTTCGAGAAGGGATTAAGAAGCACCTTCGTCCTGAGCCCATACTCACTGCCGAGGTTCAGCGACTTGACCTGTTCGAGAAGGGATTAAGACCTTTCTGGCCTTTGGGTTGCTGAGCTCGGTTGCCGTTCAGCGACTTGACCTGTTCGAGAAGGGATTAAGACTCAGGACTATAGGGCGA
>JALUAG010000024.1 GCA_027045875.1 Alphaproteobacteria bacterium | reverse complement strand
AACCCGCGAAACCGTCCGAAAACCCGCGGAACACCGGCGCAGAAGCCCACGGCCGCAACGGATCCTGCCTTTGCGGAGACTGTCACGCCATCCACCGACACGCCGAGGGTTTTGCGGGGAGGTCTCATGCCGATAGATCCGGCCATATTCTTCGGAGAAGTGATATTTGCAGACGATACGGCTAACGGACAAATGTGCTTTTGTGGAACGAAATCCTATCGGGGCGCGAGTTTCAAAGGAAGCGTCTTCAAGGATATTGTTTGCTTCCGGAAAACTCGCTTTCTGCGGCTGCGGAATTATTCCGCCGCTGTAGATTTCGGCGGTGCGACGTTCGAAAACGACGTGGTTTTCGATGGAGCGACCTTCTGCGGTCCCGCCTTTCTCAACGGTGCGACGTTCAGCAGAAAGGTATGGTTCAATGACGTCCGCTTCGCGCACAACGCAAGCTTCGAACTCGTGGAATTTCAGGGCTTCACGTCATTCGAGCCCTTGAAACGACCAGTCGTCTTCTCGAAGAGGGCCAATTTCCGGCATATCGATGCGAGTAGTGCACTTTCGTTACGTCGTGTCCGTTTCTGCCAGATACCCGATTTCGTCCAAGCGCATTTCAGGGAGCCGCCGGATCTCGACCTGATCGAGATCGGCCGCGAGGCGCCCGAGGTCCCGGCAGAGGAGCTCACGGCTCGCTGGCGGGCGCTGAAGCGGATGGCGGCGCAGACCGGGCATCATTACTATACTGCCCTGTTCGCAGCCGAGGAAACCAAGGCGCGGCGCCCGATCGACCGGCACCAGCGGTTCGGCGCATGGGTTGTCGGCTGGTTGTATCAGTGGCTCTCGAACTTCGGACTGTCGATGTGGCGGCCGCTCGTCTGGTGGGCCGCTTCGCTGCTCCTGTTCGCAGTTGTCTACAACGGGACTAGCCCGAAGCTGTTTTTCGACGTGACGAACGGCCGGATTTGCCAGCTCTTCGACGGCACTGCATGGATCACCGGAAAGTTCGGGGCTGCGCTCACCTATTCGCTCAAGAAGGCGCTCGTCGTCGGTGGTCTCGCCAAGGTGGAGGGTCTGGACGACCTCGGCGCATGCCTGTTCGGCGAACCGATCCCCTTGGGCGTAGTTTTCACCGGCATCTTCCAGACAGCTTTCTCCGGCCTTCTGATCCTGCTGTTCGTTCTCGCGATCCGCAATCACATGCGCGCGCGCTGACGACGAGAGCGGGCGCCGCCGGGACCTCGTTGCGGACGGGGTGTCGCCGCACGGGCCGGAGACGGAGCGGATTCGCCGGACGGAAACGGCGCCCGGGCTCGCGCGGATTCTCCATCGGCCCCGGCCGGCGCGCCTCGCCGAGCGTGGTCGCCACATACCGCTTGCCGCTGTCCCTGCACCGTGAAGGTGCGTTCGTCGGCTCCGGCGATGACCACGCCGCTCTCGTCATGTACGCTTCCTGCGCCCACCGACGAGGCAGCTCCTTCGGCCGCCATTTACTGCCCGTTTACCTTGCCGTGCGAGAGTGGCAGCCGGTGCAAAGGGCGCCGATGGAAATCATGAACGGCCGCACCTTTTCCACCTTCCCCAGAATCACGCGGAAAGGTGAAGAAACGATGAACAGGGGACCGGAAAGCCGCCACGCCGACGTCCCTGAGAACGCACGCCGTTCGATCGAAGAGCCCCCGGCCTTACCCCAAAACGCGGCGATGGAGGCCCCGTCTTTCTGCTGCGGAGAGCGAGGTTTCAATCCCTTCGACACCAAGGGACACACTAGCTGAGGGACACACTAGCTTGAAGTGCCGAACAGCCTCTGGAGAAGCGAATGCGCAGTATCGCCGTCTGCGTGCGGATCGGGCGCCTCGCATTGAAGATCCGCATCGTCTGCAAGTGAGGTTCCGAGCGCCGCTGGGGGCGGGAGCGCCGCCCCCGTCCCCCGCCTCTTCAGTAGATCAGCCCGAGCTCGAGCTGGGCCTCCTCGGTCATCATCGCCGGGCTCCAGGGCGGATCCCAGACGATGTTGACGCGGCAGTCCTTCACCCCCTCCACTTCGCGCACCCGGGCGGCGATCTCGCCCGGCAGGCTCTCGGCCACCGGGCAATGGGGCGAGGTCAGGGTCATGTCGATGACCACCGTGTTGTCGTCCTCGACGTCGATCTTGTAGATGAGCCCGAGCTCGTAGATGTTGACCGGAATCTCCGGATCGTAGACCGAGCGCAGGGCCTCGATCACCCGCTCGCCGAGCGCCCCCACCTCGGCCAGGCGCTCGCGTTCGGCGCGCGTCGCCTCGTCCTCCTCGAGGAAGGCTTCCGCCCGTTCGATGTTCTTCTCCTCCATCCCCCTCTTCCTCACTGGAACATGGCGGCGATGCGCCGCAGCCCGGCCGCCAGCGCATCGATCTCCGCCTCCGTGTTGTAGACCCCGACCGACATCCGGGCGCTGGCCGAAAGGCCGAAGCGCGCATGGAGCGGCATGGCGCAGTGATGACCCGTGCGGACGGCGATACCCTCGAGGTCGAGCAGCATGCCGATGTCCTGCGGATGGGCGCCTTCGAGGGTGAAGGCGAGGGCGCCGCGCCGTTCCCGCGGCTCGCCGAGGATGCGCAGCCCCGGGATCTGCGCGAGCGCCCGCTGGGCATGGCCGATCAGCGCCGCCTCGTGGCGCTCCACCCGTTCGAGGCCGAGCTCGCCGAGATAGTCGAGGGCCTCGCCGAGGGCGACGATGCCGGCGATATCCGGCGTGCCGGCCTCGAAGCGGAAGGGGATCTCGTTGAAGGTGGTGCCCTCGAAGCTCACCCGCTCGATCATGTCGCCGCCGCCCTGCCAGGGGGGCATGGCCTCGAGCCGCTCGGCCCGCCCGTACAGGACGCCGACGCCGCTCGGCCCGTAGGTCTTGTGGCCGGAGAAGACGAGGAAATCGCAGCCGAGGGCGGCCACGTCCACCGGCCGGTGCTGCACCGCCTGGGCGGCGTCGATCAGCACCGGCACCCCCTTCGCGCGAGCGAGCGCCACGATCTCCTCCACCGGATTGACGGTGCCGAGCACGTTCGACACCCACACCACCGCGATCATCCGGGTGCGCGCCGTGATCCGCTCGGCGAAGGCCGCGAGGTCGATCTCGCCGGTATCGGTGATCGGTGCCGGGACCACCCTGGCCCCCCGCTCGCCGGCCACGATCTGCCAGGGCACGATGTTGGCGTGATGCTCCATCTCGGTGACCAGGATCTCGTCACCGGGTTCGAGCCTCGGCCGCAGGAAGGACCAGGCCACGAGATTGATGCCCTCGGTGGCGTTGCGTACGAACACGATCTCGCGCCAGTCGCGGGCGCCCAGGAAACGCTGGACCTTGCGCCGCGCCTCGTCGTGGAGGGCGGAGGCCCGCTGGCTGAGCTCGTAGACGCCGCGGTGGATGTTGGCGTAGTCGTGCTCGTAGAAGCGCGTCAGCCGCGCGATCACCTGGTCCGGCTTCTGGGTGCTGGCGGCGCTGTCGAGATAGACGAGGGGCCGCCCCTGCATCTCCGTGCGGAGGATCGGAAAGCGGGCGCGCACCGCCTCCACGTCGAGCCCGTCGGCGGTGCGGGCGGCGGTATCCGCACGGGCGTTCACAGCAGCCCCTCGGCCTCGAGCGCCGCCCCGCCCGGCACCCGGTCGAGCACCGCGCGGCGGGTCAGCGCGCGGAGCCTTTCGTCCGCCATGCGTTCGATCACCTCGTTGGCGAAGGCGTAGACGAGAAGCGAGGCCGCGACCTCGCGCGGCAGGCCGCGCGCGCGCAGATAGAAGAGCGCGCCCTCGTCGAGATCGCCGCAGGTGGCGCCGTGGCTGCATTTGACGTCGTCGGCGTAGATCTCGAGCTCGGGCTTGCTGTCCACCTCGGCGCGGTCGGACAGCAGCAGATTGTCGTTGGCCTGGTAGGCGTTGGTCTTCTGGGCGCCGCGATGAACGATGATCTTGCCCGCGAAGACGGCCCGGGCGCGGTCCTCGACCACGCCCTTGAAGAATTGGTCGCTGTGGCAGTCCTCGGCCTCGTGATGGATGCGCACGAGCGTGTCCGCATGCTCCTCGCCGCGGGGCATGCAGAGCCCGTTCAGGATCGCCTCGCCGCCGCGGCCGCCGAGGCGCACCTCGGTCTCGTTGCGCAGGAAGCCGCCGCCCAGGGCGACGGCCGTCTGCCGGATGCGGGCGCCGGCGGCCAGCTCCACCAGGGTGCGGGACAGGAGGGTGGTGCCGGCGGCCCCGAGCTCTAGGCGGTCGAGGGTCAGCTCCGCCTCCGGCGCCAGCGCCATCTGGCAGACGAGGTTGACGAAGCAGTGCCCGTCGCCGGTACCGGCATGGGTCTCGATCAGATGCAGCCGCGCACCGCGGCCGAGACGCAGAAGGATGCGGGGATGGGTCATGGCCGCCGATTCCCCGCCCTCGTGGACGAACAGGAGCTGCAGCGGCTCGTCGAGCCGGACCCCGTCGGCGATCTCGATCCAGGCGCCCGAGCGGGCGAGGGCGGTGTTGAGCTGGGTGAAGCTGCACTCGGGATCGCAGCCCGCGAGGGCTTCCGCCACCTTCTCCGGCCATTCCTCGATGGCCCGGACGAGGCCCGTCACCCGCACCCCTTCCGGCAGGCCGCCCACGTGACTGAGCGCCGGCACGAGATGGCCGTTGGCGAAGATCAGCCGCCGGGTGGCGGGGCCACCGCCGAACCAGGCCGAGACGTCCTCGAGGCGCGGCACCGCCGCCTCTGCCACCACCATCTCGCGATTGGCGAAGCGGGCGATGGGGGAATACTTCCAGACCTCCGCCTTCTGCGTCGGCAGACCGAGGGCGACGAAGCGGGCGAAGGCCTCCTCCCGCACCCGTTCGAGCTCGCTCCGACCATGGCCCGGCAGCCGCGCGCGCTCGCGCGCGAAGAGCTCGCCGTAGAAGGGCGCGGGTTCGATCATGCGCCTGGCTGCCGCCATGTCCCGCCTCCTCAGGCCGCCTCGGCGGCGAACTGCTCGTAGCCGCGCTGTTCGAGCTCCAGCGCCAGCTCCCTGCCGCCGGAGCGACGGATGCGTCCCCGGACCATGACATGCACCCGGTCGGGCACGATGTACTCGAGGAGCCGCTGGTAGTGGGTGATGACGAGGAAGGCGCGCTCCGGCGTGCGCAGGCCGTTGACCGCCCCGGCCACCGCCTTGAGGGCGTCGATGTCGAGGCCGGAATCGGTCTCGTCGAGGATGGCGAGGCGGGGCTCCAGCATGGCGAGCTGGAGGATCTCGTTGCGCTTCTTCTCGCCGCCCGAGAAGTCGGTGTTGAGGTCGCGCCGGAGGAGCTCCTCCGGCACCCCCACGAGCTTCGCCTTCTCGCGCAGCATCTTCATGAAGGCGCCGGCGGCGATCTCCGGCTCGCCGCGCGCCTTGCGCACCGCGTTGATCGCCTGGCGCAGGAAGTACATGTTGGAGACGCCGGGGATCTCGACCGGATACTGCATGGCGAGGAAGAGACCGGCGGCGGCCCGTTCCTCGGGCTCCATGGCCAGCAGATCCTCGCCCATGAAGGTGATCCGGCCGTCCTCCACCTCGTAGCCCTCGCGCCCGGCCAGCACATGGGCGAGCGTGCTCTTGCCCGAGCCGTTGGGACCCATCACCGCATGGGTCTCGCCGGCGGCGATTTCGAGATCGACCCCGTCGAGGATCCGCTTGCCCTCGACGGCGACCCTGAGACCTTCGATCCGTAGCATGTTCTCCAATCCGTCAGGTTCGGCGGCCGGGGCTCAGCCGACGCTGCCCTCGAGCGAGATGCCGAGCAGTTTCCTGGCCTCCACCGCGAATTCCATCGGCAGCTCCTCCATCACCTCGCGGCAGAAGCCGTTGACGACGAGGGCCACCGCGTCCTCCTCGGAAAAGCCCCGCGAGCGGCAGTAGAAGAGCTGGTCCTCGCTGATCTTGCTGGTGGTGGCCTCGTGCTCCACCTTGGCGCTGCGGTTCTTGACCTCGATGTAGGGCACCGTGTGGGCACCGCAGCGATCGCCGATCAGCAGGCTGTCGCACTGGGTGTGATTGCGGGCGCCGGTGGCCCCCGGCATGATCCGCACGAGACCCCGGTAGGTGCTGTCCGAGCGGCCGGCGGCGATGCCCTTGGCGACGATGCGCGAGCGGGTGCGCCTGCCGATGTGGATCATCTTGGTGCCGGTGTCCGCCTGCTGGAAGTTGTTGGTCAGCGCCACCGAGTAGAACTCGCCCACCGAATCCTCCCCCTGGAGGATGCAGGAGGGGTACTTCCAGGTGATGGCCGAGCCGGTCTCCACCTGGGTCCAGGAGATCTTGGAGCGCCGGCCGCGGCAGATGCCGCGCTTGGTGACGAAGTTGTAGATGCCGCCCTTGCCCTCCTTGTCGCCGGGGTACCAGTTCTGGACCGTCGAGTACTTGATCTCGGCATCGTCGAGGGCAATGAGCTCGACCACCGCGGCATGGAGCTGGTTCTCGTCCCGCATCGGCGCCGTACAGCCCTCGAGATAGCTCACGTAGGAGCCCTCGTCGGCGATGATCAGGGTGCGCTCGAACTGGCCGGTACCGGCGGCGTTGATGCGGAAGTAGGTCGACAGCTCCATCGGACAGCGCACCCCCTTGGGCACGTAGACGAAGCTGCCGTCGCTGAAGACCGCCGAGTTGAGGGCGGCGAAGAAGTTGTCGCCGGGCGGCACCACCGAACCGAGATATTTGCGCACGAGATCGGGATGGTCGCGCACCGCCTCGGAGATGGAGCAGAAGATGATGCCGAGTTCGGCGAGCTTGTTCTTGAAGGTGGTGGCCACCGAAACGCTGTCGAACACGTAGTCCACCGCCACCCCGGCCAGGATCTCCTGCTCGCGGATGGGAATGCCCAGCTTCTCGTAGGTGCGGCGGATCTCCGGGTCGATGTCGTCGAGCGACTTCGGCCGTTCCTTCTGCCTGGGCGCCGCGAAATAGCTGATGGCCTGGTAGTCGATGGGCGGATAGGTCACCTTCTGCCAGTCCGGCTCCTCCATGGAAAGCCAGCGGCGGTAGGCCGAAAGCCGCCATTCGGTGAGCCACTCCGGCTCCTCCTTGCGGGCGGAGATGCGCCGGATGACCTCCTCGTCGAGGCCGGGCGGCGTGGTTTCCTCGTCCACCGCGGTCATGAAGCCGTACTTGTACTCGCCGGTGGTGTGTTCCTTCAGGGTCTCGATGGTCGACGACATGGAATGTCTACCCCGCCTCCGGAAGGTTGGCGATCACGGTCGCGCCGCCGCCGCATCGCGGCGCTCCTCGGGAAGCAGAAACGCTTCGGGAACGGTCTCGGCCATGTCGGCGAGGGTGATCCCCGAAAGGGCCTCCCGGATGGCGTCGTTGATCCGCTGCCAGTTGCCCCGCGCCGGGCAGAGGGTCTCGATGACGCAGTCGCCGGCCCCCTCCTCGATGCAGGCGGTGAGCGCGATCGGCCCGTCGAGGGCCTCGATGATCTCGGCCACCGTCACCGCCGCCGGCGGCCGCGCGAGACTGTAGCCGCCCCGGGCCCCGCGCCAGGATTCCAGCAGCCCGGCACGGCAGAGCTGCTTCAGGATCTTGCTGGCCATCGCCGGCGGCACCCCGGTCGCTTCGGCGAGCTCGGCGGCGCTGCGCTGCTCCCCCTCGTGACGCACGAGCGCCGTCAGCAGGGCGATGCCGTAGTCGCAGAGCTTGCTCAGTCGGATCATGCGGCTCCATCCGGACCAATCAGGACCGCGCAGGTCCCCTTTGGTCCGAAGAGATGCCCGATCATGCGCAAAAGTCAAGCCGAGGCAAGCGGTAACGGGAAGGCCTCGAGGCGCGTGCCCACCACCCGGAAACCGAGCCGGGCGTAGAGATCGGTGGCGGCGTCCTCGGCCGCCAGCCACAGGAAACGGCCGCCGCCGCGCGCGAACCGGTCGCCGAGGGCGGTGCAGACCGCACGGGCGTGGCCCTGCCCGCGACAGTCGGTCGCGGTGAACACGCCCATGAGCTCCGCGGTATCGCCGCAGATGCCGAGCGCGGCCCCGGCGAGGATCCGGCCCCCGCGCCGGCGCCAGGCGAGACGCAGCCGTCTCGCCAGATGGCAGGCCAGCAGACGCTGGACCTCGACCCGCCGCGCCGGCGCCCCGCCGAAGGCGCTCAGCATGGCGTCGAGGAAGCCGCGC
Source organism: Alphaproteobacteria bacterium (assembly GCA_027045875.1). GTDB lineage: Bacteria > Pseudomonadota > Alphaproteobacteria > Geminicoccales > Geminicoccaceae > JALSRW01. Next base: position 13,654 of record JALUAG010000024.1, on the reverse strand, counting down.
GCCTCGGCCGGGGCCAGCCGGTCCGGAACCCGGACGTCGGCGGCGGTTGTACCGCGGTGCGCCTCGGCCAACATCGCCGGCGAGCGTTCGATACGGAAGCCGCCGCTCTCGAGGGCGCGGGCGAGGCGCGGGAAGAGCTCGGCGAAACATTCGATGCGGGCCGGCAGCTGCCGCTCGCCGAGATGGCGGCGCAGCCGCAGGAGGGCCGCGGGCCAGTCGGCGTCGTCGGTCAGGGGAACGGCGGTGTTGCGGTAGAAGGGATGGGGGACGGGATGGAGATAGAGGCGGAATCCCTCGAGGGTGGCGCCGCGGGCGAGATCCGCCGCGTGCCGCAGCAGCCAGTCCTGGAGACGGACGAGCGGTTCCGCCGCCCCGACGCCGGCCGGGGCCGTCCTCTCCGGCGCCCGGATCCCGTCAGCCGCCGGGGCTGGTGACGTCACAGTAGGCCCCGCGCGCCCGCAGCCTGCGGCACAGCTTGCGGGCCTCGCCGCGGTCGGCGAAATAGCCGTAGGCGATGCGGTAGAAGGTGCCCTTGCCCGCGATCTCCACCTTCTCCGGCGGGCGGACCGGAAGATCGGCGAGTTCGGGATACTGCCGCTGCAGCCGCACGGCCCCCGAGCGCGCCGCCGCCGGCGAGCGCACCGACGCGAGATGGACGGCGAAGCGGCCGCCGGCGGCCGGGGCCACCGCCGCCATCCGTGCCGTCGCTTCCCCGTCCGCCGCCCGCGGGGGGCGCGGCACGGGCGGGCCGACCGTCCTGCCGGCGCGGTCGCGAACGGCCTCGCCGGAGCGTCCGGCCGGGGTCGGCGCGACGACTTCCGGGCCCCTGCCGGCGGCTTCGGCGAGACGCCGTCGCGCGAGATCGCTCCGCACCCGTTCGAGATTGCGGGCGAACACCTCGAGGGTCGGATGGTCCGGCGGCAGCACCTCGCGGCCGATGGCGAGCGCCCGGCGCACCAGCAGCAGCGCCCGGTCGGGCCGGCCGCGGGCGAGTTCCAGCACCGCCATGTTGTTCAGGGTCTTGGCCACGTTCGGGTGGCCCGGTCCCAGCGCCTTCTCGAACAGGGCGAGGGCGCGCGAGAACAGCCGCGAGGCCTCCTCGAGCCGGCCCTGGGCCCGGTAGAGCAGCGCCAGATTGTTGAGCGTGGTCGCCATGGCGTCGGGCTCCACGGCGATCCGCTTCTCGTCGAGGGCGAGGGCCCGCTCGTAGAGCGCCTCCGCCTCCTCGTAGCGCCCCGACAGGCGGTAGGCCTCGGCCAGGTTGTTGAGCTCGCGGGCGAGGCTCGGATCGTCGGACCCCCGGCGTGCCTCGGCGATCTCGAGGGCTTCCCGGAAATAGGTCACGGCCTCCTCGTAGCGGCCCGAATAGTAGGCCCGGAGACCCGACTGTTCGGCCCGCAGCAGGGGATCGCGGCTCTGCGCCCCGGCCGGGCCGGCGGCGAGACCGGCGGCGAGGAGGAGGGCGAGCAGCAGATGCAACGTTCGTGCAGGCATGCCATCCGACACATTTTACCTGGGGTGGAAGAACCATGTCAGAAACCGGTCGCCGCTTCCAGCCCCGAGGCACCACCTCGACAGACGTTCGCCAGATGCTATCCAGAGCCCGCCGGGCGGGAGCCCGCGACCGGCCTCCGGAACGTGAACGGCCCCCGGAGCGGAGAGAAGCGAGCGGAGAGAGGAAGGTGAGCATCCAGACGCCCCCGGACTATCGTGCCCTCGACGAGACGGGCCTCGCCGCCTATCTCGCCGATCTGCCCGAGCTCGCCGCCCGGCTCGGCGGCGAACCCGCCGACTGGCGCGTGCGCGAGGTCGGCGACGGCAACCTCAATCTCGTGTTCATCGTCGAGGGACCGGCCGGTGATCTGTGCGTGAAGCAGGCCCTGCCCTACGTGCGGCTCGTGGGCGAGAGCTGGCCGCTGCCGCTCGAACGTGCCTTCTTCGAGTACGAGGCGAGCGTGCTCCAGGCCCGCCACGCCCAGCCCTGGATGCCGGAAATCCACCATTACGATCCGAAACTGTACCTGATCGTGATGGAACGGCTGAGCCCGCACATCATCATGCGCTACGGCACCATCGAGGGGCGCATCTACCCGCATTTCGCCGACCACATCGCCGAGTATCTCGCCCGCACCCTCTACTTCACCTCGGACTTCGCCCTGCCGGCGGGAGAGAAGAAGAAGCTCGTCGCCCGCTTCTGCGATAACATCGAGCTCTGCAAGATCACCGAGGATCTGATCTTCACCGATCCCTACCGGATCTCCGAGCGCAACCGCTGGACCAGCCCCCAGCTCGATGCCGACGCGGCGGCGATCCGCGCCGACGGAGCCCTCAAGGCGGCGGTCTCCGAGCTCAAGCACCGCTTCATGAGCGACACCCAGGCTCTCCTTCACGGCGATCTGCACACCGGCTCCATCATGGTGACCGAGGAGGAGACCAAGGTCATCGATCCGGAATTCGCCTTCTTCGGCCCGATGGGCTTCGACGTCGGCAAGCTGATCGGCAATCTCCTGCTGTGCTACTTCAGCCAGGCCGGCCACGAAGCGCATCCCGGCGAGCGCGACGCCTACCGGGCCTGGCTCCTGGACACCGCCGAGGCCGTGTGGAGCGGCTTCGAAAGCCGCTTTCTCGAACTCTGGGAGGCGCACCGCACCGGCGACGCCTATCCGCCCGACCTCTTCGAGGGCGGCGAGGGCGAGCGTGTCTTCCACGCCGCCCAGAAGCGGTTCCTGCGCGGGGTCTTCGCCGATTCGCTGGGCTATGCGGGGACCTCGATGATCCGCCGCACCCTCGGTCTGGCGCACAACGCCGATATGGAACGGATCGAGGATCCGGACCTGCGGGCGGCCTGTGAGCGGCTCAACCTGCGGCTCGCCCGCGAGCTCGTCGTCCACCGGCGGAACTTCGAGGAGATCGCCGACGTCACCGCCCGCGCCCGCCAGATCTTCGAGCAGTGGCGGGGACGGACGGCGGCCTAGGCGGCGACGGCGAGGCCGCCGCCCCAGACGGGATCCTCGATCAGCCGCTCGCCGATGCGATAGGCCTCGGTGAAACGGTCGAGGCCGTGGGTGCCGCCGTTGACGAGCCGCCGGGCACGGACGAGATCGCCCTCGAACAGCGCCGTCTTGAGGGAAAGCCGGCGGGCGGCCAGGAAGGCCGCCAGGATGCGCGCCGCCAGCACCGGCTCGTTGGCCCGCTGCGGGGCGAAGACGAGCTCCATGCCGAGGCCCAGGCTGCGGCCCATGGTCTCGTAGTTGGCGCGGCCGGTGAGCTGGACGAAGCCGCGGCCGCGATAGCGTTCGCCGTCGCGCGGGCCGCGGTTGCCGAGATCGGTGCGGTGGTCGTAGAGGTCGAAGGGATGGCCGCCCGGCGAGCTGTTGAAGCGAGAGGGCATCTCCTCCACCGGCTCGAAGCCCTCGCTCTCCGCCCGGATGGTGGCCAGCGCGGCGAGCACCATGGGCTTCTCGACGAGGCCGAAACCGCGCAGCGCGTCGAGCACCAGGGGCAGATGGGCGGCGATGGAATCGAGGCGCGTGTAGGGGAACATCTCGGCCACGATCTCGAGGGTGACACGCCTGGTAGCGTCCGCCGGCGGCATGTCCTCGGCGAGATCGAGCGCCTGCCAGGTGAGCGGTCCGGCGATGCCGTCGGCGAGCAGGCCATTGGCGCGCTGGAAGGCGATCAGCGCCGCCTCGGTGGCGGGGCCGAAACGGCCGTCGATGCGCCCCACCGGGAAACCGTGCTCGCGCAGCAGGCGCTGCAGCCGTTCCACCTCCTCGCCACGCGCACCACGTCGCAGGACCTTGGCCATCGCCCCAACTCCGTCGTCAGCCGTCATCCACGGTTCCTATAACATAGGATTTTTCTCCTGCCAACCATAGGACGACTTTGCCTGCCACCCCGCCCGGTGGTATGCCCCGGAGACGGAGGAGGAAACGATGGCAGGGCAGATCTGGCAGGCGGAGGGTTACGCGCGCAACGCCCGTTTCGTGTCCGAACTCGGGCGGCCGCTCCTGGCCATGCTCGATCCCCGGCCCGGCGAGCGGATCCTCGATCTCGGCTGCGGCGACGGTGCGCTCACGGCGGAGATCGCGGCCGCGGGCGCGCGGGTGTTCGGCGTCGATCGCGCCCCGGACATGGTGTGCGCGGCGCGCGCACGGGGCCTCGCGGTGGCGCTCGCCGACGCCTTCGCGCTGCCCTTCGCGCGCCGCTTCGACGCGGTCTTTTCCAATGCCGCCATCCACTGGATGAAGCGCGATCCCGGGGCGGTGGTGGCGGGGGTGGCGCGGGCGCTGGTGCCCGGCGGCCGCTTCGTCGGCGAATTCGGCGGCTTCGGCAACGTGGCGGCGATCGTCACCGCCCTCCTCGCGGTGCTCGCGCGACGCGGCGTCGACGGCGAGACCGTGCTGCCCTGGTACTTCCCGACCCCGAACGCCTGGGGACGCCTCCTCGAGGCTCGGGGTTTCGAGATCGTCGAGATCGCCCTCGTGCCGCGCCCCACGCCGCTGCCCACCGGCATCGAGGGCTGGCTCGAGACCTTCGCCGGGCCGCTGTTCGCGGCCCTGCCCGAGGGCGAGCGTGCCGGCGCGCGGGACGAGGTGGTCGCGCTCCTGCGGCCGAGCCTGTGCGACGAACGCGGGGGCTGGATCGCCGACTACGTGCGGCTGCGCTTCGCCGCCCGTCTCCTGTCCGCGGCTAAAAGGGAGGAGAGACCGTGCTGATCGACGGCGAGCCCCGCCGGACCATCTGGGTCGCCGGGGACGGCTGGCGGGTGGAAATCATCGACCAGACCCGCCTGCCCCACGAGTTCGCGATCGTGGCCCTCGAAACCCTCGAGGACGCGGCCCGCGCCATCGAGATCATGCAGGTCCGGGGTGCGCCCCTCATCGGCGCCACCGCCGCCTACGGCATCTGCCTCGCGCTCCGCGCCGACGCCTCCGACACCGCCCTCGAGGCGGCCTGCGCGCGCCTGCTGCGCACCCGGCCCACGGCCGTCAACCTGCGCTGGGCGGTCGAGGACATGCGTGGGCGTCTCGCACCGCTCCCGCCCGAGCAACGGCCGGCCGCGGCCTACACCCGGGCGGCCGCCATCTGCGAGGAGGACGTGGCCATCTGTCGGGCCATCGGCGATCACGGGCTCGAGCTCATCCGCGCCATCGCCGCTCGCAAGCCGCCGGGCGAGCCCGTGCGGGTGCTCACCCACTGCAACGCCGGCTGGCTCGCCACCATCGACTGGGGCACCGCCACCGCCCCGATCTACCGGGCGCAGCAGGAAGGCATCCCGGTCCATGTGTGGGTCGACGAGACCCGCCCCCGCAACCAGGGCGCCGCGCTCACCGCCTTCGAGCTCCTGCACCAGGGGGTGCCGCACACGGTGATCGTCGACAACGTGGGCGGCCATCTGATGCAGCACGGGATGGTCGATCTCTGCATCGTCGGCACCGACCGCACCACCCGCCGCGGCGACGTGGCCAACAAGATCGGCACCTATCTGAAGGCCCTCGCCGCCCACGACAACGGCGTGCCCTTCTACGTAGCACTGCCCTCCACCACCATCGACTGGACCCTCGCCGACGGCGTCCGCGAGATCCCCATCGAGGAGCGGGATCCGCGCGAGGTCACCGAGATCGCCGGGATGACGGCCGAGGGGCGGGTCGCGACCGTCCGCCTCACCCCGGAGGGCAGCCCGGCCGCCAACTACGCCTTCGATGTGACGCCGGCGCGCTACGTTACCGGGCTCATCACCGAGCGCGGCGTCTGTCCGGCCAGCGAGGAGGGGCTGGCGGCGCTCTTCCCCGAACGCGCGGCCGCCTGAGTCGCATCCTGCGACCTTTCGTCAGTTTACGAAAATTTAATGGACGTGCGTGGAGAGGTGTAAGGGCCCTGTGCCATGGTCCGAGCGTTCCGCGATCCTCGGCGGTCCGGGTAACTTTTTCGTGTACGAGGGTGATCCCGCGCAATGACATTCGCGTATAAAGCCATGCCGAGGAAAGGATCGTCCGATGGTCGGGTGATCGTTCCGCGGAGCGAGGAACGTCGGAGGCATCATGGCCAGTAGGAACATGCCGGATCGGCAGAGCCTCGATAGGCGCTTCATCAACGAATCGATGAACGCTCCGCTGCTGTCGCGCGAGCACGAGCTCGCGCTCGCCCGCCGTTGGCGCGAGCAGAAGGACGAGAAGGCCCTGCACGAACTCGTGGGCGCCTACGTGCGCCTGGTGGTGAGCATGGCCCACCGGTTCCGCAACTACGGCCTGCCCATGAACGATCTCGTGCAGGAGGGCATGGTCGGCCTCATGCAGGCCGCGGCCCGGTTCGAGCCTGAGCGCGAGGTGCGCTTCTCGACCTACGCCGCCTGGTGGATCCGATCGGCGATGCAGGACTACATCCTGCGCAACTGGTCGGTGGTCCGCACCGGCACCACCGCGGCCCAGAAGTCGCTGTTCTTCAACCTGCGGCGCCTGCGCGCCCAGATCGACGGCGGCACCTCGGCGCGGCTGAGCGAGGAAGGCAAGGCCAAGATCGCCGAGGCGCTGGACGTCAACGTGGGCGACGTCGAGGCCATGGAGGGCCGGCTGTCGGGCAGCGACCAGTCGCTCAACGCCACGCTCACCAGCGACGGCGAGGATACCTGGCAGGACTTCCTCGCCGACAGCGGGCCGACGCCGGATCAGATCGTCGAGGAGAGCATCGATTCCCGCACCCGCGGCGAGTGGCTCGCGCGGTCCATCGCCGAGCTCAACGAGCGGGAGCAGATCATCATCCGCGAGCGCCGTCTGCGCGAGGACGGCCGGACTCTCGAGGAACTGGGGCGGCGGTTCGGCATCAGCAAGGAGCGGGTCCGCCAGATCGAGGCCCGGGCCCTGCAGAAGCTCCGGATCTCGCTCCTGAAGCGGATCAAGGATCCGGCCGAGATGGAGCTGCTCGAGGCGATGCCCGCGTAACGGCGGGCGGGAGCGACGCCGGCGGATCGCACGTGCATCGGGGCGCCTTTACGGGCGCCCCGTTCTGTTCCAGAGCGGGGCCATGATCCGGGATTTCGACATCACCATCGTGGGCGGCGGCCACAGCGGTCTCTTCCTGGCCGGCGCCCTGGCCGGCCAGGGCTGGCGTCTCGCCCTCGTCGATCCGCAGCCGCCGGTCCCGCCCGACGGGCCGCCCGACGGGCGCAACCTGGCGCTGGTGCGCAGCACGCGCGAGGTGGCGGAGCGCTACGGCCTGTGGTCCGCGCTGGCGCCGCTCGCCTGCCCGGTGGAGGCGGTGCGGGTGCGCGAACGTCCGGGCGGTGCCCGCCTCGCCACCGACATGCAGGAGCTGGACGGCCGCCCCTTCGCCTACGGCATCGAACACGGAGCCCTGCGTCGGGCCCTCGCCGAGGCGCTGGCGGGGCTGGAACACCGGCCGAGCTTCTTCCAAAGCCACCTCGAAGGGCTCGCGCGGGATCCCGACGTGCGGCTGCTCACGCTCTCCGACGGCCGCCGTCTCGCCACCCGGCTCGTCGTGGGCGCGGACGGCCGCGGCTCGCGGCTGCGGGGCCTCGCCGGCATCCGGCTCGATGCCTGGAGCTACGGCCAGGCGGCGATCGGCTTCGTGGTCGCGCACGAGCGTCCCCACCACCACACCGTCCACGAATGGCTGCGCCCGCGCGGGCCGCTCGCGCTGCTGCCGCTGCCGGGACGGCGGAGCGGTATCACCTGGGTGGAACCCGAGCACGCCGCCCGGGCACTGGTGGCGGAGGGCGAGGATGCGCTGCTGCGGCGCCTCGCCGAGGAAACCGATCACATCCTCGGGGAAATGCGGCTCGCCAGCGCCGTCGGCAGCTGGCCGCTCGGGGCCCAGCACGCGCGCCGTTACGTGGCGCCGCGCCTCGCCCTCATCGGCGATGCCGCTCACGGTGTCCACCCGATCCACGCCCAGGGCTTCAACATGGCGGTAGCCGACATCGCCGAACTCGCCGGTGCACTCGCCCGGGCCGCCCGCCGCGGCGAGGATCCGGGAGGTGCCGATCTGCTGCTGCGCTACGAGCGCGCGCGTCGCTGGGCCAATCAGCAGCGCATCTGGATGACCGACGGCCTCAATCGTATCTTCTCGTCGGAAGCGATGTGGCTGCGCCCGGTGCGCAGCGGGGCCATCCGGGCGGTCGCGGCGTTGCCGCCGCTGCGCCGTCGGCTGGCCCGGAGCCGCATGCGGCTCCTGTGAGACGGCTTTCGGAGGGGACGGCGAGGGCATGGCGACGCAGGCTCTGGCGACCACCGGGCGAAGCGATCCGCCGCTGCGCGGCGTCGAGGTGATCCGCGCCCAGCTGCCCTCGCTGCCCAATCGCCCCGGCGTCTACCGCATGCTCGGTGAGCGCGGCGAGATCCTGTACGTGGGCAAGGCCAAATCGCTCAGGAAGAGGGTCGTCGCCTACACGCGCACCGAGGCGCTCAGCGCACGCCTCAAGCGCATGGTGGCTCTCACCCGGTCGATGGAGTTCGTCACCACCTCGAGCGAGGTGGAGGCACTCCTGCTCGAAGCCAATCTCGTCAAGCGCCATCGCCCGCCCTTCAACATCCTGCTGCGCGACGACAAGAGCTTCCCCTACATCTACCTGCGCCACGACCATCCCTTCCCGCTCATCGGCAAGCATCGCGGCCCGCGGCGCGAGGGCTGCGAATACTGGGGTCCGTTCGCCTCGGCCGGCGCGGTCAACGAGACCCTCGGCACCCTGCTCCGCGCCTTTCCCCTGCGCAGCTGCTCGGACACCGTCTTCGCCAACCGCTCGCGGCCCTGCCTGCAGTACCAGATCAAGCGTTGCAGCGCTCCCTGCGTCGGCCGCATCTCGGAGGCCGACTACGCGGCGCTGGTGGCGCAGGTACGGGCCTTTCTCTGCGGCCGCTCGCGCGAGGTGCAGGAACAGCTTCAGGCGGCCATGCACGCCGCCGCCGAACGGCTGGCCTTCGAGGAGGCGGCGGTGCTCCGGGATCGCCTCAAGGCGCTGGCGCACGTCCAGAGCCGTCAGGGCATCAACCTGCGTCGCACCGAGGACGCGGACGTGGTGGCGGTGGCGCTCGAAGGGGGACAGGCCTGCGTCCAGGTGTTCTTCTACCGCGGGGGCCGCAACTACGGGAACCGCGCCTACCATCCCGCCCATGCGCAGGAGGCGTCGAAGGGCGAGGTGCTGGCCGCCTTCCTGGCCCAGTTCTACACCCATCGCACCCCGCCACGGCTGGTCCTGCTGTCGGACCCGGTGCCGGAGCCCGAGCTCTTGGCCGAGGCCCTGTCGAGGCAGGCGGGTCGCCGGGTCGAGCTCTCGGTGCCTCGCCGGGGCGAACGTCGGCAGCTGCTTCGGATCGCCCGCGAGAACGCGGAAACCGCGCTCGCGCGCCGGCTCGCCGATCACTCGCGCCAGCAGCAGCTGCTCGAGGCCTTGGCCGAGCGGTTCGGCCTGCCGGCGCCGCCGCGGCGGATCGAGATCTACGACAACAGCCACATCCAGGGCCGGCACGCGGTGGGCGCCTTCGTCGTGTTCGGTGCCGACGGGTTCGACCGCAAGGCCTACCGCACCTTCACCATCCGCGATCCGGCGGCCGCCCGCGGCGACGACTACGCCATGCTGCGGGAGGTGCTGGAACGGCGCTTCGCCCGGGCCGTCCGCGAGGATCCCGAACGCCGCGAGGTCCACTGGCCCGATCTGCTGCTGATCGACGGCGGCGCCGGCCAGCTGGGGGCGGCCCGTGCCGTTCTCGACCGGCTCGGGCTCGGGGATCTGCCGGTGATCGGCGTGGCCAAGGGGCCGGACCGCGACGCTGGTCGCGAGCGGTTCTTTCTACCGGGCCGCGAGCCCTTCGCGCTGGACCCCCGGGACCCCGTTCTGTACCTTCTCCAGCGGCTGCGCGACGAAGCTCACCGGTTCGTCATCGCCGCGCACCGTGGCAAGCGAAGCCGATCGCTGGGCCGTTCGCGGCTCGATCGGATCCCCGGCGTGGGACCGGCGCGCAAGCGGGCGCTGCTCGATCATTTCGGCTCGGCACGGGGGGTCGAACAGGCGGGCCTCGAGGATCTCGAGCAGGTGCCCGGGATCAGCCGGGTGCTGGCGCGCACCATCTACGACCACTTCCACGACGGCGGCTGGGGACGAGCCTCATGCTGAACACCACGCCCAACATCCTGACCGTCAGCCGCGTCCTGCTGGTGCCCGTCATCCTCGGCATGTTCTACATCGACGCCGCCTGGGCGCGCTGGCTCGCGGCGTTGCTGTTCCTGGTCGCCGCCACCACCGACTATGTGGACGGCTATCTCGCCCGCTCCTGGCAGATGCAATCCCCCTTCGGCCGCTGGCTCGATCCGGTGGCCGACAAGCTGCTGGTGGCGGCCACGGTGGTGATGCTGGTGGGCTTCGACCGGGCGCCGCTGCTGCCGGCGCTGGTCATCGTGCTGCGCGAGATCACCGTCTCGGGGCTGCGCGAATACATGGCCGAGGTGAGCGTCGGCCTGCCGGTGAGCCGCCTCGCCAAATGGAAGACGGCGGTGCAGATGGTGGCCATCGGCCTCCTCCTCGTGGGCGACGCCGCGCCCCCTTGGCTGCCCTTCCAGGCGGTCGGCTGGTGGGGCCTCTGGGCGGCCGCCCTCCTCACCCTGGTCACCGGCTACGACTATCTGCGGGCGGGCCTCGGCCACATGATGAGCAACGGCGAGCGCCGACCGCTCGCCGCCGAGAGCGTCACCTCGAAGAGCTGATGCGGGGAGGCTTCGGGATCCGGACATGAAAATACGCTATTTCGCCTGGCTGCGGCAGCGCACCGGACTGGCGGAGGAGGAGCTGGAACCGCCGGCCGAGGTGCACACCGTGGCCGATCTCAAGCGCTGGCTCGCCGACCGGCATCCCCGCTTCGCCGAAACGCTGGCGGCGCCGGGTGTCGTGCGCTGTGCCGTCGATCAGGAGTACGCCGAGGACGACACGCCCGTCGGCGGCGCCCGCGAGGTCGCCTTCTTCCCGCCGGTGACCGGGGGCTGAGGCATGATCCGGGTGACCGGCGACCCCTTTGATCCGGCGGCCGAGATCGCCGCCTTCGCCGCCGGCCGAACGGATGTGGGAGGCATCGCGAGCTTCGTCGGGCGGGTGCGGGACCGCGCCGGGGAGGTCCGCATCCGGGCGATGACCCTCGAACACTATCCGGGCATGACCGAGCGCAAGCTGGCCGAGATCGAGGAAGAGGCCCGCCGGCGCTGGCCGCTTCTCGACTGCCTCGTCATTCACCGCTACGGGCGGATGGAGCCGGGCGAGCCCATCGTGCTCGTGGCCACGGCGAGCGCCCATCGGGCCGCCGCCCTCGAGGCCTGCACCTTCCTGATCGACTGGCTCAAGACCAAAGCGCCCTTCTGGAAGCTCGAGGAGACCGACCGCGGCGCACGCTGGGTCGAGGCGAAGGCGTCCGACGACGCCGCGGCCGCCCGCTGGGAGGAACGGGCCACCGGCTGAAGGCGCCCCTCAGCGCTCCCGGTAGTGGTAGCGGCAGACCGGCCGGAAGCCGGCCGCCTCGTAGAGCCCGCGGGCGGGAGCATTGGCCTCCTCCACCTGCAGCATCGCCCGTCGGGCGCCCATCGCCGCACCCCAGGCGAGAAGGCGCGCGAGGATCGCCCGCGCGCAGCCGCGGCGGCGGTATTCGGGGCGGGTACGCATGCTGTGGAGGACGGCGGTCCCCTCGGTGACGACACAGACCCCGCCCGCCGCCGGCATCCCGTCGCGGAAATCGACCGCGAACACATGGGGCCTCCGGATACGAGCGTAGACCGCCGCCCGCTCGGCCCGCAGGCGGGTATCCCAGGCGGGATCGGCGATGGCCTCCATGAAGCCGGCCCGGGGTCGGGTCTCGAGTTCGACCCCCTCCCCGAGCGCCCCCTGCCCCGGTACGAGCGGCCGGACCATCACGAGGCTGGGCGTCCGCCGGCGATAGCCGCGGGCGGCGAGGAGCCCGTCGAGCCCGACCGGCATCGCCGCCTCGGTGAGGTGGAAACAGGCGGGACGCCCCCGCGCCGCGTACCACGCCTCCACGCGGCCGATCGCCTCGCCGGGATCGATCCCCGGTTCGAAGGCGAGGGTGGTGGCGGAATTGAGGCGACGGCTCGCGGCACCGCCCGCGCGCAGGAGCCAGCCGGCCACCGAGGCGGTTTCGGCGGGCGGCCAGGCCCAGAGGGCGGCCCGTTCGAGCCGCGCGATCTCCTCCCTCGAAGACAATCCGTTCCCTCCCGTTCAGGATCCGCGCCGCGCGAGCCGCCGGGCGAAGAGAAGACCCAGAAGCGGCATCGCCAGGGCAGCCAGCAGGAAAAGCGGCGTGTAGCCCACGAGATCCACGAGCCGCCCGCCGAGCCAGGTGCCCAGGGCCTGGCTCAGGAAGAAGCTGCTGGCGAAGGCCGACACCGCCACCCCCCGCATTTCCGGGGCCATCTGGGTGGCGTTGGTCTGCAGGGTATTGTGCAGCATGTAGAAGCCGACCCCGAGCAGGAACATGGCGAGCCCCGGCAGGAGGACGCCGGAGGCCGCCGGCAGCAGCGCGAAGGCCGACGCGGCGACCAGCCCGCCGGCGGCGGCGAGGCCGCGCTCCCCGAGGCGCGCCACGAGCCGGCCCACCCCGGCCACGAACAGGAGCCCGCCCGCGCCGAAGAGGGCGATGAGGGAACCGACCAGCCCGTAGTCGAGCCCGTGGACGGTGCGCAGATAGGCCCCGACATAGGCGAAGGCGCCGAAGAAGACGGCACCTTCGAGGGCCACCACGAGGAGCACCACGCGGACCCAGGGCCGGCCCAGCAGGGAGAGGTAGAGGCCGCCGGTCGCCCGCGTCCGCACCCCCCGTCCAGGGCGTACGTCGTGCCGGCGGAACTCGGGCAGCAGCGCCAGCCCGGCCAGCAGGAAGACGAGGGCCAGCAGCAGGAAGGCCGCCCGCCAGCCGAACATGCCGCCGACGATGCCGCCCGCCGCCTGGCCACCCACCACGCCCAGGATCTGGCCGGTGAGGTAGCGGGCGAGTACCGGCTGGCGTCGATCGTAGGGCACCGTCTCGCCGATCCACGCCATGGCGAGCGGGATGATGCCGGCCACCGTGAGCCCGCTCACGAAACGACCGAGCGCCAGCAATTGGAGGCCGGGGGCCAGGGCCACGAGGGCGGTGGTGACGGCGGAGGCGAGGGTGAGGACGGTGATGGTGGCGAGTTTGCCCATCCGGTCGCCCACCGGCCCCCACAGGATCTGGGCGAGGCCGTAGGCGAGGGCGTAGGCAGAGAACACCACCGATGCCCGCCCCGGCGGCACTGCGAAGAGCTCGGCGAGCTGCGGCAGCACCGGTTCCGAGACGCGCATGCTGGCCGCCGAACCGAAGGCGGCGACCGCCAGCAATAGGATGATCCGGCCACGCCGGGGCACGCTCCCGGCCGGCGGCCGCGTACCGTCCGCCACCTCGTCCTCCCCCGAAGACCGGGGGCTCCGACCGCGGCGGTCGAAGCCCCCGTCCTTCTCTCAGGCGGCGAGGCCGGCGGCAAGCCCGCCGTCACCCGGTCAGGATTCGAGAAAGCGCTCCACCCAGGCGCGGATGCCGCCCATGATCCCGGTACCGGTCTCCACCGGCCGAGCGGTGTCCTGCGTCCAGCCCACCATCGAGGCGTCGTAGAGGCGGACGCCTCG